>NZ_JBYFCJ010000032.1:77175-82829 GCF_057652235.1 Arsenicibacter sp. R0_47 | reverse complement strand
TTTTAGGTCTGCTTAGTTGCTGCATGATCTTGCGAAGTTAAGCAAGTTCACTGTGCCGATAAATTAGACCATCTCATTATACCGGAATCGTTTTAGTGGATGCTGGTTTGTGTTCATCCCTGCCATTTACAGGGACGGTTACGTTAAGTGATATTTCTTTACCAACTCCAACAACAGCTACTTTGTTTGGGACAAACTTAACATGTAGTGGTAATGGAGATGATGGTGCGCTGACGTTAAATGGTTTAGTTCCCGGACAGGTATATGTATTTCATTATCAGATTTTGGGACTATCTAAAGCATCTAACTTAACAGCTACAGCTAGCGGACAGATTAGCGTTACTGGGTTGAGTGCGGGAATATATAGCCAGTTTTTTATCAGTCAAGGCATTTGTAAATCAGGTATTTTGGCTGATCCTTTGACGCTGACAACTACGTGTTCACCGAATTGTCCGGTATTAGGATATAACGATGTAAATGCGTTCAACCCAAGTGTTTGCGGATTAAGCGACGGATATATTTTAGTTACAAGCTTGCCATTGAGTACGAGCGTGCTGATAAAGTACCAGAAAAATGGAGTTGCACAGACATACAGTGGAATAAGTGATCCAAATGGCGCTTTACGTATACCAAATTTGGGAGTTGGTATATATGGTATGTTTAGCTACATCACACCTACATGTTCGTCACCACTATATTCCGGTACTGTTGCCATGGGGAATGGGCCGGGGCCGATTGCACTCACGGTGGGTAGATTTACTACGTTTAATCCAATAAGCTGTGGATCTGCAACAGGGCAAATAAGTGTAAGTGGCTTAAGTCCAAGTACAAGCTATACACTTTCATATAATAAAAATGGTGGAGTGGCGCAAACAGTAACAATCGTTACAAACTTGAGCGGAATTGCGAGTATAACAGCATTAACTCAAGGAAGTTACAGCGGTTTTGCCTATGCTAATGCTGTGGGATGTCCTAGTCAACCTTCTACGGTAACATTGATACTGACAGATCCAATGGCACCAACGTTGGCTCAAAGTCAGCTACAGGGTAATAATCCAATCGCCTGTGGCAGTAACACTGGAAGTATAAGTTTATCCGGGTTAACTGCCATGACAACCTATTCTCTAACCTTTAGTAAGAATGGGGGAGTGGGGCAAAACGTGATTTTAACAAGTAACTCTGGTGGATTAGCCTCCTTGACTGGGCTGAGCGATGGAAGTTATCTGATTACATCATTAGGTGCTAATAACTGTAGCTCAGTACAAAATTTATCGGCGGTCGTATTAACAAACCCTATGGCTCCGACACTAACGGCTGCTATGGTTGTTACTCAAAATCCTGTTACTTGTGGTACTGCAACCGGTATTATAAGCTTTACTGGTCTATTCGCCAATACTCCATATTTATTGGCATACCAAAAAGATGGTGAGGTTACTCCGCCAGTGCAGCTAACTACTAATGCAAACGGAGTGTTTTCTTTAACAGGACTGACGACTGGGAGTTACACAAATATTGTTTTGATTAATGCTTCTGGTTGTACGTCTGCGCCGCTGGCTGGTCCCTTTATATTAAGCAATCCAACGTTACCAACCCCTACGCAAGCAACATTAAGCAGTGTAGATGCTGGTTGTCAGGGCGATGACGGAAAACTATTGTTATCCGGACTACCTGTAGGACAAATTTTCATATTCCATTATAATTTTAATGGTCTGGCAAAAGCTGTGTCTGGCATTGTGAATAATAGTGGTGTCTTAAGTGTTACCGGGTTGTTGCCTGGTACTTATGATAACTTCTTTATAACGCAGGGGGTCTGTAAATCAGGGGTCTATTTAGCGGAAATCATATTACGATCATTCTGTATGCCCCCAATTGCTAAATCTGATATTGCAAATACCAATTTAAATACTCCGGTGTCGGGTAATGTATTGGTTAATGATCGTGATCCTCAGGGCTTACCGTTGACGACTGCTTTGTTATACCAGCCAGCTAACGGGACAGTTTCGCTTTCGGGCAATGGTAGCTATACCTATACTCCTCCAACTGGATTTACAGGAACGACTACATTCTGCTATTCAGTAAGTAACACACTTGGTTTGAGCAGCAGCGCATGTGTGACGGTGAATGTATTGCCACAACCGGTGGCAGGGAATAATCCGCCCGTTGCTAATAATGATGCGGCGGAAACAACACAGGGCGTTGCAGTCACTATTGCTGTTGCCGTTAATGATATGGATCCGGATAATTCAGCATTCCCTGAAGGACAGCTGGGTACGCCAACACTCATCACACCATTGTTAAGCACGAGTGTGGGCACAGCAACTGTAGTGAATGGACGTGTCGTATTTACACCGGCATCTAACTTCACCGGGGTTGCCAGCTTCCCGTACCGTATCTGTGATCAGGCTGCCGCGCCATTGTGTGCAACAGCTTTAGTGACAGTGAATGTATTGCCGACACCACCTGTGGGTACAACATTAGCACCGGTAGCTGTAGATGATGCGATTCTTACGATGGTAAATACACCGAAGGCTGCAACGGTAGCAACCAATGATTATGACCTGAATAGTCCGCCGTTGAGTCTGACATATGCTAGCGGGCAGCCTTCCAATGGTACGGTAGTAATGAGTACAAACGGCAGCTATGCGTATACGCCGGCAACTGGATACGTGGGACCAGATAGCTTTACTTATACAGTTTGTAACACAGCGGGTAAATGTGATAAAGCTACGGTAAGTGTTGTAATACAAGCTCTGACCGGTTTGAAATTACTACCAAAAGCGTGGCTACAGGGAGCTCTTTTCGGAATAACAGCAGTAAATGGCATTATGCGGGACGATTTAAGGGTGAAAAATTTAATTCCAACCGAAAGTCCATACAGTAGCTTTACTGCGCTGAAAACGTTGACGGCTGTAGGGTCAATTGCCAATGCTACTTCAATTTTCAGTGTAACAGGTACCAATGCCATTGTCGATTGGGTGTTTGTTGAATTGAGAAGTCCGTCGAATATGACGCTTGTTGTAGACAGCCGGCCTGCATTGATTCAGCGGGATGGAGACATTGTTGAGATTGATGGCGTCTCTCCTTTAACATTTAATAATGTATCGGCGGGAGACTATTATGTATCAGTCCGGCACCGAAACCATTTAGGTGTTATGACAGCTACGGCAATTCCATTGTCAGTAACTGGTACTGTGGTAGATTTCCGGAGCCCGAGTACACCTACCTATCGCAAAGCGGTAACCGCGATAAATCAGTCGCAGGTAACGGTAGCGCAAGGTGTAGCCATGTGGGCTGGTAATACCTCCGGAGACAACACGGTACTTTATCAAGGAGGAAGTAATGATGTCGCTGTAATCTTTACAATGGTAAAAGGGTCACCGCTTAATATTCTGGGGTCAAATTTCTATGTTCTTAAAGGTTATTTCGGCGGAGATATAAATCTGGATGGAGAAACAAGATACCAGGGTGGAGACACGGATGTGAATTATATCTATCAGAATATAATTAAAAACCATCCTGGAAATATTGCCGGTCAGAACAACTTTATCATCATTGAACAATTGCCTTAACGGAAATAGGGCGGGCATAATAAACGTTATGCCCGCCGCCTGGCATGTTCGCCGGCAATCCATAGTTTCTTAGACTATAACCATGAAAAACGTAACAAATATGAATCGCTATTTTACCTGGCTATTAGGCTTGCTTATGGTTATAAGCGGTCATTGGGTACAAGGGCAGAACTCTCCCAACACGGTGAAGTTCCAGGTGACGTATAATCCGCAAAATCAGGTTTATACAGCTTGGGCAGTGCCAGATTATTCTACGCCAAATACTAACAACACTGGCCAGAATGAGTTGGTATCAACAGCTCAGTTTACCATCAAAGTGCCGATAGGGTTTGAAATCCAGAATATTACGGATGCAACGTCGACACAAACGTGGGAAAAAAATCCTGCAAAGTTCGGTCAGGGATTATCACTGACGCTAACGAATGGAAATGTAATCCAACAGGATTATCAGGGTGCCTTGAACTCAGCAGTAGCTTATTACGTGATTGGCAAAAGCCCTGCAGAGTCAAACCTGGGTAAATTTACATCAGGAACTCCGGTAGCCTTATTTACTTTTAAGGGTAATGGTTGTTATGGTCCGATTCAGCCAATAATAAATAGTGACCCTTTTGTTAATGCGGCATTAAATACATTTGGGCTGAGTGTGGTAAATAACTTTAACTCAGCTTCGGGTCAGCCGGCTGGTGGTAATCAGAATCCGCTTGAACAATTTATTGCCATAACCGGGTCTGCTGCCGACTGTCAGTTGCCAATCCTTGCAATTCCTGATATTAATATTACAAATATCAATACACCGGTATCTGGTACTGTTATAACAAATGATATTAATCCGTTAGGAACCCCATTAGTGGTTTCGCTACTAAGCCCGCCGCTAGGAAGTCTAAGTCTGACCACAACAGGTAGTTATACCTATACACCGCCAACCGATTTTACGGGTACAGTAAGTTTCTGTTACTCCATCAGTAATACGGCGGGACAGAGCAGTTCGGCATGTGTAAGCATTAACGTGTTACCGCTTCCGACACCAGGCAATGATCCTCCGGTGGCCAATAACGATGCTTCCCGCACAGAATCAGGTAAGCCGGTAGTAATTGCAGTACTGGCGAATGACAGCGATCCGGATGATCCCTCAACGAATGAGGGGAAATTGAAAAATCCGACAATCATCAGTCAGCCATCTGCGGGAACAGCAACAGTAAACAACGATGGAACGGTAACCTACACTCCCCCGGCAGGCCTCACGGGGGTGGTTACTTTCCCATATGAGGTTTGTGATAAAGCCACAAGTTCACTCTGCTCGACAGCATTGGTAACGGTAATCGTTCTGCCAACGTCCGCAACAGGTACAACGGTGGCGCCGATTGCTGTCGATGATGCCATCCTGACGAGTGTGAACACCTCAAAGACGGCCACAGTTGCCGGCAATGACTCTGATCCGAATACGCCGGCGCTTTCGCTGACGTTTGCATCGGCTCAGCCATCACATGGTTCTGTAATATTCAGTTCGACAGGTAGTTACACTTATACACCATCGACCGGATATATCGGAGCGGATAGTTTTACCTATACAGCTTGCAATACAGCGGGCTTGTGTAGTAAAGCAACCGTTTACATTGATGTACAAGGTTCGACTGTACAGTCGCCAATTGCGAAGAACGATATCAATAATACGAACGTGAATACACCGGTTCCGGGCAATGTGCTGACCAACGATGTGGATCCGCAGGGTCTTCCGCTGACGGCGAGCCTGCTGAGTCAGCCGGTGAACGGCACGGTGACGCTCTCGCCGAACGGCAGCTACACCTACACGCCGCCAACGGGCTTCACGGGTACGGTGAGCTTCTGCTACTCGGTAAGCAACACGGCAGCTCTGAGCAGCAGCGCCTGTGTGACGGTGAACGTCAACCCGCTGCCGAATCCGGTGCTGAATAATCCGCCGGTAGCCAACAACGACAATACCGAGACGTATCAGAACACGGCGGTGGTGATTAATGTGAAGGCCAACGACACGGATCCGGACAGCGGCACGTCGAACAACGGGTTGCTGAGCGCGACGGTGTCGGTGGGTCAGCCATCGGTTGGTAC
>NZ_JBYFCJ010000032.1:0-77075 GCF_057652235.1 Arsenicibacter sp. R0_47 | reverse complement strand
CCGACGGTACACGGGACGATAGTGGTGGCTACCAGCGGCAGCTACACGTACACACCGGCGGGCGGTTATGCGGGTCCTGACAGCTATCCGTACACGGTCTGCAACACGGCGGGCAAGTGTGCTAATGCCACGCTGAGCATTGATGTGCAACGGCCGGCCAGTCAGCCGCCGGTGCTGGTGGGCAAGCCGGTGGTAACCCCGCAGGGCAAGCCGGTGACAGTCTGTATGCCGGTGGCCGACGGTGATCAGCCGGACAGCTTTACGGCCAGCATCTGTGGTCAGCCGGTAAGCGGCACAGCCATAGTGAGTGCCAACAGCAACAGCCGCGAAGTATGCCTGACCTATACACCGACAGCCACGTTCTCAGGTCCGACAACGGCCTGTGTGCAGGTATGTGACAGCTACGGTAACTGTACGCAGACGATTATTCCGATTACAGTGATACCGGAAAGCGCAACCCAGCCGACCGGTCAGCCTCCGGTAGTAGTAGTGATTCCGGTGGTAACGTCGGTAAACAAGCCGGCAACGGTATGTCTGCCGATTATCGACCCGAATGTGGCAGATACACATACGTTTACTGTATGCAGCAGTCCGGGTAAAGGCTCGGTATCGGCTACGGTGAATGATACGACGCATGAAGTATGTCTGACCTACACGCCGAATGCGGGCGAGACGGGCAATGACAGTTTCTGTCTGCGGGTGTGTGACCAGACTGGTCTGTGTACGCAGGTGAGTGTTCCGGTAACGATTGTGAATCCGGTTCCGCCGGGGCCGAATACACCGCCGGTAGTGGTTCCGCCGTCGATTGTGACGCGTCCGAATGAGCCGGTAGTGGTATGTACGGGTATTACTGATACGCCGACCGACAGCCACACTGCCACGGTATGCGGTGCGCCGGGCTTAGGAGGTGCACAGGTAGGGGTCAATAACACGACGCATGTGTTGTGTGTGACCTACACACCAGGCAGCGTGCCGGGTAGTACGTCGATGTGTGTGCAGGTGTGTGACCAGACGGGTCAGTGTACACAGGTGATCATCCCGATCACGATTCTGCCAACACCGTGTACGCTCGTCGCGCCGACAATACAGCCATCGTCTGCCACAATTTGTAATACCGCCAGTCTGACATTATCGGCAACGGGGGCAACAGGTGCTGTATTTACATGGTCTGGTCCGGGCTTAACGGGTGTAACCGGTTCGTCGGTGACAGCCTTGCCTGCAGCCAGTGGGTTACTAAGCTATACCGTAACACAAACGCTGAACGGTTGTACCAGTGCGCCACGCGTAGCTACTGTGCTTAGTACGTCAGCCGTGTGTCTCAAGGCACCGGTGGTGATAGGGCAATCACAAACAACGGAAAAAAATACACCGGTTATTGCCTGTATGCCGATCATTGACACGCCGACAGATAGCCACACCGTTACGGTTTGTAGCCAGCCTGCACATGGAACAGTGAGTGCTTCGGTGAACAATGTTACGCATCAGGTATGCTATACATATACGCCTGCAACCGACTATGTGGGTGAAGATCAGGTGTGTCTGATAGTTTGTGATCAGACTGGCCTTTGCGATACCGTTCGGGTACCAATTACAGTTGTTGATCCGTTTAATCCGCCAACCGGAAATCCTCAGATTGTAGTGACGCCGATTACACTGCCACAAAGTACGTCGACAACCGTTTGTACGCCTGTTCTGAAGGTATCTCCAACAGATCAGCTCACGGCAACTATATGTGGTGCTCCGCAAAAAGGAATAGCAACGGTAGCAATTGTGAACGGACAACTGTGTATTACCTACAATAATACTACAGGCATTCCGGGCTCAGATACAGTGTGTGTGACGGTTTGTGATCAGTTGAATCGCTGTAGTTCAGCAGTTGTACCGATTACAATTACGGAAACGCAGAAGCCATCTAAGCCAATTCTGACAAATGCGCCAATTGTAGTGAAGCCAGGCCAGACCAAGCAAGTATGTTTACCGTACAAAGATGTTGAGACGGGTACGCACACTGCTTTAATTTGCTCAGGACCAACTAAGGGGACTGCAACTGTAAATGCGATCGAACTGCCTAAACAGGTTTGTGTATCATACACGCCGAATCCGGGTGTGAACAGTACGAGTGATCAGATCTGTGTCATCTTATGTAACAACCGCACTAATCTGTGTGACACCGTACGGGTACCTGTTACGATCCTTGGTAATCCGGCACAAACGCCGCTGGCCATTGATGATATAAACACAACACCGGTTAATCAGCCGGTGCCAGGTAATGTGTTGACGAATGATAATGGCTATGGTCTGCCACTAACGGCTACGTTACTGGGGCAGCCGGCATCAGGTACGGTAACGCTCACCAGCAATGGTAGCTATACGTATACACCGCCAACCGGCTTTACCGGAACCGTTACGTTCCCGTATCGGGCATGTAATACACCGAGTAGCTGTGCGACGGCACTGGTGACAATTAAGGTGTTGCCGGAGAGAAATCCAGATGTGAACAACAGGCCGGTTGCCAATAATGATAACGTGAAGACGTTCATCAATACGCCGGTAACGATCAATGTTAAAGCAAATGATAGCGATCCGGATGCACCGAAACCAGGCGATGGCCAATTAGCTGCTTTGCCGACGTTGATTACAAATCCGCTAAATGGTACGGCTGTGCTTAATACGCAGACTGGTAGATTTACTTACACGCCTGCACCTAATTTTAAGGGTACAGATAAATTTAAGTACAGTATCTGTGATTTAGGTACACCTGCACTTTGTGATACGGCAATCGTGACTGTTTATGTCAGTGATATTATAACCGGAGAGCCTATTGCGGTAGATGATTATTACTCTACGACTGTCAATGTACCGATAAGCGGAAATATCTCAAGTAATGATACAGACCCGACCAATACTACGCTAATCTATGCAACACAGCCGATAAAGGCTCCGGCGCATGGGCAGGTTAGTATTAGCACAAATGGTACGTTCAGCTATACACCTATTGCAGGGTACACCGGTAACGATCAGTTTGTTTATAAGGTCTGTAACTCCTTTAGTTGTGTACAGGCAACAGCATACATTATAATTAACCCGAACTCGACAACTTGCGTGACGGTCAATGTGAAAGTCTTACTTGAAGGACCGTATAATGCGCTGACCGGTAAGATGAATACGACGCTGAACCAATATGGATTATTGCCAGGTCAGCGGCCAATATCAACAACCTTTGCCTTTAGTACTCCGGCAGGACAGCCATATAACGTGGCACCGTGGAATTACACAGGAACGGAAGGAACCCCGGTAAGCTTTACATATGCTTCAACGGTAGTTGATTGGGTGCTTGTGTCTCTGCGTAGTAACGAACAGTCGCCGACCTCAGTCTGGCGGGCAGCAGGCTTGTTACATGATGATGGCAGAATCACGTTTGTACAGCCTTGCTTTAACCTGCCAACCGGCAGCTACTATGTAGTGATTGAACATCGCAACCACGTAGGGGTAATGTCTCCGCAGAAAGTGGCCGTAACGAATAATGCGATCAGTTTTGACTTCACGGCGCAGGATTCGTATATCGTCCTGGATCCACCATCATACGGTCAGATTCAGATTGGTAATAAGTGGCTCATGTATGCGGCTGATGGTAAGAAGAATACGTTTAGTGATAACTTCGACATCAACTCGAAGGATTCGCAACTGTGGCAATCGCAAAGCGGTCAGTTCCTTCAGTATTTGTATGGCGACTTCAACATGGACGCCGACGTGAATGCTGAGGATAGTGTGTTGTGGAAGAAAAATAATGGTCGTTATTCACGCGTACCTCACTGATGAACAGATTAGCAGACCGGTGATAATCCGGTCTGCTCCTCAATCATGATAAAACCCATTGAGCATATGAAAAAGATTCTGGTCTCATGCCTAATCGCTGTCAGTGCCTTATTGGCAGAGCGTGTATACGGCCAAAACGGTCAGTATGATTTGCGGATAACACAGAAAAGCATCAACTGTACGACACAGAAAGCACAGGTCGATCTGGAAATCAAGGCGTCGTCTGCGACAACGTCATTTCTGATCGGGAATGCAAACTTCCGGTTCCAGTACGATTCTAAAGTGTTTAAAAGTCCGGTTCTCGTTAAGCAACTGAATTTCTCGGGGAGTAATGACTACGGGGTGCAGAACCTGAATGGCTCGCAGGAGAGCGCCGCAACAGGTATTGTGTCGCTGAATATTTTTTACAACGGTGATGGATTGAAGGCGCAGAAGGTACAGACCGACTGGATGCCTATTGCAACGATTGAGTTTGACGTCGATACGAAAAGCACGACGGCAACGACAATTGTTTGGTTAACGGATAAGAGTCTGCCTAAAACCGTAATGGAAGAGTGGATGCTTTCGGAAACCGGCAAAGGGTATACGACAAAGGTCGCTAAATCAGGAGGCGTGTATACCAACCTTTCCATTGAATCGATGAACAAGGTTTGTACTAATGCCGCCGGCCCAACGGATCTTACTGCCGACGAGCCATTATTTATTCCGGAAGGTTTTTCTCCCAACGGTGATTTGGTAAACGATAAGTTTTTGATCAAAAATACAAAAGGGTTAACCGTTGACCTCAAAGTATTCAACCGATATGGCGCTGTCGTATTTACCAGCGATGATTATCAGAATGACTGGGATGGAAGAAGTACAACCGGACAGAACCTGCCGGATGGAACTTATTTCTACATCGTTAAATTAAGCGATGGCCGTAAAATAACGCACTATCTGACGATTTCGCGATAATTAAGCGGTAAATAGCCTTAAAAGAAAAAAACGACTCTCAATACGGGGAGTCGTTTTTTTAGCACCTAAAGCAAGTAAAAGAGTAAACATCTTGATGGACTGTCTACAAGGGTTAATAAGGCCCGAAAACAAAATGTAACAGGGAAATGACATTTTTTTTATTTTTTTTTGAGGATGAGCTTTTAAGGCTGATCAGGCACAGTGGCCGGCAGGAGAATCAGGTTATTAATATTTGTATGTTATTTATATAATGTCTTGATTTGGTTTCGCTGATTTACAGCCTGTTGGAATAAGGTTGTAAAAAAAACACGGGTGCGCCCGTTACATTATACGTCGTAATGATATTAACCGGTAAATAAAAGTTAATATCTATTCGCTATGTATTTCCCTTATTTACGCGGACACCAAAGTGAACTACTGGCTTTAACAGAACTATATACCAGAAATTCATATTATTCACATACCATACCAATTGTAGAACCGATACAGACAGGGCGGGTAAATCCGTTCCGGAAATTAACTGAGCAAGGCGTACCATTTGTATTAGTGGTGAATCCGACAGTGGGGGCGCTGACAACGGCAGCAGGACGTTATGCAATCGAAACATCTATTCTGAAAAAGATACGGAAGAATTTTCAGCGGGGTATGTTGGGAATTATAGTAACACCTGATACCCAGCCTGATTTAATCGAGTATTATTTTGACGTGTATCCGGCATTACCGAAAGTTATCATCCATCAGGCCGATTGTGTGAACGTGTCAAAGCTGCTGTACGATGATTCGGTGAAATACCACATCTTTTTTGATAATCATACATCAGAGTCTTACCGTGAACGATTCACCGGTTATCCACGGGTTCTGATACGGGACGGCTTTGTCCGGCGTGTGCCAGTGACAAACCACCCTCCGTTTGAATTTTTTAGCGACCTGCCTATAACCTATCGCCAACTGGGATATCAAGGTTTCGGCGACTTATTAACGGTAGGGCAGAATTATATCGAGAAGTTGGGAGGACCTAAGGCAGTGGCTATTCATTTTACGTTTGCAACCCGTAAAGCTGTCCGGATTGCTCACTTTATTTCTGAAGAAGCGGAGGATACAACAGTCTGTACTACGTCGCGGTTCAGCGAAGCGCTCGAGAAGCTTATGAAGTTTATCCAGGCATACGGGCTGAACTCCAAAACTGCCGGTATTAAAGACTTTGAAAATTATTACGAGCACCGGAGCTTTCCGGATATGGGTGGTCTGAAAAAGGTTTGCCTGAAACATCACCTTGAACTCATGCAGCAGTTTCTATAAACGGAAGCCCGGCAGGATGCCGGGCTTCCGTTTATAGGTGAAGTTGTCAGTTCTTTTTAGTTTTAACCACTTCAAGTGCCTTCTTCTTGTTTTCCATTTCTGTTAACGCGTTTGACTGATCCGTTTTGTTGGTTTCGGTGTCTTTCAGCAGTTGCTCCAGTTCCTTCGCGTTTTCGTCAATACGTTTCAGGAGTGTCTCTTTCTCCTTTTTATTACGATCCAGATCCCGTTGCAGACGCTCACCGTTGCGAACCATTTTCTGGTGGTTTTTCTGGGCATCATCCAGCGCTGTTTCCGCCAGCTTAACTTCCTGGTTGTACTGTACCTGGGTAGCAAAATCTTTGAGCAATTGCTCGGCAGCCGCCGAATTTCCGTTGCCGGGTCTGATAAAGTTACCGCTGCCCAAATCAAAAGCGACAAACAGTGTAGAAGAGCCGCGCGAGCTTTTCAGCTGGCTGGTCAGGTTGATTGGCTCGGTCGAAACAGACTGAATGTCAGCGTTGGTAACCCGGTATACGCCACGGGCAGCATTGACACGGCCAAATGTGCGCAGCTGGGCTTCCCATTCCTTTTCCAGTTGTTTACTATCCGCAGTAATCGTCAGGAAGTATCCTTGCAGCGTTACCTTTTCAACAGCCTGCTCCCCGGCATAAACAGCTTGTGCCCGTGAGGCAGCAAGCGCAACGGTGCATAACAGCAGCAGACTCAGGATAGCCGATCCGGACCATGTAGGCCGGTTATTGCGTTTACGATTTTGTGGTTTCATGATGTAAAGGATTTGATTTTTCAGTAATCAGTAACTTCTTGTCTCCGTTTTTTAAAGACGTAGCTAGTATGTAAATGTCACCCCCATCCCGCAAACCCAGCTTTTTTTTCAATTCTTCTGCCGGTTGCGGGAAATTACGCACGGTCAGATTCGCTTTTTTATCGGCTGGAAGATAGGACTGAATCGCCTTACGGTCGGGCTTGCATACGGCTTTCATCCGAAATGTACGGCCAAACGGAAAATCAACCGGCTCCGTGGAAGTATACAGGTGGCTATGTGGGGCCAGTTTTTTCAGATTTAGCCTGGCAGCAAGGGTTCTGAAAGCTCCTGACTTCAGAATAGCTGCATTGGGCTCATAAATATACGTTTCCGGATCGGCAAACTGAATATCAACCTGCCGCTCATCTTCCCGACTGAATGAAAATGTAACAGCCCGGTCCGCAAAAAGATTGACGGCATGAATCTGTATCGGTACCGGATCGGCTGTTGCCGGCTGGCGGGCAATAAGCAGCACTTCCTTCACCTCGTTCTGCACGGCAATAATGTAGATATCCGTCAGGCCTGGTAGTTGCCGGATGGTAGTGTCCAGGTCGAGCAGGGGAGAGGTTTTGATCATAATGGCCTGCCCTTTGGCCAGCAGTAAGGGCCACAAGGCAGTTACATCCGGCTCACAGTTGGTTAGCCGAACGACTTTCCCGCCATGTTCATCACGCCGTGCAGGGTCAAGGTATATCCAGTCGGCAGGGTGGGTTTGTGCCCGCAATAAAGCAATACCATCTGTTGCATGTATCGTTACGTTCCGGCAACCCAGTTCCTGAAGGTTGTGTGCTGTGATGGCTGCAAGCTCCGGAAACCGTTCTGCGTATAGGACTGCGTTAGCGCGTTTCGCGAAGGCCCAGGTATCAACCCCCATACCTCCTGTCAGATCCAGCAGCATGTCACCGGAAACTAAAGAAGCTTTATATACAGCCGTTAACTCAGACGATGACTGCTCGACCGACAGTGGTGACGGAAAAAAAAGTGAAAAATTTTCATACCATGATGGATGCTTGCTCCGGGCTTTTTGCCGGGCAAGTATCTGATTGGATAACTTTTTGATAGACAGATTATTGCTGTTGTGGAGTTTAAGCGCTAACTCCTGTACATTATCCGATATATGCTCTCTGACGAAGGTTTGTTCGGCCTGGCTGAGTATTATTTCTTCTGGTTTCAAGTAAATAAATAGTTTACTTTTTAATCTCTTTTTAATTTTGATCATCCGGAAATTAACCTCCGGATAAACCACTCTATTCGTTATAACCGACTCATTGTAAAGAAACAATGTCAAACGTAAACCCTTTTCAAACATTTCGTGATTATCGGGCTAATTTATTAAGTGCTGACTTGCCGGCGGGGTTATCCGTTTTTCTGGTTGCCTTGCCGTTATGTCTGGGCATTGCCCTGGCCTCAGGTGCTCCATTATTCTCGGGGCTGGTGGCCGGTATGATCGGCGGTATCGTTATCGGTACGTTATCCGGTTCAGAAGTCAGCGTCAGTGGTCCGGCGGCCGGTCTGGCTGTCATTGTTGCCGACTCCATTGCAAAGTTAGGGTCTTATGAGGCTTTTCTGGTCGCTGTTGTGCTCGCAGGTGTGCTACAATTAATTCTCGGGATTGTAAAAGCCGGCCGTTTCAGCAGTTTTTTTCCCGACAGTGTGATCAAAGGCATGTTGGTCGCCATCGGCATTGTCATTATTCTCAAGCAGATTCCGCATGCGCTCGGGAGAGATAATGACTATGAAGGTGAATTTGAGTTTCAGCAGCTGGCCGACGGCGAAAATACACTCTCTGAAATCTATCGCGCCATGGCAACAGCCAGTCCAGGAGCGATAGCAATCAGTGCGACCTCATTGCTGGTATTGATTTTCTGGGAGCGGATGGCCAGCCGTAAAATCCGCTTTTTTCAGCGTTTTCCGGGGGCGCTGGCCGTCGTATGCCTGGGGGTTGGCCTCAACGAGCTATTCCGGGTCGTAATGCCGGACTGGTATATGGGCACCACAGCGCACCAGCACATGGTGCAGGTACCGGTTCTGAAACCGGGTCAAAGTATATCGTCTATTTTTGATTTTCCGGATTTCAGCATGCTGGGCAATCCGCAGGTATACGCCGTTGCCGCGACCATTGCGCTGGTGGCCAGTCTGGAAACACTGCTTAACCTGGAAGCTTCCGACCGGCTGGATCCGCAGCGCCGCGTGTCCTCGTCAGACAAGGAACTGGTCGCTCAGGGGGTCGGTAATATGCTATCGGGCCTGATCGGCGGACTGCCGGTGACATCGGTTGTTGTCCGGACATCAGCCAATGTGTATGGAGGAGCCAAAACGCGCGTGTCGGCCATAACGCACGGAATACTGCTGCTACTGGCTGTCTTTTTAGGAGGCTTTGTGCTGAATATGATTCCGTTAGCTTGTCTGGCAGCGTTACTGATTACCGTCGGATATAAGCTGGCTAAGCCGGCCATCTTTGCTAAAATGTATAGGGACGGCTTTAACCAGTTTGCGCCTTTTGTAGTTACGGTTTTAGGAATTGTGTTCACTGACTTATTAATTGGTATCCTGGTAGGATCCGTGTTCGGTATATTTTTCGTATTATATACCAATTACCAGTCAACGTTCAGGGTTGTCCGGGATGGACAGAAAGTAATGATCAAGTTTCAGAAAGACATGTATTTTCTGAGTAAGCCTCAGTTGAAAGAAGCCCTGGCCTCCCTGCGTCCCGGTGACACGGTTTATGTTGACGGCAGCGCTGCTTCGTTTATCGACCATGATATTTTCAGTATGCTGGAAGATTATGCGGAAACAGCGCGGTCGCAGAATATTAAGTATGAATTGATTAGTATAACTCAAAACAAACGCCTCATCCGAAATCATGCAAGAGTACGAGAAACTACTGTTAGCCAATAAAGCGTGGGCTGCCGATAAAGTAGCCACCGACGCTGAATATTTTGACGTTCTGTCAGCAGACCAGAAGCCGAAGTTCCTCTGGATCGGTTGTGCCGACAGCCGGGTGCCTGCCGAGCAGGTTACAGGTGCTCAGCCGGGCGAAATTTTTGTGCAGCGTAATATCGCCAATCTGGTGGTGCATACCGACATGAACCTGCTGAGTGTGTTGCAGTATGCGGTTGAAGTATTGAAAGTAAAGCACGTTATTGTCTGCGGCCATTACGGATGCGGTGGTGTCAGAACTGCCATGATGCCCAGTAATCTGGGGTTGATCGATAACTGGATTCGTAACATCAAGGATGTTTATGCCAAATACCGTCCGGAACTGGATGCCATCAGCGAAGAGCCGAAGCGCTTCGATCGTCTGGTTGAACTGAACGTTCAGGAGCAGATTTATAACCTTGCCAAAACGGCCATAGTCCAGGCTGCCTGGAATAGTGAACAGCGTCCTATTCTGCACGGCTGGGTTTTTGACCTCCGTACCGGTTTAATAAAAGATATTGTCAGGCTGGAGCCCGGCGCAGAAATTGATCCGATCTACAACTACAGCTTCCCGAACGTCGTCTATTAATCGGACATTGTTTACCCAATGGTTGCTTGATTGGGTAAACAATGTGTTTTAGAAAGCAAAATGGGAACGAAGTAAACGGTACCGGGACTTCCCGGTACCGTTTTTCTTTTGTGTAAATGGTATTATTTGGTGATTAACTTTTCTCATTTTGCTAAATTGCTATATATTTGCTAAATACCTATAGAAACCCTTTTTGACCTGAACATGGCTGCTCCTAAGTGCCCGAAATGCGATTGTACGGATACTGTCCGTAATGGGATCATCAACGACAGACAGCGATTCCGCTGCAAACAGTGTAATTATAACTTCACGGTCGATAAAGTAGGGAAAGGGATTAGTACATACTATGTAATTAAGGCTTTACAGCTTTATATTGAGGGAGTTAGCTTTCGTGAGATCGAGCGTTTGCTGGGTGTAAGCCATGTTTCGGTGATGAACTGGGTGAAAAAGTACCAGATCAGGGTGCCGGAGAAAAATATCTACCATCCGACCTATAAAATACTGAATCACAAAGAGTTGGCTGAGTTTTTTGCCAACAAGGATAACGTAACCAGTGCCGGCATGATCGTGACCGAACTGGGTGACAAATTCATGCTCATCAAGTGGGAGCGGTTCAGGGATTAAGTAAAGCCGGTGATACGGCAGAACCCGTAAACGGTTACGTTTAAACTACCTATAGTCATTTAGCATAGCTATACCAATTATTTCGTCGGTAAGGGGAAAGAATACAGTTTTGAATCGAATTCTCGCAAAACCAAAAACTACTCTTACCTACTGATGAAACGACTATTCCTGACTATGGTAACTGCCCTCGCCCTCTTCGGGGGCAGTGCCGACATTGCAAGGGCGCAAGGCTCGTCTGAATACGGATCCGGCTTAAAGTTTAACCTCAACCAGGAGGGAACCAAGTACATGCGGCTGATTATGTGGAACCAGATCTGGATCCGGTCAACGCAGATGAACCCCGGTACGGCCATTAACGGGCAGGCTGCTACCAGCGTAACTGACATCGGCGCCCGTCGTCTCCGGATGCTGGCGTATGCGCAGATTACCCCGCGTTACCTGATTCTGATGCACTTTGGTATCAACAACCAGACGTTTCTCAACGGCGGAGCTGCCGGAACGAGCGGAACCGGCGGTTACGGAGCCGGTAAAAAGCCTGGTATTTTCTTTCATGACGTTTGGAATGAATACGCGGTAGTTCCCACAAAAAATCCGCTGACAGGTAAAGCCAACAAATCGACCCTGTTTGTAGGGGCTGGCCTGCACTACTGGCATGGCATTTCACGGATGACATCGGCCAGTACCCTGAACTTTCTGGCGGTTGATGCACCGGTTTTCAACTGGCCGCTGATTGAAAATTCTGACCAGTTTGCGCGGTTGTTCGGGGTATATGCCAAAGGTAAACTCGGGAAATTTGAGTACCGCATGAACTGGAACAAGCCCTTTGCGACCAACCTGGCACCTACCGAAGGCGCTGCCGTAGACAATAACGGAGTAAGCCGGATGTCCTACGGAGGCTATTTCGAATACCAGTTCCTGGATCAGGAGGCCAATATCCTGCCATTCAAAGTGGGCACCTATGTCGGTACCAAACGCGTGTTTAATATCGGAGCCGGCTTCTATCACCAGCCGGAAGGGACGCAGAGCCTGAGCAACGGAGTGGTACAGAAACATAATATCAGTCTGTTTGCCGTTGACATGTTTGCTGATCTGCCGTTCGGGGATAAAAAGAAAAACATGGCGCTTACGACCTATAGCACCTTCTACAGCAATAATTTCGGACCAAATTACCTGCGCAATCTCGGTATCATGAACCCTGGTACGGTTGATCCGAAGTTTACGGATGCGAAAGCACTGGCCGGTCCGGGTAACCTGCAGCCAATGATCGGTACGGGTACTATCTGGTATACGCAGGCGGGCTTGTTGTTACCAAAAGGCGATAATGCGAAAGCACGTGTGCAGCCATTTGCCGCGTATACCTACAAAAATTTCGAAGCGCTGGGTAAAGCAAACAGTAGCTTTGATGTGGGCTGTAACTTTTACCTCGACGGCCACCACGCTAAAATTACGCCGCAGTATTCAACACGGCCCGTTTATACGGACAAAAATACAATTAGTGGCAGCAAAGGCAGCTTTATATTGCAGGCACAGGTATATTTATAAACCTGCGTATTCCGAAAGACAACCAACCAATAAACCCTATACTTTTAACCTCTTTCTACAAACATGATTGCTGAACCTACAAACACGAAATCGTCGGCGGACGAGACCCGTTCACTAATCAGCGTAATCGGGGCCTCATCGGTAGGTACGCTGATCGAATGGTACGATTTTTACATTTTCGGCTCGCTGGCATCTGTTCTGGCAACCAAATTTTTCCCTGAAGGAAACCCGACAGCGGCCTTCCTGTCAACACTGGCAACGTTTGCGGCCGGTTTCGTTGTACGGCCGTTCGGTGCACTGTTCTTCGGCCGCCTCGGTGACCTGATCGGCCGGAAATATACATTCATGGTAACCCTGCTGCTGATGGGCGGCGCTACGTTTGCCATTGGTCTGATCCCAAGCTATGAAACGATCGGCTTTATGGCACCGCTGCTGGTCCTTGTATTGCGCCTGCTTCAGGGCCTTGCGCTGGGTGGCGAATACGGCGGTGCGGCAACCTATGTGGCCGAGCACGCCCCTGCTAACCGCCGTGGTTACTGGACCTCATGGATTCAGACAACGGCAACCATCGGTTTGTTTGTGTCGCTGCTGGTGATCATGCTGACCCGCATGTCGCTGTCGAAAGAAGCATTCAGCGACTGGGGCTGGCGGGTGCCGTTCCTGGCGTCGATCCTGATGGTATTCGTATCGTATATCATCCGCCGGAACATGAAGGAGTCGCCGCTGTTTGCAAAGGTGAAAGCCGAAGGTAAGGCGTCGACGAACCCATTGAAAGAAAGCTTCGGGAACAAGTATAACTTCAAGTTTGTCCTGCTTGCCTTGTTTGGCGCGACGATGGGTCAGGGTGTGGTCTGGTATACCGGTCAGTTCTACGCCATGAGTTTCCTCGAAAAGGTATGTAACGTCGACAAGATGCAGTCGGATGCGCTGATGACGATTGCCCTGCTGCTGGGTACGCCGTTTTTTGTAGTCTTCGGCTGGCTATCGGATCGCATCGGCCGTAAAGGCATCATGATGGCAGGTATGCTGGTGGCTATCCTGTCGTACCGGACGCTGTACGAAAACATGTACCAGACAACCAATCTGAAAAACAAGCAGGAAATTACCGCTAACGCCACCAAAGATTCAACCGTTGCGGCCGACCCTAAAGTAGCCGGCGGGTCGATCCAGACCATTACGGTGAAAAAGGAATATACGGACGGCACGAAGTATGAAGAGGTAACAAAACTCAAAATCTCGCCGGATCCGAATGCTGAAGCAGCCAAACCGGATGTGAAAAAAACGATTACTATCAACGACAGCGATAAGTGGACCCTGATCTGGCTGGTATTTATTCAGGTTTTGTTTGTAACGATGGTATATGGCCCGATTGCGGCCTTCCTCGTGGAGATGTTCCCGACCAAAATCCGGTATACGTCCATGTCGCTGCCATACCACATCGGTAACGGCGTATTCGGGGGCTTACTGCCGGCAGTAGCTACGTACCTGGCCACTAAGGCAAAGGATGCGAATACGGCTGCTGAGAAGGCCGGTGACGCCCTGCCGTATGCCGCACCGTATCTGGAAGGGCTCTGGTATCCGATCATTGTGGCCGCTGTCTGTCTGGCTATCGGCGTCGTCTACATCAACGGCAAAGACAAACAAGTAAACGATTAATCATAAACAAAGACCTTTAACGAACATATATCATGAACGGATTAAAGAAAATTTTAGGTGTCCTTTGGCTGGCTATTGCTGCCCTGACAGGGTACTTCGGCATCGTACAGTTTGGCTTGCCCAAACTTGCGTCCGGTAAGCAGGATGATCTGGTGTTTGGTATCATCATCTTATTTGTCCTGATGCCGATTGTAGTAGGAGGCTTAGTCACCTTTGGTTTGTATGCCCTCCAGGGCGAATACAGCACAGATGAATAAGCTGGTAATGGGTTAGGTGATCACTAAGCCCGGCGGGTTTCTCGCCGGGCATTAGTTATAAAACGCGATCAGTATGAAGTCGTTACGGTTATTGCCACTGGCCATTCTGTTTTTTGTCCTGTTTACGGAACCCGTTATTTCCATTGCCAACCGGCCGGTGCTGATTGCCGGTATTCCGTTGCTGTATATTTACGTAACCTGTATCTGGCTGCTGATGATTGGTCTGGTAGCCGCAGTACTGCATCAAAACCCGCAGAACGACGATTCGTCACCAACCGATGTCTAGTCTGACCATTACGCTTTGCTCACTGCTTTACCTGAGTATTCTGTTTGGCATTGCTTTCTGGGCCGAAAGGCGTAGCAGGCAGGGCGGGAGCCTGCTCAACAGTCCGTACTTCTATGCGTTGTCGCTGGCGGTTTACTGCACTGCCTGGACGTTTTACGGTAGTGTCGGGCGGGCGGCGTCGGGGGGCATTGAGTTTTTGTCGGTCTACATCGGACCTACGCTGACAGTGCCCCTCTGGTGGTCGGTGCTGCGCAAGATTATCCGCATTTGTAAAGTACAGCGCATCACGAGTATTGCCGATTTTATCTCTGCCCGCTACGGCAAAAACCGTGGGATCGGCGTCATGATTACCATACTCTGTGTGATTGGCATTATTCCCTACATTTCCATTCAGCTAAAGGCAATTGCCGAAAGTTTCGCGGTGTTGTCGGGCCAGTCCCTGGTTGGCCCGACACCCATCTGGCTCAGTGATCAGTCGTTTTACATGACGCTGATTCTGGCGGCCTTTACCATTCTGTTCGGCACCCGTAAACTGGAGGCTACCGAGCGCCACGAGGGACTGGTCACTGCCATTGCGTTTGAATCAGTCATTAAACTCATTGCCTTTGTTGCCGTCGGGGTTTATGTGACCTATGGCCTGTTCGACGGCCCGGCGGATATTTTTGGCCGCGCCGGAAAGCTACCGGAACTCAGGCAGCATTTTGTGTTTCATTCCGGTCATTCGACCACTGAATGGTTGTGGTACATTGTCCTGTCGATGCCCGCCATTCTCTTTCTGCCCCGTCAGTTTCAGGTGGCCGTGGTCGAAAACGTGGATGAACGCCACCTGAATAAAGCCATGTGGTTGTTTCCGCTTTACATGTTTGTGATCTGTCTGTTTGTGTTGCCGCTGGCGTTCGGCGGTAAGCTGATTCTGAATAACCCCATTGACGATGCCGACGTATATGTGCTGTCGTTACCGCTTCACTTCGGCGAAAAGGGCCTTGCATTACTGGCTTATATCGGAGGGTTTTCGGCGGCGTCCAGCATGATTATTGTCGAAACGACAGCGCTAAGTGTAATGATATCCAATAACTTAGTTATGCCGTTGCTGGTAAGCCGTCCGTCATGGCAGAAGCAGATCGGCAACGCCTGGAGTACGTTTGTGATCAACATCCGGCGGCTGGCCATTCTGGGGATGCTGTTGCTGGCCTATGAGTATTACCGTGAAGTATCCCACCATTTTTCGCTGGTTTCGGTCGGTATGATGTCGTTTGCGGCCGTTGCGCAGTTTACGCCGGCCATCATCGGCGGCATTTACTGGAAACGCGGTTCGCAGGCAGGAGCGCGGTTAGGCCTGATCCTCGGCGCATCGGTCTGGTTTTATACCCTGATTGTGCCGACGCTGGTAACAGCCGGTCTGCTGCCTGCACACTGGATGACAGAAGGCCCGATGGGTCAGGGGTGGCTGCGGCCGTATACCTTGTTCGGGCTACAGGGCTTTGACCCGATTTCGCATTCCGTTTTCTGGTCGTTTTTTGTCAATATCGGCGGCTACGTCTGGGGATCGCTATACCGTCCGCAAAGCCCGCTCGACCACAATCAGGCCGTGTTGTTTGTGGATGTTTTCGAGTATGCCCGCCGCTACGACAGTTCGGTGGCCTGGAAAGGGAAGGTGCTGGTCAGCGATCTGAACGCATTGCTCACAACGTTTTTCGGTGAAGAGCGGGCAACGCGTGCCATGGAGCGCTATATGCGTAAACACCAGCTGAATACGCAGAATTACCTCGCAGAGTCACGGCTGGTTAACTACACTGAAAAGCTGCTGGCAGGGGCGGTCGGAACGGCATCGGCCCGTATTTTGATCTCGTCCGTAGCCAAGGAAGAACCCATTGCGCTGGACGAAGTAATTAAGATTCTGAAGGTATCGCACGAATTACTGACCGTTAATAAGGAACTGCGGCGCAAATCCATTGAACTGGAAAAGCTGACGGCACAATTGAAGGAAGCCAATGAGCTGCTGAAG
The DNA here is from genome assembly GCF_057652235.1 of Arsenicibacter sp. R0_47. Lineage (NCBI taxonomy): Bacteria > Pseudomonadati > Bacteroidota > Cytophagia > Cytophagales > Spirosomataceae > Arsenicibacter > Arsenicibacter sp. R0_47. The sequence goes on along the minus strand of NZ_JBYFCJ010000032.1, from coordinate 60,323 downwards.
GCCGCCGATCAGCAGAAAGACGATTTCCTGTCGACGGTGACCCACGAAATCCGGACGCCGATAACGGCAATCCGCGCCTTGTCGGAGATTCTGCACGATAATGATGAAATGGATCAGGAAACACGCCGGTATTTTCTGGGTACCATCATCAAGGAGTCGGAGCGGCTAACCCGGCTGATTAATCAGGTACTTGATTTAGAGCGGATCGAGTCCGGCCGGAATAAACTCCTGATGGAGCCGGCTGATATGGCGGCCGTCATTCAGGACGCGGTCGAGAGTGTAGAGCAACTTGCCACTGACAAACGCATGCAGCTGGAGGTCGTTAATACCTGCCCTGATACAACACTGGTCGTTGACCGTGACCGGATCATGCAGGTACTCATCAATTTACTGTCGAACGCCATCAAGTTCTGTGAAGAAGATAAAGGTCATATTCTGGTCAGGGCCGATCTTCAGGGAATGTGGTACGTCGTTGCTGTAGCCGATAACGGGCATGGCATTGACCCCAGGTATCATGCCCTGATCTTCGAAAAATTCTACCAGACTCAGGACCGGAATACCCGCAAGCCCAAAGGCAGTGGTCTGGGGCTGGCTATTACCCGCAAGATACTGGAATTACATAACGGCAGTATCGAGGTTGAGAGCCGCCCCGATCAGGGAGCAACCTTCATCGTCCGGTTACCGTTAACACAGTTTGAGCGGCTTGCATCTGTGCAGGAACTTGGATAAGTCTTGTTCTATTTAAATATTTGTACCTGAGTTTGTGGGGCACAGGAGCAGCCCGCTGCCAGGTGAGGTAACTAATTGAACTATGCTGAAAGTACTGATTGCCGACGATGAGCCTAATATTCTGATGTCTCTCGAATTTCTGATGAAAAAAGAGGGGTACAGGGTATATATTGCCCGGGACGGGGGCGAGGCGTTTGATCTGATTCAGCAGGAAAAACCGGACTTGTTATTACTCGATATCATGATGCCGCGGATGGATGGCTACGAACTTTGTCAGTTCGTGAAACAGCATCCTGACTACCGGCATGCGAAAGTGATCTTCCTGAGTGCCAAAAGTAAAGACCTTGATGTGCAGAAAGGCTATGACGTTGGCGGTGATCTGTATATTCCGAAACCATTCTCAACCCGCGACCTGATCGCAAAAATTAATCAGTTGAAGGCGGCTGCCTGAACAAGACAGCAAACAGCATGATACGACAGTTACAGCGCAGCGATTACCGGCCGGTAATCGCTGCGCTGCGTTTTACGTGACTGTAAATTAACAGATAAGCCGTTTCCAGGCAGCAGGTTATATTAAAATAGTTGTCTATAGCAATTTAGCGAAGTTTTGTAGCTTAAATACTGTCCTTTTTGCCGGGAGCTCTCTACCTTTAGTCTGTAATTTGACAATTCCCTTAATTTTTTGACCTATGCATAGTCTGACTACACAATCCTACAAAGAGCGCTATGCCAGCAGTTTAGCCGACCCTGAGGCATTCTGGGCCGAACAGGCACAGTACATTCCCTGGTACACTGCACCCACTCAAATCCTGTCGACCGACGACGAGGGGCTGACCCGCTGGTATACGGGCGGAAAACTGAATACCTGCTATGCGGCCGTTGATTACCATGTTGAACAAGGGCGGGGGGCGCAAACGGCTCTGATCTATGACTCACCGGTAACAAAAACCGTACAGACGTTTACCTATAGCGAATTACAGGATGAGGTGTCGCGGCTGGCAGGGTTGCTGCAAACGCTGGGGGTCGGAAAGGGAGATACAGTTGTCATTTATATGCCTATGGTGCCCGAAGCTGCCTTCGCCTTACTGGCCTGTGCCCGCATCGGTGCCATTCACTCGGTCGTGTTCGGCGGGTTTGCGCCCCACGAACTGGCGATCCGTATTGACGATGCTAAACCAACGGTAATTCTGTCGGCGTCGTGCGGTATTGAATTTGAAAAGGTAATTCCCTATAAACCACTGTTAGACGAAGCCCTTCGTCAGTCAGCACATCAGCCGGTCCGCTGCCTGATTCTGCAACGGCCTATGCATCCGGCAGCGCTTCATCCGCGCCGTGATCTGGACTGGCAGGCGTCTGTTGCGCAGGCAAATCCGGTTGGCTGCATACCGCTGGATGCCACCGATCCATTGTATATCCTGTATACGTCCGGCACGACCGGAAAACCCAAGGGCATTGTCCGTGATAACGGCGGGCATGCGGTTGCGCTGGCCTATAGCCTGCGGGCCATCTATGACGTAAAGCCCGGGGATGTATTCTGGGCCGCTTCTGATGTGGGCTGGGTTGTAGGACACAGCTACATTGTCTACGGCCCGCTGATTCAGGGCTGCACTACAGTTTTGTTTGAAGGAAAACCCGTCCGGACGCCGGATGCCGGTACGTTCTGGCGGGTAATTGAGCAGCATGGTGTTAACGTACTGTTCACCGCTCCGACGGCGTTCCGCGCGATCCGGAAGGAAGATCCGGAAGCCTTGCTGCGGAACAAGTATGATATAAGCAGCCTGCGGTACCTGTTCCTGGCCGGTGAGCGGTGCGACCCGCCAACGCTGCACTGGTTGCAGGAGGTGGTGCCGGTGCCGGTGATCGACCACTGGTGGCAGACCGAATCCGGCTGGCCGATGGTCGCCAATCAGATGGGAATTGAGCCGGTGCCGGTGAAGGCTGGTTCGGCTACCTGGCCGGTCTGTGGCTTCAATCTACAGATTCTGGGAGAAAACGGGCAACCGCTCGGGCCGGATGAAGAAGGGTATGTGTGCCTTAAATTGCCGCTGCCGCCGGGCAGCCTGCCGACGCTCTGGAACGATACGCCGCGGTTCCGGCAATCCTACCTGAGCCGTTTTCCGGGGTATTACCTGACCGGTGACGGCGGTTATATCGACGACGACGGGTATGTGTACATCATGGGGCGCGTCGACGATGTGATCAATGTGGCCGGACACCGGCTGTCAACCGGCGAAATGGAAGAAATGGTCGGCAGTCATCCGGCTGTAGCAGAATGCGCGGTGATTGGTATTGCCGATGAACTGCGCGGGCAGCGGCCGGTTGGACTGGTGGTCCTGAAAGACGGGGTTGAGGTTGATGAGCCGCATCTGGAAGCAGAGCTGGTCGGCATCATCCGTGACCGGATCGGGGCGGTGGCCTATTTCCGGAACGCACTGGTGGTAAAACGGCTCCCGAAAACCCGTTCCGGAAAAATTTTGCGGAAAACCATCCGGCAGATAGCCGATGGCGAGCCTTATGCCGTACCATCTACAATTGATGATCCGGCTATTCTGGACGAAATCCGGGCCAGGCTGATGACGCAGAATATTGGCCATGCCTTCCGCTTCCAGGCGATATGATTGGACAATACTCTTACAGAATTGCCGAATACTATCATTTTGGTTATTCTATACTATTTTAGCAAAGTTTTAACGTAGAAACGTTCCATTTTTCAAAAGGAGGTTTCTACCTTTAACCCGACATTTGACAATTCCTTTAATTTTTTGACCTATGCGTATCCGAACCTTTGACGAATATCAGGCTGCATATAATCATAGCGTAGAAGACCCGGAAGGTTTCTGGGCAGAGATTGCTCAGGAATTCCAATGGCGGAAACCCTGGAAAAAAGTACTTCAGTGGAACTTCGAAAAAGCGGAAACCAAGTGGTTTCAGGGCGGTAAACTGAACATCACTGAAAACGCACTGGACCGTAACGTGCGGGAACGCCCGAACTATCCGGCGATCATCTGGGAGCCTAATGACCCGCATGAGCCAAGCGTTACGTTTACCTATAAAATGCTGCATGAATATGTCTGCCGCTTTGCTAATGTATTGAAACGCAATGGCGTGCAGAAAGGCGACCGCGTCTGTATCTACATGCCGATGGTACCTGAACTGGCCGTGGCCGTACTGGCCTGTGCCCGGATCGGTGCGATTCACTCAGTGGTATTCGGTGGTTTCTCGGCGCAGTCAATCGCTGACCGGATCAATGACTCGGCGTGTTCGGTCGTCATAACGTCGGACGGGGCGTCGCGCGGTAACAAGCAGATTCCGATGAAAGATACCGTGGATGATGCCCTGATCGGCTGCCCGACGGTGAAGAAAGTCATTGTGTTAACCCACACCCGTACGGCCGTGTCGATGCTGAAAGGCCGCGACGTATGGTGGGAGGCTGAAATGAAACAGGTGACTTCGGATTGCCCGGCCGAAGAAATGGACGCCGAAGATCCGCTCTTCATTCTCTATACTTCCGGATCAACCGGCAAGCCGAAAGGCGTCGTGCATACCTGCGGCGGCTATATGGTTTTTGCCGCCTATACTTTCCAGAATGTGTTTCAGTATGAGCCCGGCGACATCCATTTCTGTACCGCCGATATTGGCTGGATTACCGGTCACAGCTACATCGTCTATGGTCCGTTGCTGACGGGTGCTACTTCGCTGATGTTCGAAGGGGTACCGACCTATCCGGACGCCGGCCGTTTCTGGGATATTGTCGATAAGCATAAGGTTAATATTCTTTACACGGCACCAACGGCGATCCGGTCGCTGATGGGTTTCGGCCTGCAACCGCTCGAAGGCAAAGACCTGAGCAGTCTGCGCGTACTGGGTTCAGTCGGGGAGCCGATCAACGAAGAAGCATGGCACTGGTACGATGAGCATATCGGTAAAGGGAACTGCCCGATTGTCGATACGTGGTGGCAAACCGAAACCGGCGGTATCCTGATTTCCCCGCTGGCCGGCATCACCAAAACCAAACCAACGTACGCGACTCTGCCGCTGCCGGGCGTTCAGCCGATTCTGGTTGATGAAAACGGCAAGGAAATCGAAGGCAACGGCGTGAGCGGTAACCTGTGCATTAAATTCCCGTGGCCGGGCATTATCCGGACTACATGGGGCGACCACGAGCGCTGCCGGACCAACTATTTCGCAACCTATCCGGGCCTGTATTTCACCGGCGACGGTTGTCTGCGCGATGAAGACGGATATTACCGGATTACGGGCCGTGTCGATGACGTGCTGAACGTATCAGGCCACCGGATTGGTACTGCCGAGGTTGAAAACGCCATCAATATGCACACCGGCGTGGTAGAAAGTGCGGTGGTAGGCTACCCGCACGACATCAAAGGCCAGGGCATTTATGCCTATGTGATCACGGAGAGCGATCCGGACCACGAAGTAGACCTGATCCGCCGCGATATTCTGGCAACGGTAAGCCGGATTATCGGGCCGATTGCCAAGCCGGATAAAATTCAGTTTGTAAAAGGGCTGCCTAAAACCCGTTCAGGTAAAATCATGCGCCGTATTCTCCGCAAAATTGCCGAGGGCGACGTATCAAACCTGGGCGATACATCAACACTGCTTGATCCGTCGGTAGTCGATGACATCAAGACCGGTGCGTTAGTCGAAGTAAAAGCTTAATTAGTGTTTGTTTGATTCTCGCGGAACCCCGTCTGACGTTGCGTTGGGCGGGGTTTTTGTTTGTTGCCATGTAAACTCTTCGGGCGGCATGCCTGTTGAAGGATAAAACCAAAACGACGATTTATGAAAGCAGTTGTTCTGACAGACTGGGGAGGAGCGGAGAACTTTACAGTGCAGGAAGTTGCTAAACCCGCCATTAAGGCCGACGAAGTACTGATTCAGGTAAAAGCATTCGGTGTGAATCCCGCCGATTATAAGACACGGAGCGGCGTTGCGCCTTACGCAAAAGCCTATTCACATCCGATTATTCTGGGCTGGGACGCCGCCGGTGAAGTTGTGGAAACCGGTGAAAACGTTACCCGGTTCAGCGTTGGTGATGCGGTATATGGCATGATTAACTTTCCGTCGCCCGCACACGCCTATGCGGAATACATTGCTGCCCCCGAAGCGCATCTGGCCCTGAAGCCTGAGGGCCTTTCGTTCGAGGCAGCGGCGGCTGCACCGCTGGCCGCCCTGACCGCGTTTCAGGGGTTACTGGAACATGGCAGACTTCAGGCGGGGGAAACCGTACTGATTCAGGCGGCGTCGGGTGGCGTTGGTCACCTGGCCGTTCAGATTGCGAAAGCGTACGGTGCCCGCGTGATCGGGACCGCATCGGGCAAAAACGAAGCCTTTGTCAACTCGCTGGGCGCCGACGAATTCATTGACTATAAAACGACCAAAGTAGCCGACGCCGTCAGCAATGTTGATCTGGTATTTGACTGCTCGGGCGCCGATACCATTTTTGAGTCGGCAAAGGTGCTGAAGCCGGGCGGCCGGCTCATTTCAATTGCCTACGGAGCGATGGATAAAGTCCTGGCCGAACGCCCCGACATCCACGCCGAACGGATCCTGGTACATACGAGTGCTGCGGATATGGAAAGCATCAGTAACCTGATTGCCGATGGAAAACTGACCATTACCGTACAGGCAGTACTACCGGCAGACCACATGCCCGAAGCGCATCAGCAGCTGGAAAGCCGCCGTACTTCCGGTAAGATTGTGCTTCATTTTTAAGGGATTAAAAAAAATAAATAACCCGGAAAGGCTCTGATGAAACGTCAGAGCCTTTTTTTATGAACTGTAGTGCAGGATCGCAACGATATTCGGTAAATTGACGTATTAGACAAACAAATGTGGCGTCTTTAAGAACTATAGTGCCATAATGAGGTAGTAAGGCGAGTGTGTGTTAAGCAAGTATTTGGTTTGAGCGTCAACGTTTACTTAAAGTATTATGCGACTGCCGGTTTCACCAGTTATCCGCTGGGTTATTCTGATGTGTTTGGCAATACCTGCCCTGGCTACCCATCAGGTCGGCGGGCAGCTAGAAATGCAGGCGGTTGGGGATGTACCCGGACACTTTAAAGTTGTTGTTACGAATTATCTGGAAAACAATTCAAGCGGGAATGAAATTACAGGGGGGCGGGTTGGAATTTACCGGAAAAGAGATGATGTACAAATGCTGGTGTTTAATGTAAACATCATTGGTGGACGTACTCCTGTTGTTTATACTAATAGTTTATGTGCTAACCAACGATCAAAAGATATGATCGTTGCCGTTTATCAGGCAGAAATACAACTTGCTCCGAGTGAATATAATGATGAATTAGGTTATTATATGTCTTTTCAAACCCGGAACCGTAATAATGACATCAATAATATAATTGACCCAGGTAGAACTGGCTTTACATTCTATTTGGAGTTTCCGGCTTTGCAGCGTGCCGGGGGGTATTATAAAAATTCATCTCCTCACTTTCCGGCCATCAACGGAGAATATGTTTGTATCAACCAGCCATTCACATATGCATTTGGAGGGACTGATCCGGACGGGGATGAACTGCGTTATAGCATGATAACTCCGTTAAATCATAAAAGTACTAATGGTAATGGAAACAATAACGCGCTGTCGGCCGGTCCCTATCCGGATATAAATTGGGTATCCGGATATAGTGAAACAAATTCTATAACCGGGAATCCTACGTTAAATATAGACCCCCAAACCGGACAACTATCAGTTACCGCTGACAAGCTCGGGTTATACGTGTTCGCAGTTAAAGTAGAAGAATACCGCAACGGGGTTAAAATAGGGGAGGTCCGGCGTGATTTTCAGTTTCTGGTCATCGACTGCCCGCCCCCGGTGAAACTGGATCCGGTTGCGAATATTGTCAGCCAGCCAACGTCGATGACTTCGACAACCATCTGTCAGGGAGCAACCATTAGTTTACAGACGAACACCAATTCTATGTGGGTGTATCAATGGCGGCGGGATGGTACGAACCTGGCCAATGCCACCTCAACCACGCTGACTGTCAAAGATCCCGGCAAATATACCGTGCTGGCTTCACTGAGTACAACCTGTGGTATGTCGGTCGAATCCAACGCGATTCTGCTGACGGTGATTGATGTCAGTCCGGCGATTAAGGAAAGCGGACATTTGTGTGCAACCGATGGGTCGGTCAGTTTCTCCACGACCGCCATGGCCAATACCCGGTTTCAGTGGTATTACAATTATAGCCAGATGCCGGGGCAGACGCATGATTCGGTGCGGGTAAGCCAGCCGGGTGTGTATTTTGTGCAGGGAATTGATACAAAATACGGGTGTGTGGGGAACAGCCAATCGCTCACCATTACGCGGTCGGCGGCCGTATCGGCTACCATCAGCTCATTGGCGGGTCATAATAAGCTCTGTCCCAATGACTCACTGGCACTTGGGGCCGGCGGTGGTGTCAGCTACATCTGGCAGAAAGATAACGGCGTTTTACCAGGTGTCACAGGCACCAGCTATACCACAAAGGTGATCGGTGTATTCAGTCTGACCGCGATTGATACCTATGGATGTACCGGCGTATCTCCTTCATTTACGGTGGTTTCCGTGGCACCGGTTGTGGTAACCATGACGGCGGTGTCTGCGGTCTGCGGATCGGCTGCCGCTGCCTATTCGCTGAACGGGAGCCCGTCCGGCGGCGTGTTTTCGGGGAGTGGGGTAACCGGCAGCCAGTTCAGCCCGGCACTGGCTGGCGTGGGCGACCATGTGCTTACGTATAGCGTGCGGCCGGCGCCTGAATGTGCCCCGACGACGGCGACGCAGGTGGCCGTTGTATCGCCGGTGCCGACCATTCAGATGCCGGATACCATGACCACCTTCAAAGGCAATACCTTTACGCTGCAACCTGCCATGACCGGCAATCCGGACTGGTATAACTGGCAGCCGCCACTGTATTTGTCCGAAACCAGCGTCGCCGCCCCCACGGTTACGGATATTCAGAAAGATATTACCTATGCACTATGGGTGAAAAACCAGTATGGTTGCGAAGCCAAAGATTCCATTCTGATCATTGTAGTAGAACGGTTATGGGTACCGGATGCTTTCACGCCCAATCGTGATGGTGTCAATGATGTCTGGGTACTGCACGGGATTGAAGCCTTTCCGGATGCCGAAATCACGATATTTAACCGCTGGGGAGAGGTAATTTACTGGTCGCAGAAAGGCTATACAGAACCGTTTAACGGTATTTTCCAGGGCAACGAGCTGGCTACGGGCCCTTATCCGTACATTATCAAACCTGCGCCCCGGCATCCGGAACTACGCGGAACGGTTTCTATTCTCCGCTGACGGCCGGTTGCAAAACAGAGGGTTGTTCGCTAATTTGCCCGGATTGGCCGCATGGCCCGTCAACAACCTGCATTAGCTGATTACCCTCATGAAAAACAGCGCGCTCTCTGTTAGCCTGATACTTGCGCTTTTAACCGGCCCCGCAACCCTTCCGGGTGTTTCGCGGCCCCGTCCTAAACCAAAAGCCAGACCTGTGCGGCCAATCCTCGAAACCGGTGTGTCAAGTGCATTGGCCATGCATCGCAAAGAGACCATTACAGACCTCGGGTATACCTTAACGCTTGCCATTCCGGAAGCCAAAACTGCCCCGATTCCGGCCTCCGAAACGATTTCATTCGACTGGAAAAAAACGGATGTTCCGCTTCAGATCGATTTTAAGGAGCAGCGACAGGCCATTCAGCGGGTGGCCGTAAATGGTGTTGATATTCCGGTAGTCTTTGATAAAGAGCATATTATCGTTACGCCGGCACAACTGAAAGCCGGTAAGAATCAGATTGCCATTCAGTTTACAGCGGGTAATCTGTCACTGAACCGGAACGACGATTTTCTGTATACCCTGCTGGTGCCCGACCGTGCCAGAACTGTTTTTCCCTGTTTTGATCAGCCAAACCTGAAAGCCACCTTTCAGCTGACAATGACTGTACCGCAGGCCTGGAAGGCGATGACCAATGCCCCGCTGCTGGATTCGGCGGTAGCTGCCGGTAAAACAACCTACCGGTTTGCGCCGACGGCCCGCATCAGCCCGTATCTGTTTTCGTTTGTTGCCGGTAAGTTTAATGCGGTTGAGCAAAAACCAGCCGGTTGGCCGATGCGTTTTTTTCACCGCGAGACCGACACCACAAAAATCCGGCTGAGTATGGAGCCGGTATTCGGCATACATGCCGACGCGCTGACGTTTCTGGAAGACTATACGCAGCTTAAATACCCGTTTGACAAGTTTGATTTTGCGGCCATTCCTGATTTTCAGTATGGTGGCATGGAACACGTCGGTGCCATTCAGTACCGGTCATCGAGCCTGTTTCTGGACAACGGGGCTACCCGCGATCAGAAACTGAGCCGTGCAACCCTGATTGCGCACGAAACGGCCCATATGTGGTTCGGTGATCTGGTAACGATGCAGTGGTTTAACGATGTCTGGATGAAAGAGGTGTTTGCCAACTTCATCGCCGATAAAATTACGCAGGTCAGTATGCCGGGCGGCAATTATGATCTGGAGTTTCTGCTGGCCCATTTTCCAGCGGCCTATGATGTTGACCGGACCAAAGGAGCAAACCCGATAGAACAGCCGCTGGCCAATCTGCAGGAAGCCGGTACGCTCTACGGCGGGATTATCTACCACAAAGCCCCGATTATGATGCGGCAGCTGGAGCGATTGATGGGGAAGGATGCCCTGCGGGACGGTTTGCGGGAGTACCTCAAAAAATACGCCTTTGGCAATGCTACCTGGCCTGATCTGATTGCGATCCTGGATGCCCGGACACCGGTCGATCTACAGAAGTGGAACCGCGTCTGGGTCAACGAGACGGGCCGTCCGCAGTTCAGTTACCAGTTACTGTCGGCTGGCGGTAAGATTACCCGCCTGTCGGTCAGCCAGCGGGGCGAAGACGGACAGGCCCGTACCTGGCCACAGTTTTTTGAGGTAGCACTCGTGTATCCTGATCATGTTGAGGAGTTAACGGTCGATATGAAGCAGGCAGGATCCGTACTAACCGAGGCAACCGGCAAACCGACACCGTTGTTTGTCTTGTTTAACTCCTCGGGGCAGGGCTATGGGTTGTTTCCGGTCGATACCCGGATGCTGTCCGGCATGAGCAGGCTGACCAATCCGGTGATGCGGGCAAGTGCCTACATTAACCTCTACGAAAACATGCTCAGCGGCAAATGGGTTAGTCCGGCACAGATCGGCAAGCTCTATACCAGCTTGCTGGGCACGGAGAAAGAAGAACTGAACCTGCGGCTGCTGACTGGTCAGCTGTCGGATATTTTCTGGCGGTTTACAAAACCCGAAGACCGTACCGCTCTGGCGGCCGAACTGGAAACGACCATCTGGAATGTGATGCAGCAGCAGCCGGATGCGAATAAGAAAAAACTCCTGTTCCGCTGTTATCAGAGTATCGCCTCCGGTACCGAAGCTAAAGACCGGTTATATGCGATCTGGAAAGACCAGAAAGCACCGAACGGCGTCAAACTGACCGAAGACGATTACACTAGTCTGGCGCTTGCCCTGGCCGTACGGGATTATCCGGCCGAAGGTATTCTGACCCAACAGCTCAGCCGTATTCAAAACACGGATCGCCGCAAGCGGCTACAGTTTATGATGCCCGCCCTGTCGGCAAAGGCCGGGGAGCGGGATGCTTTTTTCGCCTCGCTGAAAGACCCTGCTAATCGCGAGCGGGAGGCGTGGGTAACGGGAGCACTGGGCTACCTGCACCACCCGCTACGGGCCGGTACATCCGCTGCATATGTGCAGGAAAGCCTGGAACTGCTGGAAGAAATTCAGCGGACAGGTGATATCTTTTTCCCGGAATCGTGGATGCGGGCAACGCTGGGCAGTTATCAGTCGCCGGCAGTGGCTAATACTGTGAAAACCTTTCTGGCAAAGCGTCCGCAGTACAATCCACGCCTGAAAGCGAAAGTATTACAGGCCGCTGACGGCGTATTCCGGTCAGCACACCTGCTTTATCCGAAGTCTTAGGCCCTTGATTCCGGGAAGGCCTGCCCAACCGTAGCGTGTATCCCGGCGCTGATATCGTCGAGCGGTAAGTCATTCGAATCGGTGCCGAAGGGGTCTTCGATCTCTTCGGCAATAACTTCCAGGCTGGCCAGTACGTAAAAGATAAAGATGACAAACGGAATAACCAGATAGTGCAGGCTGAACACATACCCCAGCGGCAGGGTTATGCAGTAAAAAATGATGAATTTCTTCAGGAAAGCGCTATACGAATAAGGGATCGGCGTTTTACGGATACGCTCACAGGCGCCGCATACATCCATCAGACTTTGCAGCTCAGGATTAAGAAACAGCAGGTGCTCCGGCAGCAGGATACCCCGCCGCTGGAGATCAACGGTCTGAGCCATAATGGCGCCGGCAATCTGATTCGGGATATGGTCATACTGACGAAGATCATATAGTTTAAATAAGCTGGTCTCCGTAAATTCAGCCGCCAGAAAATGGCTTCGTAAATGATTCTTCAGCGCAAAGGCAAAATTAGGAATCATGAACCGATAGAAATTCCGTTCATTGACATGTTTTTCCGGTATAAGTGTGTTGATTTTCAGCGCCAGATTTCTGCTGTTGTTGACGAGTGAGCCCCAAAGTCGGCGGCCTTCCCACCAGCGGTCATAGGCAGTATTGGTCCGGAACACGAGTAACATCGAGATCACAAAGCCAAGCAGCGAGTGCATCAGTGAGATATTCCGCAGATCGGAGGTATCCCTGAGCTCCCATATATCAATAATCAGGTAAGAGATGCCGAGTGAATAAATGCCCATCACGAACATATAGGGCATTAGTTTACGAACGGTATCCGCTTTCGGAAAATTGATGAAAAAGCGAAGCCATTCTTTTGAATCGTAGTTAACCATCAGCGTTGATCAGCGTTTAGAACCCAAAAATACAGCTGCGCTCAAAAAAGTTATCAAGATTAGATCAAAAGTCAATCTATAATAGCGAAAAGCATATAAAGAATAGTATATTTGAAGGCTATTGGTATATGATCACATAGCAGGAATATGTAATACCGATCCTAGTATAATATGCTTTATTTGTCTGATGATGAGGTGTTTGTGTGAGGTCGGGTGCTTATCGATTCAGTAAGCATGAAGTGCCAAAAAAAGCAGAAAGATGAATGAACTGAAACAGTCAACCGATTCAGCAAAGGCGCATGCTGCCTTAGGATCTGTTGATTCTTTAGCGTTATATAATCGCTTCGGGGCAATCGCTTATGGAATGATTCTGCAGATTGTGCCGCAGGAAGCCCTTGCCCAGCAGATTCTGGTAGATGTATTCTCGTCTGCGGAGCTGAAACACTGCTACACAAAAACGGGGAGTGCCCTTGCGTGTATCATAAAAATAACGCGGGAAAAGGCATTCGGCGCGAAGCAAATACTGGAAAAAGATGTGACGAATGGGTCAGGTAGCGTCTCAAAAAAAGAGGTGCTGACCCCTGAAGTATTATTTAATCTGTCGTATAAGCAAGGCGTACCGCTGGACACTATTGCCAGTCAGTATGGTATCGCCAAGCCTGACATTTTGAAGGCAATCCGGGAGTATGTAAAATCTTTTCGTAAACTGTAACTTATCTTAACAACGTGAATACCCGGGAATATATAAATAGTGGCATTCTGGAAGCCTATTTACTTGGAGTGATTTCGGAGGAAGAGGAGCGGGAAGTACAGGAGATGGCGTTTGCGTATCCGGAAATTAAGGAATCGCTGCTGCATCTGGAAGAAGAGATTGAGGTGCTTTGCCTGGAAAGTGCTGTCCCGCCACCTGCCCGGACATGGACAGAAATTCAGGCCCGGATTGGCCGGACTGAAATACAGAAGCACCAGCCCTACAAAGACCCGTTTTCAGAACAGGGAGCCAGAACACAGGAACCGCCAAAACCGGAGTATCTGGAGGTTGAGTTCAATGACACCCATTTACGGGTTCATAAATTATGGCGGCCCGCGTTTATCGCCGTCTTTATTCTGGGTAAAATCTTTCTGGCCTGTTTTCTGTACTATTACTTTAAATCAAACAGTCTTGAGCAGGAAGTTGAACGCCTGAAGGCTGAAACTAAAGAAGTCAGAGGGCGGTAAAGCGCTCACACGTTATAGATATTGACGCCTGCCTGCCGGTATAATGCCAGCAAGGCAGGCGTTATTTTTTGGTCAGTTATGATTGCATCAAACTGCGATAAAGGGGCAAACCGGAAGTACTTGTCTTTTTCCAGTTTACTGGAATCACACAGCAGTATAGCTCGCCGGGCATTGGCTGCCATTGCCACTGTCATTTCGGCTTCTGTTTCACTGTTGGCACTCAGCCCGTTGGCCAGCGAAATCCCGTCAACGCCCAGCAATGCCAGATCGGCCTTGTAGCGGTGAATGTGCTCCACTGCCATCAGTCCGTGGGCGGCCTGCCGCTTGCTGTCAATTTCTCCCCCGGCCATATTGACGGTTACGTCGCAGTCAAGTAGGGCATTTACAACCGGTAGCGAATTGGTAACAACCCGTATTGACAGGTGCCTGATCAGCGGGCAGAGCAGAAACGTTGTACTGCCGCAGTCCATAAAAATAGTATCCCCTTCGTTGATCTCCCGCAGAGCCAGCTGGCAGATGTACTCTTTCTGCGCCTGATTAACAGCGGCTTTGTTAATAAACGAAACCGGATCTTTTGCGAGCCCGGGCCGTACGGCACCCCCGTGTGTACGGACTAACAATCCTTTTTCAGCCAGTAGCGCTAAGTCCCGCCGTATCGTAATCTCTGACGTATGCAGCAGTCCGGCCAGCTCTTTAACGTCAGCACTGTCCTTTTGCTCAAGTGTTTGCAGAATTATCTGTTTGCGCATTTGAAAATTCATAGATATCCTTTTTATTTGTTCAAAAATAATCAAAAACGATCAAATACGAACAAAGTGAACAATCGAATCCGAATATCAGAAGAAAAAGTACTGTCAGATAACTGGTATGTCCTCAAAAAAATCACGTTTGACTATCAGCGTAAAAACGGAAGCTGGGAAACCCAGTCACGGGAGGCATATGACCGGGGCAACGGGGCAACGATTCTGTTGTACAATCGTGAACAGGAGACTGTAATTCTGACCCGGCAGTTTCGCTTACCGACCTATGTCAACGGTAATGCCACGGGTATGCTGATTGAAGCCTGTGCCGGTCTGCTTGATAATGATCAGCCGGATGTGGCGATTCGCCGCGAAGTGGAAGAAGAAACAGGGTATCGCCTGCATGCGGTAACGAAAGCGTTTGAGGCCTATATGAGCCCCGGCTCCGTAACGGAAAAGCTGTTTTTTTATGTCGCCGAGTACAGCAGCAACAGCCGTGTCGCCGATGGGGGTGGAGTGGAAGAAGAGGAAATTGATGTGCTGGAGCTGCCGTTCCGTGAAGCGGTCCGGATGGCAAGTGCCGGTGAGATTATGGATGGGAAGACCCTGCTGCTGATTCAGCATCTGCAGCTGAAAGGCATACTGCCGGTGAATTAAGAACCTTCCGGGAAGTTAAAAACTCCCCGGAAGGTCGGGATAATTAATTTTTCGATGAGCCAGCCTGCGCCGGTGCCGAGGTATTTTCCGTTGACGCAGTGGCCAGCGGCTTACCTTCTTTGTCTAATTCGACAATCTCATAGCCAAGGCGCGACAAGCCTGGTTTGATCAGCGCTTTGTCACCGACAACCGTAATGACCATGTTATTCACCGGCAGACGCTTCTGGGCAATGGCCTTGATTTCTTCCGGCGTGATTTTGTTCAGAATCTCACTTTGCTTCTGAACAAAATCATTCGGCAGGTTATAGTCGATGATCTGGCTCAGGAAGATGGCTTTCTGCAGCGAGGTTTCGTAGCGCAACGCATCCCGCTGACCGATTGAGCTCTTCGTAAATGCCAGTTCTTCGGCCGTGATACCGTCTTTCGCGTAGTTGGTAATCTCCTTCATGAACTCCACCACCGAGCTATCGGTTGCAGCAGCTTTAACACCGGCCGATGCCGTAAAGACTGCCGGCAGGCGGCTGCCCGAGAAGCCCGACCGCGCGCCATAGGTAAAGCCTTTGTCTTCGCGCAGGTTCATGTTGATACGGCTGTTAAACGCACCACCCAGAATGTAGTTGGCCAGGCCGGAACGGTAATAGTCGCCGGTTGCATCGTATGGCATATCGGTTACGTAGCCGATCCGGATTTCAGACTGTGCCGCTTTGCCTTTGTCGATCAGGAAAATACGGGTTTTGTCGGCCGCTTTAGCTGCGGGTACGGCTGGAATAGTAACCGGTTTTGCTTCCCATTTCGTCAGGAAGTTCAGTTTAGGGGTAATGTCTGCCTTTTCCAGATCACCTACTACAACCAGATTGGTTACCGATGGTGAGAAGTTCTTCGTATAAAATGCCTTCACATCATCGAGCGAGATGTTTTTAACGCTTTCAGACGTGCCGCTTACCGGAATGGCGCGGATGTGATCGGCCCCGAATAACAGGCGGTTATAGGCGCGGTTGGCAATGACAACCGGCTGTGTGCTCTGATTTTCAATGTTTTCGAGCAACTGCTTTTTCAGACGGGCAAAATCTTCGGGCGCAAATTTCGGCCGGAATAGCTTCTCTTCCAGAATGGCCAGGGTAGCATCCAGATTTTTCGTCAGCGATTCCACTGAAACGCTGATTTCGTCGGTGCTGGCGCTGATAGAAATGCTGCTGCCCAGCTTCTCCAGCTTGTTGCTGATATCTTCAGCGCTGAAATTCTGGGTCGCTTCATTCATCATAGACGCCGTCAGCTGCGCAACGCCTGCTTTCGACATATCGGTGGCGGATAATAAGTGACCGCCTTTGATCGAAAACAGCAGCGTTACCGTCGGAATTTCATTGTTCCGGACACCGATCATCTTGATGCCGTTTGCCAGGCTACCAGTCCAGAACGGAGGAACCTGCGTGGCCGGATTCGGGCCTGAAGCCGGTTTTTTAGCCCGGTCAAATGAATCCGTTGGCTTTTTATAGGTCAGACCGTCGTAACCGTAATTCGGTGCTTTATAACCGGCAGCTGAAACGGTGTAGTTGTCGGCATGCGTAACAATGTCCTTCTTGCCGTTCGGATAAACCGTCAGTACGACTGCATTTTTGCCTTTGATGTATTGGTTATACACCCGCATTACCTCTTCTTTCGTCAGGGCCTGAATCGTTTTCAGTTCCAGCGGCAGGTAGTTGGCTGTCGGCGCAAACGTCTGGTAAGCAGCCAGCTGCGATACTTTACCCGATACACTGGCCAGCCCTTCGATCAGGCGGGTTTCACGGGTGGCCTTAAACTGGGTGATATCGTCGTCGGTGACACCACGACGTTCGAACTCAGCCAGTGTACGCTGTAACATGGCTTCGGCGCTGTCCAGACGCATCGTCGGGAACGGCAGAACTGTGAATGTAAACTCACCGGCCAGTTCCGTTGTCGGATGGCTGGCATTTGACTGGGCTGCCTTCTGTGTTTTTACGAAGTTTTTGTATAACAAAGAGTTACGGCCGCCGCCCAGAATTTCGGCCAGGGCATCCAGCGCTACTTCGTCTTTATGATACGTCGGGACCGACGGGTACGTCACGCGCAGCATCGGGAACCGGATGTTGTCTTCGTAGGATACATAGCGGTTTTTGTCGAGTATTACCGCTGGTACGGTTGTTTTTGTAACGCCCGGGCCTTTCGGAATCGGACCGAAATATTTCTCCGCCAGTTTAACCACATCTTTGGCCGATACATCACCGCCAACGGTCAGGACGGCGTTATTCGGGCCATACCAGCGCAGGAAGAAGTTCTTAAGGTCATTTACATTGACACGGTTCAGGTCTTCCACATAACCGATTGTCAGCCACGAGTAAGGGTGCCCGTAAGGATACAGATTTTTAGCGGTTGTTTCACCCGCCAGACCATACGGACGGTTGTCGTAGTTCTGACCGCGTTCGTTTTTAACGGTAGCGCGCTGGATTTCAAATTTCTTCTGGGTAACGGCGTCAAGGAGGAAACCCATCCGGTCGGCTTCGAGCCATAATGCCCGCTCCAGCTGGTTGCTTGGCAGCGTTTCGTAATAGTTGGTCCGGTCGCGGTTGGTCGAGCCGTTGAGGGTACCTCCGGCTTCAGTAATGAGTTTGAAGTGCTCATCATCGGCTACGTGGTCAGAGCCCTGGAACATCATGTGCTCAAAAAAGTGCGCAAATCCGGACTTGCCGATTTCTTCGCGGGCCGAGCCGACGTGATACGTTACATCGACGTGAACCACCGGATCAGAATGATCTTCATGAACAATTACGGTAAGGCCGTTAGGCAACACGTACTTTTCATACGGAATGACCAACTCGTTGCCTTTGCGGGTTACTTTTTCAACAAGCTTAGTTTGTGAGAATGCGCCCTCAGACACCGTCAGACAGGCCAGCAGTGAAAGAGACAAGGTAAGTTTTTGCATGTAGACTTTAAGTGTCTTAAAATTTACTAAAAATATGTATTTTGACGGATTTATGTGTAAAAATGCTGAAAACTCGCGGAATAATACGGTAAAACAGCAATAAGATTGCACCCGGCAGATTTATTGCACTGTTCCGGCCACATCATTTGTTTCCGTAACTTTGCGGCTATGCGGTATTTTATGGAGCTAAGCTACCGGGGAACCAGTTATCATGGCTGGCAAATTCAACCCAACGGAGTGAGTGTTCAGGAGGTAATTGAAAACGTGCTGAAAGTCCGGCTCCGTGAGCCGATCAGTATTCTGGGCAGCGGCAGGACCGATACCGGTGTGCATGCCTCACAGCAGTATGCCCATTTTGATACGGAACAGCCTTTGCCGGCCCTGGGGCAGCTGCAGCATTCACTGAATGCGATGCTGCCGCACGATGTGGCCATCCATCGTATTTTTCCGGTTCGCCCCGACGACCATGCCCGGTTCACGGCCGTTTCGCGCTATTATGAGTATCAGATAATACGGCGGAAAAACCCCTTTAAAACAGGACTGGCGTACGTGTTTCATCCCCCGCTCGATGTGGCAGCGATGAATGATGCTGCCAGCCGCCTGATGCACTATGTCGATTTCGAGAGTTTCAGTAAGGTCAAAACGGATGTAAAAACCTTCAACTGCCGGATTGACTTTGCCTACTGGAGCGTTACGGAGGCCGATGGGATGCCAGATGGGAATCTGACGTTCCATATCAAAGCCGACCGGTTTTTGCGGGGTATGGTACGGGCTATTGTTGGTACATTGCTTGAGGTAGGGCAGGGTCGGATGACGCCGGATCAGTTCGAAGCGGTTATTCAGGCTAAAAACCGGAATAAGGCCGGTCGCGCTGCACCGCCGGAAGGGTTATTTCTGGCCGAAGTTGGCTATCCCGACGAGGTGTTTGCACTTGCTGACGCAACCGGAAAGGTTAATCCAAAAATTGAAAATTGATGAAAATCGGAACGATTATATTGGCCGCCGGCGGGTCAACGCGCATGGGCGGTCAGGCTAAACAGTTAATAGCGTACCAGGGCCAGACACTGGTACAGCGGATTACGGATGCCGCCATTGCACTGGAAGCAGGGCCGGTTGTGGCTGTGCTGGGCGCACACCGCGTCGAAATCGGTACGGAACTGGCTGGTAAGCCCATTACGCTCGTCGATAATCCGGCATGGCAGACGGGACTGGCTTCGTCACTGAAAACAGGGCTGGCTGCCTTGTATCTGACGCAAAAAGACATCGATGCCGTATTGATTCTGCTGACCGACCAGCCGCATGTATCCTATGGCTTGCTGAAGCATATGCTCTATGCCAAAGAAAAAACCGGAAAGGGTATTATTGCCTGCCTGTATGCCGATGAACTGGGCGTACCGGTACTGTTCGACCGGAAATACATTGAGGAACTGCTACAGTTGCAGGGAGACCGGGGGGCTAAATCCGTCGTGCTGAAACATACCAGTGATTGCGCCGCCATTCCGTTTGATCTCGGAAAGGTGGATCTGGATACGCAGGAAGACATCGCCCGGTTCAGAGAGGACAATCCGTAAACGAATCCGTATAATTTCGTGTTTACCAGATGAATACCTGTCGGTATCTCAACAGACATAACGGGAGACAATCATGAAAGAGTCATTCAACGATATAATCAAAGGCGATAAACCGGTTTTAGTAGACTTTTACGCCGACTGGTGCGGACCCTGTAAAATGCAGGCGCCGATCCTGAAACAATTTGCCGACCGAATGGGCGACAGTGTGCGCGTGGTTAAGGTTGATGTAGACCGCAGCAAGTCAGCGTCGATGACCTACCGTATTCAGGGCGTACCGACCCTGATTCTGTTTAAGGAGGGCAAAATTGTCTGGCGGCAGTCGGGTGTAGCGCAACTCGCCCAGCTCGAGAAAGTGGTTAAGCCTTTTCTGGGCTAATATCCCCTGAAAAGCATAAAAAAAGGCGGCCCGGTGTGGGTCGCCTTTTTGATTTATAACATGCGTTTGATGAGCTGTTCGACGGAAATCCCTTCGGCCTCAGCCTTAAAGTTCCGGACAATCCGGTGGCGGAGAATCGGCAGGGCAACTGCGCGGATATCTTCGATGTCGGGCGAGTATTTACCGTTAAGCAGGGCGTTGCATTTCGCGGCCAGAATCAGAGCCTGAGAAGCCCGCGGACCTGCACCCCATTCGAGGTACGTATTTGCATCTGACGAAGCCATTTCGGTATTCGGGCGGGTTTTGTGTACGAGCTTAACCGCGTACTCAACCACGTTATCCACGATCGGAACGCGGCGCACCAGTTGCTGGAACTCCTGAATTTCTTCGGCCGAAATAACCTTGCTGATCTGTGGCTTTTTGTCGGTTGTTGTCGTTTTAACGATTTCAAGTTCCGCCTGATACGACGGATAGTCGAGCCAGATGTTGAACATGAAACGGTCGAGCTGGGCTTCCGGCAGCGGATAGGTACCTTCCTGTTCGATCGGGTTCTGGGTAGCCAGCACGAAGAACGGGCGGCTCAAGGGATATTTCTGGCCGGCAACCGTTACCGAATATTCCTGCATGGCCTCCAGCAGCGCCGACTGGGTTTTAGGCGGCGTCCGGTTAATCTCATCGGCAAGGATGATGTTGGCAAAAACAGGGCCTTTAATGAATTTGAAGTTCCGCTGCTGATCGAGCGTTTCCGAGCCGAGAATGTCGGAAGGCATCAGGTCAGGCGTAAACTGAATCCGGTTAAAACTTAAATGTAAAGCGTCAGAAATCGTCTGAATCAATAAGGTTTTGGCCAATCCCGGCACCCCTACCAGCAGGCAGTGGCCCTGACAGAAAATAGCCGTCAGCAACAGCCGGACGGTATCTTCCTGACCAATAACAACTTTCCCGATTTCACTTTTCAGCTTTTTATACGAATCATTCAAGGCTTCTGCAGCCGCAACATCCGATGAATAAGGCACTGTTTTAGGGTTTGATTGGTGACGTAATGGTTGTATCTGGACGAATTAATGAATAATGTAAAATGAACAATGTATACTGGTTTTATACCTATTGCTTCGGTAGTCCGTCATTATACAGTATTCATTAACCATTATACATTAACAGTTAATCGTTTCCTCCGCTGGAGCTGCCATTGCCGGCGGCACTCGACTGAGATGTCCCGAAAACACGACAATCGTTGTATTCAGGATCGACGGTAATATACACATCGCTGACGGATTTTCTAAACCAATCGTCAATTGCGCGGTTCTTTTTATTCGTTAAAACGATGTTCTGGAGCTTTTCAAAGTCCAGTTTATAATCGGCCGTATGCGGGTTTGATTTGCTCTTGAAATAAAGAATCCGCATGGCGCTTTTACCGTCTTCGGTACGATACGGAATCGGAGCAGAAATCTTGCCAACTTTCAGCGTATCCAGTAAATGGAACAACGCATATTCCATCGACGCATCCATGGCCAGCCGTGCGCTGTTGGTTTCCGGATTACGGAGCAGACCGCCCGCATCCGCAGTACCTTTATCTTCCGAAAAGTCTTTGGCCGCTTTCGAAAACTTAACGCTGTCGATTTCAATCTCGTGCTTCAGGCTGTCCAGAAACCGGGTTGGCTCTGTAATATCGAGGCGGTTGTAGTCCGGACGCAGCAGGATGTGGCGGGCATGGTATTCGGCACCGCGGATTTCCAGCAGCTGGATCAGGTGGAAACCGAATTCTGATTCGACAACATCCGACATTTCGTTAGGCTTCAGTTTCAGCGCCGCTGCCTCAAACGGAGCCACCATGGCACCGCGTTTGGCAAAACCCAGATCACCGCCCTGCTGGCCTGATCCTACGTCTTCAGAATATTCTTTTGCCAGTGCGGCGAAATCACGGCCTTCCTCAACCAGTTTTTTGATATCCAGCAACCGCTTCCGCAGTACGTCTTTCTGTTCCCTGGTGGCTTTGGCAAACCGGACAATCTGACCGATTTCTACCTCCGCAGGCATATAAGGCAGACTGTCTTTCGGGATACCGTCGAAGAATTTCTTTACTTCGCGCGGCGTCACCTTTACGTCAGACGTAATTTTCTGCTGCATCTTCTGAACGATCAGCTGGTCTTTCACCTGCTGACGCAGTTCGCTTTTGAGCATTTCGAGGCTTTTACCGTAAGCTTCGACGATGTTTTTCTCCGAACCAAACTGCTGAATCATGTATGACATCCGCGTATCCAGCTGGCTGTCAACCTGCTTTTCATCAACGACTACCGAGTCAATATCGGCTTTGGCAAGCATCATTTTATTAATCACCAGACTTTCCAGCAACTGACATTTGGCCGGCGGGGTCTGGTTCTGGGCTACATACGAATGGTACGATTCTTCCAGATCCGACCGCAATACGTAGTAGTTATCGATTTTCGCAATGATCTTGTTTATACTAACGCTCTGTCCCTGAGCAAATACCGATTGGGAGAGCCAGCTGCTCGCTACCAGCAACAGACAAGCTATGAGTTGTTTTTTCATGCTAAAGGCTTTCATCACTGAGTAAAGAACGCCAATTTGAATGGATTGTGTTTCCTAAAAAATGTTAACCAGAAGGGTTTTAATGGATAATGAACAATGCATAATGAATAATGAATAGGGGGAACGCTCGTTCTCCATTACTTACCGGTCATTATTCATTGTACATTAACCATTACACATTACTCATTTATTTAACCAGTTTCCTGAGTTCGTCTTCGTTAATCTTTACCGGATACTTAGCCCGTAAGGTCTCAAGCCATTGTTTTTCCAGTAAGGCCTGATATTCATTAATGACCGTACCGCGGGCTTCATCCAGCGTTTTCAGGCGTGACGGTTCAATGCGGCTGATGATCACCTGCACCGTTTTACCATTTACCGTGCGCGTTGTGGTGTCAGGTTGCCAGGCAATCCCGTCCAGCAGCGGCTCGGCACCTTTTGCATAAATGCCCTCGGTAATGGTAATAGATGCCGGACCGGTTTGCCCCGGTTTTGTGTTAAGCACGCGTGCCACGTCTTCCTTTGCCGTTGTAAAATACTGGAACGTTACCCGCTGATGCTCAGCATCGGTTTTAGCCCCCGCGCGGAATCCTTTCTCGTCTTTTTCAACAATCCGGGTCAGCGGAATACCGTTGTACCGCAGGTAACTGATGACGGTCCGGAGCCGGTTGGCCGACACCGAATCAGCCTCCGACGGGCTGTGTGATCCGGTGATTTCTACAATATAATTCGGATTACGCGATAATGCAACCAGTACATCAAACAGACGCTCTTTCAGGCTGGCGGTCATGCCGGTCTGGTTTTTCTCGTACACCATTGGTCCCGACGACCGGCGCAGCTGGTAGGGCAGCTGCTTCATCATGTCACTGGCCTGATTGAGTACCTCGTTGTTGGCTGCCACAATAATGGTTGCCACCGCCCGCTCCGGATACCGGTACTTGTCCTTATTCCGTTCGTAAAGCTGGCGCTGGCCAAGTGTATCGGTCATCGACTTTTCCCAGACGTTATCTTCCATCATCTGTGAAAGCAGCACACCATCGCGGATTTCGGTCATAAGCGCCCGTAGTTCAGGGTATTTTTTCTCCAGATTAGCGTCTTCTGCCTCCATCAGTTTGTCGTCCTGAAAACGCTTGTAATACCGCTGCATGGCTACTGCCGGTACAGCACCCGGGCCGTTGACAATCTTGCGGGCCGGCTGTTGCTTTTGCTGTACATACGCAAAAAACGCGTTAACAGTTGCGGGCTTCTGGTTTGCGGTAAACAGGTTTTTCCCCTCCAGTGCCGGTTCCAGGGGTGTTGTTAGCTTCCATTTGCCGGCCAGCAGCGACGAATCGGCTTTGGCAAGGGCTGCCGTAACTACAGACCTGTTTTCGTCGATTTTATACTCCTTACGCAGGCGCTGCACGGTGATCTGGCGCAAGACTTCGGCCCGCGTGTCGGTTACGACTTTCTGCCGTAGCGCCGGAGCCAGTTCCTGGTATGATTCAAGCGGTTTCCGCTCAAGCAACTTAATGATATGCCAGCCATAGTTGGTCCGGATCGGTTTGGTATACTGGCCGGGCGTTGTCAGGCTGTAAGCGGCTTCTTCGAAAGCCGGTACCCAACGGCCTGGTTCCAGCCAGGTCAGCATGCCGCCGGTATTACGCGTAGACGCGTCGTCGGACAGTTCGCGGCAAACGGCGTCGAATGATTCCCCGTTTTGCAGGCGCTGGTAAATTTCAGTAGCTCTGTTGTAAGCACCCTCTTCGCCGGCCTTATCGACGTTCGGGCTGATGCGGACCAGAATATGGGCGACATGCACCTTCCCACGGCTGGCACGCCGTTCGGCCGGCCGGACAAGGTGGTAGCCAAACCGTGACCGGACTGGCTGGGAAACCCCACCCACGGTAGTCTGGTAGGCCGCCGTTTCCAGCGGGTACGTCAGCTGAAAGGCAATGTTATACCCCAGACTACCGCCTTTATCGGCGCTAAGCTGGTCTTTCGAGTATTGTTTAGCCAGCGCCGCAAAGTCTTCACCTGCCAGAATCCGCTTACGGATCGCAATGGCCTGATCGTATGCGGCCAGGGTATCGGCCGGAGCGGCATCTTCGGAAACCGGAATCAGAATGTGCGAGACATTAACCTCCTGCTGAATACGCTGATAGGCTTCGGCGGCCATGTTCTCAATCATAACCTTATCGGTCATGTAGGTCTGGGCCAGTTGCTTCCGGTAGGTATCAAGCTCCTCCCGAAAAGCCTCAGTCGTATCACGGCCCTGATCTTCAGCGGCCACCACTTTCAGTTTCAGGTTGGTATACAGCGTCAGGTAATCTTTCAGGTCGGTCCGCTGGTTTGAGTCGGCCATTGCCTGATTCTTGGTGAACGACTGGAAGAAATCATCGGTTGAGAAGTCTTTCTTTCCAAGCGTTATAATAACGGGTTTGGGTGGCGCTGCCTGCTGAACGACGGGGGGCGTGGTTTTACAGCCACTGACGAGTGCTGAAAGCAGCAGGCCGGTGCCGGTAAACTGAGCAGCCCATTGAAGAGAAGAACGGTATTTTGTAGTAAAAAAACGTTTTGACGTTGTCATGCACACAAGGAACCGGTTGTTAACCGATGGGTAATTGATATAAAATAACGAACAAATCGCCGGAATATTGGTCTGGACCCCCTAAGATGATTAACGGGCCATGTGCCGGCATTTGCCCGGGTTACCTGACTTTGATGGTTTTCAGTAACACGTCGTACTCAAGTTCATACTCGTACGAATCCCGCATGTTTTCTCCCTTAAAACGGGCCGGAACATGAATGAACCGTTTGGCATTATCTTTTTTCAGGTCGGCTTCCTTGATCTCCACATTGCTCTGACCAAGCAGGTCGTCGTTGTCCAGCTGATCCGCCAGCTGCATGCCGATACCGGCTGCCGTCAGACCGGCGGCTACATATTTCAGCGGGGTCAATACTTCCGTAGCCGTAATCAGAATGGCGGCGGGCATACTGACCACATTATGCACTTTCCGGATTTTAGTCAGCATCTGTTGGGCTTCCGACAGATCGTCAACTTCGATCAGCACCACCGAGGCCATGATACGGCCATTGCGCGGCATGGTCAGACTGACGGGAGCCGCCGGTTTTTCTCCGACCGTTTTTGCCACCGGCTGTAGCCTGATCTGCTGCCCCTGCCGGATCGACTCAACGCCCCAGCCACCACTCACAACGGCGGTCGGCTTGTTTTGTGCATCAAAAGCCGTCAGCGAATAGGCCAGCAAAATTTCATCGCCCCGGCTGAAGGTTTCTTCTGTATCAATGGCTTTCACCGAGCGGGGCTGCAGTTCGGCCACAAAGGCTTTCGGTACAGAACAGGCCGTCAGCAACGCGGCCATGCCTGCACCCAGCATATATGTTGAGGTTCGTCTTAACAGCATGTTGGACCGGATAACGCCGGTGGCATAGGGTTGTATGGCTTACACTTCTTCGACAACAGATTCTCCGGCTGATTCATCCCCGGATGTCCACTGCCAGCGTTCATGGAGGCGAAGGCGGCCGTCGGGTAATACCTCAGGTGTTGACCGGCAGCGTCCGGTCATCAGGTCGCCCTGCGTATTAACGTGCTGGTAGCGCATGTCCAGGCTGTTGTCCGGCAGCATGGTCGCAATCAGGAAGCCTTTCCGGATGGCACCGCCCCCGTATTCTGCCCAGACGAGCTCTCCGTCCTGCTGATAATGGAACCGCGTTTCATCGCCGACCTCTCCATTATCCGTATTCGCCACCGACCGGAAGATTTTGTTGTGAAACATAGATGAATGAGTGATTGAGTGAAAGAGCGAATGAGTGATTGAGATAAGGCGTAGCTCACTCAATCACTCATTCACTCTTTCGCAATTAGGCAGGTTCCTGCTGGCTGAGGCAGTGGAAGCTGCCGAGGCCCCAGACGATGTCGGTTGAGTCGATGCCGACGACCGGCCGGTCGGTGAAACACTGGCTCAGAATATCGAGGGCCTGCTGGTCTTTGTCGCAACGGAAGGTTGGGACAATAACCGCCGAGTTAGCAATGTAAAAATTAGCGTAGGAAGCCGGTAACCGCAGCCCGTCGCTGACAACAGGGTCAGGCATCGGCAGTTCGATGATGTTGAGCTGTTTGCCGTTCAGTAACCGCATCTGCTTTAGTTCGTGATGAATCTCCTGCAGAATCGGGTAGTTTTCATCCTGTTTATTAGTTTCGTAGGCCGCCACTACTGTGTCTTCGTTAACAAACCGGACGGTATCGTCGATGTGCCCGTCGGTATCATCGCCCACGATGCCGTCTTCGACCCAAAGAACCTGCTGTACGCCGTAGAATTTATGCAGGTAATCTTCGATCTGAGCCTGGTTGAGGTGAGGGTTCCGGTTTTCGTTCAGCAGGCAGGCGCGGCTGGTCAGCAATGTACCGGCACCGTTAAATTCAACCGAACCACCTTCCATGATGATGCCGGGCGTTACATACGGCAGATTGCGGTAGTGGGCAATGAGAACCGGCAACAGATCGTCGTTGTCAAACGGAGGGTATTTGCCGCCCCATGCGTTGTAGCCCCAGTTCACGACCATCCGCTCACCCGTGGCCGGATTTTTCAGGAAGGCCGGGCCGTGGTCGCGGCACCATGAGTCGTTGGTCGGGTTAGGCAGCAGGTAAATGTTGGTCAGGTCGACGCCGGCGAGCAACAGGCGCAATTTAGCGGCCTGAATTACCGTTTCGTTATGGGCATTGATGCATACCTCCTCGCCCTGCGCGATGGTACGGATAAATTCGATGTATGACGGAAACATCAGCTCCTGACGCTCTTTGGTCCAGGAGGCTTCTGTGTGCGGCCAGCTTAGCCAGGTGGCAACGTGTGGCTGCCATTCAGCGGGAAAAGAAAAGCCCGGCTGAGACGGATTGCTATTCGTTGACGACGCTTGTATATTCATGCCAGTTTTTTTGAACAGACTACAAAACTACGAAAATTATAGCCGCCGGGTGTTTCCCTTTGGTTATGAATGTCCTGACCCTGTTACCACCACGCATATGAACCGATTAATACAACGTGTACTACTCTGTGTACTCATCTGGTTATCAGTTGATCAGAGCTTTGCGCAGCTGGCCGGCAAGGACCCTGAAGAGAAGGGTGTCTGGGAGGTAGGCATGACTGTTGTTTTCGGACCTGCAAACCGCCCTCCTGTCGCTGGTACTATTGTTAAAAATCTGACTGAACTCATTGACAAACAACGGCAAGGTAAACCCGTATATGTCGTTTCACTGACAACACGCAATGCCGCAAAGAATGACTGGCATCTGCTTGCCGGGTGCACGGAAATACGGAAAGTTTCCGTTAATATGATGGTTGGCGACCAGATTGATTCCCTGTTTCTGGCGCTGGAAAGGTTACCGCATCTGGAGGAGCTGACGCTCAGTATAAACTCCTTTTCGATGAACCGGCCACGGCAGCAACTCATGCAGTTTCCTGCTCCGCTGGGCCGTTTAAGAGCCTTAAAAATGGTGTATTTGTATGGTGCTGCTTTTGATTATGATCAGGTTTTTCAGTTACTGGCAACAAATAATCAGCTGACAACGCTGCATCTGGAGCCGTTTTTGTCCGAAACAGTTCAGCTGCCGGCTTCGCTCAGTATGCTGACACACCTCGAATCGCTGACCATTAACGGAGCATCCACGCTGTTGCTGCCCGAAGAAGCCGCCGGTCTGAAGCAGTTGAAAAAACTATCTCTGTCGGGTGTTTTACCGTCTGCCTCCGGCATGATCGGGTTATTAGCCAATCTGAAAAGCCTTGAAACAATTGATATCGCCTTTGCCGAAAGCAATCAGATTCTGTCGCAGATGCGTGTCCAGAATGGCCGGTTGACGATGCCGCCGAATGATGCAGGGCAGCAACCCGCTAACGTTACGTTTTCGTCTCTATCCGGTCTCACCAACCTGCGATCGCTGAAGCTGACCGGCAACCGGACCCGCATTACATTTCCTGAAGATGGGTTTCGCGGACTGACCCGACTGGAGACGGTTACGCTGAAAGGACTGCGCATCCGCCAGCCGCTGACCGGTTTGTGCGAACTGGCAAATCTGAAGGAGCTACGCATTACCAAAAGCTTTCCCGGCGAACTGCCTGCCTGCCTGGGCCGGCTCTCAACACTGACAGTCCTGGACCTGGAATCAGATTCGCTGACAGCACTACCGGCGGGTATTTCCGGCCTGCGCAATCTGCGGGTATTAAACCTGCGCGAAAATCCGTTGCAGCAGCTTCCGGCGGCAATCGGTCAGCTTAACGAACTCAGGGAACTAGGGCTGAACGAAGCCGGACTGACGGCTTTACCGGCCTGGATCGGGCAACTGGTAAAACTCGAAGAACTGGACCTGCGCAATAACCAGCTGACGGCCCTGCCCGACGAGGTAACCCGACTGACCCGCCTGCGGAGCCTGAATGTGTTCGGTAACCAGCTGAAAGCCCTGCCCGCAAACCTGACAAAACTAACGCAGTTGCGTTCGCTGGTTGTACTGGGCAACCAGCTGACACAGTTACCGGCTGATCTGGGTAAACTGCGCCTGCTGCATACGCTGAATATCGACCAGAACGCGATCACATCCCTGCCCGAAAGTATGGGTAACCTTGATTCGCTGCAACGCCTCTTTATCGGTGAAAATCAGCTGACGGTGTTGCCCGAAGGACTGACCAGGCTCCGGAACCTGCGGGAGCTCTACATTGGTCAGAACAAGCTGGGTGCCTTACCGGCCTCGCTCGGGAACCTGACCAGACTCGAACGCTTTCACCTGTCCGATAACCCGATCCGCGACCTGCCGGCTTCTATCGGCGACTGGCGGGCGATCCGGCAGGTCTACATACAGCATGTGCCTGTGCGTTTTCTGCCCGTTACTATTGGTAACTGGCAGGCGCTGAATTCGCTGAATATCGAAGATAGCGATCTGATGGCATTGCCCCGTGAAATCGGTCAGTGTACACAGCTGGAGCGATTAATCATTAAGCGGGGAAATGTATTTGGCCTACCTGAATCGATGGGGCGTTTGTTACAGCTGAATGAGCTGATGGTAACGGGTAAAGCAGGCGATCAGCCGGGCAGCGGTGGTTTGGGTGAATTGCAGAAGCTGCCCGACAGCCTGAAATACTGCACCGCTTTACGGGCGATCCGGATCCAGAACCAGCGGGAATTCGACGCCAGAGACCTTTGGCATTTGTTGCCCGGCATGCCGCAACTGTCGGAGCTTGACCTGACCAATTGCGGCATTACCGAATTACCGGCTACCGGCTACGAACACCTGCGGGTTAACCGGCTGGTGTTGGCTAACAACCGGCTGACGCGGGTTCCGGCCGAACTGGGCAGTGTACCCGGGTTGCGATGGGTCGACCTGACCGATAATCCGGTGCCCCCGGGCATGAGCCAGCCTTTCTCGAACATTGACCAGCTGGTATTGCTGATCGCACAGCAGGAGGGGGGCGCTCAGGGGCCGAGTGTCGCGCTGACACGGGCTTACATCGGCGGGGGCGTGCAGAAGATGGAGTATATGAATTCGGCGGAGGCACTGACGTTATTCGATAAGGCACTGGCAGTTGCGCCGGATTCCCTGAAACCGATTGTTTATGGGTTTCGGGCAGACGTGCTTTTTGGCCTGAAAAAATATACTGAAGCATTGGCGGACTACCAGAACGCCATTAATCAGGCGTCCCGGGTACCGAAAGGATCAACGGATGGATTCAGCACCGTGACGGTCTACCTGCCGGACCATTATCTGGCCGGCTGGCTGGGGCGTAAAGGCATGGTTGAGGGAGAAATGGGGAATACCGAAGCGGCACTAACCGATCTGAAGGCATCGCTGAATCTGCTGCCTGAACAAGGAGCAGCGTATTCACGGGCCACTTTTCAGCTGGCCGAAGGGCGGTTGCTGGCACAGCAAAATCAACTGGAAAAGGCCAAAACCAGCTTTTCCAAAGCGCTTGACCTCTATGATACCGACTTACTGTTCGAGCAGATGTCATCCCGCAGCCAGCGTGCTACCGCCGGTAACGAGCTGATTGCTGCCGCCCTGGCCCTGCTCACCAATCAGCTTAGCCGGGCCGACGCTATCCTGACCCGTTATGAAAGCCGGATGAACCCTGAAAAAAGCAGTGGTATCGGCACGTATTTCCGGCTTTGTCAGGAGATTATGGCCGGTAAAAAAACGCAGGCGCAGGCTATTGAGTCGTTTACCAATCAACGGCGCTTACACACAGAGCCATTGTCGGAATGGATGTATACCTGGTACGATAAAACACTGTTGGCCTTACCACTGCCCAAAGAGCAGAAAGAGGCCCTGACGCAGCTGACCAGCTTGGCAAAGAGTATGGTCAGAAAAAGCGAGTAACGCTCAAAGCAGCCTGACCCGGCTATTGTGATAGGCCTGTAACTGCGGCGAATCGGTAGGCAGTTCAGTAATCAGGTAATCGATCTGGTCGAGGTCGGCAATTTTCATGCGCATGACGGTGTTCATTTTCTCCGAAATGGCCAGAATAGCTACCTGGTTTGAGGCTTTGATCATGGCTTTTTTCGCCTGAACCGTTTCCCAGTCCGAGTCGCTGAAGCCTTCGCGGGAATCGATGGCGTTCGTGCCCATGATGCAGAGGTCGGCGCGCAGTTCGGAAAGCCGGTGACTAACGTCGCCACCGACACTCATCTGGCTGTAGCGGGAGATTTGCCCGCCGATCATGATGATTTCCAGATTTGGCTTGTCGAGCAGTTCGACGGCGGTCAGCGGGTTAACGGTAATGAAGGTTGCCTTTAGTTCATTCGGAATCAGTTTAATCAGCTCCCGGATTGTTGTGCCGCCACCGATCAGTATCAGCATGCCTTCCCTGATCAGGGTAAGGGCTTTTTCGGCGATGATCCGTTTGTTCTGATGGGCATACGTCTCCTGTAACGCTGCTCCGTGGTGATAGGCTTTCGACATGGCCCCGCCCCGGATTTTGATGACCTTATCTTCTTCGGCCAGTTCGTTTATATCCCTTCGGATTGTGTCTTCAGATACATTCAGTGTGGATGCCAGATCGGCCAGATAAATACGTGTGTGCAGGTTTATCTGCTTTAAAATCAGTTCCTTTCGTTCATCCTTTAGCAGGATAACTGATGCCTCCGTGGGTTGCATATTACTTCGGATCATTAAAATTTGACGATATGCCAAATGCATCTGACAACAACGGTCAGGGCATTCAGGCTTTCGTAGCCGTGTTACCGGCAACAGGTTGGTTCAGTATTTTGTACAAGTTAAGTTCTTAATTAAACGTAACAGAGACAAAAATCTCCTGTAACTATTGATTAAACAATCAATAATTTGCAATATTTGCAATGGTATTTGCAAATATTGCGACGTTTTGATGGGCCTGCTACGGTTAACGGATGCTTCGTCAATCAAAAGTAGCGAATTAAAATAAGAGCAATGTAAGGGTATATGGCTAAATTTCAGGCCTATTTCAATAATTTATACTATTTAACTCAGTGCACTTCATCCGGTGCCCTAAAATGCTGAACGATATGCAAAGTGATCTGTTAACACCCGAAGCCGCATTCGCTAATCTCAATCTCTCATTACCGCCTGCACCACGGCCTTTGGGTGTATATAAACCCTACTTGATTGATGGTAAATACCTGTACATCTCGGGTCACGGTCCGGTTCAGGATGATAAAAGCCTGATTATCGGCCGGATTGGCGATGATATGGATATTGAGGCCGGTAAGCTGGCGGCCCGCCAGGTAGGGCTGACCATTTTGTCAACCATCAAGACCCACCTCGGCAGCCTTGACCGTGTCAAACGCGTAATTAAGGTGCTGGGTATGGTAAACTGCACGCCTGATTTCGAGCGCCATCCGTATGTGATCAACGGGTGCAGCGAATTATTTGCACAGGTTTGGGGCGAAGAAAACGGTATCGGGGTACGCTCGGCTGTTGGTATGGGCTCATTACCCGACAATATTCCGGTCGAAATTGAAGCATTGCTCGAATTAGTATAACCGGTGTATACCTATGTTTACCATTGATGCTCATCTTGATTTAAGCATGAATGCCATGGAGTGGAATCGTGATCTGCGGCAGTCTGTTGCGCAGATCCGGGCCCGCGAACAGGGCATGACCGATAAGCCGGACCGGGGCAAGGCGACAGTTTCGCTGCCGGCCCTGCGTGAAGGCAATATCGGTCTGGTAGTCGCCACACAGATTGCCCGCTACGTAGTACCGGATAATCCGCTGCCGGGCTGGCAGTCGCCCGAACAGGCATGGGCCCAGACGCAGGCGCAGCGTTACTGGTACGAAGCTATGGAAGAAGCCGGTGAGATGGTGCAGATCCGCGATCTGGCCGGTCTGGAGGCGCATCTGACGCGCTGGCAATCCGAAGAGGCATTAGGCGCGAAACCGGTCGCCGTGAAACCGGTTGGGTATATACTGAGCCTCGAAGGGGCCGATTCGCTGGTAACACTCGATCATGTACAACGGGCGTGGGAATACGGCCTCCGTGCCATCGGTCCTGCCCATTACGGTCCCGGCCGTTACGCACAGGGTACCGACGCCACCGGGTTTATGGGTGAACGCGGGCAGGCGCTGCTGCGTGAAATGGAACGCCTGAACATTATTCTGGACGCTACCCACCTGTGCGATGACAGCTTTTGGGAGGCTATGGATCACTTCCACGGTCCAGTGTGGGCGAGTCACAACAATTGCCGGGCGCTGGTCAATCATAACCGCCAGTTCAGTGACGAACAGCTGAAAGAGCTGATTGCGCGCGGGGCCGTGATCGGCGGCGCGCTGGATGCCTGGATGATGGTGCCGGGTTGGGTACGTGGTCAGTCCACACCGGAAGGCACGAATTGTAATCTGGAGGTAATGCTTGATCATCTGGACCATATCTGCCAGCTGGCCGGTAATGCACTGCACGTTGGTATCGGGTCTGACCTCGACGGTGCTTTCGGCAAGGAGCAGTGCCCGTATGATCTGGAAACCATCGCTGATTTGCAGACCATTCCCGATAAGCTGCAGAAACGCGGGTATTCGCAGACGGATATCGAAAACATCATGCACGGCAACTGGCTGCGTTTTCTCCGGAACGCCTGGGCTTAAGATGTACCCAAAAATGCCCCTGCTGCTGATGTTTTCAGGCATCAGCAGCAGGGGCATTTTTGGGCCTTACCGGCCAAATACAAAAAACTTATGCTGGCAGGAGTTACAGCAATAATACTTCAGCGGTAAAAACAGGTACCTGATAAATAACGGGCGTTTAATACGTTTTGGCGCTTCATGATGGCACCTCGGACAGGTTTTATTCTTACTGAACATCTTCATCCTCTTGCTGAGGATTAATAAAAGCAGCAGTAGTGCTCCGGCCCCAATAAATATGGAGGTTGGAGTCAATGAAAAATCCGGCATTAAGCGGTGGAAGGTTTACAGAAATTATACTTGCTTCACTTGAACAAAGTCATGAGGACTCTTATCAAAAAGACAAATTATTATATATTTTCTATAAACAGGTATATTCTTTATTGTACGGCGTATCTCTCTGAAAAACAGCGTACTTACTTTTTCAGGCCAGATGCGTTTTTTTACTATGCTGTATAATGCCTGTTATCCGTCTGAATCCGGTATGAATTCAGTCGGGTAACAGGCATTACGGACTTTCAGTATTACCGGGGTACAGGTGTGTGGGCGCTGACGGCAATCCGGTTCCACGCATTAATCGCAACGGCGGCCAGTACGAGCTGCGCAACATAATTCTCATCAAAAAAAGCGCTGACCCGCTGATAGGTTTCATCGGTGAGGCCACGCTGGTGAATCAGGGTAACTTCTTCTGTAAGGGCCAGTACGGCTTTTTCTTCGTCGGTAAATAAGTCTGTTTCGCGCCAGGCGTTGAGCAGGAAAATACGCTGCGGCGTCTCGCCGTATTTAATTGCATCTTTGGTATGCATGTCCAGGCAGAATGCACATCCGTTGAGCTGCGAGGCTCTGATTTTCAGTAACTCCTTGTGCGTTTTCGAGAGGCCCGATGTAGCCAGAAACCCTTCCAGCGCCATGAGCGCCTTTGTCGCCTGTGGTTGTGTTTCGAGAATATTGATGCGTTTTTGCATAGTCTTACCGGTTTTGGTTGAATGACTATGCAAAGGTCGGCAGCTGGCAGGAGGAAAAACTTAAACTGGTTTAAGTTCGGTTCCGGCTGCGGATCTCGCTCAGGTATTCCGGCGTAAAGCCCAGAAAAGAAGCCAGTAGATACTGCGGTACGCGCTGTACAAAGTCAGGGTGACTCTGAGCAAAATGCAGGTACATTTCTTCACGTGTCATGTCGTGCGTATACTGCTGCCGGTATTGCGCTGCGGCATGCGCCCGCTGGTGAATAATCCGGAAATACCGCTCCAGCGCCGGAAACTGCGCCAATAATTGTTCCTGCTTATGCACATCAATCGACAGCACCGCTGAATTTTCTACCGCCTGAATATAAAAAGCAGACGTCTTCTGATTGCTGAACGACGTATAATCGGCGAGCCACCAGTTTTCGAGAGCGAACTGAATGGTTTGCTCGCTGCCTTTTTCGTCGATAAAAAAGAGCCGTAGACAGCCTTTCACCACAAAATAGTGGTTCCGGCAAACCTGACCTGCCGCCATCAGGTTTTCCTTTTTCCGGAAGCTGAGCGGGGTAAAATAACCGCTGATGGCTCCGGCGTCATGCTCCGGCAGCGAAATATACCGGCTTATGTGATTAATCAGGGCTTCGGTCATATACCAGAATGCTGGAATGAGCCGTAAAGGTAAGGCAGATTTCGATACGGCTCATTCCGGTAACCGGGCCATCCCACTTTTCAGCCGCTCGCGGCAGACGTTTATACTACTCTTCTGCAAAGTACTGACCCGATACCAGGCATGCGGTAAAAGACTGATGCAGAAAACCTGTAAGGTAATATCACCAGCCTGTGTATATTTACGGCATTGCTCAATAACACCAGCTCTCCCGCATGAAAACACTATTCACAACTACGGTCTGCATGCTGTTTGCTTTATCTGCCATGGCTCAGGTAAGTAAACCTGCTTCCGTAAACGATTATGATCTTTTCAATAACTATCAGGTCTATATCTATGACAGGCCGAATGCTGATTCAGCATACTACTGTGCCCGCCGGTTAGGGGCAGATAAGCGGTACATAGCCTTATGGCGGAGCTTGTTGTACAATAGCATCGCGCAGGCATTTCAAAAAAGTTCGAGAACCGAGGAACGATATATCAAGTATCGTCAACTCACGGGGGAAGTCCTGAAACGGCTGGTTGCTGATACCACGAAGCAAATCCGCGAAACTGTAAGACCATTGCATTACTGGGTTCAGGCGCAGCAGCATGAAAACGATCCGCAGGTGCTGAAGCAGCTGACCGGCGATTTTATACGGGATGAATTATCGTCGGCCGACTTGTACGAAAACTACCGGGGCCGCTTCGGTATCCTGATTTATCAGCTTACGGCTGTGCATCCGGAGCTGAAGCCATTATCGGATACATTGCTGGAAACGCTGTATACAAACTTCAGCCGTAACCAGGTTACGCTTACCGAAACGTCTTCCAGAGACATGCAGGAGACACGGGCCTGGTTCCGGTATTTGTTTGCCTATACCAACTACCTGAAAGCGCAACAGACCACTGATGCAACGCTGAAAGGCAATTACCTGAAGAATGCCTTCGACTATAGTCCGGACCTCGCCGATAAAAACCGCTCGGCTGCCTATTTTTATGATATGGCCTTTTTCTGGGGAGAACGCCCTAAAAAAGACCTAAAAACAGTATACATTGACTATTTAACAGAAAGCGCTAATAATCAGGTTGATATGCTGCCAATGCTGTTGAGCATGGCCCTGGCTGAACCGCAATACAAAGCCAATCTGGAAGCGTATTATAATAAAACTGGTCCGGCCGGAAAACCCTTCAGCACCTACTGGCTTGACGCCATCAACACAAGCGGGAAGGAGGCACCGGTAATTTCACTCCCGATGCTGGATGGCAAACTGTATTCGAATGCAACGGAGCAACAGGCCGGCAAATGGGTACTGGTCGATTTCTGGGGTACCTGGTGTGGTCCTTGTCGTCAGGAACATCCGGTGATGCAGAAATTCACGGACACTATGCTGGCCGATAACAGAGACCGGCTTTCGTTTCTGACCATTGCCTGCCGGGACATAAAAGAAAAGGTAGTGGAGTACCTGAACGAGAAACGGTTTTCTTTCCCGGTTGCCATGTCTGATAATCAGATTGAACACACGTATGTTGTTCAGGGTTACCCGACTAAAGTGCTGATAACGCCCCAGGGTAAGTACGTTGTCATACCGTTTAATACCGACTGGGTATCCTTTGTGAAGCTGTATTGCGGGCTGAAGTAGAGACGCAATATTTTGCGTCTCGATCATGCATATCCTGCGTCTCGATCATGCATATCCTGCGTCTCGATCATGCATATCCTGCGTCTCAATTATGCATATCCTGCGTCTCAATTATGCATATCCTGCGTCTCGATCATGCATATCCTGCGTCTCAGTCATGCATATCCTGCGTCTCAGTCATGCATATCCTGCGTCTCAGTCATGCATATGCCTGCTCATGAAATGACCGCCTTTTGCTGTAACTGAGACGCAAGGTATTGCGTCTCTACGGAGGTATTAAAAAATCCGCTGCCAGGCAAAACGGATGACCAGCAGCAGTATCACAAAACCAATGGCAAGGTAGGCAAACGGGATGTAGGTGATGGCGTAGATGTGCGTGCGGTCGATAAACCACAGAATCCCCATAACGGCAAAAATCAGCGTCAGGAAGCCGGACAGCTTGCCGAAACCGGGTACGTAACTGAACGGTATTTTTTTGCGTATAAGCATCAGTGTACCAATCATCGACAGAACAGGCAGTAACTGAATGACCAGATTCATATCCCAGATGCTTTGACGTTCAAACAGAAACAGATAGATATTCAGCGTAACGGCAAACATGCCTGGTATGCAGGCCAGGTAAACCAGAACGGCATACGCGTACCGCCATTTCCAGATTTCTTCCGCTGTTTGCCCCGACCACAAATTCGCCAGAAAGGTAGTGGCCGGCACCAGTAAAAGCAGTAAAACGAGCAGGCCCGGATTTCCCGAAATACTCTGGAAGATGTCGCGTAAAGTCATGTGAAAAGGGGAGAGGAAAAGTAAAGAGCAGGCCGGAGACGTTTCCGGCCTGCTCTTCGGGCTGTTAGCTTATTTCAGTGTCAGCAGATAGCCGATGGTAAAGTTGGCATCCCAGTCAAACACAAACTGCTCACAGCCGGTGGCATCGGCAATGGCCTTGTAGATGTTGATACCGGCTTTTTGCTTGGCGTTCTCGCCTTTGTAATCGCCGGGGGCTTTCAGAACGGTATAGCGCTCCTTGCCGTTACGTACTTGTTTGGCCAGTTCAAACGGAATACCACCGATGATAAAGCACGTTTTACGCTTCGCCGACGGGACCTGCTTCGATTTGGCCGACACGTCGTCATAGACTTTCTGGTCGGTTTCGCCGTTCTGGAAATACTTGGAGCCGGCAGCTTCGAGGGCAGTTATGTCGCCACCTTCTTTCCACGAAATTTTCGTGTTACCGGAGCCGATGTCTACCACAAAAGCTTTGTCTTCAAAGTCGCCCGGCAGCACCGAACGAAGCGCCAGACGGCCTTCCTGCTCCGGTGTTACGGTATTGACGAAGTAGTTCAGCGACTTCAGTACTTTGATGATTTTCTGCGTGCCATCTGCCTTTACCGCTCCCGAACTGACCACAAAGTGGATGTCACGGCCGCCAACGCCGAAGTCGAGCATAGTAGCGATGTATTTTTTCAGGCCGTCGCGGATATCCTGGTCAGTGGCCATGTTTTCGATCACGAGGCTGTTGCCGAATTCTGCCTTTTCGAGCTTCCAGCGTTTCTGATCATCCACGCGGACAATGAACGAGTTAAAGCCGCTCGCCCCCAGTTCGACTACGCCTTTCAGTCTGCCGCCAACCGGTTCGGCAGCGGTATAATCAAAGGACTTGCGCGGTCCGCTGTCGCTGGCTTCCGACGAGCTTTCTGAGCTGTTATCGGATGCTGCGGAGTTGTCAGACGATGCGCTGGCAGTTTCATCGTTATTACCCGGCATCGACGGGGAATCCGACTGTTCGGTGGTTTGCTGGCGTGACTGCAGTTTTTTCAGCAAATCGACGCCCCCAATATATTTCAGACCAAAATAAAGGGCGGCTAAAATCAGGACCGTGATGAGCAGACGGCCGGCTACGGTTAATCGTTGCATGATTAGTGAGGGTCTCTCTGTCCCCGCAGAGAGGAGTTTAGTGAAAGGAGCCCCCCGGGGGAGGGGGCTGGTCAGGTTAGTCTAAAAGATTGCGGTAGCCGGCATCTTTGGGCAGGCTGGTTTCGCCCGGGCGCAGGGTTGGTGCCGGCGCCGGTCCGTCGAGCTGAATAAGCTTAAACTCGCCCTTGTTGTAGGCTTCGAGCATATTCTGGCCTTTGTCAGACAGTACACCGTTCTGAATATCAACGCCGTTGATGAAATCCATCGACAGGTCCATGGCGCGTTTCATTTCACCGAGCTTATTGCTCATATCGTCCTGAATGTATTCCATCGACTCGTCGAAGTAGAATTTCTTGTCAGGATCGCCTTTGAAGATGCTGATGGCTGTCCGCAGGGCGTTCGAGCTTTCTTTAACGATATTGTATTCGGTCTCCTTCAGTTTGACCTTGATTTCGGTCTCCTTGATGATGTATCCGGCACTGGTGTTTACCTTTTCCATAAACTCCAGAACGGTTTTCATATTCCGTTGCAGCGGCAGGAGCTTTTCATTCATTTCCTGCAACCCGGCGGCTTCGATACTGGCCAGTGAGGCCGCTTCTTTCATGCCGGGGCGGTCGGTCATCTGGTTAGCGCGGTTGGCTTCGGCAAATTTTTGCTTTATGCCTTCGTTGTTTTCGCTGATTTTCTTGTTGAGCTTCACCAGTTGGCCCGCCAGCTGATTGATCTGCCCCTGCATCTTTTCGCGCTTATCTTTCAGATCCTGCACATAGATCTTCATGATGGCAATCGGGTTCAGCTGAATGATGGTACCCGTCAGGGACCGCATCATTGATTTGAACAGAAAGAATACGCCGGTCCGGATGTCTTTGCTCGTAACGAGAAAAATGACAAGGCCCAGAACGGCCAGTAAGCCGCCGAGATACAGGGTATTTTCGGTAACCTTGATCAGAAATTCAAGGATATCGTTGATCCGGTAGAGGACAACGCCGCCGATGGCCAGCAGGAACAGCATACCGGCTACACCTTCGGGACGGTTCCAGAACGAGCGTTTCTTATCGTCGTCTGCGCCGCCTAACTGCGAAAAATCAGGAGTTGATGCCATAGTATTGAGTGATTGGGCGAATGAGCGGTTTAGTGATTGATTTCGATATGAGTTACAAAAAATCACCCAATCACTAAATCACTAAATCACAAATTATTTAAGGTACGTTTGAATCTTGTGAATATCGTCTTTGATCTGCTCGGTGAAGCTGCCGTATGTGGCTTCGAAGTTGCTGCGATTCTGCGTTAATTTCAAGCTCTGCTCGTCAATCTCATCATTGATTTTGCTCAGCCTTTCGGTGTTCTGCGCCATCTGCCGCTGCAAATCAGCAATTTGTTTGGCCAGGGCCTCATTGGTGGCCTGTAGCTGCTTCTGTTCGTTCTGTAAACCGCCGACCCGTTCGGCCAGAGCAGCTTCTACGCTCTTCAGAAAGGCATCGCGGTCCTGGCCGAGCGCGGTCAGGTACTGGTTGGCCGTGTTGGTCAATACCGACACGTCGGCCTTACCACCCAACGTCTTGAAGCTGGCCCAGGCTGCCTGAAAACGTTTGTCTTCGTCTAATCCCAGTTCAGCCAGATTACGGAGCATCTCGCGGAATTCAAAGTAATCAGGTCCCTGAATGTTCGCCTTTTCGAGGACGGAAGCAAAGTGCGTAACAAACTTCGTATCAATCGAACCGGCTGGCTGAGGGGCCGGAACGGGGCGTTGCGCAGGGCTGGCAGGTGCAGAGGCCGGAGACTGAGGGGAGGCCGGAGCGGGCGTGCCGGATGCGGGTGCGTTGGGCGCAGGCTCATCCTTGATGAAAAAACTCAGAATTTTGCGCCCCAAACTGTTGTCTGGTTCAGGCATTGTCGTTAAGTCGTTTAAGTGACACGACAATATTACTCGCCGGGTGCTTACCCTGTTCAGGAAATCATACAAACGGTCAGCGGACTTGACAATGGGACCAAAACAAGGAGCAGATTACGGCTAAAAAAAAATAGCCCCGTCTCTGGCAAGGCTACTTTTCCGATTATTTTTCCAAACAATAATAATCGTTCCCCTGCGAAAAAAGCTATATGCGTTTAAGAGGAAGAACAGTACAAAATTACCGGTTTGGCGGGGGACGGCTTTCACGCAGTTTGGGGGATTTATCCCCCGAAATCAGGTTGTATCTTTGTAAAACGCGGGATTTTAATCACCCTCTGATGCGAAACTATTACCTCTGTTTATGGCTGTGTCTAGGTTGGCTGCTGCCTGTCATGGGGCAGCCTGACCGTAAAATGGTTCAGCACAAGCCAGCCCTGAACAATCCGGTTCAGAATGGCCCGGTCCGTGTTTTCCTGGATCAGCTCAGCGTCGATGATGGCCTGTCGCAGAGTGAGGTCCGGAGTATCCTGAAAGACAGCCGCGGCTATATGTGGCTGGGAACGGGCAACGGCCTGAACCGCTACGACGGGTATCAGCTTACGGGCTATAAAAATGATCCGTTCAACGAACATTCCCTGCCGAACGATGAAATAACGGCCCTGACCGAAGGTCCGTACGGGCACCTTTGGGTCGGAACGGCCGATGGTCTGGGCCGGCTCGACCCGATGACCGGCCGTGTAGAGCGGATTTCTGAACTGGCCGGGCAGAAGATTATGGCACTGGCCTGCGACGGTAACCGGTCGGTCTGGGTCGCTACCCCTAAAGAACTGATTCGGGTAATCTGGCAGCAGTCGGCTCCCTGTGAGGTCAGGCGTTTCCGGGTGGGTAGTCAGCGGGAGGATCGTAGTGCCATGCTGCGTTGCCTTCGCTACGATGCCAAACGACAGTTGCTCTGGATCGGTACTTCCTCGGGGCTGGCCCGGTTGCCGCTGTCCCGTCCGCCCGCCGCGAACTGGATTCCGTTGTCGGCTACGGAGCAATACGGGACATTGCCTCATCCGCTGGTGTTATCGGTAGTCTGCGATTCGCATGACCGGCTATGGGCAGCTACACCGCAAGGGCTGGCCTGTCTGGATATCCGCACGGGTAAATCGCTGCCGGTTCCTGAGGTTGATGCGCGGCTTGCCGGTAAATTGATCAATGCGATGCTGATCGACCGTACCGGTACGCTTTGGGTAGCACACGGGCAGGAAGGGCTCATGCGTTTCGATATCAGTCAGCCAGGGAATCCGGTATTTCTGGGTGCGATCCGGCAGGATATGCTGTCGGTAAAGGGGCTGAAATCGGGGCATGTTGTGCAGGTTTATGAGAGTCCTGACCCCGCAGAAGACATTGTCTGGATCGGTACCTATGATGCGGGTGTACACCTTTACAGCCGCACTAAAAACAGCTTCCGGCTCTGGAATCTGATTTCTGATCCGCAGCAGCCATCCACAGCCGCCGCGGTCTTTTCAATCTGCACGGATTACAACGGCGACCGCTGGTTCGGAACCTACTCGGGCTTGCTGCGTATCCGGACCAACGGGCAGCAGGATCGGTTTCTGAGTAACCCCGGCGATCCGTTCAGCCTCAGCAACGATTTTATTCATTGCCTGCTGCTCGACAGCCACAAAACACTCTGGGTCGGAACGGCCATGGGGTTGCAGCGCTTCGACCGCGTACACAACCGGTTTCAGCCGGTCTTTATGCCGACGCTGGAACGGGAGATGCCTTTCTTTCAGGCGGTTTTCAGCTTGCTGGAAGATCACAAGGGACGCATTTGGGTGGGTGGCACCCGTAGCCTGCGCTGTATCGACCCGAAAACCAACCAGCTCCTGGCAGCGTATTCGGATCAGATGGATGTCGGACAGGCGATGCAGCTGCGTACGGTTTCGGCCATTAGCGAAGATAAAGCCGGAAACCTGTGGGTCGGTACCTGGTCAGGACTTTACTATTTTAACCCGGCTAC
Source organism: Arsenicibacter sp. R0_47 (assembly GCF_057652235.1). Lineage (NCBI taxonomy): Bacteria > Pseudomonadati > Bacteroidota > Cytophagia > Cytophagales > Spirosomataceae > Arsenicibacter > Arsenicibacter sp. R0_47. The sequence goes on along the minus strand of NZ_JBYFCJ010000032.1, from coordinate 17,441 downwards.
CGGTCAGTTTACGCAGTACACGTATGCACCGCAACGGCCGGACGGGTTGCTGAGTAACCAGATACTGGGCCTGCTGATCGACCGGAAACAGCAGCTTTGGGTCTGTAGCAGCAAAGGGCTGAGCCGGTTGGTAGCGGGTAAAAACGGCAAGACGTTTAAACACTACCAGCGCAAAGACGGGCTGCCCAACAGCATGGTATACGGTCTTCTGGAGGACAATGCCGGGAAGCTATGGATGAGTACCAACTATGGTCTGGCGTTGCTGGATCCGGTTACGGATCAATTTCAGACCTATGACGCCGAGGATGGCTTACTGACGAATGAGTTCAACATGGGCGCTTTCCACAAAAGCCCCTCCGGCGAGTTGTTCTTCGGCGGCATCGGTAATGCCGTGAGTTTCGATCCGGCGCAGATGGTGGCCAGCCGGCAACAATCGCCGGTCCGCCTGACATCGTTCCGTGTGTTTGACCGTGTGCTGAATGTTGACAGCCTGATGCTGGATTCGGAGCAGGTAATTCTGCAACCGGGCGATGCCTTTTTTACGGTCGGGTTTACTTCTCTGGATTTTACCCATCCGCAGAAAAATCAGTATGCCTATCAGCTCGAAGGGTTGCAGGACGAATGGGTGTCGAGCGGCAACCGCCGGTATGTTAGTTTTATTGATCTGGCACCGGGGGACTATATTCTGAAAATAAAAGGAGCGCGTCCTAACGGTACCTGGAACGAAGCCGGTATGCTGCGGCTGCCGATCCGGATTCTGCCGCCGTTCTGGCGGACATGGTGGTTTTATTTTCTGATTTTTACGGCCCTGAGTTTTCTCTTCTGGACGATTTACAGTCTGCGGCTGCGGCAGCGGATTGAACATGCGCTGGTGATTGAGCGCATCAAGCTGGCCGAAAATGAACGCGTACGCCGGCTGGCTGCTCAGGATCTGCATGATGAGTTCGGCAATACCATAACGCGCATTTCGATGCTTACCGAACTGATCCGGGCCCAGCTCAACGGCCAGGCCAGAGAAATCGACCCGCTGCTGACAAAAATCAGTGACAACAGCAGCCGCCTTTACCAGGGGACAAAGGATTTTATCTGGGCAATTAATCCCGAGCACGATAACCTGTATGAGGTCTTTATCCGGATTAAGGACTTTGGCGACGATATTTTCGACAAGACCGGCATTGTATTTCAAGCGGCTGAGGTGTCGGAAACGCTGCGGCAGGTGCAGTTGCCGATGGGGGCGAGCCGCCACCTGATTTTTCTCTTTAAGGAAGCCATGAGCAATACCCTTAAACATGCCTCGGCCACTTCGGTTTGTCTTTGGGTGGAGGCCGGTAAAGCGGAGGTAAAGATGTACTGGCAGGACAACGGTACCGGTATGACCCCGACGCCGGGCTACATGGGGAACGGTTTGCTGAATATGCAGAGCCGCGCGCGCAGACTGGGTGGGCAGGTGCATTTCAGGAGTACGGCGCAGGAGGGAACCACTGTTTTATTTTCCATGTCAATCCCCCGGAATGAGGGATAAGCGAAAAATAAAAAACAGGGCGCCGATGCAACAAACGTGCTGCTTAATCGTCTTTAGGCCATATAAAATCCCCCCTATGCCGTTGCCGGTTACCTGAACGAATTCATCCTGCGCTCATCCTGCCTACGCCCCATTGGTGTAAAAAAGATGAGTAACGAGGGTAAGTAAGGGTAATTTCGGCCTAAATTCTTCGTGGAGAAAGCGAGATGATGACGATTACTCAACCCCAGCCACTGCGATCGCAGCAAACCATCCGGATATGTCTGATAGAAGACGATAACCTGATACGTGACGGGTTTGCACTGCTTATTAACAGTACCTATGGCTTCCGCGTCGTGAATGCCTATCAACGATGTGAAGATGCGCTCCGGAATCTGGATACCGATGCGCCGGATGTGGTCCTGATGGACATTAATCTGCCCGGCATGAGCGGTATCGAAGGTATTGCCCGGATCAAAAAAGTACGTCCGCGAACCAATATCATTGTGGTTACTGCCTATGACGACGACGAGGTGGTTTTCAAGGCTTTATGTGCCGGTGCCGGTGGTTATTTGACCAAAAACATGCAGCCCGCCCGCCTGCTGGATGCCATCAGGGACATTCAGGAAGGAGGCGCCCCGATGAGTACCAACATCGCGCGTATGGTCGTGGCGTCATTCCAGAAGAACCGTAATTCACCCCTGACAACCCGCGAAACAGAAGTGCTTGAATTGCTGGCAAAGGGTAAAAGTTATACCAATATTGCCGAACAGCTCTTTGTTGACAAGGAAACAATCCGTACGCATATTAAGAACATTTACTGGAAACTGGAAGTCCATTCAAAAGCCGAAGCCATCGAAAAAGCCATCCGGGAAAAGTTGATCTGAGGAAATAAAATCACCCTGATTGCGGGAAAATTTACGGGAAAGCGCCCTCTACCTTTACGGCGAAAAACTGCGTTGAACGTTAAACAACAAATCTCATGTTCCTTTTCCTGCATGCTTTATCCCTGGCCACGCTGCTGTCGGCGGCCACTCCTGAAGACGACAAAGCCAAAGCGGCCGCGGCGGCTCCGTCAAACGTTGCGATCACAAAATCGATGAGTATGGCCATCTACCCGTCGGTTGATCATTCGAAAGTAAACCTGCACGTAGAGAACCATGCCGGCCGGAAACTGTCGGTGAACTTCCTGAACCAGCGCGGCGAGCCGTTAGCGTCGGAATACATTCCGGGCCGCAAACAAAACTACCATGCAAAATTTAATGTCGAGGCCCTGAATCGCGGCACTTACCAGATTACGGTTTCTGACGGTAAAGAAACGCTGACAAAGACTTTTCAGATTAATGATACGCCGGCAGTAAATCCGTCACGGGTGATGCTGGTGGAGTAAAGGACCCTGACCCTTCCCCTGAATTCAGGGGAAGGGGATAAAAAAAGTGGTGGCACGACTATAATTCGTGCCACCACTTTTTTATCAGATTATATATCCCGCTTGCCTAAACGACAGCGAGCATCGATGTTGCTTTTGCTTCGAGCATGCTTTCACCCATCAGGTAAGTGTCTACCGCGCGGGCAGCTTCACGACCCTCTGAAATGGCCCACACCACCAGCGACTGACCACGACGCATATCACCGGCGGCGAATACGTTTGGTACGCTGGTCTGGTAGTTGCTCGCTTTCACGTTGCCGCGCTCATCCAGTTCAACACCCAGATCTGCCAGCAGCCCGTCTTTTTGCGGGAACAGGAAGCCCGCCGCCAGCAGCGCCAGTTCGCATGGAATTTCGCGCTCCGAACCCGGTACCTCGGCCATCTGCATCCGGCCACCGGCGTTCGACCATTCCAGATCAACGATTTTCAGCGCTTTCAGATTACCGTTTTCGTCGCCGACAAACTCTTTCGTGTTGATTGACCAGTGCCGGTCGCAGCCTTCTTCGTGCGAAGTCGACGTACGGAGCATCATTGGCCAGTTCGGCCATGGTGTGCTTTCCGCGCGGTCTTTCGGCGGCATCGGCATCAGTTCGATCTGCGTAACCGAAACGGCGCCGTGGCGGTTTGAGGTACCGACACAGTCAGAACCGGTATCACCCCCACCAATCACCACTACGTTTTTGCCGGTAGCCAGCAGCTCGCCGTTTTCGTAGGTGGCACCGCGGTGATCAACTTCGACCGGACGACCGGCAACCCGCTTGTTTTGCTGGCTCAGGAACTCCATTGCGAAGTGAACGCCTTTCAGCTCACGGCCTTTGATCGGCAGGTCACGCGGAACGGTAGAGCCACCGCTCAGTACTACCGCGTCGAAGCTGTCGAGCAGATCGGCCGCTTTAACATCCTTACCAACGTTTACACCGGTTTTGAACGTAATCCCTTCGGCTTCCATCACCGCCAGACGACGGTCGATTACCGATTTTTCCAGTTTGAAATCAGGAATACCGTATCGTAACAGCCCACCAATCTGATCCGCACGCTCAAATACCGTCACCGTGTGACCGGCTTTGTTGAGCTGTGCCGCAGCGGCCATACCGGCAGGGCCTCCACCGATCACGGCAACGGTTTTACCCGTGCGCTGTGCCGGTGTTTTCGGCTGTACATAGCCTTTGGCGAAGGCCGCCTCAACAATCGATTTCTCGATAAATTCGATGGCAACCGGTGGCTTGTTGATACCCAGTACACACGAAGCTTCGCAGGGGGCAGGGCAGATACGGCCCGTAAATTCCGGGAAGTTGTTCGTCGAGCTCAACAGCTCATACGCATACGCCCAGTTTTCCTCGTAAACGGCATCGTTGAATTCCGGAATGATATTACCCAGTGGACAGCCGCTGTGGCAGAACGGAGTGCCACAGTCCATACAGCGGGCAGCCTGCCGCTGCGAGTCAGACTCGGAAAACGGCATCTCAATTTCTTTATAGTCGTGAACCCGCTCCTGTACGTCACGCTTTTTAGGCAGTTCGCGGGCAAATTCTAAAAATCCTGTCGGTTTTCCCATTTTAGTCCTCGGTTTGAGAAAATTAACCTTGCGTTACGTCTACGACAATGTCCTGATAAACAACGTTTTTGTCACGGATCTGCTCAGAAAGGGAGATGCCGCGGCTTGCCAGCGCCTGTTTAAAGTCAGTTGGCAATACTTTCACGAACTGGCCAATGCTGTTGTCCCAATCCTGCATCAGGGCCAGGGCCACATTACTGGTTGTATACTGGAAGTGTTTTTCCACGTATTCGCGCAGAATCGCCTGATCTTCTTCATTCAGCGTATCGAGGCTAACCATTTCGCGGTTTACCTTCGAGGCAAACGTGCCGTCTTTATCCCAGACATAGGATACCCCGCCCGACATACCGGCGGCAAAGTTGCGGCCTGTCTGTCCGAGGATGATGGCCAGACCACCAGTCATGTATTCCAGACCGTGATCACCTACACCTTCGACAACCACTTTAGCCCCGGAGTTACGTACGCAGAAGCGCTCACCGGCCATACCACGAATGAAGGCTTCACCCGATGTTGCTCCGTAGAACGATACGTTGCCGACGATGCTGTTTTCTTCCGGTTTGAACGTCGCTGAGCGATCCGGATAAACAATCAGTTTCGCGCCGCAAAGACCCTTACCGAAGTAGTCGTTCGCATCGCCTTCCAGTTCAAGCTTAATACCGCTTGTGCTGAAGGCGCCAAGGCTCTGACCAGCCGTTCCGCGCAGTTTGAAGTGCAGCGTGCTGTCCGGTAAGCCCGCACCGCCGTAGACCTTTGAGATCTCGTTGGAGAGCATGGTGCCCACCGAACGGTTCAGGTTGTTTACGGTATATTCGCCGTAGACCGACTCGCCTTTTTCGAGGGCAGGCTGAGATATCTTAATCAGTTCACGGTCAAGAACGTGGTCAATGCCGTGGTCCTGCTCTTCCTGCTTGTACAGCGACACATCAAGGCTGACCGGCTCTTTGTAGAGCAGCGCGTTCAGGTTGACGTTTTTGTATTTCCAGTGTTTGATGGTATCACGTGGCTCCAGTACCTGTACCTGGCCAATCATCTCATCTACGGTGCGGAAACCAAGTTCAGCCATGATTTCCCGCAGTTCGGTTGCCATGAACTTGAACATGTTCACCACGTGCTCCGGCTTGCCGGTAAACATGGCGCGCAGTTCTTTATTCTGGGTAGCTACCCCGACAGGGCAGGTGTTCAGGTGGCATTTCCGCATCATGATACAGCCCGCAGCAACCAGCGCTGCCGTAGCCACACCGAATTCTTCGGCTCCTAACAAGGCGGCAATCGCCAGGTCCCGGCCAGTACGAATCTGTCCGTCGGCCTGTACCGTTACACGGCCGCGCAGTTTGTTCCGCACCAGTGTCTGGTGGGTTTCGGCCAGACCAAGCTCCCATGGCAGACCCGCGTGGCGGATCGACGACAGTGGCGAGGCACCCGTACCGCCATCATAACCTGAAATCAGGATGTGGTCGGCGTGGGCTTTGGCAACACCCGTGGCAATCGTACCGACACCGGCTTCTGATACCAGCTTCACGCTGATCCGGGCGGCACGGTTGGCATTTTTAAGGTCAAAGATCAGCTGGGCTAAGTCTTCGATGGAATAGATGTCGTGGTGAGGTGGCGGCGAAATCAGACCAACACCCGGTGTCGAGTGACGGGTCCGGCCAATCCAGTCGTCTACCTTGTGACCTGGCAGCTGACCACCTTCACCCGGCTTGGCACCCTGCGCCATCTTGATTTGAAGCTCCTGCGCGTTGGTCAGGTAATGGCTCGTTACCCCGAAACGGCCCGATGCCACCTGCTTAATCGCTGAGTTCAGGCTGTCGCCGTTAGCCAGCGGCGTAAACCGCAGTTCGTCTTCACCACCCTCACCTGAGTTGCTTTTCCCGCCGATGCGGTTCATGGCAATGGCCAGGGTTGTGTGGGCTTCCCACGAGATTGAGCCAAAGGACATGGCTCCCGTCGCGAAACGCTTGTAAATGTTTTCGATTGGCTCAACTTCGTCAATCGGAATCGGCATGCCTTTTTTGAACTTCAGCAGGCCCCGCAGCGTAATGGCTTTTTCGGTCTGGTCGTTGATCAGTTTCGAATACCGCTTGAACAGCTGGTAATCGTCGCGCTTGGTCGATTCCTGTAACAGGTGGATCGAATCCGGGTTGAAAATGTGTTTCTCCCCGCGCTGCTTCCACTGATAAACACCACCCACTTCCAGGCGCTGCACCGACAGAGACGGCGTTTCCGGGAAGGCAGTCCGGTGGCGGACCAGAATTTCTTTCGCGATTTCTTCCAGCCCCATACCGCCGATCCGCGATACAGTACCGGTAAAGTAGCGGTTAACTACGTCCTCATTCAGACCAAGGCATTCGAAGATCATCGCGCCCTGGTACGATTGCAGCGTAGAGATACCCATCTTCGAGAAGATCTTGAGCAGCTCGCCGTTAACAGCCTTAATGTAGTTCTGGAATAACTTGTCTTCCGGATAATCAACACCCAGCTGGTTTTTCTCCCGCATCTGAGCGATGGTTTCAAAGGCCATGTACGGGTTCACGCCCGACGCGCCGTACCCGATCAGGGTGGCTACGTGGTGCGTTTCCCAGACATCACCGGCTTCGACCAGCAGCCCGATGTTGCCGCGCAGACCGCGACGGATCAGGTGGTGGTGAACGGCGGCCGTTGCCAGCAGTGACCCTACCGGAGCATGGTCTGAGTCGATGGCACGGTCAGACAGGATAATGATTTCAAAACCGTCTTCGATGGCATCTTCGGCGTACCGGCAGATGCGCTCCAGTGCACGCTCCAGCCCTTGACCACCCGCATCCGCACGGAAATACGTGTTGATGGTTTTGGCCTGGAAGTGGTGACGGTCAATAAACCGCAGTTTGTCAAATTCTTTAGTGGTCAGCACCGGCTGGTCAAGTTCGACCTGCTTGCAGTGCTCCGGCGATTCGTCGAGGAGGTTGTAGGTCGCACCCACGAACGAAATCAGCGACATGATGGCCCGCTCCCGGATCGAGTCAATCGGCGGGTTGGTGACCTGCGCGAACAACTGCTTGAAGTAGTGGCTCATGTGCTGGCTCTGATCCGACAACACCGCCAGCGGCGTATCGGTACCCATGGAGCCCAGCGCTTCCTTGCCGGTTTCGACCATCGGCGCCAGAATCATCCGGAGATCTTCTGACGTAAAACCGAATGCTTTCTGACGCGTCAGCAGGGCTTTTTCGTCATAGCGGCTGTATTTACGGGCCGGGGCTTCCAGCTCAGAAATCTTGATTTTGTACTGGTCAATCCACTGCTGGTACGGCTGCCGTGAGCAGATATCGGCTTTCAGTTCCTCATCGGCAATGATGCGGCCGGCTTCCATATCGACCACAAACATTTTACCCGGCTGCAAACGGCCTTTCGACACGATTTTGGCAGGGTCAATGTCGATCACACCGGCTTCGGAGGCCATAATGACCACATCGTCGTTAGTTACCCAGTAGCGCGACGGACGCAGACCGTTCCGGTCAAGCGTGGCACCGACGATTTTGCCGTCGGTAAACGAAATCGAGGCCGGACCATCCCATGGCTCGATCAGGGCCGCATGGTATTCGTAGAACGCACGGCGGTTATCGTCCATGTGTTCGTTGCCGTCCCATGCTTCCGGAATCAGCATCATCATCACGTGGGGCAGTGAGCGGCCGCTCATCACCAGCAGTTCGATGGCATTATCCAGGTTGGCGGAATCCGACTGACGGTGGTCGCAGATCGGCAGCAGCATATCCATTTCCTCGTCGGTAAATTTCGACGATTTCAACATGCGCTCGGCGGCCTTCATCCAGTTAACGTTGCCTTTTACGGTATTGATTTCCCCGTTGTGGGCAATGTAACGGAACGGCTGCGCCAGCTTCCACGACGGGAAGGTGTTGGTCGAGAAACGGGAGTGTACAACGCCCAGGGCCGATACCACTTCTTCGCGCGACAGGTCGGTGAAGTACGGGTTCAGCTGGCCGGTTGTCAGCTGGCCTTTATAGGTAATGACCCGGCACGATAACGAAGCAAAATAGAAGTCGTTGTTAACGCCTTTTACCGATTCGTTAATGATGCGGGTACTGTAATTGCGGAGAACGTAGAGTTTGCGTTCGAAGTCTTCGTCGTTGGTAACCGTGTCCGGGCGTTTGATAAACACCTGTTCCATCTGTGGTTCGCCGACGCGTGACCCGTTGCCCAGATCGCTGTTGTCGATCGGAACAACGCGGTAGCCAAGCAGCTCCATACCGAGCCGTTTAATTTTCCGGTTCAGAATGGCGCGGCACTCTTCGCGCAGTTTCGACTCTTTAGGGAAGTACACCATACCCACGCCGTATTCCTGAGCGGCAGGCAGGTGAATGAACAACTTACGGCACTCATCCACAAAGAATTCGTGGGGAATCTGGATAAGTAAGCCCGCACCGTCACCTGTGTTAGGTTCAGAACCACAGGCACCACGGTGTTCCATGCGGTGGAGCATGTGCAGGGCATCCGCAACGATCTGGTGCGATTTCCGGCCTTTGATGTCAGCAACAAAGCCGATCCCGCAGTTATCGTGTTCGTAATCAGGGCGGTAGAGGCCCAATTCATTTGTTTGCCCTGTTAGGGGGTGCCGGACATCGGTGAGCCGGCATTCCGACTGGTCAATTTGATCAGACATGGGACGTAACTGCTACAGGTTATGTCCTCGCGTTGGTGGGTTGTACTCTTCGGCCACCATTGCTGCGACGATTATTTACAAATTAGAAAATCCAGGTGGTTCAAGCCGGTGCTAAAAGATTGAATACTTTAGCCGGATCTACAGTAGTTTTTGACGAAGTGGTGCAAGATAATACAAAAAAATTTGGTAATAAAGCGTTTTAACCGAACGAAGTTTTAGAAATACCAAATTGTGACTTTGATTATAAATGATCTTAGTTAATGAATATTTTACAAAGAAATTGCCTATCTGTTGGCAAGACTAATTTACAAAACCTTTTTGACAGATTGGTTGACATGGAGATTTTTGTCCGAAAAAGTGCCGGATTTCAGCCTTTTCCGGCAGTTCGGCGCCCGGCAATGAGCTATTCCGGAACGCTGATTATAGCATCTTACCTGTAAATGACACCCATAAACAGGAACCTGTCGGGTCTGGCTTACACGGCAAAGCCACACGGAGTACAACGGATTTCCTCCTGTTGTGCTCCGTGTGGCTTTAGAACCGATCAATCCGGAAGTTGTACCGGGCTACGGACAGCTTTTCGAGACGGTAACGGTCATGGTGGCCGGTGCTACACCGCCGCAGGCATTCAGATTAACAGCCTGCAGCGTGTAGACGCCGGGCGTTTTAATAACGTTACCCTGAACCTGATAGGTGCCGGGCAGGCGGTACACTGTACTGAAGACATAGCCGTTGGGTCCGGTAAAGACAAAGGAACTGCCGGTTGCCTGTCCGGTGATGTTAACGGGACAGCCTGATTCATCGACCTTCAACTGGCTGATGGCTGTTGTCTGAAGCGGATCACAGGCGGGTTTGTACTCCAACGCGCCCATATCGACGCGGTCACCATAAATCCGTGGATTACCGGCCAGGTCAGTAGCCGGCAGGTTGGTCGCCGAATAGGGCGCACCGGCCACAGTCTGACTCTGCGGATTACCGGCATCAATAGCCGGTGAACCCTCCCTGAGAGCGATGCTGGTTTCAGAAACAAAGGGGGAGGTGCTTGTTGTGAGGCAATTGGTTTGGGTGACCTGTCCGCCACTGACCGATTCGGCGTCGAAGAGGGTGTAGCTGGCGGTGATAGTAGACGAATATTCACTTTTAAACGCATCACCATTACTATTTCCGAAAAAGACCGAATGAGCGATGGAAGGCGTACTTTGCTGATTAAAAATTGCCCCGCCACCATTGGCGGCTGAGTTGTTCAGGAACGAGCAGTGCAGCAAGGTCGGCGACGAGTTGTTGAGGTTGGTGATAGCACCGCCCTGGTCATCTGCTGAATTGTTGATAAACCCGCAATTAGTTATAGCCGGTGAACTCCCGGCATTGTTTACCATCGCGCCGCCAATACGGGAGGTCGTATTATTGATAAAAAGACAGTTCAGGAGTGAGGGTGAACTTTCCTGATTATAGACTGCACCGCCACCGCTACCATCGTTCCCGGCCCTATTGTTGATGAACGAGCAGTTGGTAATGATCGGTGCTACGCCATAGTTGATGATTGCGCCGCCACTGGCATTAGCAGTATTATTCTGAAATACACAGGTAGTTAATGTGGGCGAACTCTCGTTTTCGTTATAAATTGCCCCACCTTCGTTATTCGCAAAGTTGTCTGTAAACGAACAGTTTATGAGCTTAGGAGAGCTGCCGTTGTAGTTGATCATGGCTCCGGCGAACTCAGCTTTATTTTGTGTGAAAAGGCAGTTTCTTAGTGTCGGACTCGCATTATCATTATACATCCCACCACCACGATTGTAATTCGGAATCGCATCGCCACCGGTAATCACAAAGCCATCGATTACGGCTGATGCGTTCAGGCTCAGGCTTTCCGGATTATGGATAACATGCAGGCTATGGGCACCTTCGCCGAGGTCACCGGATAGGGTAGTGCTGGATGGTCCTGTCAGGTTTCGGTCGCCGGGACTGGTCTGGCCGATGGTAAATCCGCCGTAAATGGTCACGTTGTTAGCCATGGAGAAACTGGTAACAGTGGCCGATCCGGGTGTATAGAGTCCGTTGGCGACCCGGACTTCACCACCGCCTGTGCTATGCACATGGTCAATAGCACCCTGTAAATTACTGGTACTGGTAGCCCAGCTGGTGGCGGCCACGGGATTACTGCCGCCGGCAGGGGTTACGTAACAGATGATGGTAGTTGCCGGTGGACGGGTGGTGGTAGCGGCGGTTGCGGTGACAAGGGTCAGGGATGATAACAGGCAGGCGATCAGCCAGCGCAGGGGTTGAGTACGAACAGCGATTCTCATAAACATTGATTTTTACAGGTTAATCAAAGGCAATTTTTAGTCATAAACGGGCAACAAAAAAACGTGTCTGATCAGGATACTACATTCTCCTTATCAACACACGCCTGTAGGCAGGCAAAAGCCCTGCCGGCCGCAATAGTAGCCAATCTGTCTGACATGGCAAAGGTCTGTTACTGATTTATTGCTCATATGCGATGCTGTTACTTTGTAACTATGCTTATGCTCAGGCATAACATCTGCCCGGGAATAAAAAAAGCCCCTGCATCGTCAGCGGACGGTACAGGGGCTTAAGGTGTATATAGCGGCTTTACGGGCAGCTTCTGGAAACGGTAACGGTCAGGCTGACGGGCGTGCTGCTGCCGCAAACAGTGGTATTGACCGCCCGCAGGGTGTAGATACCGGGTACCTTGACCTGTGTGGCCGTTGCCTGCCGGGCGGCGCTCTGGCGGTACACTGTACTGAAAACATAGCCGTTAGCGCCGGTGAAGACAAAGGAACTGGCCGTTCCGTGTGCGATGAGTTTCACGGGGCATCCCGACTCATCGGCCATCAGGCTGCTGAGCGTAGCGGGTGGCGGCGTTTGGTTGGTGACCACTACATTACCCTGTGCGACGGCGCTGCACGAGCCGGCCAGACAGGTAGCCGACACCACGGAGAGTTCATTGCCGGCGGTAATGTCGGGGCTTCCGGTAGACCAGCTGATTGTTCCGCCGTTGCAACCGGAAGCCATGAGGGAGCCGGTCTGGGTAGGGCATAGGGTGATTGACGAAATGCTGAAGGAAGCCAGATCGGTGACCGATAGGGAGAACGCCGTGGAGGTGATGCTGTTGCAGGCACCGGTAACCACGACCGAGTAGCTGCCCGCCTGTGCAGCGGTGACATCGGTAAGGGTAAGGGCAGCGTTGGTCTGTCCCTGGAGGATATTTCCGTTTCGGAACCACTGGTAGTTAAGGCTTTGCTGTCCGGCGGCCGGGGTACCGGTGGCGCTGACGGCAATGGAAACGGTGGCATCGGTACAAACGGCCGAGGCGGTAGCGGGCTGTTGCGTAAATCCGGTCAGGGTGTTAACTGTCAGGCTGAACGCCGAAGACGTAACGCTGGAGCAGTCGTCAGTGGCCACGGCGGCATAGCTACCGTTGTCGTTGGGGGTGAGGCTGCTCAGAGAGAGCACAGACGTATTCTGCGGAGTTGACAGCGGCTGTCCGTTTTTAAGCCACTGGTAGGCAACGGTGCCGGTACTGCTGGTGGAGGCGCTTACAGTGAGCGAGAGGGCACTGCCCACACAGAGAGCGGAGCCGGACGCAGGCTGTCGGGTAAACTGCGGTGGTGTACACGGGATGCCTTCCAGAGCGCCCATATCGACGCGGCCACCCTGGATTCGTGGGTTGCCGGCGAGATCGGTTGCCGGCAGGTTAGTCGCCGAATAGGGCGGACTGGCCACGGTCTGGCTCTGCGGGTTACCGGCGTTAATGGCGATAGAACCGGCTATGAGGGAGACGCTGTTTGGCGAGGCAAAGGGTGAGGTGTTGGTTGTCAGGCAGTTGGTTTGGGATATCTCTAAACCATTCTCCAACGATGACGCTTCAAAAAGGGTATAGCTGGCATCAAATTTGTTGCCGGGGTTCGTAGCGCTGAAAGTAGCTGTCCCTCCATTGCCGAAAAGAACACAATTAACCAATGCGATGTCTGATCCCTCGGTTATGATTACCCCACCCGCCCTAATAGAAGCCGTATTGCCTGAGAATGAACAATTAACAAAAGCTGCGTAGCGGAGCCGGTTATAAACGGCGCCGCCTCCGGCGGATCCTGCTGAATTATTAAGGAATGCACAATTAAAGAGGAACATCCCATCGCTCCAGATGGCACCGCCAGAGAGGGCCGAGTTGTTAAGAAAGGTGCAGTTAATCAAGGTTAGCGAGCTACCGGCGTTAGATATGGCACCGCCAGTGCCGGCGGAGTTTCCGGTAAAAACGCAGTTCCGTATGGTTGGTGAGCCATTAAAATTATACATACCCCCTCCTTCTCCATTGGTTGATTTTCCACCGGTGATGACAAATCCATCGAGCATGGCGGATGCCGTAAGGCTCAGGCTCTCCAGGTTATTGATCACATGAATACTGTTAACGCCCCCGCCCAGATCGCCGGTCAGGGTGGTGCCGGAAGGCCCTGTCAGATTGCGGTCGCTGATGCTGGTCTGGCCGATGGTGAAGCCCCCGTAAATGGCCACGTTATTGGCCAGAGAGAAGCTGCTGGCTGTAGTAGTACCAGGTTTGTAGAGCCCGTTGGCGACCCATACCTGGCCGCCACCGTTATTTTTGACATAGTCGATGGCGCCCTGTAAGTTGCTGGTGCTGGTAGCCCAACTGGTGGCCGTTGCTGCATTACTACCGCCGGTAGTAGAAACATAACAGGTAATGGCAGCTCCCACGGGGCGGGTAGTGGTGGCATATGCGGCTGAAACGGTCAATGCCAGCAGCAGGCAGGTGGTAAGCCAGCGCAGGATCCGGACAGATGAAGTAAGCGTACGTACATACATAAACCCATCGCGCGGGCAGGTAGATGTAAAGGTATAGAGAGCCGGAAAATTGCCGGAAACGGATCCGTAGTCCGTCCGCGTAGCGGGAGTTCTCATAAACGTTTTGAATGAAGGGATTAAGTTGAGCGCTAAGGGGCACCCGGTCGTAACCAACCGGAAGCATAGCTTATTTATGGCCCGAAAGTAGGTGAGATGCTCCGGAAAAAAACTACCCATTTGGGTAGTTTTCGGCTACAGAAACCGTATTTAAGCCTGCTTCACAGGAAAATTTGCCGGAACAGTGTTTGCCAGACGACATTCTGATAAAAAAGATCGGTTTGCAAAGCCGCTGGTCTGGAAGGAACGGTGAGACTGCGTTCATTTTTCATAGCTTTGACGGCAGCGGGGGCGATATGACTACCAGTTTAAGCGACAGGCGGACGGTAGATAAAACCCGGCAAACTGGATATTGCGCTGGTCAATCTGGGCAACCGGCCGCTGAGCGTATATCAGGTAATTCTCAGTCAGCTGCCGGCCATAGTAAAAAGTCAGCTTCAGGATGATGTATCCCGTAAGGACCCACCTGTTGGCCTGGATCAATGATCAGTACGGTAACCGGATGAATATCTGCCACCGGCTGGAGTTTTATGCCAACAATGAGTGCCTGGCAGCACTGGAGGGCAGATGGCCGGATTTTCATTATATGGTCCGCGGGGCGTCGTTTCTGGTGCTGCCGGCCCGGAAACTGCTGAAAGCGGAAAACTACCGGGTAACCTACGATCAGCTGGGGAATAGTCCGCAAGGGTACAATCCGGAAGGGGTCTCTGATCCGGTACGGATTGAGCTGAGTACCTACAGCTGGGTGGGTCTGCTGCAATATCTGTCAGCCCATCCGGAGTGGTATACGGACGGAAGCCACAGGGATCTGTTACCGGTGGAAACGCTGACAACTGAACGGCTGGCGGCCGTAATGAAAACGGCGGCCGGCTGCGAATACGCAACGTAATTTCTAACAATAAAAAAAGCCCCGGGTATCGCTTCCAACAACTACCCGGGGCAAACTCAAAAATCAATGACAAACGTACGGAAAACAACGCAACCGGCAAAAGCCGATCAGGTCGCTGTGTACCTGCTGGCCGCGAAAACACGCTTTCTGGCCCGGCAAACTAACAATCCGGAGCTGATCCGGGAGGCCGAAAACATCATGCAGCACATTCAGAAACGCATCTGTCAACATCAACGCAACTAAACATGGACGATATTAAACTGGATTTCAGCTACGAGGCCACTGTCCGGATCGAGGCAACGGCAACCAAAGGTGGTACCACCAGTGCCAGACGGGTCGAAGTAGTATACAATCACAATCTGCTGCGGGATAACTGGCATGACGGTGAAGGCCGGTTCACCGAAAACGGGATCAATGCGCTGATTTTCGGCTTCTGCAACGGCCTGACAGCGACGATTCACAATGCCGGTCAGATCAACGGTATGGATACGGCGGTACTTTTCCGCAAGGCTATTTCGATTATGGAAAGTCAGTTTGTTTCACAGGTTAAGGTTTCAACGATTCAGAAAGATGAACGCAGCAATCATTGATCCCACCGTACCGGCCGAGCTGGAGGCTGTGCTGATGCCAGATGGAAAACTAATACCGGTCCCCGCAGCGGATCTGTCCCGCTTTACTCAGGAGCAGCTGTCGGCCTTCTGTCATAAGCACGCGGTGTATCAGCTGCCGACAACCGAGCTGATCCGTTTTCTGGAAGACGAGATCGGCGACCGCACGGCCATTGAGATCGGAGCCGGTAACGGGGCGGTCGGCCGTGCGCTGGGCATCACCATGACCGATTCCTGTTTACAGCAAAGCAATCTGCCCGGCGTCAGAGAACTGTACGATCTGAACGGCATACCCCGCATACAGTATCCGGATGACGTGCTGAAGATGACCGGAAACCATGCGGTGATGCAGATGAAGCCTCAGGTTGTTGTCGGTTGCTGGATAACTGAGCGGTACAACCCCGGTACAAATAAGGGAAATGTGTACGGCGTCGATGAGCTTCAGCTGGCCCGGCACACACAGACGTATATTCATGTGGGCAACAGCCTTACACACGGCGATAAGGGCCTGCTGGGAAAATACTACTACGAAGAAGTGAAAGCCGGCTGGCTCTATTCGCGCAGCATGCAGAAAGAGCACAACGTGATTTACATCTTTAATTTTCTGAAGGATGGGAAATAACGATTTCCGCGTGCTGGTACTCCAGTACTGGCACGCCAGACAGAAATACCAGCAGCACAAGCATCCGGAGAATAAGCGGATCATGGACAAGTTTGAGTCCATGATCGACAAGGAACTGGCCGCCGATCTGGCAAAGCTGAGTCAATCACCCCCAAGTCAAACCTCTATATTCTGATGACAATCCAGACGTACACGGATATATTAATTACAGACTTTGCCACTGAACTGGTCAGTGAAGCGGAGCACCAGAAGCACGCTGGTCCTGACCTTGAGAAATCCAGTCTGTTCATCGACGTGCTTTTTCTGATGGGAGAGGTTGCCGCTCTGGAACGGGCAGCACGGCCGCATGGCGAAGTGTATCCTGTCGCGCGCCGGCTGGCGGGGTATCTTATCCGCTATCTTGAGATGATGAGCCTGACTGTTAATCTTCACAAAACACCGGCTGAAATCGTCGGCAATTTTCTGAAGACCACAATGCTCAGGTCCGGTGAAATCGGGGATTCGCTGAAGCTGCTGACCAGCGAGGCGGGATATATGATGGTCGAAGAAGATAATGACCGCTTCCGGTCACTGAATTGTATTACCTGGCATGCAATTCAGGCCTGTTTCAGTGAGTTTATTCACATTTATCCGGAAGCAGAATGATCTCACAACCTTTTATGTTCGCCCGCCGCTCAGGTCATCCGATGGCCATCGAGCACCCGGTTATTCTGATCGTCGTAATCCTGATCTGTCTGATGCTGATCCTATGGATCCTGTCATCTACCCGGATCGTTGTTTATCACGGGCTGAATAAGTGCGACCGGGCGGTATTTATCATCAGAGGCAGATTTTACGGTGTACTGATCAGCTACCGGGCGAATTCGGCCGGGCTGACTGATACGGTGGTCTGCTACAAGACAAGAGCCTACGACACGCCGGCTGAAGCTGCCCGCGCGATTGAACGGGTATTTCCGAAACTGCCTTAAGTGGGAAGTCATTATATGTATTAAATAATTGTAGTGGGCTCTTGTATCAAACCACTACAATTATTGTGATTTGCTCTTTGGTTTCACTTTTGAATTTTTACACTGTAAATGATAGCAAAGGAGAGAGGTTTATATATTTACTAATCACCTTATAGTTATATAGTGGTTAGTATTGATTTTTTGCTTCGATATTGTTTTGGAGGGCTGAGGTGGTCCGGTTTAGCGGCACACTGAACTTGCAAGTTTAGTATAATACTCCTGCTCAAACTGTTCAGGGCTT
>NZ_JBYFCJ010000031.1:0-86068 GCF_057652235.1 Arsenicibacter sp. R0_47 | reverse complement strand
TTTAGGTCTGCTTAGTTGCTGCATGATCTTGCGAAGTTAAGCAAGTTCACTGTGCCGATAAATTAGACCATCTCAGTGAAACCATTTAATGAGTAGTATTTACCACTTTGGGATGCACTCTGAATACCAGCTTTAAAGCCAAAACGAAGCCCTTTTGACTCTGATACTGACTTTGATTGATAGACAGGGGCAGGTACATAGGAGGTAGGGGCTTGTGCCGTTGTTTGTGCAGGGGTAGCGGTTGTTTGTATCGTTTGCACTGGTGTTTGTATTGCTTGTACGGCAGTTTGTGCCGGTGCAGACTGAACCACTTTTGTAAACTGTTCCAGTTCTCCATTACTCCCATACCTGAGATAACTAAAGTCAGCTTTCTGTGACCGGAAAATGGGGCCATTCAGATTATTAAAACGTTTGTAAACAATCTCTTTATCGGTTATTTCAGTGACCAGCACTTCTAGCTGTGTACCATCTCGACGAACCAAAAGGTCCGGCTTTGGAGCAGGTGGTTTATTTGTAGAAGATTTTGAGGGAGCCTGGCGAGGTGGTTTGGGTTGTGCATAAGCAGGAATTAAAAGAGCAGCAGGCAGGCTCAATAAGCATACTACCAGCAGCGTGTGGAATGTAGTCAAGTAGTGAGTTTTCATATATGATAAATACTTTATAACAATTTGGTTGCCGTTAACAAGATCAATTTTAGGCATATTTTGAACCTGCTTTTTGTAGAATTTCCCAGTTCGCCAGATTACTTTCCGAAATTCGATAATCGCTTTCCAGCCCATTTTTAACTTAAAATTTCAGGATGAAGGAGACCGGTAATCTGCTCGGAAAGCCTATCTTTACACTGAATAACTTCTCTTTTCCGGCTGTTCTCTATGGGATTGTATAGCAACAAATTGCTATTCTTGTTCGCATTCATGTTAGTCCGAACCAGTATGGGTGTTGCACAGCCATCATTCTTGCCTCTCCAGTCCGGGAAACTTGTCTATGCTCAGAAAATAGAACGGGATGCAATTGTCAAAAAAGACTCTTTACTGTTTGCCGAAGCCTATTATCTGTATGGGAAAACCTATGTAGACGCCGGTGATTATCTGACAGGCAAGCGCTATTTCATGAAGTCGCTTCGAATTGTAGAACAGAATCATCAATCCGATAAAATCAGCAGGATTTATCTCAGGCTATCATGGATAGAGCGGGAGCAAAAGAATTTGACTAAGGCCCTCGAAGAAGCCCGGATTGCTCTGGCTTATGCCCGTAATGGTACCCCGAAAACGCTGATGTCTGCTTATCAGCAGCTGGCCGATATTTACATATTTTTGTATCATGATAGTTTAGCTAACAATCGGCAGCGTCCATTGCTGGATACGATATTTCACTATGGTAAACTGGCTGAGCGGATTGCTTACCAACTCAATGATTCCGTCAGTATAGCAGGGATAAGTGGCATACTTGGGGCAGTCTATCGATTCCGGCATGAGGATCAGGCATACCGCTATTATCAGACAGCTTTAGGCATCCATACAGCATTGAAGCACACTAGCAGTCAGGCTGTAAGTAGTCTGGTGCTTGCACAAACCTATTTAGAATTTAATCAGCCCGAACGAGCGTATCACTTATTGCAGCAGGCAAGTTTATTATATAATTCCTTAAAAGTGAGAGAGTTGTCGATAGAGAGGGATTTGGCTATAGCCTATATGCGATACTATCAACAGACAAAAAACTGGCAAAAGGCATTTGAGCAATCGCAAAGAGTCCGGGGCTTTGAACGTGATCAGATGGTCGCCGACCGGAATGGAGCTGTCACCCGGCTGGGTGTTGATTATGAAATGGCTAAAAAAGAAACAATCCTGAAAAGCCAGCAGCGTGAATTAGCCCTCAGCCAGGATAATCAGAAAACGCAACATCGCCTTCTGCTTATTCTTTCTGCTTTGTTATTGGGAACTGCCTTTGCTAGCGGGGCTTTTTATCGACTGTCAAAGAAGAATCAACGACTTAGCCTTACGAATGCGAATCTGGTACGGGAGCAAAACCATCGTGTCAAAAATAATTTACAAATCATCTCGAGCCTGTTAAGTTTACAATCCAATCGTCTTGTTGATGAAAGTGCCAAAAATGCGGTGGAAGATAGCCAACGACGTATTGAAGTCATGAGTTTACTTCAGCGAAAACTCTATGATGGCGACAATCTGGTTAGTGCTCCCGTAGGCGATTTTATTCGTGAATTAACAGAAATGGTTTTACAGGCATTTAATGAATTGAACCAGGTTAAAACGGTATATCAAATTCCATCGACGCTTACTTTATCCGCCGACTACGTAATGCGTATTGGGTTGATTGTAAATGAGTTGGTTGTGAATGCATGCAAGTACGCGTTTCCGGATAATCCGCATCCTACTTTATACATAGAAGCAGCGTTAGTCAAAAACACATTTCATCTGCGTGTAGCCGACAATGGCAACGGCTTTGATTCATCAGCATCATCAAAATCGTTTGGAATGCGGTTGATTAAAATTCAGGTCGAGCAGTTGTTCGGCACCTCACAATTTGATAGTAAAGATGGTACAACCTTCACAATGACATTTCCTTTACTACCAGTTTTACCAGGTAGCAAAAGGATACAATAGTTTGGTTTATGATGAACTCACTTAAAATCCTCATCATCGAAGACGAGTTGGTGACGGCCTATGACATCCGGGAAACACTGGAGGCAGCCGGGCATACGATAACCGATATTGCCCGTAGTTTACCTGCTGCGATGACTTCCATTCGCACTAATCCTCCTGATCTGGCATTGATTGATATTCATCTGGAACACTCCGTTGAAGATGGAATTTCCATTGCTCAGCATCTCCTTAACCAGTCTCCTTTACCCATTATTTATCTTACTGGCCACTCTGAACAGCACACAATCTCACGAGCCAAACAGACCTGTCCTGCTGCCTATCTGCTTAAGCCGTTCCGGCACAAAGAACTATCGATCCAGGTTGAACTTGCCTATTACAACTACCAAACAACCCAAATTAAATCAGTTGATCCTTTTTTATCGGATAGCCTTTATCTACCCGTCGATCAGGGGAAAGGGTATGTAAAAATCAAAAAGGATGAAGTGCTTTATTTACAAGCCGCCAGAGCGTATGTTGAAGTTTATCTGATAAATGAAAAGCAGGAGCGTGTTTTTTCAATGAATTTAGGCTATCTCGCGCAATTCTTTACAAGTGAGAATTTCTATATTCTTCCTCGTTCTATACTGGTCAATCTTAACTATGTGGAGCGAATCGAAAAAGGTCAGTTTTATGTCCAGGGTCGCTCGGCGCCAGTTCAGTTTTCGGAAAGTAATTACAAAAATTTTCTACAACAATTCGCAATTATAAAAACCCCGTCTAAACGTGAGCACAGGTAAAACTGAAGTAGTCTTTTAAGGATCTGATCAGAAGCTACCGTGGAGAATACAGACTAAGGCATTGACCAGATGCCCGTCCGGAAGGGGCTGGAGGCCGGCGATAAGGCCGAAGTGTTCGGCGAGCTGCACGAAAATGACCAGCTGGTCATGACGGCCACCGAAGAAATCCGCGACGGCAGCGTGGTAACTGTAAAATAATGGTAGTGCGTTCATGGGTGGTAAAGCTGGTTTTGCCCATGAACGTGTTTACACTTGTTCGCATCTCAGGTCCCGGTCTGAAAGTGTAGAACGAAAACATGCATGGATTGGCAGTCTGCGGCAATATCCGGAAAAATACCTTGCTTTGCAGCATGAATCGAATCCTGTATACAAATGCTGCTGACTGGCCGGCATTGATTGCCAGGCTGTCCCTGGCAATCGTCGTGTTTCCGCACGGTGCCCAGAAACTGTTGGGCTGGTTTGGCGGTGGTGGTTTTCAGGGAACCATGGGCTTCCTGACCGGCGATGTGGGACTACCCTGGATACTGGCGTTGCTGGTGATCCTGATCGAATTTTTCGGACCGTTGATGCTCATCGCAGGAGCGGCTACCCGCGTGGCGGCGTTAGGCATTCTGGGCAATTTCATCGGTATTGTCGTGTCGTCGCACCTGAAATCCGGCTTTTTCATGAACTGGTACGCCGAAGCCAACAAGGAGGAAGGGCTTGAATATTTTATTCTGCTTTTCGGCCTGACCCTGATCAGCCTGATTGCCGGTGGTGGTAAAGCGAGCGTAGATGCCGCGTTGATGAAAAGACGCGTGTAGGAGTTTGTACAGGAAACCTCGTTGGGCATGGATAACATATGACCGGGCGCTGACCGGCATTCAGGCTGCTTGTGCTGTATGGCTATCGACTGGCTGTTTTGGAATTGCTGTTTTTCCTGCTTTTCAGGGTTGTTGTAGTCAATAACCATGCTTTGGAAAGCGGTAATGAGTTCGGCCATGCGTGGGTTATCAATCCGCATGATCAGAGAGGTTAAAAAGTACTCATCATCCGAACCAAAGCGATAATCGAACTTCACGAAGTTAAATACACCGGTTTGTGCCTGGTCAAACCATGCCGAAAACTTACGGTTCCTGGCGTTGGCTTACTTTTGGGCAGTACGCGGCCGGCAAGGGGCCAAGCCTGCGACAGGCCGGGCCGCGTTGAGCTGGGCCATTAGATTGACGCTCAGCAGGCCCAGGGCTGCGGTGAGGACGACGGTGGTATGTGGGTAGTGGTGGTACATTGGTTTATGGGTTACGGGATTTTGACAGGTTCTATTTTACTCAGCCTTCCCTGTAAGTCTGTCAATTTTTAATAATTGATAAATTGATAGTCAATGTCTTTATCTTCATTAAAGTTATCCCCATAGCGTAAGTAGTATTTAAGCGTATTCCATGCAGGGAAGTATTTTTTCAAGGGGTCGGAATTAGTCTTCTCCTGAAATTCCGGAAATTTCAGTTGCCAGAATTTATCCAGATTGAGCGGATAAATTCTGGGATCGTCTTCTAGTATTATATGACTCTGCTCATCAATTTTGCCATTCAGAACTATGACGGTTGCCACAGCAGTTTTCCAGTTTATCTCGGGCTTAATTTCAAATGCAATTCGCTCAAATAAACTTTCGTACAAACCGGAAACTGCCGATTTAGCTGTTCTCACTTCTTCTTGTAATTTATCCGATTCATCTAAAAAAAATGATGTTCTGAACCTGCCATCTCGAAAGACTGTTATATCACCTTTGTTCCACTAATTTACTTTTGCTGATTCTCTAATATCATCGGTAAATTGTGAGTAACCATTTAATATGGCTCTTGCTATTTCACTTCCCTTTGATCGTAAGATAATCATTCCAGCACTTACGGTATTATTTGTGGAAATTTGTATTGGATAAATTGCTTCATCCCACTCAGAATTATTGATTGTCTCAATAATTCTTTTTGAACCAATAAAAGTAGGGTTTATTTCAACTTGAATGGGTGGACTAACAGTTGTCCCATTAATTGTTGTCGTTCTCCGTTGTAAAACAGCCTGCCATTCATCTTCCATACTTTTCCAGTCACCATAACGATTTGAAACGGTATTTTGCGGAAAGTAATTTAATTGTTCAACCGGCCCGTTAAACCGCGCGCCTATCATATGTCCTCCATCGTCTACAGTGTTATCGTTAACATTACCATCTTTTTCAAATTTTGCTCTTCGTTGTTCATCGGAATCACGCCGATTAGGTCCATCATGTAACAAGCCAGTTATTTTCTTAACACGCCCTAAATCATCAGTTTCATATTTAAAGTCTATGTCAACTTCATACGTTACATTTAAAAGCAATGGCACCAAATTAAGAAATTGATTTCGTCCCGCTTTTGCGGTTACGGTCCCTACCCCACCTACTGCCTCAATTTTGTTTCCAATTAATTTCGCCCATAACTTAGCATTAGTCCCCGTTGATGAGACTGTTACATTTTTCCGTCCAACTACTTTAGTCTGATAATTATACTGTGTTGTCACATCCCGAATAGCTTTAAGATAATCAAATTTATCTTCGTAATCCGAGGTATACAATTTATCGTAAGCGCTCACCAGGTCAACCGTCAAGTCAGAAATATGCATGGACAGTTTGTTACTGTCAAATGTGGGTTCAAGCACGTCTCCCAGGAATGCCGGTATCTCTCCGGTTGCTGTAAAGCTCAATATCCGATCTACAACAGCTTTTAACTCGGGGTTACTCAGAGTACTTGAGCATAGCTTTGTTACACCTGCTTGTCCATTCATGGTACCTCCCCGTTGCTGTAAGTCCGTCAATGACTGGCAGAGGGTGGGATCGTTCTGGGTGCGGGTTTTACATAAAGCACAATTACTCTGGTCTTTAATAACGCTAATGATTGCCCCTTCGGCAGCAATGTAGGCAACCGGTGTTAATACATTATTCGCTTTGTTTATCAGCGAAACTACCTGTCCCCCTTTTGAGGTACTATTGAAAACAACCTGGCTGGCAGGCTCGAAATTAAGCGTTCCTTTTCCATCAACTACTAATTTCCCTAAGCCCGACAGGCTGCTTTCCAGTGCCTTTTCGGGTTGGCCTAGCACTTCCACAACCATAGCCTCAGCCTCGCTTATTTCGGCAGGTGTGGCATTTAGTTTAGGACTAAACTGCATAGTAGGCTTACCTACGGGCTATAAGGCTTACACACCAGCACACCGATAACATACCTTATACGCCTGCCCTCAACGCTTGCGGGGTATTGGTTTTCAATGATAAGAGTTTCATTTTTAACATATCGTTATATTTTCTCCCCTTTTCACACCATTAAGTTTTTTTGTGAAACATTTCCGTGAAACATCCTTGGATTATCCGAAAGTATCCGGCATCTTTGGGACTGCAACGAGCTAATACAAATGGGTAAAGTCATTGCTGTCGCCAACCAGAAGGGGGGAGTCGGAAAAACAACTACCACGATTAATTTAGCGGCTAGCTTAGCCGCTCTGGAGTTTCGGACGCTTATCGTCGATGCCGATCCACAAGCAAACTCCACGTCGGGTTTAGGATATAATCCAAAGGAAATATCAACCAGCATCTATGAATGCATGGTCGAAGGCGTTGATACACACGATGCAATCATTCAGACGGATTTCCCGAACCTGGATCTGCTGCCGTCACATATCGACCTCGTCGGAGCCGAAATCGAGATGATCAACCTGGGCAACCGGGAAGATAAAATGAAAGATGCCCTGGACGATGTCCGGCAGGAATATGATTTCGTTATTATCGACTGTTCGCCGTCGCTGGGCCTGATTACCATCAACGCCCTTACAGCTGCCGATTCGGTAATTGTACCGGTTCAGTGCGAGTACTTTGCGCTCGAAGGCCTGGGCAAACTCCTGAATACAATCAAGATCATCCAGTCGCGGCTCAATACCCGGCTGACGATTGAGGGTATTCTGCTGACCATGTATGACCTGCGCGTGCGCTTGTCGAATCAGGTTGTCGGTGAGGTAACTTCGCACTTCCAGCAAATGGTCTTCAATACCATCATTCCGCGCAACATCCGTTTGAGCGAATCGCCGAGTTTCGGTGTGCCGGCCCTGGCGCAGGATGCCGAGAGCAAGGGTGCCATCAGCTACCTGAATCTGGCCCGCGAAATCCTGACGAAAAACGGACTGATGCCGCACGACCAACCGGCTTAAACATAAGGCAGGGGGCGAACCGGTTCTCCTGTAATAATCAATTTAATCAGGGGCTTACGAGGGCCGTTGCAGAACGGTACCCGTAAATCATACATCATTAACTAAATGTATGGAGACATTGAATAGTAAAGCACCAAACAAACGGATGACGGGTTTAGGGCGGGGACTCGGTGCGCTGCTCCAGGATAGTGATGCGGTCAACCGGCAGGCCAAACCATCGCCTTATGAGACGATCAGTACCATGAGCGAAATCTCAATCAACCAGATTGAGACGAACCCGTTTCAGCCCCGTACGCGGTTTGACGAAGAAGCCCTGCAGGAGCTGGCCGAATCCATCCGTGTGCAGGGAATTATTCAGCCGATCACTGTCCGGCAACTGGAAAAAGACCGCTATCAGCTGATTTCGGGGGAACGCCGTCTGCAGGCCTCCAAGCTGATCGGCATGGTCACGATTCCGGCCTATATCCGGATGGCCAATGACCAGCAGATGCTGGAAATGGCGCTGATTGAAAACATCCAGCGTGAGAATCTAAACTCCATAGAAATTGCCCTGAGCTATCAGCGCCTCATCACTGAGTGCAGCCTGAAGCAGGAAGAACTGGGCGAGCGGGTCGGCAAAAACCGCACAACGGTCAACAACTACATCCGTTTACTGAAACTACCGCCGGTCATTCAGGCCGCGCTCCGCGATAACGTGATTTCGATGGGACACGCCCGCGCCATTATCAACATCGAGAATCCGGATACGCAGATCCGCATCTTCCGCAAAATTGTCGATGAAGAGTGGTCAGTACGGAAGGTAGAGGAAGCCGTTCGTAACCTGTCAGCAGATGGTACCGAACTGGTTGCCCGCAAGGTGACGCTGCCCAAAATGGAACTGCGGAGCCTGCAGTTTAAGCTGTCGTCGATGTTTGGTACGAAAGTATCAATCAAAGCCGATGAGAAACACAAGGGCGAGATCAAGATTCCGTTTACATCACAGGAAGAGCTGGACAAAATCCTGATGGTTTTGCGCCACGAAGGAAAATAACAGCCGGAAGTTACGAACTGACATGAAGTATCGGGGAGTTTGGGTGTGGATGGTCCTGTTGCTGGCAACCGGTGCGGTTCAGGCACAGAAAAAGGCAGTTGCCGATAGCGTGCGGGTTGGTAATTCGGTGCTGACCGCCGACGACTCTACTGTTGTGAATGCGACCGATACGGTTCGGATCAGCGAGAAGAAAACGGCCGAAATCCGCAAGATTATTCCGCGTCAGGCAACCATCCGCTCGGCGATTTTGCCTGGTTTGGGCCAGATTTATAATGGACAGCCCTGGAAAGTGCCGTTTGTGTATGCGGCCCTGGGCACGGAGGTGTACCTGATCGTTGATTTCAATAAAAAATACCTTCAGTTCGAATCGGCTTACCGGACCGCTTACGAGGATAAATCGACCGGCGAAAATGCGAAAACAGCCGTTGTCCGTATCAAACGGGATGGTCAGTGGCAGGATGTACGCTTTGGCGTTGCACAGTTGAAGACCATTACAGACATCTATCACCGGTATCGGGATCTGAACGTGATTCTGATGGCGGCGTTCTGGGGGCTGAATGCGGTTGAAGCCAACGTGGCGGCTCACCTGAAAACGTTTGACATGTCGGATGATCTGTCGATGCAGGTAAAGCCAATGCTGATCCCGAACTTAGCCGGTGGTCCGCCGATATTGGGGGCTAAACTTACGCTGACGATTAAATAAACGGGGATTTCGGTCTTTTAGAACGAAACGAAAATAGCTTTTACATGAATATTCTGTTGCTCGGCTACGGTAAAATGGGGCGCACCATTGAAAAGATTGCGCTTGACCGTGGCCATCACATTGCCGGACGGATCGATGTTTCTAACCGTCAGGAAATGGAATCCCTCAGTGGCGACGCTGTGGATGTGGTTATTGAATTCAGCTCACCTGAATCGGCTTTCGAAAATATAACCTATTGCCTGCAACGCGGATGGCCTGTTGTCAGCGGTACAACCGGCTGGCTCAACCACCGCGCAGAGGTGGAAGCACTGTGTGAGCAGCACAAGGGTGCTTTCTTCTACGCATCGAACTACAGCATCGGCGTGAATCTGTTTTTCCGGCTGAACAAGGTACTGGCGCAGTTTATGAAAAACTATCCGTCGTACGAGGTGTCCATGACCGAAATTCACCATACGGAAAAGAAAGACGCGCCGAGCGGAACCGCCATTACGCTGGCTGAAGGTATTCTGGAAAACCTGCCGGGCAAAACCGGCTGGGCCGAAAAAAGTCCTGAGGCTGTAGCCGGGAGTGTGCTGGAAATCGAATCCCTGCGCGAAGGGGTGGTGCCGGGAACGCACATTATCCGCTATGGGTCGGAGGTTGATCAGATCGAGATTTCACATATCGCCCACAGCCGGCAGGGGTTTGCCCTTGGTGCCGTTGTGGCGGCTGAATGGCTGGTTGGCAAGCAGGGTATTTTCGGAATGGATGACCTGTTAGGAGAGTAGCAAAGATTGAATTAGTCGAAAAAAAGAAAACGTTGTGTCAGAGGTAAATACAAAACCGCAGATTAAATCGGACAAGCCGAAAAAATCACCAGCCCGCGAGTGGTTCGACTCGATATTGTTTGCTGTTGTGGCTGCTACCCTCATCCGGTGGCTGTTTATGGAAGCGTTCACAATTCCGACGCCATCCATGGAGCGAAGCCTGATGGTAGGCGACTTCCTGTTTGTCAGCAAGCTGCATTACGGAACGCGGACACCGCGCACGCCGCTACAGGTGCCGCTTACCCACCAGAAAATATGGGGAACTGAGATTCCGTCGTTCAGCGATGCGATTCAGTTGCCGTCGTTCCGGTTACCGGGCTTCACCCATGTCAAAAACGGGGATGTCGTGGTATTCAACTTCCCGACTGAAGAGCAATACCCGCCGGATCTGCGGACAAACTACATCAAGCGTTGCATCGGTATTCCGGGCGATGTGGTCGAAGTACGTCACCGTCAGGTCTATGTAAACGGAAAGGAATCGGTTAATCCGCCGCGGATGCAGTTGTCGTATTTTCTGGACACGACAAACCCTGATCTGAATGATGCTTTCTTCCGTCAGTTCGATATTGTGAACGATTACCGCAAAGGCAGTGAGACGTATAACTGGCAGCCGATTGAGCAATACAATGACTCAACAAAAACCAATGCGCTGGTAGGCTACAAGCTCGTGACAAACGCCGAAACGATTGAAAAATTCAAGCAGTTTGACTGGTGTAAGAAGATTGTGCCATATGACGAAAACCGTCCGGAGAAACCATCGCCATACTCACAGATCTACGGCGGCGCGCTGATGAACTGGACCATCGACAATTTCGGGCCGCTGACGGTGCCGAAGAAAGGCGTAACCATTAAGCTGGACTCGGTGAACATTGCGCTGTATGGCACCGTGATTCAGAAATACGAAGATAACGGCAAGGTAGAGGTAACGCCGAAGCAGATCACCATCGAGGGTAAGCCGGTTACCTCATACACCTTCAAGCAGGATTATTACTTCATGATGGGGGATAACCGGCATAATTCATACGATTCACGGTACTGGGGCTTTGTGCCGGAAGATCACATCGTCGGTAAAGCCGTCTTTATCTGGATGTCAATCGACCCGAATCCGGAAAGCTTCTGGAATAAAATCCGCTGGAACCGCTTATTCCGGATTATTGAGTAAGCAGGTCAGGATTAACGCATAAAAAAGGGGCGGTGGATCAACCATCGCCCCTTTCTCTTTTACGATATACGGTCGTTTACCAGTCAATCTCCGGCAGACCCTGTTCGCGGAGGTATTCGTTGGCCTGGCTGAAATGTTTATTGCCGAACCAGCCGCCCCATTGGGCTGCCATCGGCGAAGGATGCTTTGATTTAAGGACTAAATGCTTCGAGGCATCGATAACAGCGCCTTTCTTCTGCGCATAAGCGCCCCATAGCATAAAGACAATATGTTCTTTCTGCTCGGAAAGCACTTTGATGGCAGCATCCGTAAAGGTTTCCCAGCCCTTGCCCTGATGCGAGCCCGCCTGGCCGGCCCGGACCGTAAGCGTGGCGTTCAGGAGCAGAACCCCCTGCACGGCCCAGCGCTCGAGGTTGCCGGATTTGGGAACGGGAATGCCCAGATCGTCCTGAATTTCCTTAAAAATATTGATGAGCGAAGGCGGTTTGGTGACCCCGTCGGCTACAGAAAATGACAGGCCATTTGCCTGACCTTCACCGTGGTAAGGGTCCTGACCAAGGATCACAACCCGCGTGTCATCAAAACTGCATTTATCAAAAGCATTGAAAATAAGACGTCCGGGAGGGTATACGCGCTGGGTACTGTATTCGTGTCGGACAAACTCAGCCAGCTCCTGAAAATAAGGCTTGTCGAATTCAGGTTGAAGCCGTTGTTGCCATGACTCGGCGATTGCAACTTTCATGGGAATGCGTGAAAAAAAACGTTTGCTGCTTGCGAAAGTAAACTAATCAACCTAATTTTCGTTTCAAGGTTGTCAAGAACGGCAAAAATTTATGGTTTCGGCAGTTACAGAAGGCATAAAGGTTAGCGTAAGGACGGAATATCAGGCCGAGTACTCAAGCCCGCTTCAATCACATTACGTATTTACCTACCGCATCACCATCGAGAACGCCAGTGAGTATACCATTCAGTTGCTCCGGCGTCACTGGACGATTTACGATTCAAACGGAACGGTTCGCGAAGTCGAAGGCGAAGGCGTGGTCGGGCAACAACCGGTGCTTGAGCCCGGCGAAGTACACGAGTACGTTTCGGGCTGCAACCTGCGCTCCAGCATGGGTAAAATGATCGGCCATTACCTTGTCGAACGCATTATTGACGGAAAATACGTCAGCGTAGCCATCCCTGAATTTACCATGGTGGCTCCGTTCAAGTTGAATTAAACGCTTCCACGTTGATTATTCCCTATTTACGGTACGCAGTTAAGGCCGGGAACGAGCATTCCCTGCATTCTCCGTTTTTGTTTGATCTGTACCGGCAAACCATCCGACCTGAAAGAAAAGGCGCTGACGAGCCGTTTTTCGCGCAGATAGAAGCGCTCCGGCGCGAACTGAAACAAAGCCGCGAAGAACTGGCCGTTGTTGATTTAGGGGCCGGTTCCCGTCTGACGCCGGCCAACACGCGGACGGTAGGGGCTATTGCCCGCCACTCGGCGAAATCACCGGCCTATGCGCAACTGCTGTACCGCCTGAGCCAACGTTTTCAGGCGCGTACCATTTTTGATTTAGGTACATCGCTTGGCCTCACAACTGCTTATCTTGCCAAAGGCGCTGCCAGGACCGGCGGCTTTGTAACCAGCTTTGAAGGGTGTCCGGCAACGGCAGAAAAGGCACGTCAGCATCTGGCCCGGCTCGGGTGTAACCAGGTAGAGGTCCTCGTAGGCGATCTGGCCGCAACCTTGCCGGAACAGGTACAGAAGGTAGCGCAGCTGGATATGGTGTTCTTCGATGCCAATCACCGGTATACGCCTACTGTTCAGTATTTTAATGTATGTTTACCCAAAATACATAACGATTCTGTGTTTATCTTTGATGATATTCATTGGTCGAACGAAATGGAACAGGCCTGGGCAACGATTAAAGACCATCCGGATGTAACCGCAACGGTCGATCTCTTCGGCGTAGGACTGGTTTTCTTTCGTAAAGAACAGTTGAAACAACACTTTACCCTGCGTTTCTGATCTGCTTTTCGCATGAAGTATTTCTTATCTTATCAAATCGCCCTGGCGGGTGTCGTTGGCATCGCTATACTGGTTGGCTCGTGTCAGCAAACCGGCACGGATGCAAAACCTGCTGATGAGTCCAGTTTCGGACTCATGCAGAAAAAAATCCTGACGCCTTCCTGCGCTACGGCCGGTTGCCATGCATCGGAAAAAGATGCGGCGTTTAAGCAGCACGGACTCGTTCTGGCAGAAGGCGCAGCGTATCAGAATCTGGTGGGCGTAGCACCGGCCAATACCGATGCGAAGGCCGATGGGTATCTCCGTGTCAAAGCGTTTGCGTCGCTACAAAGCCTCCTGTATTATAAGCTGAACTTTGAGCCGGCACACCATGCCACAAAACAGTATGGTAATCCGATGCCGTTGGGTGGTGATGCATTGTCGGTGGGTAAAATTGAGTTTATCCGGCGGTGGATTGAAGCCGGTGCGCCGAAGGATGGTAATGTTGTGGATGCATCCCTGCTGGATGATACGACACCGAGCTATGTGACATCGCTTTTTGAAGCCTTACCGGTACCGGCTGCAACGGAAGGGCGGCAGATGAGCCTGCCGCAGTTTACCGTCGCCCCGAATTTTGAACGGGAACTGTTTATGCGCCGGATGGTTGGCAATACGGGCGACATGTATGTTAATCGTATCCAGATCAAAATGCGGCCGAACAGCCACCATTTTGTTGCCTATTCGTTTTCCAACGCGTCCTATCCGCCGCTTGATCAGGTACGTGACCTGCGGAATGCCGACGGATCGCTGAATCTGACAACCTTCCTGACGATGCAGAACCATGTGTTTCTGGCCGGCAGCCAGTCAGCAAGCTACGATTATACATTCCCTGCCGGAACAGCGCTGCTTTTACCGGCCAATACATCGCTGGATATGAATTCGCACTATGTCAATAAGACAACTGCCCCCATTCCCGGCGAAGTGTCCATGAACCTGTACTCAGTGGATAAATCAAAGGTGCAGACGGTTGTGCAAACGCTTAATCTGGCTAACCAGAGCCTGAATATCCCGGCAAATTCGCGGGTGACGCTGTCCAAGACTTTTACCTTCAATAAGCCAAGAACAATTCTGGCCCTGACCTCGCACACGCACAAGCTCGGTGAGAAGTTTGTCATCAAGATTTATGGCGGTACGCGGAACGGGGAAGTGCTGTATACGGCGACGGACTGGGAGCATCCGGACATTCTTACCTTTAAAACGCCGGTTACGCTGAAAGCAGGAGAGGGGCTGATCTCGGAGATTACCTACAACAATACAACCAACAAAGCGGTTGGCTTCGGTCTCACCAGCGAAGATGAGATGGGGATTATTTTCGGCTACTTTTACGAAAATTAAGCTCGAAACGTAGCACAAAAAAAGTGGTGGCACGATTCTGAATCGTGCCACCACTACAAAAAGATTTAAAAGCAGAACGGAATGTCATTCCGTTCTACAATGTATTTACCGGGCTACTTCAACATTCACACGGCGTCCTTTAATGGTATTGCCTTCCATGGCGTCCAGCACACTGTTTACGGCATCATTCGGTACATCAACGTACGTGAATTTGTCATAGATGTCGATGTGGCCGATGCTGTTACCCGGAATGTTTGATTCACCGGCAATGGCACCAACAATATCACCCGGACGAACAAAATCCTTACGGCCGATGCTTACGAACAGACGGGTCATGTGTGCTTCACGCTCCCGTGGTTCGCGTGGCTGACGGCGGTCGTCTGAAGAACCACGGCGGTCACCGCCGCTGCGTTCGCGGTCACCGAAGCGACTCCGGCGGTCATCACCGCCAAACCGGCTGCCTTCACGCTCACGGTCGCCGAAGCGGCCCCGGCGATCATCGCCACCGAAGCGGCTACCTTCGCGTTCGCGGTCGCCAAACCGGCCACCCCGACGGTCATCACGGTCACCTGAGCGGCCGTTGCGGTCCTTACGGTCGCCCCGACGATCATCTTCCAGTGCCAGATTCTGATCAGAGAATTCGTTTTTCTCGATACCCATGCTACGTTTCACCAGGGCGGCAACAACCTGTTCAGTAGACAGGCCTGCGTGCTGTAGCTGCGTCAATACATCTTCAAACAGCGACAGATCGTTGCTGGCTTCGATGGTCTGCTGCAGTTGCTCAATGAAACGGGCTTTCCGGATACCGACGATATCTTCAAACGAAGGAATTACGCCTTTATCTACCTTAACCTTTGTATAGGTCTGGATTTCGCGGAAACGGAATTTCTCGTCACGGCTTACCAGTGAGAACGCACGGCCTGATTTGCCCGCGCGACCTGTACGGCCGATCCGGTGTACGTAATATTCTTCGTCGAGCGGAATGTCGAAGTTAATAACCGCATCCACATCGTCAACGTCAATACCACGGGCGGCTACGTCAGTAGCTACCAGGATGTTGGTTGTACCGGCACGGAACTTCGCCATAACGTTATTCCGCTGCGACTGGCGCAGGTCACCGTGCAGGCCTTCGGCCATATAGCCGCGGATCTGCATGTCTTCCACGATTTCGTCGACTTTGCGTTTCGTGTTACAGAAAACGAGCATCAGCTTCAGGTCGTACATGTCGATCAGACGGCACATTACCTCCGCTTTTGCTTTTGGTTTCACTTCGAAATAAACCTGCTCAATGTTCTGGTTGGTCAGTTCTTTCTTAACTACCTTCACCAGTACAGGCTCTTTCTGGAAGCGCTGCGTCATGGCCATAATCGGCTTCGACATAGTAGCCGAGAACAGAATCGTCTGACGCTCTTCCGGCATATCTTCCAGAATGCTTTCGATATCTTCGCGGAAGCCCATGTCTAACATTTCATCGGCTTCGTCGAGAATCATCATTTTTACGTTATCGAGCTTCAGGGTGTTACGTTCCATGTGGTCCATAACGCGGCCTGGTGTGCCGATTACGATATGCACGCCACCTTTCAGGGCACGGATCTGGCGTTCGATAGAATCACCGCCGTAGATGGCTTCAACGCGGAGACCGCGCTTGTGTTTCGACAGTTTGCGGATTTCGTCCGCTACCTGAAGGGCCAGTTCACGCGTCGGGCAAAGCACCAGCGTCTGAACTGAACGTTCAGTGATATCAATCATTTCAAGGGCAGGGATACCAAACGCGGCGGTTTTGCCGGTACCGGTTTGCGCCTGACCAATTACATCACGTCCTGATAAAATGTGCGGGATTGCTTCAGCCTGGATAGGTGACGGGGTTACAAAGCCCATGTCATCGATGGCGCGCTGTATGTCATCCGAAAGGTTGAGGTCGTGAAAAGTGCGTTGATTCGGGTTGTTCAAAGACTTAGGTTGTTCTGTAACAACAGATTGTTCCAATACGTCTGATTGGTTTTGTTCCAATTCGATCATGATGTTATAAATAATAAAAAAAACATCCCAAGCAACAGACGATCTGCCTGCTGACGGTACTGGTGAACTATGCTTTGCAGAAATATACCCAACGAAGTTGCCCCACCTGATTCCCCAAGGCCCTAAGCCTAAACCCTTGCGCGAAGTTGACCGCGCTGAACCATTTTAAGACCAACAGTGATGTGATTCCCCTACGTATTGATAGCCCACAGAGACCGTCGGATCATCCGTACCGGTTCTGTCTGATAAAATTGAAGAACTGAAAGTAGCAGGAAAAAACAATGGTTTTTTCGTTACGCCTTTCTTCGTTTTGACCGAGATAAAAAAACAGAAGCTTGACGGATGTCGCTTGTAAAACTTTTACAAAAGTAAGAAGAAACTAATAAAAAAGCAACTATGAGCTTTATAAGATTGCATTATTTTTATTTTTCAGCCTCTATAATGTATTCTCTTAGCCGGAAAAATTTGTACTATCCGGCTAAGAGAAAAAGTTTATATGGTTTAAACCGGCAGAAGCCGAACATCTACGGCAATATCCTTGCCTTCGGCATTTTTGCCAAGTTTAAATTCTACTTCGTCCTCAATCTGTAATTCGTTGAAATCAGAGTCGATCAGGCTGGTATAATGAAAAAACAGGTTATTCGGCGGGTAGTTGATAAACCCGTACCCGGTTTTCAGGCTCCGGATCGTACTGATTCTGCGTTCTTCCGGATCAGCATCCAGCAGTTCATCATCAAACGAGGAATCCTGATCGAAGCCGGTTGTCAGCAGCCCGCTGGTGCTGGTAGTGCCTGGCACCGAAAAGCTGGGACGGGGCTGTTGTTTGACAAACAGATTCTGAACCGTCGGATCATTCTTACGGAGCCGGTTGTCGATCATCTCGTGCATGGCTACCGGATACGATACTTCGGCCAGCAGATCCTGGGATGTGCGGGTGACAAGCTTTTCGCCTTCATCATTAAAGAACTCGAAGTCCCAGCTCAGAACCATCACGCGGGTACCCAGTGTATTCAGTTTACGGATAAGTGGAACATAGTCGCCGTCGGCAGTAATTAATACTAATACGTCAAATTTTTTATAAAGTGCCAGTTCAAAGGCTTCCAGGGCAAGCCAGACATCAATTCCTTTTTCCTGCCGGAATCCCTGATATGTTTTTACCGGTAGATAATGGGTAACAACGCCCTCCGACATCAGAATGTCATCAAAAAGGCGGTCATAAAAAAGCTGATTGCCGCGTTGATGCGCCTCATGCGCGTTCAGGCGACCTCTGAAATAATGGGCATCTACAATCTGGCAGAGCCGTACATCCGCACCTTCTTCTTCTGAAATCTGACGGCGGATGAATTCGTGTAAACCGGAAATACTTATTCGACTGCGACGTTCGTGAGAGTAGTTATAGTAATTGCTGACGTGTAAGAAATAATTACCATCGTAAAAAACTCCGATACGGGTTAACCCATGACGAGTGTTAGGCATATTTGTTTTTTTATCTATTATTTTATTTACAATTTTTCTGTTTTTACAACCTATGAGGATGACTTATCAGTATGGACAGCTATTGTGGCGTGATTGATAGATAGACACCGGATAAGAATAATACTGTATAATCAGAGTAGTCTTACTGCTGGTATAAACGATATTGTATAGCGCACAGCGTGCAGAAATTCATATTAATAAACGCAAAAATACGATGATTTTCGCAGTAATTAAAGCGGATAGGTATCTTTGCCTACTCGTAGAAAAACTGCACTATGCGCAACGTATTATTCATAGACCGCGACGGAACGCTGATTATTGAACCCCAGTCTGACTTCCAGATTGACTCGCTGGAAAAGCTTGAATTCATCCCCGGTGTTTTATCAGCGCTGCGAAAAATCGCGGAAGAAACTGATTACGAACTGGTAATGGTGACGAATCAGGATGGCCTCGGAACCGATATTTTTCCGGAAGCGACATTCTGGCCGGCCCACCGGAAAATGCTGACAACCTTTGCGGGTGAAAATATTCACTTCGCAGCCGAGCACATTGACCGTCATTTCCCCCACGATAACTCAACAACCCGTAAGCCAGGCATCGGTATGCTAAGCCAATACCTGACCGGAGAATACGACCTGGCCAATAGTTATGTTATCGGTGACCGGATGACGGATGTCCAGCTGGCGATCAATCTGGGCGCCAAAGCCATTCTGTTTTTACCGCCTAACCTGTCACAAACTACGCAAATGGCTGATATTGCCGGCCTGACGGAGTCAATGGAACAGACGATTGCGCTCAAAACCGACAGCTGGCACGCCATTTATGAATTCCTGCGTCTGCCGGCCCGTACGGCTTCTGTAGAACGTAATACGAAAGAAACGCAGATCCGGATTGAGTTGAATCTGGATGGTACCGGAAAATCATCCATGAAAACCGGTCTCGGCTTTTTCGATCACATGCTGGACCAGGTAGCCAAGCATTCCGGGGCCGACCTCAGCATTGAGGTGAACGGTGATCTGCATATTGACGAACATCATACCATCGAAGACACTGCACTGGCCCTCGGTGAAGCCTATCGCAAGGCCCTCGGCGACAAACGGGGCATCAGCCGGTATGGCTTCCTGCTGCCGATGGATGAGGCCTTGGCGCAGGTAGCCATTGATTTCTCCGGCCGGCCGTGGCTGGTATGGGAGGCTGAATTCCGCCGCGAAAAAATCGGGGATATGCCGACCGAAATGTTCTTCCATTTTTTTAAATCATTCTCCGATACGGCTTTATGTAATCTGAATATTAAGGTGGAGGGTGATAACGAGCATCACAAAATTGAAGCGGTTTTTAAGGCGTTTGCGAAGGCCATCAAAATGGCCGTTAGCCGGAACATCGCCGAAATTGATAACCTGCCCAGTACAAAAGGCGTTCTGTAACGGGCATAAACTTTCTGAAAAGGCAGGGGAATAGGGTTGCAAAACCACTCCTCATTGCCGTACTTTGCCAAAAAAACAACCTGGTTCAGATTATGGATTTGTCAACTCCTTTAACGCTCCTGTTCTATGCTGTTTTGTTAACTGCCGCATTCATTGCAGGCCGTTGGCTGCAACGCAAAGAGCGGAACTACTAAGCATAAGCTGGTTCGCAAACAGCCCGTTCTGTGGCTGTTTGCGGGCTACTTGGCTGTAACACATTGTCGTTCCTACGCCTATGTTCAGTGCACTTGCCCGCTGGTTGTTCGGGCTGTCCGGCTGGAAGATTGCCGGCAACATTCCTCATATTCCTAAAGGTATCTGGGTCGTTGCTCCCCATGCAACCAACTGGGACTTTCCCGTTGGCGTCGGCGTACGGGCCGAACTCCGGATCTGGATACAGTACCTCGCCAAAAGCCAGTTATTTACCTGGTATGCCGGCTGGTTTTTCCGTATTCTTGGCGGTAAACCGGTTTATCGTAATAAGGCCAATAACCTGGTTGATGCCATTGTTGACATTCTGAACAGCAATGAGCAGCTTCATGTGTGCATTACGCCGGAAGGCACCCGCAGTAATGTGTCAAAGTTAAAGACCGGCTTCTACTACATTGGTCTTAAGGCAAACGTTCCGCTGATTCTGACTGGCTTCGATTATCCCCGCAAACTCGTTATCCTGAGTGAGCCCATGTACATGACCGGGAATTATGAGCAGGATATGCGGGCGATATACGATTTCTTCCTGCAGGTGCAGGGTGTCCGGAAAGACTGGTTACAGCACTACGCCGAAACGGGCGAAATCAGCTAACGGATCACGTTCACTACCTGCTCCAGCCAAACCTTGCGGCCCGTGCAGTTCCAGTGCGAATCGCCGGTGGCGTACACCGGTACCCGGCTGTTTCTGTACGATGAATACACATCTATAACAGGTACCTTTAAACGCGGATGCTGCTGAATACGCTCAATCAGGTGATTATAGGGGCCGCGTGACGGATCGAGAATACTTGCCTTATTAGGAATAATCGACAGGTAAACGGCATCGAAACCGGCTTTGCGGTAACGCAGGGCTACCTGATTCAGGCTATCAACCAGGCGTTTGACCTCTTTATTCCCCAATGGCGCAAACGATGAATTAAGCACTTTGGCGGTGTCTACATCCAGATCAACAAAGACATGCTGCCGGTCTTTCGATAAGCCGACTTTCGGACTATACCGGTCAAACAGGTTAAGCGTCAGGGAGGCTTTCAATTCCTTTACCCATAAAAACAGATTCTGACTGAACAGTACGGTTTCGAGGCGCTCTTCAATGCCTTTTGACTGAATCTGGTCGAATAGCTGACGACGCCACGTTTTCGCAGGTTCTCCGCCGGTTGCCGTGCGGCTAGTATCCTGAACAACGGCCAGTGACTGCACCGGCCGCGCAAAGTGCTCCCGGAAGTGGCGTTCTACAGTCTCCAGAATCAGCACATTGTATTTACTGGTATCAAGCTTTACCGGCAGTTGGTTTTCCCAATGTACCCGCCGGTAATCGTT
Source organism: Arsenicibacter sp. R0_47 (assembly GCF_057652235.1). Lineage (NCBI taxonomy): Bacteria > Pseudomonadati > Bacteroidota > Cytophagia > Cytophagales > Spirosomataceae > Arsenicibacter > Arsenicibacter sp. R0_47. Next base: position 64,888 of record NZ_JBYFCJ010000031.1, on the reverse strand, counting down.
CACCGGCAAACCTGCGCCCTGAAAGGCTGCCTGGCTCAGGCGTTGAGGCTCGCTGAAACTGTCACCGATGATGTAGAGTGACATGGGGCGCGCAGCGGAGTCGGTTTGGACCGGCGCGGGATCGTCGCAGGGAAGCTGCGGTTCCTTAAACTGCGGCAGGCTGGAGAGCCGGTACAGATCGCCGAAGCGGTAGTCATCGGCAACAAATCCGGTCTGATACATCCAGTGCATAACGGAGCCGGAACAGCCGCCCAGCCACAATAAGAAAGCAACGCCAATCAGGCTATAGCGAATTAATCGGGTCATTATCGTATTCGGATCGAAAAGAGCTGAACCGCTTTGCTGATTCCGCTCAGAATGTACAACTCACCCGTTTGCTCGTCGAGCTGAAGTACCACGGGGAAGTCACTTGGTATGGGCCGGTCGTTGATTTTTCGCCGGTTCAGGGTGTAAATATCCGTAAAACCGCCGGATTTAATGCTGATCAGTTCCACACCGGTACCAAGCCGGTGGTAACGGACATTACTTTCGCCGGGCTTGAGGCCGCGAATATCCAGCTGAAGATTGCCCTGCTGATCCAGAATGGCGGTTTCAGTATCGGTTGTGCGCAGCAGCAGCCAGTTGGTCTGGGCAGCATCCGGAAAAAGCCGGAACGATCCGTCACGGATGGGCCGGTAGAGCTGACTGCGTTTGGCAATGAGACCATTGGGGTGCAGATCAAGTACTTCGCCCTGGGTAGTAACGGCCTGCATCATGGTACTCCCTGCCGGTTGCAGTACAGGGCTGACGAAGGGTTTATCAACCCCGTCAAAAGTCAGTTTTGCCGGAAAATGCGTCACATACGTACCGTCGTCGTGCCAGCGATGCAGCGTCCCGTCGGCCTGAAGGGCCAGAATTTCCATGCCGTTCCCCTCATCTATCAGCTGAAAAGGCAGCAGCAGCGGGCCCGGATGCGGGTTTTTAATCAGGCGGGTAAAGGCTTTTTTCTGCCGGTCAAGAGCGTAAATATGGCCATCCTTGTGGGCGGCCAGCGCAATCAGGCTGGATTGCCTGCTCCCCCTCGGTAGCAGGAGCAGGGAAGGGTCGATACCGGCTGGCAGGGTAATGCTTCTCAGTTTAACCGTCCGTGCATCCGGATTCGGGTCGGCGACATACAGCTTCCTGGCGGTCATGAACAGGTATTGCAACCGTCCGTTGCTGAGGTAATCAGCCGCAACAATATTGCTGCGGATCGCTCCATCCGTTGTATCCTGTACAATTTTATCGCCTTCCGGCGTCACCAGCACAAACTGACCGGCGTTGTTCTGGGCATAAAACTGGGCCGAACCGTCGGCGAGGTTGCCGGAAACGACCGGGGCGGCAATCAGCGGCGCATTAAACTCAACACGCCGGCGCAGCAACAGCCTGTTCAGGACATTGCTACCCGATTGCCGGGTGGAGCGCCCCAGTACGAGTGTGGACTGTACTTTTTCATTGCCGTAGCTCGCCTGATACACCATGTTTTCAAGGTTATTCAGCGAGGCCGCCGAATAACCAAGCAGATTACGCCACGTAATGGGCCAGCTGGCCGGCAGGGTGGTCTGTGACCGGTTTACGCGGACAAAGGCCGTAAAATTGGCCGGACGCAGAATCTGGTTCAACAGCCCCAGCTGGCGCGGATCAGTTGCCCAGACCGCTTTGCGGTCAAGCTGCTGTAAATAGTCCTGCATCACATCTTCGCCGTTGGCAATGAGGAGGTAATTGCCGTGCTGGGTAATCCAGCTTTGCGGAAAACCGCTGAACAGATTGCTGAAAAGTGAGGCCGGCAATTCGGGGACATTTACCCGCAGCAGCTTGTGTTTCAGGAAGGTTTTGACCGTTGACGGCCCTTTCGCACCGGTCAGAAAGGCCAGATTCTGGAATTCTGTCGACAGCTTCCGGACATCTTTCGCTTTCAGGATAATTATTTTCCGGTTGGCATTAACGGCCGATTCGAGCCGGCAAAGAATGACGTCCTGACCCAGGGCGTTAAAGAAACCGGGCAAATCTTCTTCCAGTTTCTCGATGCGCTCCTGTACGGATTCGTTGGACGTAGAGCCCAGTACACGCGCCATCGACTGACCGAACCGGGCCGGATTACTCAGACCGAGATGATACAGTACGGCGGTATTTTGCGGGATGACATCCCCGCTCTGAATGCGGACAGGCGTTTGATCAACAAAGATATTTGCAATATCCTGCCGGTTGCCGATGTCATCGGCCGCATAACCGATCAGGTGGGTCCGACTGGCCGACTGCCGGAACTGGAGACTGAGCTTTTCGGGCAGGAACAGGTTCACCAGCGACCGTTTGGCTTCCGGCTGCTCAAAGAGCGCCTGCATTACTTCGGGACGGATGGATAAACCGGCAACATGATCGGCGTCGATCCGGAAATTAATTTCCTGTTCACTGCGGGGCAGTGTCTTATGCAGCGTCCGGATTACGTTCTCAACCAATACCCCCGACGAACTGCCAATCAGAAAATGTTCGGTTGCGAAGAAGGTACCATACGACTGGTTGGTAAGGCTGACCAGTTCCTGGATCCGTTCGTCGGAAAACGAGCGTGCCAGCATCCGGTATTTGCTCTGATCGGGGTGGCGGATTTTTTCGAGAAATGCCGGATCACTGTTCTGATCGAGGGGAATATAAAAAACAAAGCCTAACTGCGTTTTTGAGATCGGGTGGAGCGAGTACCGGACCACTTTCCGGGCCAGAAACGCCCGCGCGGTCGCGGTGTCAGCGGCCGAATAAAAAAAGCGTTCGAGATTCTGGAGAGCTTCCTGAAAGACCGGTACTTTCCGGAGCGGCATCTGAGTCCGTAAGGCGCGCATGGAAACCGGTGCCTGTAGTGCCTGGCTGTCGAACACGAGTAAGGCATCTGCCGGTATCAGGGCTGACAGCGACCGGGGTCTGGCTATGAACTGCTGATAGCCTGCCCATGCCAATATCGCTGCTGCAATTGCGCCAATACCAATCCAGATACGTTTTTTCATAAGCAGCAAAAATACGACAATGACCTTTAATCAACGGCGGAAAGAGTCGTATATACGCACTGATATTTATGAACAGGTATAAAAAAACGAGACGGGCAGGACCCGTCTCGTAGCAAGGCATGTGCCTCAGCCTTATTTGCCCCACATGGCGTTGGCGGTTTCGGGGAAGAATAAGGTCAGCTCCGGAACCTTTGTAACCATCCGGCTGGCCCATTCCACTCCCTGCATCAGCGAGTGGTCCTGATTACTGACTTCATATTTCCAGGCACCGAAGCGGCCGCGTGAATAAATATTGAACGGTTCGAGCGCAGGTAAAACATCTTTCAGGATACCGTCGCGCTCAACCGAAGGCGTCGGGTACCCATATTCGAATGCTACGTGGAAGGTTGATACAACATCGTCGGCCGACTCGATAAGCTGGTCTTCGAGCAGGGCCTTAATGGTGTCCTGAATCAACGTTTCACGGTCAACCGGCTTTGCGGTTGATTCGCTGGTTTCGGTCATAAGCGACCAGTACTCACCATCGGCCGGTACGTTGTTCGGGCTGTAGTTCGAGAAAACCGTTACCCGGTAATACGGGCTGTTGGCTTCCGGGAAATACATCCAGCACATTGTTTCCAGCGATTTCTTCGGCTTTCCTTTCAGGCCGATACCTACCACATTGGTCGATGAGTGCTTCAGCCCCTGTGCTTTTTCGGTTACCGTCCTGTCCAGTCCTTCAACAAGACGTGTGAAAATGTCGACCGGCATTGTATTGAGCAGGTGTTCATATTCGATCTCTTCACCGGTGCCAAGGGTCAGTTTTTGGGCCGGGGCATTAACGCTGGTGACGGCGGCGTTCAGTTTGATATACTCACGGCCGACCAGATTACCGACCGACTCCCAGATGCCGCCGGTTCCACCGAATTTCGGAAACTGGAAGGTTGAGTTAGGGCCCCACGAGTAGTCTTCCTGATTGAAGATAATATTTTTGGTTACCCGGGCCAGATCCGTTACCGCTACGCGTTCACCGACCCAGACAGCGTTCATCTCTTCGGCAGGGTAAGCCCAGACCTTGAAATTGTAAGGAAACATAAACGTGTCGGCCAGACCAGGGCCGAACGTTTGCAGAATCCACTCCCGGAAGTTGGCGGGCTTGCGGTTACTCGGGAATTTATAGTTCTGGATGATGCCTTCAAGGCATTTCCACATCGTTTCCGGCTTCAGGTACCTGATGTTGTTCTGGAACGGATACGGCACAAACCGGTCTTCGATCCAGACCCATGATTCACGCTGATGCGTCAGCCAGCCGTCTTCGCCGAGGGCTTTGCGCATCAGATCGTCAAAATACGAATAGTGAGAAAACTGAACGTGGCCGCCAACGTCCCAGACAAAGCCTTTTTCGTCGACGAAGCTTTTGGCTAAGCCACCGATACGGTCTTCTTTTTCCAGAACAATAAAGTCTGTAATACCAAGCTCTTTGAGTCGATATGCTGCTCCTAAGCCGGTAGGGCCGGAGCCAATGATCACATATTTATGCTTCATGATTATAAGGTAGTCACCGGTTCAGGCTGGCGGATTGCCCTGACCTTACGGTTTAGATCGAGCCGGAACTGCGCTAATTCCCGGAAGCTCTGCATGCACACTTTCAGCAGCTTCCACTTCAGGATAGAGACAGTTCCCGTCTGGCGTTCTTTGTGCGTAATGGGGATATCAAACAGATTACAGCCGGCTTTCTTCGCCATCACGGCCAGGAAAATATTCGGTGCAAACGGTTCCGGATCCGGTAATTGGGCCAGCAGTTTTTTCAGGAAACTGCCTTTGATAAGCCGGAAAGGAATATTGCTGTCTGAAATAAACGTACCGTAAATGGCAGCAATACTGTATTGCAGGATCCGTGTGATGATCAGACGTGCACCGGCATCATGACGCACCTGCCGGTAGCCCAGGATAAACGGTGATTCGTGGCGTTTGGCCCAGAGCTTCATGAAGTCATCCGTAACAAACTGATCGTCGCTGTCGGTCTGGAATACATACTCCGAGTCCAGCGCGACCGCCTGCCGGTAGCCATTCACAACGGCATTGCCGTGGCCGCCGTTTTTCTGGTTAACCACAAACAGCTTAGGGTATTTGTCTTTGATCTGATCCAGGATTTCGCCTGTACGGTCTTTTGAGCCGTCGTTGATGACGATCAGCCGGGTATTATCAGCGGGAAATTGCCGGTCTAGCATACCGGTCCATTGCTCAACAACAAGTTCGATGCACTCTTCCTCATTATAGGCCGGCATCACGATTGACAGCAAAATACTCATCTGGTCTCTGGAGTACGATTGGCTCCGCTTTTGTATACACACAGGTCGGGTGTACACCATCGAAGAACCCTGACTCTTTTATCTATTGATAATGATTGTGCAAATATAGCTAATTGTTAGCCGTAAGTCTGTGAAGAAAATTGGACTTTATCAAGCGGCCGGTTCCCATAGCCTTACTATTCGCCTTCCTTAATACGAAAATTTATCTTTTAGCGAGTTAACGGGCTTTTCGATGATAAACCACGACAATGTTGCCAGCAGAACCGTTAACCCGTAGAAATAACACAATTTCAGTATTGGTGTACTTGTCAATAACGGCAGGAGGGAGGCCGCTTTATTCCAGACCCGTAAGGTGATATAAGCAGGCTGTGTATGGTAATAATTGAAAATCAGGTTATGAAAAAGGTACAAACCATAGCTGATCTGGCCCAGGTAGACACTCACCCGGTTGGTTAGCAGTGCCTTAACCGGACCGCTGAAGCCAACAACCGCCCGTCCGATCAGAAACATACAGAACAGCGATGTAACAAACCGGTCTGTAATGTCGGTAGCGATATTGCGGGAGGCATTATCCGCCGTTCCGGGCAGTATTTTCATCAGGTAGATATTCAGGGCATATAGTACAAAACTGAGGAGCAGCAGTCCGTTGCTGCTCACCAGTCTGGTGAACCGTTCGCGCTGATTAACCATAAGGTAGGCCAGTATGCCGCCCAGCCCGAAGGCGTCGAGGCAGGTAGGCATCAGTACAAACTGAGCCATCCAAGGGGCCTGCGTCACAAACAAGGCCACCCGTAGCAGAAACGAAACTGCAATCAATATAAACAGCGTCCGCAGCAGGTACCGGCCCGGAATAAAGAGCACCAGGAAGGGAAAAAAGATATAAAACTGCTCTTCAACGGCGAGTGACCAAAGGTGATCGATCGCTCCCAGCCAGGTTTGATGAGCCACAATCCAGATATTCTGGGTGTAGGTCATTAACCAGCCAAAAGCCATGCGTACCGACTGAAAGTTGATCAGCGCCAGTATGAGAATAGTCAGGTAATAGACCGGGAAAATGCGCAGACTCCGGCGGATAAAAAAGGCTTTAAGGGAGTGGCCGTGACCGCGCCCGAGCCGTTCGTCATGCTGCTGGCTGGTGATCAGGATACGGGTAATCAGAAAGCCGCTCAGAACAAAAAACAGGTTTACACCGAAATACCCCAATGGTAACTGATTCTGCTCGCCCAACCAGTGATCGAACATTACCAGAGTCACGGCAATAAACCGTAAACCATCCAGCTGAACAAGGTAGTTCTTCTGTTTTTGACTTGTTTCTATAGACTGATGGGCATTCGACTGCATAATGACGTGTTAAAGCGAGGTAAAAATAACGGTTCGGTTGGTCATGGCAAGCCGGATCCGGTGATTCTGATTCGTCAGAATACCGATGCGGTACTGGCCGGGTTCCAGTTTTTCCTTCAAAACCTGAGCATAGAAATGGTCTGGTGTGAAGTATTGGTCAAAGCCGGTGATGGCGGTTGGTGACGAACGTACCGGACGTGCCGGAAACAAGTATGTATGGGCTGGACTCTTAAACAGCAGATATGATCCATCAGTTGGCTGGTCAACGGTTGGGTTAATGGCGCCTTTCCTGGTAATGTTGTACATAAATGGCTGTTCACTGAAGGTATCCAGTTGTCCGGTGACGGGAGCCTGTAACAGGTATTTATTTGTCAGAACCGGTACTTCTCTGATAAAAAATGGCTGTTCAGACGGCCTGAATACGCTTTGTATAGCCAGTTGCCGGTCCGGAGGAGTATTCGCAAGGAAGTTGAAGTATTCAGCAACTGTGCGCCGGTGCTGGTTAATGATTCCTTCAAGACAAAGGTAATCCGATAACAGGCTTTGTACAATCACCAGTGCACTGATAAAACCAATCGGACGGAGCATATACGTTCTGACTGTATGAAGCCACAGCAGATAGACAACGCTAATAGCAAAGGGCGAGTAAATCTTATAACGCCCCTGTAGCATATAGGCCGGTCCGGCGAAGCCAACACGTGAATAAACCGTTATGGCGGTAGTTGCCAGTAAAAACAGCAGGCAGCCAAGGCTGAACGTCAACAAAGGCGTCTGTTTGTTTTGCTGCCAGGTATAGCGGTAGCGCATCAGAAAGTACAAAGCTGAACCTACCACAATGGCACCTAACAACATGGTCAGCCACAGGGGATTTTCATAGCCCAGTGCTGCTGATCCTGAATAGGGATATGGGTCGGCAAAGGCGCCAAGGAATACGAAGAAGGCTTTTATCCAGTCAATGAACGGGTAATTGAAAGGTGACGGGAAAAATGTAACGCGATGATAGTTGGCGAAATAGCCCGCCAGTGAACCGGCGGTTACCAGACCCCAAAGCAGCATAAACCGCCACTGCTTCTGATAGGCCAGCACCAGCAAACCGGCAATCAGCACGAGGGCGCCGTTGCCGCTGGTGAAGGTAGCGACAACGCCTGCTGCCAGGGCAAGAAACCGGCCCGTGAGGTTATTCAGAGCGAGTACATAAAACGCGCCCGCGGCGAAGGCCAGAATCCAGAAGTTCTGGATCGACGCCATGCCCCAGATCAGGTTTTCGTGTGACTGGAGGGTGAACAGCAAAAACGGTACGGGCAGAAAATAACCCAGTGGCAACCGTAACTGCTTGAAAACAGCGGTTAAGATACCGAGCAAAACTACTAATCCGGCAAAGCCGATAAAGGGCAGATGCGCATAATTGAGTGAGCCGGTCAGTTTTGTATAGGCCGCAAAGATGATCCGGGTCCAGACAATACGGTGTTCCCAGTGCTGGTCAAATAAGTGACCGATCTTTTGCCGCATTGATCCGGTTTTCAGATTGAGCAGATGCTCCTGTACCAGATAATCATCCCAGTAAGGCAGGTTTATAGCATAGCGGCCGATTGTCCAGAGCAGGATGCTCACTGGTATGAGCATCAGCAGTCCGTAAATGACTTGTGGCCAGACTGGTACAGGCCGTTGCATCGGGCGAGATAGTAGATCCGTTTTAACCATATACAAGTTACCAGTTCTTTTGAATATCCTTGGCGGCTACCACCTGTGCCTTTATTTGTTGTCCGGTCGGATGGCGTTCAGCGTGTCCGTCCGGAAGTACGATCAGGCGTTCGACCTGATAGGTAGCCGTATCCAGCTGTGCTTCGGCAAACTGTGCCGTAAAGCCTGTTCCGAAAACCGGTGCCAGCCCGAAGCGTGCCTTTCGTCCCGAATTCAGCGATGGTGTTGTCTGGTAAAGATACAGCCGCTTCGCTGAGCGCAGCAGAATGTACGTATTAGCGTCTTTTTGAACCTGATTCCGGAATGACGTATCGCGCAGGCTGATCTGCCCGTTCGCCTGTGTCAACGACACAAACGGTTCGGGGGTGCCCCCGGCAGGCTGGTATAATTCGTTCAGGAAAGTATCATAGAAGGCCGGAGCGTTGTCAATCCAGCGCGCCGTTGTACCATCAATCGCCGATACGGGCTGATTTGTTTTGTATGTCCAGTTAAACTGACTGGTCGTCATCCATTGCCGCCACCAGATGGTATCATCCTGAAAAGCCGGATATGATAAGCCACAGAGGGCAGCGCTGACGATAAATCCGGTAATCCCGATGGCTTTCCGCTGCCAGCCTCTTGTCTGACTGACACCATAGACATATAAAACCACCAGAAGCATCAGCGAATACATTTTGTAGCGGCTGGTAATGAGGAGCTCCAGTCCGAAACCGGCCCTTGACCGTACGACGATTGCCGCCGTACCGAGCAGAAAAAAGGTAGCTCCGATAAACAGCAGTTCGGGTTTGTTCAGCGAGAACGGTGCCTGAACTGATTTGCGGGCCAGCCGGGCTAACTGGATGAATGTCAGCAGCAGCAGCAGGCCGCCCAGAAAAAGGGACACACGGAATGCATCACCCAGCGGCAATGCTTCGCCGGCCGCACCGTTAAAGGCCAGCCAGCCTTTAAAAATGGCACCGATACCGGCCTGCGCCACCGGATTACCTTCGGGCTTTTCGTACCCTAAAAAATATAGACCGATACAGGCGGCGGCAATCCCCAGCCAGTAACCGAACTGTCTCCAGCGCATCTGCTGCGCCAGCAGTACTGCTCCTATCGGCCAGATCAGCAGGCCGTTGCCGCTGGTGATCGTAGCCAGCACAGCCATCACGACGGCACTAACAAGCGAGGATTGGTAGCAGAGGGCATAGAGACTCCAGAACAGCCAGAACACCACCGTAAAATTCTGAAGCGCGGCCATACCCCAGAACATATTTTCCCACTGTGAGAGATTGAACAGCAGGAACGCAACAGGGGGGAGGTAGATGAGCCGGGACGTCCGGCCGGTATCCGGTTGTTTGTTCAGAATGGCCGCAAAAATGCCGGTCAGCCCGACCAGACTCAGGTTACCGATGATCATCAGCGTCCGGAAATCCAGTTTACCGCCCAGGCTGAAATCCAGCCAGGTAATAAACCGGTCGTAGGCAATCCGGTGCTCGTTGTGCTGACTGAAAAAGAGTAACAGCCGGTCTGTTAAACCGGTTGTAGTATCGAGTTGATAGAGAAAGAATTTCAGGGCATGGTCATCCCATTTGGGAATATTCAGCGCATACTGCGCCCAGACATACCAGAAGATAACAATCGGGAGAGCCGTTAGCAACCCTGCTAAAACCAGCTCTAGCGGTCGTAAACGGCCCAAGAGGACAAGGATTATAGGCCCGCTTTCTGCTGAAAACGGGCCTTGCGGTGATTAGTTCAGAAAGTTGGCTAACTGCCGGGCGATGTTGGCTGTATCAAGGCCGGACTGCTGCTGGTGATACTGCTGATTACCATACAGGCCATCAGGGTACCCCTGTGCTGACAGGCTGACAAATTTACTCGGCGTGATTCCTTTTTCCAGCAGTTTTACCGAAAGCTGCTGGGCCAGACCACCAATGGATACGTGTTCTTCAACGATGAGCATCGGTTTACCGCTCCAGCTGCCGGCTTGTTCATCAGGCAGTGACAGCGGCAGGTTTGTGGCTGTGTAAACGTCAAACTGACCGGCCAATTCCTGGTTATCGAGGGCTTTGAGGGCGTTAGCCGCCACCGGCCCCAGCGCTACAATGGTACCCCGTGAGGTTTCGCTTTTGACAATCTGTTTGAAGGTACCCATGCGTTGTGCGCCTTCCGGAGTACCCGGACCGGCACCCAGCCGCAGATAGGCAGGCCGTGCTTCGGCAACGATCTGTTCCAGCATCGGTTCTACCTCGTCGGCAAAAGCCGGAATGTAGGTATTCACGTTCTGCAGGCTGCTCAGGCAGGCCAGATCTTCAATTGCGTGGTGGGACGATCCCATGATGCCATAACCATAGCCCCCGCCGTTGCCGACGATAAATACCGGCATATTATGCAGACAGACATCGTTACGGAACTGCTCCAGACACCGGTAAACCGCAAAAGGGGCGATGCTGTAGACAAACACCTTGTATCCTTTATAGGCCATACCGGCGGCCACACCGACCATGTTTTGTTCGGCTACACCCGCGTTAATGAAGCGGGGGCCCATGGTCGTCTGCAGGTTTTCCAGTGCACTATAGCCAAGGTCTCCCGTAATGAAAACGATTTTTTCGTCTTCACGGGCAAGGCGTTCCATGGCGGCAGAAAATTCTTTTCTCATAATTCGGGTCAATTGCGCCGGCTGCCTGCGGTCTTACCAACCGCCTGTCAGACTGCGCTATTTGGAATTTCGTTGCTCGATCAAAGTACTGATTTCGGCGGCTGTTTTGTACACTTTTATGCCTTTCTGCACCCGTGTCCGGATAAACTTCGGCCGTTTTTTCGTCTCTTCGAAGATTTTGCTGATGTACTCTCCGAGGAACGAAATACCCAGCAGGTTAATTCCACCGAAGAAGGTAACCAGAATAATAACCGTTGACAGACCGGCAGGTGTTTCCGGATAGAAGATAAACTTAGCCAGTATCTGCCACAGGATTCCCAGAATGGATAGTCCGGTCAGCGCAAAACCGCTGTAGACCATCAGTTCGAGGGGGACAAAGCTGAACGAGAAAATAGCTTTACGGGCCCAGGCGATGTTTTTCCGCCAGTTATTGGTCGAAACACCGAACATACGCTCCGGCCGGACATAATTTACGCCGATCTGTTTGAACCCTACCCACGCCCGTAACCCGCGCAGGAACTGTTCCGTTTCAGGCAGGCTAATCAGTTCACGGACTACTTTACGGTCGATGATGGAGAAATCACCGGCGTCGGCCGGGATGTTGATGTAAGACAGGTTTTTGAAAATGCGGTAGAACGTCTTGTAGAAGAAGTGCAGCCACGGTTTCATTTCGCGCTGTACCCGCACACCGTATACGACATCATATCCTTCCTGCCATTTGGCATACAGTTGGGGAATTACCTCCGGCGGATCCTGTAAATCGCCGTCCATCAGCACAACCATGTCACCGGTTGAAATTTCCATACCACTCAGGAAGGCCGATTGTGAACCGAAATTCCGTGAGTGTTTAATGGCAATCACATTCGGGTCTTTGGCGCAGATCTGCTCCAGAACCTCATCGGTATTATCGGGCGAATTATCGTTGACGAAGATGATCTCATACCGGACCTTCATCTCGTTAAACGTTTTCACGAGCCGTTCGTACATGAACGGAATGGCCTGGGCATCTTTATAGCAGGCAATAATCGGGGTAATGACCGGATTCAGGGACGGCGTTTTAAAGGCCGGCAGTACGCGGTCTGCGTAACCGCTTGCATTTTGCCAGGCAGCTGTCTTCAGTAAGCCGTCTGCCAGACTCGTTGTCGCTTTCCAGTTCAGATCCTGCTCCGCTGCGGCCGGGTCGCCGTACCATTCGGCCAGGTCCCAGTTGCGGTTATTCATACTGCCCCAAACCGGTTCCGTTTTAATGGAGAACGCCTCGCGTGTTACCTCGACCAGATCGCGCATGGTTGTTTTCCGGCCGGTTGCAATGTTGTAGGAACGGCCGGATATACCCGACTTAACATGCAGGGCCGCCTGTACGAAGGCATAGACACAGTCGTCGATGTACACGAAATCGCGGCTGATGTCCGGTGACACCAGCGGCGGTAATTTGCCCTGATTGGCTTCTTCAACCAGTCGAGGAATCAGGCGGTCGGGTTCTTCCCAGCCCCCGTAAATGGAATATAACCGTAAATTGAGGGTATTCAGGTTATGCAGTTTGGCGTAGTATTCGAGCACATAGGCACCCGATACCTTCGATACGGCATAATGGCTATTGGGCTGAACCGGATCGGTTTCTTTCGGGGCTGTACAGTTAAAACCGTACTCCGAGCTGCTACCGGCATGGATATATACCATGTCTGGCGAACAGTTTTCCAGAATATTTACCGTACCGATTACATTGGTTTCGTAGGTCAGCGAAACGTTTTTCTGTTTTGAATACGCCCCGTACGCCGCCAGATTGAAGATGGTTTTCGGCTTATAGCGGTCAAACGTTTCTTTAACGGAATTGATGGAGGTAATGTCACAATGGACGATATTTTCCGCCGGAACATCCAGTAATTTCAGGCGCCAGGCTTTGGTTGCATCATGCGTGAGCGCATATACATCGGCCTGACCAACCTGTTGGCGGGCACGAAACAGTTGTTCGAACAGATTGGCTCCGATAAAGCCGCTGGCCCCGAAAACAAAGATCGGGCCGTTTAATTTGAGGATAGCGTCGTGTAGCAAACCAGCAGTTGAATTGGTCATTCAGGACGCAATATTACAAGAATTGCCCGTAAGTATTGCCAAAAAATTGGACTTTAGAGGGAGTGGCACCGGCGGTGACGCTTATTCCGGCCCATCCTGTAGAATTGTCAGGAGCAGCGTTTGTATTTGCCGAATATACCCGGCTGCTCCTGAATACGGTCTTATCTGATCAGAAATAACGTGATGTTACGTCATTAACCGCCTGAGTATACTGCTCCGGCGACATTGGCAGGTAGTGCCATTCCAGCCGGTCTTCCATGTATGAAACGCCCTTCCCTTTTATCGTATGGGCAATAACTACCTTCGGAATCCCGTTCTGACGGGCACTAACTTCATCAATGGCACTTGTCAGCGACTGAACGTCGTGGCCGTCGGCTTCGACGACATCAAAGCCAATGGCTTTCCACTTGGCCGGATCGGCGGTATCACCCAGCACATCCTGTGTATAGCCGAAACCCTGTAATCCGTTTTTATCGATCAGAATAATCAGATTATCCAGCTGGTTCTGCATCGCAAAATGGGCGGCCTCCCACGTAGTACCCTCGTTGGTTTCGCCGTCAGACATCAGTACGAAGACCGTACCGTTTTCACCCGTAAGCTTGTTGGCTTTGGCAATGCCGGTACCGATCGGCAGGCCGTGTCCCAGGGAGCCGGTCGCAAACGGAATACCTTTGTGCTTGTTGGGAGCCGGGTGCGCAGGCAGTGTTGTTCCGTTGTGGTAATATGAAGCGAGGTCTTCATCCGTTAACTCACCCAGGTGATGCAGGCTGGCATACAAGGCGGCAGCGGCATGGCCTTTTGACAGAATAAACGTATCCTGATCGCGCTTACGGAGCACCAGCGAGGCCGCTATGATGTCAATGCAGCTGAGAGAGCAGCCAATATGACCGGCGTGCGCCTGATTATATAAATCGAGTACTTTGAGCCGGAGCTGGCCGCAAAGAGTTTTTGTATCGATAGCTTCTGTTACCAAAGTAGTAGTGGTTTCCCGTTGGCAGAGTTGAAAAAAAAGCCGGGCACAGGTGCCGTTTTGCTGTTAATATCGGACGTTCTTCAGGTCAAAAATAGTGATTTTTTGGCCTGTATTACCTTTAACCAACACAATTTTGTCCCGTTCGTCGGGGTCAATCCGCTGGATATAAGTGGCGTTTTCCGGTAAATACACATTTACCAGCTGGGCATCTAACAAGGCTACGGGCGAATAAGTTTTGTCGATTTTTTCGTCGTAAATCATCCGCTTCATGTTGGGATACAGGATCGTATCGCCCTGTGCGTATTGCTGTTCGAGTTGTTTGGCCGAATACCAGTACGGATTTTCAATCCGCGGTTTTTCAAAGTAGGTGTATTTTCCCTGTTCGCCGGCGTAGATATGCCCCAGTAACTCTGCAACAAAGAATAGCTGAACCGCCAGTACCGCCGCAACCGGCAGACTGAAACTACGTGGAACTGCCATCAGTTGCTTTAACCCCATGGCAATCAGGATGCAGACATACGGGAAAGAAAATCCGGAGTACCGCTGTGTGATGCCAAATGTGTGGCCGGACCGCCAGGCCATAAACAAGAGGAAAAACGTAGGCACAAAGGTCAGCAGGATCAGCAGCAATACCAGCCTTTTCTGCTGAGTGTCTGTTTTGGTCAGTATATAATACGTGATCAGGTAAACAATAGGAACGGCGGCCGACAGCACCAGAAACCGCAACGGTACGACCGAATAAACCGGCAGACCAGCCAGCAGCACCAGTGTTGGTGCCACCTGCAACCAGACCGGTTGCTGTTGCGTACGGGCATTCATGCTGCGGTGGAGCAGAAAGGTGAAGGCGCCGCCCAGCAACAGTGCCAGTGCTGAGTTCCGCAGCCCGATGAGTGCCCCGCCCAGGCCGTTTGTGAAAATAAACAGATCGGCAAAAATCGGGATGGCCCGTTTGGCAATGTTCGGAATCGTGGCCGGTAAAATCATGCCGAAGGGCGAGCCCAGCGGATTGGTCTCTGCAATATTTTTATAGAATTTGGCCTGATACGCCAGCGTCTGGAAGGTGTATTTGCCGCCACCGAAGATAAACCAGAGCGAAACCAGCCCCAGTCCGATCACGGCGGTTGCGGCGAGGGTCAGCCACGCATTCCAGTTTCGCAGGTAAAAAAGGGCGTAAATACCATGGCACAGGAATACGGTCACGGTCAGGTAATGGGAGAGGACCGACAACGCGAAAACCACGCCGTAGCCAAGGTAAAGACCAACGGGCTTCTGTTGCGGTGACTGCTTCACCCGTTCCATAATCAGCAGAAACAAATGAGTGGCCAGCAGGGTCAGAAAAAACGACATGGAATAATTGCGCGCCATCTGGCTGTAAGCCACAAAAAAAGGCTCAATGGCCGCTAAGCCGCTGCTGACGAGGGCCAGACTGTCGGATTTGAAATGCCGCCGGACAAAAACGAAGAGCAGCAATATGGTCAAGGTGCTGAATAATACCGACGGCAGCCGCATCGACAGATCGCTCAGGCCGAAGACCTCCATCCACGCCCACAAAACGGCATAGTAGGAAGGGCTGTTGCCGATGTCGCCGCGAATGTTGGCTTCCACAAAGTCAGCAATGGTCTTTGGGGCCCAGAACTCCTGCGGGGTAAAGTACTTTTTGGTAAAAACGTCTTTCTGATTGGCTCCTTCGAGACAAACCCCCTGACTAATCAGGAGCGTCGATTTTTCGTCGAAGTAAATGCCGTATTTGCCTGCATGGTGAAGTCGTAAAAAGAAGGCGAGCAGCATAATGCCGCTCAAAACGATAAGAACGTTCTGCTTGGTTAACGTAAACATGTGATAGCTGTTGGGTGGCAAAAATACCAGTTGCCACGCCGGATGCCAAATCCGGGCGTAACCTCTTAGGCTACGGAAACAGATTTAACCGCCGGTCTGCTGGTCAGATGAGGTAATCGGAGCTTTTGGTAAAGGTACTCACATTTTCATAATCGTGAACTCAACACGGCGGTTCAGGCGGCGTTTTTCTTCCGTTTCGTTGCTGGCGATCGGTTTGCTGGGGCCCCATGCCTTGGTTTGAATCCGCTTTTCGGTAATGCCCTTGCTGATCAGGTAATCTTTCACAACCCGGACCCGGTCTTCGGCCAGTTTCATATTCGGCGCCCATTCGCCCTGATTATCCGTATGGCCTTCAATCATAATCTCCATATCGGCATATTTGTTCATCATGTCCACGATGCGGTCCAGTTCAACGTTGGCGCCTTCCAGCAGCTCAAACTTGCTTTGCTCGAACAGTACCTCCCGCATGACAATTTTCTGTCCGGGCTGAATCGGAATCAGGTACAGATTGCGTTTAATGTCGCGGAAACGCTTATCCTTGCTGAGGTCAAGGGTTTCGCTGGCCGGAAAATACCCTTCTTTCGTTGCCGTCAGATTATAGGCAGATTGCGTCGGCACAATCATTTTGTATTCGCCCGTTTCGGGGTCGTATTCCACTTTGGTAATCTCCTTATTCTTATCCTGTAAAAGACCCGTGGCAACTTCTGACGACACCGGCTTTTTACTTTGTGCGTCGAGTACCTGACCGGAAATAATGGCTACCGGATCGGGCTTGATGGCCGGAAACAGTTTTAAGCGGAAAATATCGTCCTCGCCCAGCGAATTGGCCCGTGAACTCAGGTACGCAAAATCGCCGGACGCGGGAATGGTGAAATACCCGTCCCACTCAGGAGTATTGATTGAGGGCCCCAGATTCTCCGGTGTCGACCAGTTCGTCCAGGTATCGTCCTGACGGCGGGTGACGAAAATATCGCCTTTACCGAAGCCGGGTAAGCCGCCCGACGTAAAATAAAGTGTACGGCCGTCGGCAGCCAGGAAGGGTGAACTTTCAAAATCGGCGGTATTTACCGTGGCACCAAGGGTTTTCGGCTCCGTCCAGTTGCGGTTACTTTGCAGAAACGACACATACAGATCGCGGTTGCCTTCGGTGTCTTTCCGCTGAACCGCCAGAATCATGGTCTTGCCATCCGGCGAAACGGTAAACTCTAACTGATTGTCTTTGTGGAGATTGTAATTGTTAGTAATCCGGCACTCGACCGGAAACGACCAGCCCGCTTTGGTATGCGTTGATTTGGAGATGCCAAACGCCAGGCCGCCCTCGGGCTTGTAGACGTTGATGAGGTAGATCGTGCGCCCGTCGGTCGACATACCGCTGATGGCATTATCTCCGTCGTTGTTAATGGGCCCGCCAATGTTAACCGCTTCGCTCCAGACACCGCCGGACTCCAGGTTCGAAAACCAGACGTCCTGTTTGTTGGGGCTGCCAATGTTGTTTTTGTTGAAGTTACGGGTAAAGTAGAGCGTTTTTCCGTCGGGGGCAATGACGGGGGCTACTTCCTGTCCCGTGGTATTGATGGTTTTTCCTAAATTTTCTTTCTGTAAATCTTTTGGCGTGCCTTTTGAGACGTTGACCTCAATTGGCAGTGGAGCAGCGGCATTGGAGAGGCCGATGGCATCAATCTGATTCGGACCTTTCAGGGCGCCGGTGTTCAGATAGACCTTTACCTGGGCAATGCTCAGTGCCGTATCCTTGAGCATCACATAGAGCGCAGGCTCAGCCCGGGCGGCGGCATTGGCCTGATAAACCGGATGTTCGGTCCCTTTCGCGTCGTAGGCAATCACCCGGATAACCGCACCCGGATTTACGTTCTCGGCAATGATAATCTGTCTGGCATTCATGGGTTTATCAAAACCGACGTGAATCCACTCCTCATTCGGACTATCCGGATAGAGCGGTGCCCACGCACAGACAGATTCGCCGGTCTGAGGCAGTTTACTGGGCCGGCCAAGCGCCTGTGAGGCCTTGTATTGCTGGCCATAGACTTCGCCTTTCCCCTCCGATGAAACACCGATAACACGACTTGCCCACTGTACCGTTTGCGCAGAGACACCCGTACAAAACAGCCATAGACTTAAGCTAACCAAAACACCTTTCATGCGCATGCAAAAACCAACCACAAAAATTGTGCGGATTAAGTTAGCAACAAAACCCCACTTTATGAATACAGCCTTTTATTTTTCAACGGACCGGAACGCCCGTTATTTTTTGGACGGTTCCGGGAAAGGATTAACCTCTATTTATACCTTATAAATGGTTTGGTGTACTTGCATTGGCCAATCAGTAATATTATCTAATTTACGCCTTTCATTGCAAAAAATTAACTTTCCTGATGAAACTAGTAACCCGCGTTCAACTTTCCCTCATGATGTTCCTGATGTTCTTCATGTGGGGGGCCTGGTATGGCCAGATGAGTAAGTACCTCCTGACACAACTCAACGCAACCGGCGATCAGGTCGGTAATGCCTATACGGCTTTCTCTCTGGCGATGATCATTGCGCCGTTTTTCATGGGGATGATTGCCGACCGCTATTTTGCTGCCCAGCGGGTAATGGGCGTGCTGTGTCTGGCCGGCGCGGGGATCCTCTATTTTCTGATGAAAGAAAACAACCCTGATCGGTTCTTTTACCTGATTCTGGCCTATTGTATCACCTTTGCTCCGCTGCTGGCCCTGTCGAATTCAATTGCTATGCAGCAGATGGTCAGCCCTGAGAAGGAGTTTCCGGGTATCCGTGTTATGGGAACAATTGCCTGGATTCTGGTGACGAACATTGTCGGCTATTACGGTTTCGGTGATAAGGCACAGATTTTTGAACTGGCTATGTATGCGTCAGCCGTCCTGGGTGTTTTCTCGTTTTTCCTGCCGAATACGCCGCCCAAACAAACCGATGGGGCTTCTGTTTCGCAAATTCTGGGCCTCGATGCCTTTAAGCTGTTTAAAGATCGTTCGTTTGCCATTTTCTTCCTGTCCTCCGTTCTGATCTGCATTCCGTTGTCGTTTTACTATGCCATGGCTAACCCCTCACTGACGGATTCGGGCATGACCAATGTGGAGAACAAAATGTCGCTGGGGCAGGCCTCGGAAGTGATTTTTATGTTGCTGATTCCGTTTGCCTTCACGCGGCTGGGCGTAAAGAAAATGCTGATCGTCGGACTGGTGGCCTGGATTGCACGGTTCCTCCTGTTCGGGTATGGCGATGCGTCGACGAGCGAGTGGATGCTGTACATTGCTATTCTGCTGCACGGCGTATGCTACGACTTTTTCTTCGTAACCGGTCAGATTTATACCGACAATAAGGCGGGCGATAAGATTAAATCGTCGGCGCAGGGCTTGATTACCATCGCTACCTACGGCATCGGTATGGGCATCGGCTCAAAGCTCTCTGGGATTGTGCTGGATATGTACACCGCCGCCGACGGTACGAAAAACTGGACATCGGTGTGGTTAGTACCGGCCGGTATTACGGTGTTCGTCCTGTTGCTGTTCATTTTCTTATTTACAGATCGTACTAAACCGGTTCCGGCAGCCTCTGAAATGGCAACGAGGGAAGTGTAATCATGAAACTGCTTACGTATAATGTAAACGGCATCCGGTCGGCCATGAGCAAAGGGCTCGTGGACTGGCTGGATGCTCATAATTTTGATGTCCTTTGTTTTCAGGAGGTAAAGGCAACGCACGATGTGGTTGATCTGAAACCGTTTGAAGACCTTGGCTATTGCTATCACTGGCATGCTGCCGAGAAAAAAGGATACTCCGGCGTGGCGACGTTTTCGCGCGTAAAGCCGGAACAGGCCGTTTCGGGTTGCGGGTTACCCCATTATGATTGCGAAGGCCGGATTCTCCGCACAGACTTCGGCGACGTGACCGTATTAAACTGTTATTTCCCGTCGGGGACCAGCGGGGATCTGCGTCAAGGTGTTAAAATGCAGTTTCTGGAGGAGTTTTACCAGTACGTGCATACGCTGAAAGCAGAACGGCCGAACCTGATCATTGTCGGTGATTACAACATCGCACATACCGAAAAGGACATTCATGATCCGGTCCGGAATAAAAATACGACCGGCTTCCTGCCCGAAGAACGGGCGTGGATGACGAAATGGTTTGCGTCCGGGTTTACCGACAGTTTCCGGCTGATGCATCCGGATTCGGTTGAATACAGCTGGTGGAGTTACCGGGCCGGGGCACGTGCCAATAACAAAGGCTGGCGGATTGACTATATCTCGGTCAGTGATACAATCAAGGACCGGATTATCGGGGCAGGGCACTTCCGGGAAGCCGTTCATTCGGATCATGCCGGTGTTTGGGTGGAACTGTCAGCAAGTTGATGCGGTTAGTAGACTATTGACAGTACGTAACCGTAATTATTGTCTGATTTTCTGATTAATGCAAACACAGCTAAAAGAGCTTTTCGAGCATTTTGCCCATCCGGGGCGTATTGACTGGATCGGTATCCGGCCGGTCCGGCGGGGGGCCATCCGCGAGATGGATGCCATTGACGTAACGACCGAAAAAGGTATCATCGGTGATCATTACAGCGGTACGAGCGGCAAACGCCACGTAACGCTGATTCAGGCGGAGCACCTGCCGGTTATTGCCTCGTATGTTGACATGGAGCATGTTACGCCCGATCTGCTGCGCCGGAATATCATGGTCTCAGGCCTGAACCTGCTGGCCCTGAAAGACCACAAAATCCGGATCGGAGAGGAGGTCATTCTACAGATTACGGGAGCCTGTCATCCGTGTTCCCGCATGGAGCAGAATCTGGGTCCGGGTGGCTATAACGCTGTACGCGGCCACGGCGGCTTAACGGCGCGGGTGCTTCAGAGCGGCACCATCCGCGTGGGTGATCCGGTGGTTGTCCTTTAATTAGTTTCAGGGTCGGCTTTGATGCGCGAGCGCGACGGCACATTCCGGTAGCCGACCCTGTATAAGCGCTCACGGTTCTGGAGCGTAACAATCAGATCGTAATCTTCCGCCACTAGTAAATAGTCATCGTTCAGGTCGCAGAATTCGATAAAAGCATCGGTTTCGGCGGCGGTAATGCTGGTTGCCTGTTCAATGAGCAGCCGTAACCGCTCCATGGCAAGTTTATGGCGTTTATACTCCTGCATCAGCGCGGCGGCTTTGCGTTCTCCTTTAGCCCGTTTGCTGAATAATTCGTACAACAGGGTAATACCGGCTCCGTCGGCAACGCGGTCAAAAGCCTGTTCGCCGGTTACCTTGCGGGAAGCAACGGGGGCCATCAGTTCCTGCTGAATTTCACGTTTTACTTCTTCGTATCGTTTGGCGGTAATCGTTACTTCCTTGAGCTCGTACACACGATCCGGAAGCTTGGGTAACGGGCGGGCATTAATGACCGGATTATCAGTACCATCCCACTTAATACCTACGCTGCCGTAAGCCTGATGGGTGAAAATCAGGGAGTCACCCGTTAACGCGGTAATAAAAAAACGCCCGGCAGCATTGGTCCGGACACGCTGACGCGTCCGTTTATTAGTCACCATACCCTTATCGACACCTTTGCTGTCGTTCCGGTCGATGACTGTCCCAATCACATATTTGCCCTGAGCGTAGCCCGATTCTATGGAGCCAAAAAGCCCCGGCAACAAGAGAATCAAAATCTGTAAATACCGCATGAAGAGCGAATTTACAGTTTATCAGCTTGCCGGGGCATTAGTAG
Organism: Arsenicibacter sp. R0_47; assembly: GCF_057652235.1. Taxonomy (NCBI): domain Bacteria; kingdom Pseudomonadati; phylum Bacteroidota; class Cytophagia; order Cytophagales; family Spirosomataceae; genus Arsenicibacter; species Arsenicibacter sp. R0_47. The sequence continues at coordinate 43,285 of NZ_JBYFCJ010000031.1, read as the reverse complement.
GCTGTTAAAAAAGCTAAAAAACGATTTCCGGGAATAACGCCTGGAGCCGGTCAACCGACATTTCGGTAAAATCACGGATCACATCATCAACCAGCGGACGCAGGACGGCATCCGGTTCGGTGGTCGCGACCCCGACAACCCGCGCTCCCGACGATTTACCTGCTTTAATACCGGTCAGCGAATCCTCAAAAACGACGCTGTCGGCGGGTGTTACCCCGAGCATGTCCATCGCTTTCAGGTAAATTTCCGGATCAGGCTTGGGGTTGGTGACCAGTCCTTCGTTCAGCAGGGCATCGAAATAGTGCCGGAAACCAAGGGCATCAATCACAAAGTCAAGGTTTTCGACCGGTGCCGACGTGGCAACGGCTGTCTTGATCCCGGCAGCTTTCAGGCTTTTCAGAAAGGTTTCGAGGCCGGCAACCGGTTGAACGGCGTCCTTGTATAGCTCGCGGAACAGGGCTTCCTTTTCGTAGGCCAACTGCCGGGACTCGTCGGCGGTCAGCGGTTTGCCGTCAAACAGGTGAGCAATGATGTGATTGTTATGCTTACCGGATATGTATTCGACAAATTCATCGTCGGTCAGCGATTTGCCGTAGCGTTCGTAATATTTCCGCCAGGCAATCTGGTGATGCGGATTGGTATCGGCAATGACACCATCCATATCAAAAATGACTGCTTTCATGTTTGGTTGAGGTTATTCGTGAAGGGTAACTTTGCGGGACAGGGCAGCGGCTACCAGCAGCATCAGGGCTACCAGTCCCAGGCCGTAGACCAGTCCGTATGATTCAGAAACAAAGCCGATGACCGGCGGACCGGCCAGGAAACCTACAAAGCTGTAGGTGGCAAACGTAGCGAGACCGGCGGCCGGCGAGATGCCCGGAATCCGCATCGATGCCGCATACAGAATCGGTGCGCCGAGTGAACATCCGGCACCCAGGAGGGCAAATCCAAGCAGACTCGTGGCCGGGAAAGGCAAAAGGATGGCCAGTAACAAGCCACTGGCTGCAACCAGCCCGCCAAGCAGCAGGATACGCTTTGAGCCAATAAGCGGAATGATAGCGTCGCCCAGAAAACGGCCGAGGGTCATGGTCAGCGAGAAACTGGCAAAACCGAGGGCCGCAATCTGTTTGGTTGCGTGGGCATTGTCGCGCAGATAAACCGCGCTCCAGTCGAAGGCCACACCTTCGCCCATCGAAACGGCCAGCCCGATGAGAATCATAATCATCAGCGCCAGATTAGGTTTGACAAACGACGAGCCGGAGCTGCCGACAATCTGTCCCGGAATGCTGACCAGCGTGGGCCGGATCAGGAACGTGATCAGCACCACAAACAGAATCGAGACCAGCATATGGGCCGGCGGCGGAATGTGGAACGATATGGCCAGACCCGCCAGACCCGAGCCGGTCATGCCGCCCAGGCTCCACATCCCGTGGCAGGCCGACATAATCGAAATCTTTTCTTCGCGTTCAACGTTGGTCGCGGCCGTATTCATCGCCACGTTGATCAGGGCGTTGCACATGCCGACCATGATCAGACCAAACGTCAGTACTATGGCGTTCGGTGCATTGATCGGGACCAGCATGCTGAAACACAGGGCCAGAACAGCCACAAAGCAGGAGCGGGCTTCACCCAGTTTACCGACGATCCAGCCGGTCATCGGGTTCATGAGCAATAAACCGACCGGTAAGCCGAAGAGTGTCATGCCCAGCTCGGCATCGCTCAGGTGCAGCTTATCTTTTACGTATGGTATATGACTTACCCAGCTTCCGAAAAGCAGGCTGTCGGTAGCAAACACAAGGCCAACCGCACGCGCTTTGGCCGATGATGTAAATGTATGGAGGTTGCGGACAAACCGATTGCCACGCCAACCCATGGTTGAGGTAACCGTATTCATGACGCAAAGGTACTGTCCTGCGGGTGATTCATCTTATACTGCATTTGCTTCTTGTAGTGCTATATTTGCATTATGGGATTGTTATTTCAACGATTATAATCAATTTTGCATTACATCCTGGAATAGTACTATGCGCCTTCAATTTGAAAAAATAGAACCTGAAATCGGCAGTTCGTTTAAAGCTGTTCACCACAGGGAGCCGAACAGTTGTTGGGTGTTCTGGCATTACCACCCTGAATATGAAATTGTTTACCTGCCGTTTGGAAACGGGAAACAACATATTGGTCAGCATATTTCAACGTACGAAAACGGGCAGCTTTTATTTATCGGTCCGAATATCCCGCATCTGAACCTGAGCTATGGCGTCGAGCATAAGTTTGAGGAGGTGGTTGTGCAGCTCAGGGATGATTTTCTGGGTGGTGAGTTTTTCGGCAGACCTGAGCTGACAGCGATCCGTCGTCTGTTTGAACGTGCGAGGCTGGGGTTATCGTTCGGGCTGGAAACGCGGCAGATGCTGGGACCAAAGCTCATTGAACTACCAACCTTGCCGCCATTTGAGCGGATGCTGAGTTTACTGGCAATTTTTCAGCATCTGGCCACTACACCTGACGTGACACCGCTGCATGCCGAAGGTATTTTGTTTGACCCGAGTCCCCGCGAGCAGGAACGCATCAACCGGATTTATAAATACGTGGAGGTCAACTATGCTACACTAATAAATCTCGAAGAGGTAGCAGAAGTGGCTAATCTGACGGTACCGGCTTTTTGCCGCTATTTCAAAAAAGTTACGCAGATGACGTTTACTGAGTTTGTCAATGAATACCGGGTGAACCAGGCACAGCGGCTGCTGCATAGCTCACGAACGGTGGCTGATGTTGGTTTTGCCGTCGGTTTCAACAACCTGTCCCATTTTAATAAAACCTTTAAGGCGGTTACCGGTCAGACCCCTAGTGCGTATCGGGAGGAGCTGGTGTAGACATTTGCCACCCTGCTTTCAGCACGTTTGCCGCTGCTTTGCCCTGCGGGCTGAACTGATCGCGTTCCCGGCCGCGGTGGGTGTCCTGCATAAACCATTTCCAGACAAAGCCGCCGGCAAACCAGGGCTGTGGCCAGACACTTTCCAGAAAAGCAGCATAGGCATTCGCCTGAATGGTTTCATCGGGTGTACAGGCAGTTTCTGACTCCCACGGTTTCTCCGTAGAAAAAGCGCAGGCCCTATACCCGAATTCGGTGAAAAGAATTGGTTTCTGCGTTTTGCGGCTAAAGCCGGAAAGATCACTCACATGCCGTTTCCAGCCTTTAATAAGTTGTTTAACAGTAGGTTGTGCGTCATCTGAAAGTGGGAAATAGGCATCCACGCCAATGTAGTCAAGGTCGTTCCAGAACGGGATTTTTTCGTATCGGTCCCAGTTAGCGGCGTAAGTAAGTTTCCCTTTGTACTGCTGTCGTACCTGCCCGATGAGGCGCTTCCAGAATTGGGGCCGTGCGGTTGCAAAACGGTCCAGTTCGGTGGTGATGCAATAGAGATCGACATGCAGGGAGTCAGCCATGCGGGCAAAATCGAGGATGTACTGGCTGTAATCGGTTTCAAAGGCCTGCCAGTCCTGTTCCGAATCAAAAGCCAGATCAAGGTGGGAGCCACCCATCATCCAGACGTGGGGTTTCAGCATGACCTTAAGCCCCTGTTCGCGGGCCAGCTGAATGGTACCGGCAACGCCTTCCGGGGTTTCTCCCCACCATTGGCCGCCGCGTCCCTGCTCTTTGCGGTTACCAAAATAATGAAAGCGGGCTTCGCCTTTCCGGCAAAAGCCATACGGAACAATGGCTATCCATTCGCCGCCGATGTGTTTAACCTCAGTCAGGCTGTTGGTTTCCGGTTTGCGGGGGGGAGCAACCAGATTTACCCCTTTCAGCTTTTCGCCGGTGTATACGACATCCGCCGCTGACTGGCAGCTCAACAGGCAACTCAATAAGAGAAAAAGCCTAAGCATAGGGTAAATCCGGTTACACAACTGTCTACTGTATCTGACGTTTTTTGCCCTGACTATCTGTTACTTCAATCGTTTTCACCGTCGGTGTCAGTACCATCATCCGGCCTGACTGTGACATAAACGACTGTCCGTACGGAAACTCAACTTTCTGCTTCTGCCCGTTGGCATACGTGACCAGTGCGGACGCGTCTGCTGGCTGAAGTTTAACGATACGGGCCGGTTTCTGATCCTTGAAGACACACAGCCGGCCACGGTTTTGTGAGGCAATCAGCAGTTCATGCCCTTTGGCGTCGGTCAGCTGAGCCAGACCTTTGGCATTGGCTGGCACAAAAAATCCGCTGCCGGCCATGGATTGCGGCGCAAAACCGCCTTTGCCGTCTCCCTTGAGCCACAAACCGTTTAAGCCGTCATACCGCCCCATCAGTACTTCACCGCTGTAGTCGTTGCCGACCAGCATGACGTCCAGATTCCCGTCGCGGTCAACGTCACTTGCCACCATACCGAAGATCGGGGCGAGCTGGGCCAGTGTTGGCAGCGGCCGGATCGCAAACGTACCATCGCCTTTATTTTCGAGATAAGACGACTGGAAGTAATTGGCTTCCAGTACGAGCGCTTTTTCGCGTTCTTCCGGTTTCAGCAACTTATCGATTGTGGCGGTCGTAAAATCCTTGTAGTACGGGAAGCGGGCCCGCATGGCAATCATCTGTTTAATCAGATCTTCACGTCCATGGAAGGTATATTCCTGCATTTTACCGGTTTCATCCGGTATATAGATGGTTGGAATGGCATCGTAAAAGCCATTATTATCAAAGTCGGCAGCATATATCCGGGCTGGTTGTGCGTCACTGGCCCGCATGCGGGCGTTTAAGCCAAGGTTCCCGGCAATGTAATCAACATCTCCGTCATGGTCGAAATCACCGGAAACTAGGGAGTTCCACCAGCCTTTTTTGGCCCCCAGAGACTTCTCATCAACTTTAGTAAGTTTGCCCTGCTGATTTTTCAGGAGTGTTAACGGCATCCACTCGCCGGCCAGGAAAAGATCCGGCCAGCCGTCATTGTCCACATCGGTCCAGAGTGCATCGCAGACAAGACCGACATCTTTGAGGGTAGGCGCTACCTGCGCTGTAACATCGGTAAACTTAACCTGCCCGCCTTTCGTATCATTCCGCAGAATCAGGCTGGAAACCGGTTGTGGATAGTGGTCAGGCTCAACCCGGCCACCGATAAACAAGTCCAGATCGCCGTCGCGGTCGATATCGGTGGCTTTTACACAGGATTTACTGGAGAAAACCGGAGGCAGCGCATTGACTGCAAGCGTAAAATTGCCTTTACCGTCGTTAAGGTACAACCGGTCCATAAAGACGTCTGTGCCGGCATTTCCTTCGATACCGCCGCTGGCAATGTACAGGTCCAGATCACCGTCGCGGTCTACGTCGAGCAGCAACGTACCCATGTCTTCTGACTGCTTTTCCGGATTAGGCGAAGGGGCCCGCAACGCCGACTGTGTAATCGGTTGCATTCCACCCGACTGCGCTTTTGCCGTAGGGGGGAAGAGAGGCTTCTGCGTGAACTTGCCGTTAGCTCCCTGCAGGAAAAACGTACCCTGATGGAAGCGTGAGCCGCTGACAAAGAAGTCGTCCAGACCATCGCCGTTGACGTCGCCTACTGCAACGGCCGGCGCAAACTGCGATAACTTATGCGGCAGAAGTTTCTGCACGTTAAAGTCAATATATTCCGGTTCCTGATGGGTAAAGTTAATGCCCAGCGAGTCGGTTACTTCGCTGAACAGGGGCTGAACAGCAGGATCGGGAACAACTTTTTCGGTTGCATCCTTGCTGTTGACTGTCAGGATCTGATTCACTTTAACATTCCGCAGTGTTTGTTTTACCTCGCCGTTCTTAGTTGGCCAGATCACCCGCACTTCGTCAATAGTCTGCACATTGCCTAAACCAAAATGGGCGGATTGTTCAACCGTCGACAGATAGCCGCGATACGGGCTGTGTTCATAGACCTGCTTACGGGCCTCGTTTGTTTTCGGGTCGTGGTAATAGAGCTCTACAATGGCACCCAGGCCCATCCGGTTTTGTGCCGGACCCACAAAGTGCATCCGCAGGTAAGCGGCATCATCTGGTTTGCGTTCAACCAGGTTATTGCGGTAAACAAAGGCCGAATCGTTGATATTATTGACGACATAATCCAGGTCACCGTCGTTGTCGAGATCACCGTAAGCGGCTCCGTTTGAGAACGATGGCTGCTTAAGCCCCCATTTTTCGGTAACGTCACTGAATGTCAGATCGCCGTTATTTTTAAAGGCATAATTGCTGATTTTCACCACCGGAATCTGCGAAAGCATGTAGTCCTTCGTTGATACCGACGAACTGTTGGCCCGGAATGAGATAAAGTCACGGTCAGTAATGTCTTTCGGAAACCCATTCGTAACCACCAGATCGCGGTTGCCGTCATGGTCGAAATCGATCAGGAGGGGAGACCAGCTCCAGTCGGTTTCGGCTACGTCTGAAAACAGGCTGATTTCGCTGAAAACCGGTGCGCCCTTTTTTTCTTTCCCTTGCGCCGGGCGGTTACCCATGTTCAGTTGCAGGGTATTGCGGACGTATTGATACCCGAAGTTAAACTCTTCATTGTTGAGGTAAACCTGGTAATTGCTGGGGCCCATGAGCATCTTCTTCCGGTAGTTGTCGCGCGGGAGCATGTCAACGGCAACGATGTCGGCCAGACCGTCGTTGTTAATATCCGCTACATCGTTGCCCATGGCCGAGTTGCTGGTGTGCTTCAGGTAGGTCTGCCGCTGGTCTGTAAATGTTCCATCCTGATTATTGATATACATCAGGTCGTCAGACAGGTAGTCATTGGTCACATAAACGTCTTTCCAGCCATCGCGGTTAATGTCGCAGATGTTGATTCCTAATCCATAGCCTTCGATCTGAATACCAGCCTGTTTCGATACATTTTCAAAGAGCGGTTTACTGGTAAGTGCCGCATTCGATGAGCGTTCCACCGACAGATTCCGGTACAGGCGGTCCGTCGTCGGTGAAGTACCGTTTGTAATCTTAGGCCGGTAAGCGTTCGGATACTGCTCAATGGTATTTGTCAGCACATATAAATCGAGGTCACCGTCATTATCATAGTCGAAAAAGGCGGCGTTGGTAGTGTGACCATCATCAGCGATACCGTATTCCTGTGCCATTTCCTTGAAAACCGGTGTACCGCCTTTGGTGCCGCCCTGATTGACAAATAACAGGTTTTGCCGTTTCTTCGGGTCTTTGAAAACGGTTGCACCCACATAAATATCCAGCCAGCCGTCATTATTGATGTCGACCAGCGCAACGCCGGAACACCATCTGCCGTTGCCTTCAACACCGGCCTTTGTGGTTACGTCATCAAATTTCAGCTCGCCTTTGTTGATATACAACTTATTCGCTACCTGATTTCCCGAGAAGAAAATATCCTGTAAACCATCATTGTTAAAATCGCCGATTGCTGTACCGCCGCCATTATAAATGTACTCAAAGTCAAGAATGTTCATTGAGTCGTTGTCCGTAATCCGGTTAGAAAAAGTAACACCGGTTTTATCGGCCGAAACGAGGGTAAACAAAGTATCAGTATTCTGTTGACAGGCTGTGCCCAGCCAGCTGACCAGGGCGGCTACAGCCACAACAAGTAGAACGCGTTGGAACATTGTTCAGTAGGTAAAAAATAGGATGGCTAAAATACAAAAAACAGTTGGAATGGTGCCAGAAATACCGGAAGAGCCTGCTTTCTGTGCATCACTAACAGTAACCGCTTAATAATTTTATACATTAAATAAGAAAAGGTATACAATTTTTTGAAAGTTGATTGTCAGTATAATAATACTACTTCCAGTAAAGAAATTGATAAAAAAGTACACAAAAATACGCGTTTATACTGCTTGTATAATTCATAGCTAATTTTTGATTATAAATATTTTTCATAAAATTGTTACAAATTAATATACATTAATTGATAATAATTTAACTAAACAATTTCCTTAACATCCTATGAAGGTAACTCTTTACAAGTTGCTGCAAAGGGTCACGCTTTGTGTATGCATGCTGATGAGCATCCATGCATTTGCTCAGGACCGACGCATTACCGGGCGGATAACCGGTACCGATGGGGCCGTGCCGGGGGCCAACGTGGTTATAAAAGGCTCTTCGACAGGAACGGCCACCGATGCAGAAGGTAATTATTCTCTGAATGCCCGTGCAGGTGACATTACGCTGGTCATTTCTGCAATCGGTTTTAAAACAAAAGAAGTAGCTGTCGGGAATCAGACAACCGTGAACGTCTCGCTCGAGGACGATGTAACGGCGTTGAGTGAAGTCGTGGTTACGGGTTATTCAACAGACAGCAAACGCGAGACAACGGGCGCGGTTTCTACCGTAAAAGCCCGTGCTTTACAGGCGACTCCATCCGGAAACGTCGAACAGCAATTACAGGGCCGTGTATCCGGGGTAACCGTTATTACCAACGGGCAGCCGGGAACGACCAGCCAGGTGCGGGTTCGTGGTTTCGGCGCGTTTGGCGGTAACCAGCCGTTGTATATTGTGGACGGTGTACCGGTAACGTCGACGGATTTCCTGTCGCCTGATGATATCGAAACAACAACCGTTCTGAAAGATGCGGCAACGGCGTCGATTTATGGTGCCCGTGCGGCCAGTGGTGTAATTGTCTATACGACGAAAAAGGGCTCAAAAACAGCCCGTAAACTATCTGTTTCCTACGACGGCCAGTATGGCGCAACGCTGCCGGGTAAAGGCCAGGAAATGCTTAACCCGACTGAATTCGCTGACTGGACATGGCGTGCTTTCCGGAATTCAGGCTATAAGCCCGGCGATCCGGAATGGACACATCAGCAGTTCGGTAGCGGTGCTACGCCGGTAATTCCTGATTATCTGATTGTTGGAAACCGGTATGGCGTTACCGGATCTATTGATCTGGCCGCAGAAAAAGCAAAATATAATGTTGACCAGAATGCCGGCGCAATCTATCAGGTTGTGAAAGCCAACAAGCAGGGTACTGACTGGTATGACGCCATCACACGCGTTGCACCGATTCAGCGCCATGGCCTTGGTTTCTCGGGCGGCACGGAAAGCAGCCGGTATTATATTGGTTTCGGGGCACAGCGCCAGGCCGGTATTCTTTTATACAATGACTTTTCGCGGTATACATTCCGTGCAAACACTGAATTTGATCTGACCAAACGGATCCGCATCGGTGAAAACCTTCAGTTTACGTACCGCTCCGTGATTGGTCAGGGTGGTGCCAATGGTGGTCAGGGTGTTGCTGCCGATGAAAACCAGATTCTGGGTGCGTTCCGGATTCCGACTATTATCCCCATTTATGATGAATTCGGCGGGTATGCCGGCACAGCGGCTAAAGGGTTTAACAACCCGCGTAACCCGGTTGCCGAGCGCGATAACCTGCGGAATAACAAGGATTTCAACGGAAATGCCTTTGGTAACGTTTACATCGAAATCGATCCGATTGATAACCTGACCCTGCGGAGCAGCATTGGCGGTCAGTACAACAACTATTATGGTGTTGGCTACAACCGGATTCAGTACGAAAACTCGGAAAATAACAAGGATTTTGGGTATAACGAGTACGGCGGCTATTCATTTGGCTGGACAGTTACTAATACCCTGAATTATAAAAAGCGGTTTGGTATCCATAATGTAGATGTGCTGGTCGGCCAGGAAGCGTTAAATACAGGTTCAAGCCGGAATATCTCCGGAAATGGTATTAATCCGTTTGCACTGGACCCTAATTATATTACACTCAGTACCGTTTCGGCAACAAACCGTATTGTGGGCAGTGGCTATTTCAAAGGAATTAACTTCTATTCGCTCTTTGGTCAGCTGAAGTATTCGTACAATGACAAATATCTGGTTTCGGCCATTGTTCGTCGTGACGGGTCATCGCGGTTCGGGGCCAATAACCGGTATGGTGTGTTCCCTGCCTTCTCGGCGGCATGGCGGTTGTCTTCTGAAGAGTTTATGAAGGATCTTCCGTGGGTTACCGACCTGAAAATACGGGGTGGCTATGGTCTGATGGGTAACTCAAACAACGTTGATCCGAACAACCAGTATAGCTTATATGGTGCCAATCTGGGTAACTCGGCATATGACATCAACGGTACAAACAACAGTACATTCGAAGGCTATTACCGAACCCGTATCGGAAACCCGAATGCGAAATGGGAAACCAGCGTTTCATCAAACATTGGTTTTGACGGATCGTTTTTCAACAATCGCCTGGAAGTAATTCTGGACATCTGGCGGAAAGATACTAAAGACCTGCTGTTCCAGGTGCCGGTACCGGACGTAATTGGTACGTATGCGGATGCACCATTCGTGAATGCAGCTAAAATGCGTAACCAGGGTGTTGATTTGCAGGTCATTACCCGCGGTAAAATCAACGGCGAAGTTGGTTATGAAGCGAACATTACCGGTAGTGTGCTGAGCAATAAAATTGTGGAACTGACGCAGGGCTTAACGTATCTGACGACGATCAACCCTGGTTTCCGGGGCATCAACCCAATCCGTAACCAGCTGGGTTATTCGATTTCAGCCTTCTATGGCTATAAGGTAATGGGCTTGTTCCAGAACCAGGGAGAAATCGACGCCGCTCCAACTCAGGAAGGTGTTACCAAAACGAAGGACATTACTTCAGAAAATCAGGGTAAGCCAACTGGTATCGGTCGTTTCCGCTACGCCGACCTGAATGGCGACGGGCAAATTACTGCCGATGACCGTACGTATCTGGGTAGCCCGGTGCCAAAGTTTACCGGTGGTCTGAACCTCAAGTTTACATATAAGAACTTCGATATCGAGACGTATATGTATACCTCGATCGGGAACAAGATCTTTAACGTATCGAAGTGGTATACAGATTTTTATCCGTCATTCTCTGGTGCTTCAATCAGCGCCCGTGTGAAGGACTCATGGTCGCCTGAAAACCCGGGCGGCAAACTGCCGATCTTCGAATCTGCGTCAAATTTCAGTACCAACACCCAGTCGAACTCTTACTACGTAGAAGACGGCTCGTACTTCCGTTTGCAAAACCTGTCAATCGGGTATAACATTCCGGCCAGTGCATTGGGACGTCTGAAAATACAGCGTCTGCGCGTATTTGCATCGACAAACAACCTGTTGACGATTACGAAATATCAGGGTCTGGATCCTAGCGTTGGTGGTTCGGCAGATACAAACTTTGGTATTGACGTTGGTAACTATCCAATCACGCGGAGTTTTGTCGGCGGTATTAGCCTTGGTTTCTGATAACCTAAACTTGATTTAAGCAATATGACAAACAATATAAAACAGGTAGCTGCCGGCGCCGCGGCCACCCTCATGCTAACCTTCATCGGGTTTGCCTGTAAAGATAAATTTCTGGATGTACCGGCGACGGGGCAGCTGGGTGCCTCACAGCTGGCGTCGAAAAAAGGCATTGAAGGTGCCGTTATCTCGGTTTATGCCATGTTGAACGGTCGTTCTGAACGCCTTGGCTCATCGTCGAACTGGGTCTATGGCAGTATCCGTGGGGGCGATGCCAACAAAGGAACTGACCCTGGCGATTTCTCATCCATTAACCCGATTCAGCGGTTTGAGACTATCCCTACCGGCGACGTGGCCGGTGCATGGCGTGTCAAATACGAAGGAATCAGCCGGGCAAACAACGTGCTGCGTCTGTTGGCGGCTGCCGGTCCGGATGTGACTGATGCTGATAAAGCCCGCATCGGTGCTGAAGCAAAATTCCTGCGCGGATTCTATTATTTCGAACTGAAGCGTTTGTATAACAACACGCCTTATGTCGATGAAACGCTGGACTATGCGACTGGCATTGAGAAAGTTAAGAACGATCAGGATTTATGGCCGAAAATTGTAGCTGATCTTCAGACCGCCTACAATAACCTGCCGGAAACCCAGGAGGCAGCTGGCCGAGCCAATAAATGGGCAGCAGCCGCCTTGCTGGCCAAGGCCTATATGTATCAGCAGAAATACACGGAAGCCAAGACGTTATATGATCAGATCATTGCCAATGGCAAAACGGCTAACGGTAAAAAGTATGCGCTTGTGGCTAAATATGCAGACCTGTATAGAGCCTCAAATGACAATAACGAGGAGTCTGTTTTTGCCATTCAGGCAGCTACCAATACCGGTGATGCCAATAATGCCAACCCTGAGTTTGACCTGAATTATCCGTACAACACCGGTACAAACGGACCGGCGGGATGCTGCGGATTTTTCCAGCCAAGCTTTGAACTGGTGAACTCTTTCCGGACAAATGCCAACGGATTACCGTTGCTGAACGGAACCTATAATGCGGCTGGTAATGAGGTTAAAAACGATCAGGGGATTCTGTCAAGCGCTGCGTTTACGCCGGATGCCGGTAACCTCGATCCGCGCCTTGACCATTCAGTGGGTCGTCGTGGCATTCCTTATCTTGACTGGCAGGATCACCCGGGTTATGACTGGATCCGGAAACAGGATTACGGCGGACCGTATACGCCGAAGAAGTACGTATATTACCGGGCGGACCAGGGAACCTACCAGCAAAGTAATGGCTGGCACCCGGGCTATACCGCTATGAACTATACGATTATCCGGTATGCCGATGTGCTGTTAATGGCCGCAGAAGCTGAAGTTGAGGTTGGTTCGCTGACCAAAGCGCTGGAATATGTAAACATGGTGCGTAAACGGGCGGCTAATCCGGCAGGGTTTGTCTTGAAAAACAATGCACCGGCTGCCAAATATGTAATCAGCGAGTATACCGCAGCGGCATTTGCTTCAAAAGAAGCTGCCAGAACGGCCGTACGGTTTGAACGCAAGCTGGAGCTTTCGGGTGAAGGACACCGTTTCTTTGATCTCTTACGCTGGGGTGTTGCAGAAGCAAGTATGAATGCCTATTTGTCATATGAAGGACAAAAGCTTCCGGTTGCCTTAGGCAGCGCTAAGTTTACGCCGAATCAGGATGAATATCTACCGATCCCGCAGGCACAGATTGACCTGCAGGGGAAAGATGTTCTGAAGCAGAATCCAGGCTACCAATAAGATCGCACATATTGGTTTTGTACAAAAAGGGGCTTTATGCCCCTTTTTTTTTGATCCTTTTTGTTACCCTATAGCTTTTATAGTTTATCAATTGTTTATTTTCTACTAGTAAATAATAAGTAAAAAAATAAATACATAATTTTCATGTATGTATGTCATAGGTATATAATAATAATTATAGGAATAATTATAAGTGCAAAAATGCTGATTTACAGCGTTTTAGAGATACAATTTGAGGGTTTTATGATAAAATTGTATTATATCGTTAACTAGTAGTACTAAAAAAAATGTTAAAATTATTTTATGGTATAAGAGAATTGATATAAAATTGAATCGGTTTCAAACTTAACAATCCCTTAACAACTATGAGAGCAAAACTTTACAAGTTATTGCCATCTGCTTTATGGGTAGGATTTATGCTATTTCTAAGCATAAGCGCCTCTGCCCAGGAACGCCGGGTTACCGGTAAAGTTAGTGGTCCCGATGGTGCGGTTCCGGGTGCCAACGTGGTGTTGAAAGGCTCCTCAACAGGGACAGCCACCGATGCAAACGGAGCTTTTTCCGTAAATGTAAAGGGTGCAAACCCTGTTTTGGTGATTTCTGCAATCGGTTTCAAAACCCGTGAAGTGACGGTTGGAAACCAGACAGACATCTCTGTGAAACTGGATGATGATGTGACAGCGCTTAGTGAAGTAATCGTAACCGGTTACTCGACCAGTAACAAGCGTGATGCAACAGGTTCAGTAGCGACGGTAAAAACAAAAGACCTGACAACGGTTCCATCCGGTAACGTTGAGCAGCAGTTACAGGGTCGTGTGGCCGGTGTAACGGTAATCGCCACCGGACAGCCGGGCGCATCAAGCCAGATTCGTGTGCGTGGTTTTGGTAGCTTTGGTGGTAACCAGCCATTGTATGTTGTTGATGGTGTGCCTACGCAAAACATTGATTTCCTTGCTCCGGACGACATCGAAACAACAACTGTACTCAAAGATGCGGCTTCTGCATCAATTTACGGTGCGCGTGCAGCCAGCGGTGTAATTGTTTACACAACAAAGAAAGGATCACGCAATGCCCGCAAACTGAACGTGACGTATGATGGTCTGTATGGGGCAACTGATCCTGGTAAAGGCCAGAAGATGATGAACCCCACTGACTTTGCTCAGTGGACTAATCAGGCATACATCAACTCAGGTTCGACTTACGCTCACCCTCAGTTTGGTACATTAGGTGCCGGTAAAACACCGGTAATTCCTGATTACATTAACGTAGGTGGCCGTTCAGGCGTTGTTGGTACTGTTGACCTCGCCGCTGAAAAAGCAAAATACAACGTTGATCCGACTGCCGGTTCAATCTATCAGGTCGTGAAATCTAACCGGGCTGGTACTGACTGGTACAAGGAGATCACCCGTACAGCACCGCTGCAGCGTCACTCACTGGGTTTTTCAGGCGGTACTGAAAACAGCCGTTTCTACATCGGTCTGAATGCGCAGAATCAATCTGGTATCCTGAAATACAATGACTTCAAACGGTATAGCTTCCGGGCAAACTCTGAATTTGATATTTCTAAGAAAGTCCGGATCGGTGAAAACCTGCAGTTTACGTATCGCTCAACAAACGGTGCGATTGGTGATAACGGTGGTTTCGGTGTGTCTGATGATGAAAGTGTAATCCTGTCGGCGTTCCGTATGCCATCAATCATTCCGGTATATGATGAGTTTGGCGGATACGCCGGTACGGCTGCTAAGGGCTTTAACAACCCGCGTAACCCGGTTGCAGAACGGGATGGTCTGAAAAATAACCGCGGCTTTGGTACAAGCGGATTTGGTAACATCTATGTAGAAGTTGATCCTATTCCTGGACTGACACTGCGCAGCAGCGTTGGTGGTAGCTACAGCAATTTCTATAACTGGAGCTATGGCCGTTTACAGTACGAAAACTCTGAAAACAACTCGGCATTCAGCTATAACGAAGGTGGTGGTTTTGGATTTGCCTGGGTATTAACAAACCAGGCGACATACTCGAAACGGTTTGGCTTCCACAGTGTGAAGGCAATTGTTGGTCAGGAAGCCCTGAATGATGGTCGCGGTAAAAATATCTCAGGAAATGGTTTGAATCCATTCTCGACCGATCCTAACTACATCACGTTGAGTACAGTATCGGCAAGTGGTAAAGTTGTTAACTCAGGCTATTTTAAAGGTGTTAATTTCTACTCACTGTTCGGACAGGTTGAATATAACTTCAACGAGCGCTATTACCTGACAGGTGTTGTTCGTCGCGACGGTTCATCCCGTTTCGGTGCCAATAGCCGTTATGGTGTCTTCCCTGCGTTCTCGGCTGCATGGCGTGTATCGTCAGAGAGCTTCATGAAGGATATTCCGGCAATCTCTGACCTGAAAATTCGTGGTGGTTATGGTACAATGGGTAACTCGAACAACGTTGATCCGAACAACCAGTACAGCTTATACGCTGCCAGCGTAGGTGCATCAGCCTATGACATCAACGGTACCAACTCAAGTGTTGCAGAAGGTTATTACCGGACTCGTATCGGTAACCCGGATGCACGCTGGGAAACGGCTGTTACGAAAAACATTGGTGTTGATATCTCCCTGCTGAATAACCGCTGGGAAGCAAGTGTTGACCTGTGGCAGAAAGATACCCGTGATCTGTTGTTCCAGGTACCGATCACTGCAACAGCCGGTCCTCGTGCTTCGGCTCCTTCAGTTAACGTTGCCAAAATGCTGAACAAAGGTCTGGATATCTTAGTAACAAACCGTGGTAAGATTTCTGGTGACTGGAATTATGAAGCAACACTGACGGGTACATTCCTGCAGAACAAAATTGTTGAACTGGCCAATGGGCTGACATACATTACCTCAATCAACCCTGGTTATCGTGGTATCAACCCGATCCGTAACCAATTGGGTTATTCACTGTCTGCATATTACGGATACAAAGTAGTTGGTCTGTTCCAGAACCAGTCAGAAGTGGATGCTGCTCCGGCACAGGATGGTAAAGGAGTAGGGCGTTTCCGGTATGCTGACCTGAACGGAGATGGTAAAATCACAGCAGATGACCGTACGTTCCTCGGTAGTCCGGTTCCTAAGTTCACGGGTGGTTTTAACTTCACCGTTCGTTACAAAGGCTTTGATCTGAACGCCTATATGTATGCGTCAATGGGTAACAAAATCTTTAACGTATCGAAGTGGTTTACTGACTTTTATCCATCGTTTGCCGGTGCTGCCATTAGTGAGCGTGTAAAAGAGTCATGGACACCACAGAACACAGGAGCTACTATTCCGATCTTCGAAACAGCGTCTAACTTCAGTACGAACACGCAGTCTAACTCATTCTATGTAGAAGACGGTTCATACCTGCGCTTCCAGAACCTGTCAATCGGTTACAACGTGCCTGCCAATGTATTGGGCAAGCTGAAAGCTAACCGTCTGCGGATTTCTGCTTCGGTGAATAACCTGGCTACCCTGACAAAATACCAAGGTCTGGATCCTGCCGTTGGTGGTAATGCCGATACGCAGTTCGGTGTTGACGTAGGAAACTATCCATTGACCCGCAGCTGGAACCTGGGTATCAACCTCGGCTTTTAATTAAACACTTAACCGTTTTATCATAATAGAAATCTTATGAACATGTCATTAAAAACAAAAGCGGTGGTGGCCTCACTCTCTCTAGCAGCCATTGTTTTTGCTTGTAAAGATTCATTCCTTGACGTTCCGCCAACGGGACAAATCAGTAATGCTCAGTTAACGTCCAAAAAAGGTCTGGAAGGCTCCCTGATTTCAGTGTATAGCCACCTGAATGGCCGGGAATGGCGGATGGCGTCAGCTACTAACTGGGTTTGGGGAAGTATCCGGGGTGGTGATGCAAATAAAGGTACTGACCCTGGTGATTTCAGTGATATCAACCCGATTCAGCGTTTTGAGTACCTGTCAACCCAGGGTGTATTACTGGAATCATGGCGTGGTAACTACGAAGGCATTGCCCGGGCAAATAGTCTGTTGGCATTGATGCCTAAGGCAGCTGCCGATGTGTCTGCGGCAGATAAAACCCGCATGACCGCTGAGGCACGTTTCCTGCGCGGCCATTACTACTTCCAGCTGAAACGCAACTTTGGCAATACCCCGTATGTAGACGAGTCTGTAGACTACGGTACAGGTATCGAAAAAGTTAAAAATGATGCTGACCTGTGGCCGAAAATCGAAGCTGACCTGAAATTTGCGTATGATAACCTGCCGGAAACACAGTCGGCGGTTGGCCGCGCAAACAAATGGGCTGCTGCGGCTTATCTGGCAAAAGCCTATTTGTATCAGAAAAAATACAGCGAAGCGAAAACGCTTTTTGACCTGATTATCGCTAACGGTAAAACATCGGGTGGTAAAAAGTATGCACTGGTTGCTAAATACGGTGATGTGTTCAAGGCATCGAATGACAACAACGAAGAGTCAATCTTTGCTATCCAGAACGCGGCTAATACTGGCTCAGTGAACAATGCGTTCCCTGAATTTGACCTGAACTATCCGTACAACACAGGTCCTAACGGTCCTGGTAACTGCTGCGGTTTCTTCCAGCCCAGCTTCGAACTGGCGAACTCATACCGGACAAACGCAAACGGTCTGCCTTTACTGGATGGTTCTTACAACAGTGCCGCCAATGCACTGAAAACAGACATGGGGCTGGATTCAAAAACTGCCTTTACACCGGATGCCGGTAACGTTGACCCGCGCCTTGACTGGGCAGTTGGCCGTCGTGGTATTCCGTTCCTTGACTGGCAGGATCACCCGGGTGCTGACTGGATTCGTAACCAGCCAAACGGTGGACCATATTCTCCTAAGAAATATACGTACTACAAATCTGATGTAGGTTCACTGCAGGATAACAGCTCATGGACACCTGGTTATACCGCGCAAAACTTTACAATCATCCGTTTTGCTGACGTCTTACTAATGGCAGCTGAGTGTGAAGTCGAAGTTGGCTCGCTGGCAAAGGCACTGGAATATGTAAATACGGTTCGTAAGCGGGCGGCCAATACTGCGGGTTTTGTAACGAAAGCTGGTGCGCCTGCTGCTAAGTATGTGATCAGCGAATATACTGCGTTTGCTGACAAAGCTACTGCCCGTACGGCTGTTTACTTCGAGCGCAAGCTTGAATTATCAGGCGAAGGTCACCGCTTCTATGATCTTGTTCGTTGGGGTACTGCTAATACGGAAGTTAATAACTACCTGACCTACGAAAGCAAACTACTGACCGGTGCTTTAGGTGGTGCTAAATTCACTGCCGGTAAAAACGAACTGCTTCCAATCCCACAAGATCAGATTGACTTGTTAGGTAAGGATATTCTGAAGCAAAACCCTGGTTACTAATCCGGATCCGGATTCAGGGTAGTCAATCAGTAAATGGGTTGTCGGGTGATTACCGCCTGATAACCCATTTTGTTTTTTTATGAGGTCACCACTTGTTTATTTGAAAATGAGCCGATACTTTTGACCCGTCATGAAACGCGCTGTCCAACATATTGTCTGTTTGCTAATGGCCTGCATTGTACTGATCAGCAGTACAGGGTTTGGCCTGCTGGAGCATACCTGCCAGATGCGCGGAAAAAAAGTCCAGCTCATTGGACTGCATGATCCGGCCTGCAAAGGGTGCCCGGCAGACCGGACAGCTCAATCAGACGGCAAAACCATTGTTAAAAAAGCGGACTGCTGTAAGGAAGAAACCCGGTATGAGAATGTAGATATTACATCGTCGTTCAGCCAGCTTTTCGCGAAGTTTATCAAAGCAGTTGCCCAGGCGATAACCGTTGCGGTTGTTTCTGTCATAACCTGGGTATTCAGCTGGATTTATGACCGTGATGCTGAAGCGGTCCTTAGTTTACCGAATGCCCCTCCACCTGCCTATGGCCGCGCCTTATTAGCCATTGTGCAGCGTTTCCTGCTATAAACCGATAAGTTTCTGTCAGACTGCCGATACCGATCAGGTATGGGCTTTACTCATTGTTTTACAGTTTACTTATCAACATGCGATTCCTCATAATATTTCTTTGCCTGAGCGCAACCGGTGCGTTCGGTCAGCTGGTTCGTGGACGTATCAGCGAAACAGTTAATAACCGTAAAGTCCCTTTAACCGGTGCTACCCTACAATGGGCTGGCACGTCTTCCGGTGCTGTAACGGATTCCGCCGGAAACTTTTCCGTACACAAACACGGCGAAACAAACAAGCTGATTGTGAGCTATATCGGCTATCGTACGGATACCGTCAACGTAACGTCATCGGAGCAGTTTCTGGAAATAACCCTTCGCCAGGAAGCGACCCTTCAGGAAGTAACGGTTTCCGGTGGTTCGACCATTATTGACCAGATAAATCCGATCCATACGGAAGTACTGACAACCCGCACGCTGGCCAAAGCGGCCTGCTGTAACCTGTCTGAAACCTTTGAAACAAATGCGTCCGTGAGTGTTTCATACGCCGATGCCGTGACAGGCGCCAAACAAATCCAGTTTCTGGGGCTTGGCGGGCAATATGTGCAGACAAACGTTGAAAATATACCGGCAATCCGCGGTCTCGGAACGACGTTCGGCCTTAATTATGTGCCTGGTACCTGGATTACATCCATTGATGTCGGCAAGGGTATTGGTTCGGTCGTAAATGGATATGAAGGCATGACCGGTGCGTTGAATGTCGAACTCCAGAAGCCTGATTTTCGTGCCGAAACGCATACGTCGCAATGGTTGCTGAATGGCTATGTCAATTCATTTGGCAGGGGAGAAGGCAATGTTAACTTTTCCAGAGCCCTGAACGATAAATGGAGCGTCGGGGTTCTTGGCCATGTAAGTGCCCTGCAGGCCAAAATAGATCAGAACAGTGATAATTTCATGGACCTGCCACTGTACCGGCAATACAACGGAATTAACCGCTGGAAATACACCAGTGACCGCTGGATGGCCCAGTTCGGCGTAAAAGCGTTGTATGAAGACCGGACCGGCGGGCAGCTTACTGCACAAAACGGTAACCCACTTTACCGCTTTACCAACGAAACCAAACGGCTTGAGGCTTTTTCGAAACTGGCCAGGCTGTTTCCGGATAAACCGTATAAAGGGCTTGGGTTGATTATCAGCGCCCTGAACCACGATCAAAAGGCGGTATTTGGCTTTAAACCGTATGTGGGTAAACAACAGTCCTTGTACACCAATCTGATTTATCAGACGATTATCAACAATACTAATCACACGGTAAAGGCAGGTGTCAGTTATCTGCTGGATAACTATAACGAATCACTGGGAAGTATGCCGGTACCGACCAACCGGACGGAATCGGTAGCAGGGGCGTTTGCTGAATACGCCTACACAGCATCCGAACGATTTGCCGTCGTTTTGGGTAACCGGGTTGATTACCATAACCTGTTTGGTATGCAGTGGACCCCGCGTGTGCATGCGAAATACCATATTCACGAAATGCTCACCCTGCGTTTTTCGGCAGGCCGTGGCTGGCGGGTGCCAAATATGCTGGCCGAAAACTTTGGCTACCTGGTCAGCTCGCGTACCGTTATTTTCCGCGATAAGCTACAGCCGGAAGTATCCTGGAATATGGGTGGTAGCCTGACCTATGAATTTCTGCTGCTGGGTAAAAAAGCCAGTTTTGTTACAGACTATTACCGGACAAATTTCCGGAATCAGCTGATCGCCGATCTGGAACATCCGCAGGAAATCAATTTTTATAATCTGACCGGCCCTTCCTACGCCAACAGTTTTCAGGCCGAGCTTAATTATTTTCCGATAAAGCGGCTGGAGGTGAAAGCTGCTTACCGGTTGTTTGATGTACGGCAAAGCATGGGGGCGCCGCTGGGTGAAAGTGTGTTACTGGAAAAAATGATGGTCAGCCGTGACCGGATACTGCTTAATGCGGGTTATGCTCTGCCATATGACAAATGGAAGTTTGACGCAACCCTGCAATGGAACGGACCAAAACGGATTCCTTACATGGCCCCCGGTTATGTGCATACCAGTTACCGGAATATGCCCCTCAGTATAACGCCGTCTTTTTTTAACCTGAATGCGCAGGTATCAAGAGGTTTCAAAAGCGGCTGGGAAGTCTATCTGGGCGGGGAAAACCTGACCGGTTTCCGGCAGACTAACCCGATTATGTCGGCCGGAAACCCGTTTGGCTCTGGTTTTGATGCCGCTTCACATGTCTGGGGGCCGGTAACCGGAAGCATTGTATACCTTGGTTTCCGTTTTAAACCGCAAACGTAGAACGTATGACCATCCAGATAAAAAACATGGTGTGTAACCGCTGTAAGCGGGTGGTTCAGGAAACACTCGAAAACTTAGGTTTTACCGTCAGCGAAATAACATTGGGCCGTGTGGAGGTAGCCGGCTGGCCGGCCGGTATGACGGCAGATGCGCTGAAAGCCGCGCTGCAGAAAGAAGAGTTCGACCTGATTGATGACCGGCGGCAGGGTTTGGTTGAGCAGACAAAGGCGCTGCTTATTGCCGAAATCCAGCATCAGGCCGGTGAAAAAAAGGAGGCCGAAAACTACTCGGCATTTCTGGAACGGAAACTCGGCTATGATTACTCGTACTTAAGCCACCTGTTTTCAACGTCGGAGGGGCAGACGCTGGAGAAATATATCATTGCGGTGAAGATCGAAAAGGTGAAAGAATGGCTTCAATACGGTGAAATGTCGCTGAGTGAGATCGCATTCCGCCTGGGTTTCAGCAGTTCACAACACTTATCGACCCGGTTCAGGCAATTGACCGGTCTGACACCGGGGCAGTTCCGGAAGGCAGATAAAACCATACGGCAACCGCTGGATCTTTTGTAACAGGAGACCATAATCTTATACAGTAAACCGTAAATTCTGTACAGTAGCATTGACTGGTAGTTAATAGCTTTGTCCGGTTTATTGCCCGTTACCTTGCCTTACGGTAAAAAAGCGGGAAAAGAAGCATGCTGCTCATCATGCACACTGCCGCGCCTGTGCAGAAGCGTGTCGCGCCTGTGCTGCTGAATGCCGGGAAATGGCAGGAACAGAATAATGTAAATAATTGTTTTTCAGTTTAATAATTAGTCACGTAACATGAAAAAAGGATTGATGACGCTGTTGATTACAGCATTGGCACTGGTAGCCACCTGGTCTGTCGCAGGCGATGACAAAGAGATTAAAATCAAGACATCGGCTGTATGCGAAATGTGTAAGGAACGAATCGAACGCAATTTGTCGTATGAAAAGGGAGTGAAAGAGGCTACGCTTGACGTTAAAACCAAAGTGGTTACGATCAAGTACAATCCAAAGAAGACAGACGCGGCTAAACTGAAAGCCAATATCTCTAAAACCGGATATGATGCCGATGAGGTGACTGCGGATGACGCCGGTTATAAAAAGCTGCCAAGCTGCTGTAAGAAGGACAGCCCGATGCATCACGATCACTAAGCCGGTCCGGTGTCAATAAAAAGCCCTGCTGCTGTTTAGTAGCAGGGCTTTTTATTGAACGGCTGCTGAAAAATTAAAAACTTATTGAAAATCACGCTTGTAACAATAAATAACTTTAGTACTTTTTTTAGGAATTTAGGATTATTTTATGTTTTTAATAATTAATAAGCTGATAATCAGATTAGAGAAAAATTAATTACTTACTTTTTTTTAGAATTTGTATTTTTGCAGACAGACAGGGCGCTCATATAACTACATATTACGTTAATCAGTTGACATACAGACAGCTGAACAAAATTCCGGGTTTAATAGTATTTTACAATGGATTAGTTGTATGATTGCCGGGCCGAAAATTTAACAATTTATATTTCAGCAGATATGAATTACCAAATCCGTGAAGAAGCTGGATTCAGCTACGTAGACGAAGGTCAGGGCGATGTGCTGCTTTTGCTGCACGGCTTATTTGGCGCATTGAGTAACTGGGATAGCGTTATCAATGTCTTTTCTAAACAATACAGAGTGGTAATTCCAATGATGCCCATCTATACCATGCCGATGCGTGAAGCAGGCCTGGAGGGTCTTGTTGCCTTTATCGAACGCTTTCAGGCCCATAAAGGCCTGACTGATCTGACGTTACTGGGCAATTCGCTGGGCGGCCACGTTGGGTTGTTATATACATTTAAACACCCTGATCAGGTAAAGCGGCTGGTATTGACCGGTAGCTCAGGGTTGTTTGAAAACTCGATGGGTGGTTCGTTCCCGAAACGGGGTAGCTATGACTATATCTCGGAACGGGTCGCGTATACATTCTATGATCCGAAGGTGGCAACCAAAGAACTTATTGACGAGGTCTTTGACATTACCAGCAGCATACCAAAATGTATGAACATCGTTGCCATTGCCAAGTCAGCGCAGCGGAACAATGTGGCGAAGGATTTAACCAAAATTCAGGTACCAACGTTATTGGTGTGGGGATTAAATGATACCATTACACCACCGGAGGTTGCCCATGAGTTTAACCGGTTAGTAGCCGGATCTGAGCTGCACTTTATCGATAAATGCTGTCATGCCCCCATGATGGAGCACCCTGAGCGTTTCAACGAATTACTGATTGACTGGCTGGAGCGTAATCCGGTGTCGGTTCCGGCTGTTATGTCCTGAAACAGGTATATCTGGCAGACAGCAGCCAAACGAAACCCGGAAAAATGCAGAAAAACGACTGCTGACAGGGTGTGCAAAACTTTTCAGTTAATAAGGTTTGGAAACTAAGAAAGAAATTTCTTAGTTTTCTGCCATACAGATTGGCTAAATTAACTGCGTTATGCTCGCTGCTGAACTTATAGATCCTATGTTGCCCGCCCTGAAACTGACGGATACCGTCGGTAAGGCGCTGGATTGGATGCAGGAACACCGCATCGGGCAATTGGTACTCACCGATCAGGAGGAGTACAGAGGGCTGCTTGACGAAGACGGATTGATGGATGCATCAGATGATATGCTGCTGCTGTCAAACGTGATGGTTCGTCATGAGCAGCTTTTTGTTTTTGAACACCAGCATCTCTACGAAGTCCTGCAGACCGCACTGGAAAACCACCTTGACGTTGTTGCTGTCCTGAGCGATAACAACGATTTTATGGGAACCATTTCGATCAGCGAACTCATAAAACAATTCGCCCGCGATCTTGGCGTGATGGAGCCCGGAGCAATCCTGATCCTGAGTATTGATGAGCGGGATTACTCCCTGGCCGAGATCAGCCGGCTTGTCGAATCAAACAACGTTAAGATTATAAGCTGCTATTTCTCAAGTGCCGCCTATGGCATGCCGGATAAATCCCGGCTTACGCTGAAACTCAACCGCAGAGACATTACCGCTGTTGTATCGACGCTTGAACGCTTTGGCTACCAGATTGACTCTGCCTTTGCCAACGAACCGATCGAGAGTGTGGATCAGGAGCGTCTT
Organism: Arsenicibacter sp. R0_47; assembly: GCF_057652235.1. NCBI lineage: Bacteria > Pseudomonadati > Bacteroidota > Cytophagia > Cytophagales > Spirosomataceae > Arsenicibacter > Arsenicibacter sp. R0_47. The sequence goes on along the minus strand of NZ_JBYFCJ010000031.1, from coordinate 18,903 downwards.
GATCTGCTGCTTCGTTATTTAAATACATAGTCAGGAGGAACGCTGTGCTGCCTGGGGGCTGCGGCTAAAAACCTTGACAAATTCCGCGAACAATGAAAATAGCCATTCACGGGCGAAGCTTTACCGTCCAGACAAAGCCGTTTATTCAGGCGATGTTTGATGATCTGAACGAGCGGGGCACGGAGATCCAACTATCGAATACATACCGCGAGTTTCTCAACTTTGCCGGTGTTTCTCATAATAGCCAGATTACATATCATGCGCCGGAGGAAGTCTTCGACGCTGATTTTGTTTTAAGCCTTGGCGGTGACGGTACCCTGCTGGAAACCGTTGCCCATGTAGGAGCGCGGCAAACGCCGATTGTCGGGATCAATACCGGCCGTCTGGGTTTCCTGGCAACGGTGTCGCCGAATAACATCCGCGGCATGATCCATGCCCTGTTCAATCAGCATTTTACGATTGACGAACGGTCATTGGTAAATGTGCAGGCCGATCATGAAATGTTTGAAGGGATTCCCTTCGGACTGAATGACTTTACCATCACGCGGACCGAAATGTCGTCGATGATTACGGTTCATACCTATCTCGATGGTGAGTTTCTGAACTCATACTGGGCAGACGGGCTGATTATTTCAACGCCGACAGGGTCAACCGGATATTCCCTGAGTTGCGGCGGGCCGGTACTACTGCCACATAATAATAATTTCATCATTACCCCGATCAGCCCCCACAACCTGAATGTCCGCCCGATGATTATTATGGATACGTGCCAGCTGTCGTTTGAAGTAGCCAGCCGGAGCGGCAATTTTCTGGTGGCACTCGACTCCCGCTCGCGTACAGTCGACACGTCAACGCGGATAACGCTCCGGAAAGAAAAGTTTAAGGCCCGTCTGGTAAAGCTGAGCGATGACAATTTCCTGAATACGCTGCGCAGCAAGCTGAATTGGGGATTTGATGTACGAAATTGACGGGCGGTTTAATAAGCCTGGCATAATTTTAGCCTGAATATTCAATAAAAACATCCTTTTAGCCGTTTCCGAAATAGGTTCAATGATCCTGAAAAGGAAAACCAGCGTTCGGAGGGGACAGTCATTTATGAAACGTAATTATTATTTAAAAAGAGGGGTAATCGCTTTGCTGCTGACGGGTGGCCTGATCCACCAAAGTTACGGGCAGGCCCGCAGAAATACCCATTTCTTACCATATTCTGAAGTCGGCGGCGGAATCGGTACCTCAAGTTATTACGGGGAACTGGCCTCTTACCGTCAGCCAATTAAGGCAACATTTCTGATGATGCGCTGGAATGCAGGGATTAACTATACACGACATTTTACACCGAAACTAGCCGCCCGTGCGTCGTTTACCTGGGCGCGGATTTCCGGTGATGACTATACATTTAACAAGAGTAATCCTGATAAAAATCCGATTCAGTTTACCCGGAACCTGCATTTCCGGAATGACTTAAAGGAGTTTGCGATCACCGGCATCTATCAGTTTAAGCCCGATGGCCGTACACCGGAACAACGTCCGAAAATCAATCCGTATCTGTTTGCCGGTATTGCCTTATTAGCACACAGTCCGCAGGCCCGGACCCCAGAAAATCCTAATGACCAAAATGCCTCTCGCCGTTGGGTTCGATTACAGCCATTAAATACGGAAGGGCAGGGGCAACCCGGAATGGCCAAGCCGTATTCGTTAGTGACGCTATCAATTCCGGTAGGTATCGGTGTTAAATATGCGCTGAATGAAAGTTTTAATGTTTCATTCGAGGCAGGTTTTCGCTATACATTTTCGGATTATCTGGATGATGCGGGAGGAGCATATCCAAGCGCAGATCAGTTAATAGGTCTTGCTCTCCAGATGAGTGACCGGCGAAATGAAGTTATTGCTGCAAGAAAAGGTGAAGATCGAACAGCGGCTTTGCAGAAAATTCAGCCAGGATCATTACCGGCTGTTACAACGCGAGGTACCAAAGGCATTCTACCTGATTCGTATTTACTGACGAGCCTGCAGCTGACCTATATCATTCCGGCTAAGATTAAGTGCCCGCCAATCCGGTAAGAACGAACGTACTATAAACGTAAAACTATTTTGAAATCAGGTTTTCAAGTCTGGCTGCTGTTGCTGCCCGGACTTTTTTTTACCCCTGTTGCGCTGGCGCAGCAAGTTGAAATTGGTGGCGGTCTGGGTACCTACCTATATAAAGGTGATATTTCACCGTCCATTAATCCGCGTTTTGCCCTGCCGGCCGGTAATCTGTTTTTCCGGTATAACGCCACCCGTTCGTTTTCGGCCCGGGCAAGTATTGGGCTGGGTGTGATTAAAGCCACAGACCGTATCAGTAAAGATCCGTTTCAGCAGGCGCGTGATTATTCATTCCGCACCTCAATCGGTGAGATTTCCGGTGACCTGGAGTACAATTTCCGCGATTTCCGGATGGTTCGCTGGCCTAAAAACTGGACACCGTATGTATTCGGAGGCATTGGGTTTATGGTATACTCTCCGCGGCCGGTTAAGGATACCCGGATCATGTTTCCGCTGGGGGCAGGGTTTAAATACGAGATCAGCCGTCCGTGGAGTATTGGGTTTGAGTTTGGTACGCGGTTCACCAACAATGACACACTTGATGGCTTAGGAAAGGCTGCTGCCGGCACTGCCAAGCTACAGCAGGGCAATCCGGCACTGCGGGATCAGTATTCCTACGCAGCGCTGACGCTTAGCTATACCTTTTACCGTATTACGTGCCCTGAATGATAAGTAGTATGATGCAAATGTTAAGAAAATCAAAATAAAATTTTATTTATTAACTTATACTTAAAATAATATACTATCAATGTTGAAAATGTAAAAATTTGATATATTTGCTCCGGACCCAATATCCTGAATTAGTCATGACTGCTACATGGCCAGAAAACGTTTCAGCGGTTCCGGAGGATTCATCACTTACACAGGCTATCCGCCTCATTGGTGTTGGAAAAAACGGAAGTAAACCTTTACCCGACGAGCTTATCCGATCGTGTCAGGCTGAATTACAATCCGGAGGCACACACCCACTGCAACGCGGCGCATTCTGGGGCGCTTTATTAACTAAAGGCCCTACACCTGCCGAACGCCAGCTTGAGGCGCTGGTCGGCAAGGGCGCGTTTTCTCACCCGACCTTTTTTATCCATAAGGTATGCCCTGACTTGCCGATGGGTATGCTGCCCATTGCAACCAAACTGCTGAAAGGGCACACCCTGCGGGTCAGCGAGGCCCATCAGTTAGGTGAGTATTTATTCAAAGAAGGAGAAAGTGAAGTTTTTAAAGGCCTTGCTGCCAGTATCCTGCGCGTCCGTCACGAAACGAATGACGAATATGTAGGCCTGATGGAAGCAGCAAAGCGGACATTTACGCCGGGCTTTAAAACTATGAGTTGTGCCAGCCGGCCACTGGTGCAGCTGGCCGAACCATTTGATGGGGTAGATCATAGTTTTATGATTACGCCCTTACTGGCCGGTTATATCAGGCAGCGGGGTTACGGTACTGTGTCGATGGTCAGCCGGTCGGGCGGACCCAAATACACGCTGAATGCCTATGATCTGTTTGTACAGCTGGGCTGTACGTTTGCGCAGAGTAACCATGAACTTTGCGAAGATCCCGGACCATACGGCTGGGTAGTCGATCAGAAGGCACTTTCTCCTGCGCTGGACCGCTGGGTTGACCGGCGGCGGCTGTTGCTCAAGCGTCCGTTTCTGGCAACGATGGAGAAGCTCTTAAATCCCTGCCACGCACGTATATTGGTTACGTCGGTATTCCACATCACTTACCAGATGAAAATGGCTGAGCTGGCACTATTGGCCGGTTTTGACGGGGTCATTGTCATGAAGCGGGGACTTGAAGGAACGCTGGCACCCTCGACGAGCCGGGCTTCTGGTATCCTGTGTGCGGTACGAACGGCGAAAGGCCATTTATTCTTCCAGCATTTTGATACGACAGCGCCCGGGTTTCAGTCCTACAAAACCGAGTCTGACGATGTGGTCGATACGTTATATGCGGATGAAAATGCCCGCCTGATCCGGAAATTTATGGCGCAGCGGGTAACGGGAAATATAGATTTTGATAACCGGGTACGTCTCGCCGAAGCGATGCTCGACCGCGGGCTGGACTGGATTGAAGGACAGCTTGCTTAATACGAAAGCCGGTGGTCTCCCACCGGCTTTCATTTATTTCATCGTCTCAATACACTCGGCAACCTTATCGGTATTGATAATATCGACACCAAGTTTCCGGAGCTGCTTCCAGCCGTTCGGCGTGTCGGGAATGGCCCAGAACCGGATTGGTTTATTGTCGTTATGTGCCCGTTTGATAATGCGTTTCAGCTTTTCGCGGTCAGTCTCCGGAATTTCCCCGTTACCGTCCCAGCGTGAATAGCTTTTAAAGTTATCGCTCACCAGCGCTACCCGCTTCAGCGTTTCTTCATCATACAGTTCAGTCGGCCGTCCGTCGAACCAGATATAGGGCGGGTAGTCCAGGAATACCTCCGGCTTAGGCCGGTTGCCGCTGATAATCAGCTGAACAGCCATCGGGTTGGCTGTACGGTTGAAACAGTTAATACACTTCTGAATCTGGGTTGACAGCAGCGGAAAGACCTCTTCAAACTTGTCTTTTACATCAATAACCAGGGCCGGAGCATACGACCGGTCGTTGCTGATCCGGTCTTTGTGTTCCGAATACCGTTTGATAATCTGATTAATATACAGCGAGTCCAGGGTCAGCGCCGGATTAATTTCTTCGCGTGTGTGCGCTACGACAAGTTTGCCGTTGTGTAGCCAGACATCGGCCTCAATAAAATCAGCCCGTGATTCATAGGCTTGCTGAAAAGGCTTTGGTTTTTCATAATCATTGTGAGCATGTACGCGGACAGGGCCTTTCTGGGCAAATGCCGCAAGGTGCCAGCAACAGAAAGAAAGGAATAGGATCGTCCTTTTCATGGTAAAGGGAAGTTAGCGGATCAAGGGCAGCAAGGTAGCAAAAAAGAAATCCCCCGGCAAAGAAGACTATGCCGGGGGATGCTGAACGTACCGCTGTTCGGATTAACGGTTTACGTATAAATTAATATTCGGTGCCGGTGTACCCGTACGACCGGCTACACCACGGGTGAATACCGTGAGTACCCGACCCGCCGACGTTGAGGTCAGGGTAACCGTACCAACGTTTGTGGTTGAACCCGGCAAGCGGAAAACAAACGAAGGGGAGATATTGGCATCGACGGCAATAAATCCGGTCATGCCTTTGTAGGCTAAGTTTGGTGCCAGTATAGTACCTGTGCTAAGGCCAATATCATAATTCTGACCTGACGTCAGATTGACAAAGCGGACATAGATTTTAGTTGGATCAATGGCTGCGCTGAAGTCATCGTTTACCAGAATCAGCTCCGGTTTGATTGTCGGGCCGGCTACAAACAACGAGTAATACTTGTTGTCTTCCAGCGTCAGGCTTTGCGAACCTATGGCTGTTGCACTGGCAGCAGTTGTTGTCGCCGGCGCTGTGATACTAAGTGAAACAGAACCTGCCGGTGCAATTCCGTAATTAGACCCTGTACTTGGCGATGTACTGTTATAGGGTACGCCAACAGGGTTGCCGGCAAAAGTAGATGTAGCACCGGTAGGCGTAAATCCGGTAAACTTAGCTCCATTGATGTAAAAGTCAAGAGCAGGGGTGTCTGGTGCTGCATGGATAAATTTGATCCTTGCCCCCGACGTAACTGTTTCAACAGGCAGTTGCAGTGCATTCTTTTCGCAGGAAACGAACAGCACTGACGCCAGCAGTATATAGATGATATTTTTGAACATTGCTTTACAGTCTTTTTAAAACAAGCGATTGTCGCGGATTAAGGCTGAACGAACCAGACCGGTTTTGTGTGATAATCCGGTTCAAGCCCACCCAGCGGCTGAAGTGCTGCCTGATTCCAGACGTACTCTGAGTTATAACGCGGACGCAGACGCTGTACAGATTTGCCGTTGTTGAATGACGGGAATGCAGCCGTTGGCAATTGCAGTGACGTAAATACATCCGGGCTGTAGTTGTAGCGGCGAAGGTCGGCCCACTGCTCCAGGAAGCCCCAGCCCCACTGTGCGATGTACTTCTGCAGCATGATCTGGTTTAGTTTCAGATCAGCCGCAGCCGTTGGCACAATGGCCGGGTTGCTCAGATAGGCTGTACGGTCAGCAGCCGATACGTTGACATACGACGATGTCAGGTGCGCCTCAATCCCTTTACGGTAAGCGGCCAGCGCGGTTGCCATATCGCCCTTAAGATAGGCAGCCTCAGCCTTTATAAACTGCAGCTGCGCATAGGTCATCAGCGGGAACGGACCTTTGTCTGTAAAGAAGAATTTACCGGTTGTTCCGACAGGAGGGGCAAGGGCAATCTGGCCACCCCACAGGTTAGGGACACGCGTGGCTACCGGTACACTGGCAGCGGTTGATTGACCGGCACCGGCATTAATGCCACGGTAAGTACCGTCGCCGCTGGCTGACAACAGAATTGGTTGACGCGGGTCTTTTACGCCGTTGAATACCGTTCCATCCAGTAACCGTAACATAAAGGCTGATTGGCCATACACCTGTAAGTTTTGACGCAGCGGGCCGAAGAAACTACCATCGGCTGTGCTCAGACCGTTAAAGGTAAACAGTGCATCGTCGGCGTTGCTGCTCAGCGCACTGTCTACATAAGAGATAACCTGATCCGGTTTATAGATTGACTTTTTATTTGACAGGTGGTGGGCATTGATAGCCAGCAAACCATACGCAAACTTCTTCCATTTAATCCGGTCACCTTTGTAGATGATATCACCACGGCCCAGTGAAGCGGCTGACACAGCTCCGTCCGAACGGTTTAGGTTTTTGATGCCTTCCTGCAACAGACGGACAACTTCCGAATAAGCAAATTCCTGCGTGTCGTAGTTGAACGTATTTTTATTCGGGTCCTGATCGTAGGCTTCCTTAATGATGATCTCACCGTGGATATCAGTCAGCATCTGCCAGCCCCAGGCCTGAAATACCTGTCCGACGCCCAGATAATCCCAACGTTGTTTGGCCGTGGCATCATCCATCATATTCAGGATATTACGCCCGCCACGCCAGTAGACGTTCCGCCAGATTTCGCCCCCGGCATCGCTGTTTTGTACATAACCATGCACGTCCCAGGTTGTACCGGCTGCGTTGTGGTGCCAGTTCTGTACATAAGAGCCGATATAGCGGGCGTCAAACTGAATACCTAACACGTATTGGTTCTGAATGGGTGCCAGCAACAAGGCGGCTTCGACCACATCCGGGTTGTTAGGGTTTTTGTTTATGTCTAAAAATTTATCGCAGCTGCTGAGGGTCAGCGAAAGACCGGCAATCAACAGGGCGGAAAGTTTCTTGAAGTTCATTGATCAAAAATGTTTAAAGACCGATGTTGATCCCTACGTTGAAAACGCGTGGCAGTGGCAGGTTACCAAAGTCAATACCCTGACCGCCTGATCCACCGGTTGCGGTGTTGGCACCGTTTACGCCCGGATCTCCACCCGTATAGTTGGTGAGAATAAACAAGTCATTACCAGTTACGAACAGGTTGGCTGATTTGAATACTTTTGTCCGCGCCAGCAGTGTATTCGGCAGGTTATACCGCAGTGTAATCTCTTTCAGACGAACCCAGCTAACGTTACGCTCGATAAAGTTTTCATCCGATAAGGAGCCATAGTATGCTGTGTTGTAATAAGGAATAATCTGGATATTGTTAGGCGTTGGTGTAGCCGAGTTTTCCAGACCGTCTTTCAGTACGCCTTTGTAGACGATTGGTTTCTCGCGGTCGAGCGTTTTCATACTCAAACCGTTACGGAACAGGTATGACTCTGTCGCATTGTAGACATCACCACCTTTACGAATGTCCAATACAAAGCTCAGACCGAAGTTTTTGTACGAGAAGCTGTTAACTAAACCAATCACGAAATCAGGATTCCGGTTGCCGACTACGTTCCAGACCGTTTCTGTTACCGGTAAACCGGTCAGCGGGCTGATCAGGATATCGCCGTTCGCATTGCGCATGTAGGTATTACCTGTTAACGTCGTCAGCGGACCGCCAAGGCGCATACCATTCCGGACGTTACCATAGATCCAGGTATCTGAATTATAAAACTCTGACTGACCAGCCGGCAACTCGGCCAGTTTGCTGTTTGTTTTTGTAAAGTTTGCCGAAATATTCCACGACAGGTCTTTCGAACGGATAGGCTCCCCATTGATGGAGAATTCAACCCCATTATTCCATAGACGGCCACCGTTGATCGTTTTCAGGATAAAGCCCGTTGCGTAGCTGATCCGCAGGTCACGGATGATTTGGTTAACACTCGTCGTTTTGTAATAGGCAAGGTCAAAACCCAGACGGTTGTTGAAGAACTTCATTTCGGTACCCACCTCAAACGATGTTACTTTTTCCGGAACCAGATACGGGTTTGGTGCTGTAAAGCCGTAGCTGAAGCCACCACCGGTTGTTGTCTGGCTCTCGTAAGCTTGTGAGGTCGAGTATTCCGGCGCTTCTTTACCTACCTGAGCGGCTGAAATCCGGAATTTACCGTAGCTCAGCACATCCTTGAATTTACCGGCCGGTAACAGTTCCGTATAGACAAGGCTGAACGAAGCGGATGGATAGAAGAATGAGCGGCTTGCTTTCGGGAACGTACTTGACCAGTCATTACGGCCGGTCACGGTCAGGAAGGCCACGTCGTTATACCCAATTGTCATATCACCGAATACACCGATCAGGCGGCGTTGACGGATAAAGTTCTTCGATTTCTGCGTCAGTGGATCGGTGTTGTTGATCGAGATAAAGTTCGGGTCTAGGAATTTCTCGCCACGTGATGCCAGCGAGTTATAATTATAGTCATAGATCGCCTGGCCAACCCGTAGTGATGTGCTCAGTTTACCAAAGTTTTTCTTGGCTGTTCCGAAATACTGGGCTGTCAACGTACGGTTATTGTCTGTTGCCTGATCCAGTGACCCACCGATAACGCCACCTGCCCGGTTAGATTCAGGATGGTACATAAACAAATACTGCGTTGAATAGACATCAAGGCCTACGCGGCCGGTCAGTGTGAGCCAATCAGTAGGTGTAAAATTTACACCGACATTCGTGATGGCCCGGTTGCCCTTATCCCGGAGTTTGTTTTTGTTAACGTCAAAATACGGGTTTTCAATTTCAGACGAGCTGGTCGTTACTTTACGGCGAGAGCCATCTGCATTCATGTAATTTGCCATATCGTCGCTGGCAGGCCATGACAATAAGCCAAGCAGGAATGAGTTTGTCCCTTTCGACACCTTCTGGTTATCGGTGTTGATGTACTGCAACGTCGATTCAACCGAGAATTTATTACTGATCTTAGCCGTACCGCCCAAGCTTACGTTAAGGCGTTTGTATTCCGTTGTCGGAATTACCCCTTTGCTATTAAAATAACCGGCCGATAAACGATACGTGACACGCTCAGAACCACCATCGAATGAGATATTGTGGCGCTGACCGGTACCGTCGCGCAGAAAACCATCGGCATTGTTGAAAAACGGAGTCGTTTCTGCATACTTCGGACCAAATGCGGTAAAACTGGTATTGTTTGCCGCTCCGTTTACCCCCTGGCTATACACACGTTGTGTCTCCGGCAGCGGACCAACCTGCTGGCTGGTAAAGGTCGCTGAGTACGTAACGCGGCCCTGACCGGCTTTGCCTTTTTTCGTCGTGATGACGATGGCACCGTTGGCAGCTTCAACGCCGTAAAGAGCGGCCGCTTCAGGGCCTTTCAGCACGGTAATAGTCTCAATGTCGTTGGGGTTAATGTCCTGTGCGCGGTTTGAGAAGTCAATGTTCCGGTTTTCGAACGACTGACCTGAGATACCACCGGCAACGAACTGGTTGTTCTGCGCCGTACGGTTATCAATCGGCATCCCGTCGATTACGTACAGTGGCTGGTTGTTGCCGCTGATGGAGTTAACCCCGCGGATGATCACACCCGAAGAGGCACCCGGCATACCGCTGGACGTACCTACCTGCAAACCGGCTACACGGCCCTGCAGGGCGTTAATGAAGTTATCCCGCTGCGAGTTAGCCAGATCTGCTCCATTTACTTCGGTTACGGCATAACCCAGCTGCCGCTTTTCGCGCTTGATACCAAGTGCTGTAACAACAACTTCATTCAGGCTGGAGGCTTCGGCTTTGAGCGACACGTTCAGGGTCGTTGCGTTGCCGAGCTGGATTTCTTGTGGTACAGTGCCGATGAAGCTGATGCGTAGTGTCTGGCCCGCATTGGCCGAAATGGTGAAACGACCATTGGCGTCGGTAGTCGTACCGCGTGTGGTGCCTTTAACAACAACGTTGGCACCCGGAATAGGCGTATTATCCTCTGCCGACGTGACCCGCCCGCTTACGGTACGCTCCTGTGCCATCACCTGAAGAGTGGTCAGCGCAACAGTGAGCAGCGCAAATAACCACTTGTGTAGAAGTTTCTGCATGGGAGTAGTTTAAAAAGTAGATTATAAGAGTATATAGATTAAAAAATTGTTAATGAACTTACAATTTTCAAAGATTAATTCGCCTGAACAAATAAATGACAAAGAATAAATTTGGTGGCGTTTAATAAATAAAGGGATTTGTCTGGTTACAAAAGACTTAGATAAAAACTCTGTTTCTTTGCAGAAAAGTAAAAGTGGCCGGCTGATTATCAGGGGCCGAACCTTTAATTCGTATGTCATCCGTAGTAATTGCTCCGATTGCCGATAGTTTAGCGGCCTTTCTTGAAAAAAATAATTTCTCATCTATCGCAACCATTGTCGATAATCATACGTACCGTCACTGTTATCCCGCGATTAAATCCCTCTTAAACAAGCATACACTGATCCGGATTCAGGCAGGGGAGGAACAGAAACACCTGCAGACGTGTGAGACAATCTGGTCGGCCCTGACGAAAGCCAATTTCGACCGTCATGCACTGGTGCTTAATCTGGGAGGAGGCGTAATCGGTGATATGGGGGGCTTTTGTGCGGCTACCTATAAACGCGGAATAACGTTTGCGCAGATTCCGACAACCTTACTGTCGCAGGTAGATGCGAGTGTCGGCGGGAAACTGGGTATCGATTTTCAGGGCTATAAAAATCATATCGGGGTATTTCAGTTACCCGAAACGGTGCTGATCGATACAACATTTCTGAACACGCTTCCGGCCAGTGAACTGCGCTCGGGATTTGCCGAGATCATCAAGCATTGCCTGATTGCTGATGGCGCGAAATGGGACGAAATCCGCCGGAAAGATCTGGCCGATCAGGACTGGCAGGGTCTGGTGGCTCATTCCGTTGCGGTAAAACAGCGGGTGGTTGAACAGGATCCAACCGAGAAGGGCCTTCGGAAAATCCTCAATTTCGGCCATACGCTGGGCCATGCGGTAGAGACCTACTTTTTGAATAGATCGTTGGAGGCCGCCCCGAAGCCAGGCAAAGGTACTGGCCGGCTACTACATGGAGAGGCCATCGCTGTCGGCATGATTGCCGAAGCCTACATCGCGTTTACGCGGCAAATGATAGAAGAAAGGCTGCTGGCGCAAATCGAAGAATATGTGTTTTCCGTATATGGTCGGGTAGCGATTACGGATGCCGATATTGAACCAATTCTGGCATTAACGTTACAGGATAAAAAGAATAAGGGAAAACAGGTACGGATGGCGCTGCTGAACGGATATGGAAGTTGCGCATATGACATAATCGTAACAAAAAGTGACATGCAGCAGGCGCTTGATTATTACCGGGGTTAACGCCAAATAATCTGGACCCGAAACCTTGTTTTTATCGAACAAAAAAGCTTATATTACAGTTTTCAACCAATAAAACAGCAGTTGTAATATCTTGATAATTTCTATCTAAACGTATCGGTAACTCATGAGAAAAGTCTTCGGTGTTCTGTTTGTACTGGCTGTGTTGAGTCTGGCTGGTTGTATGCCTGGTAAGCTGTTTGTAGAGCACGATTACAGCTATGAGGGTCACTTTAAAGATTACAAATCCTTCAACTTTCTGGAGTGCGAATACATTGATTCAACCCTGCTTTGTTCCGACATACAGGATGCAATCCGGCACCAGATGGAAGCACGGGGGTATAAAATCAGTAACCGCAGCCCGAATCTGCTGATCTCCTATAACATTTTCCGCAGCGATCTGCGCTTCAGAGGCTATCAGCAGCCGGTCATTAAAGATTGGGTTGTGCGCGAAGATGATGAAGCAACATACAAGCGGATTGACTACAATCTGGACGAGGGCACGCTGATGATTTCGCTCATTGATGCCGAAACGTATCAGGTAATCTGGAAAGGATACGCGTCTAAAATGATGCGGAATCCGAACTTCAAGAATAATTACTTCAAGGGTATTGTGCGGTCGATCTTCGATCAGTACCCGTTGATGGCGACAACGAAAAACTGATTCAGTTACCGGGTAAAACGGAGTACTAATTGTTCGTATCTAGTGGTGGCACGACTGGATGGCCAGCCCCGTTAAACAGGGACGCCTGGCGGTCGTGCCACCACGTTTATTTTATAGCCACGCAGTAACAATCAGCAACACAGAACAACCAGTAACAAAAGGTTATCCCTGCGTGAGATCCCGGAAAATGCCTTCGAGCGAGCTGGCTTCCTGCCGCAGGCCGACGAGCGTCAGGCCACGGTCGGCAGCCAGGCGGAAGACCGATGCCCGCAGATCGGTGCCGGCAATCGCCGTGATGCGGTAGTGGCCGTTGCCCAGCGCTTCTACCTGTTCGATGCCGGTCAGCGAGGCAAGTACCTGTGGATCGGCCAGATCCTGCTCAAATTCCGCAACGACAACCGCTTTGTCTGCCGCTGATGACCGTAACTGGCTCAGTGCACCGTCGGCCACGATTTTTCCGCGGTTGATGATAATGACCCGGTCACAGAGCGCTTCAACCTCCTGCATGATATGCGTCGAGAACAAAACCGTTTTATTGCGGCCTGCCTGCTTAATCACGTTCCGGATGTCGGCCAGCTGGTTGGGGTCAAGGCCGGTCGTGGGCTCATCGAGAATCAGCACTGCCGGATCGTGCAGGAGTGCCTGCGCCAGACCGACCCGCTGCCGGTAGCCTTTCGAGAGTTGACCGATTTTCTTACCCTGCTCGCGGGCTAAGCCCACCAGTCCGATCAGGTCGGAAACCCGCTGCGTTAGCTTACCGCCGTTTAAGCCGTGCAGGCGGCCCGAAAAACGCAGAAATTCTTTGACGTACAGATCAAGGTACAATGGATTGTGTTCGGGCAGGTAGCCAATGTGCTGCCGGACCTCCATCGGCGATTTACTGACATCAAATCCTTCGACCATCACGGTACCTTCCGTTGCGGGCAGATAGCCCGTCAGAATTTTCATGGTCGTAGACTTGCCGGCACCGTTAGGGCCCAGAAACCCGACGATTTCGCCGGCTTTCAGCGAAAAGGAAATCTGATCAACGGCGCGCTGCCCCGTTTCATATTGTTTGGTCAGTTGTGTGACCTCAATGGACATAGTAATAAGTTCGGTTTAAGATCAGAAATACGGCAGATAACCGGAAAGTGACCGGGACCTTTTACAAAATATCAGCGAAACACTACCTTACGAACGTACAAAAAACCGGAAACTATTTCTATTTTTAGCGTTTAAAGGCATTTTTGGTAAAGGTACGACGGAAAACCCATGATCTGAAAACGGGTTTCCGCTGCCTCTACATCAACGTTTTTCTATTCACATTAATTATTATAGTCCGGAACGTTTCTCACTTTCACGACACATACAAACTGAATTCATGAGTACCTCCCTTTTTCGTAAAAAGTCAGTCAGGCAGGCTCTCGGCGATGCCGGAGACGGAAATTTAACAGAAGGCCATCCAGCAGAGAACGGTGGTTACGAAGACAAAAGCCTGGCAAAAGTACTGGGTGTCCGCGATCTTACCTCATTCGGGATTGCGGCTATTATCGGGGCAGGTATTTTCAGTACCATCGGCCGCGCGAGTGCCGACGGTGGTCCGGCAGTATCATTACTGTTTGTTTTCACGGCTATCGCCTGTGTATTTACGGCCCTCAGCTATGCGCAGTTTGCTTCGACAGTGCCGGTGAGTGGTAGTGCCTATACCTATGCCTATGTGTCGTTCGGGGAGATTTTTGCCTGGATCATTGGCTGGGCGCTGATTCTTGAATATGCCGTTAGTAACATGGTGGTGGCGATTTCGTGGTCCGAGTATTTTACGTCCATGCTCAAAGGCTTCGGGATAAACTTTCCAGGGTATCTGGCCACAGACTATGGTTCTGCGGCGGCAGCCTACAAAGCCGTTACCTCGGGTGAGTCCGTTGATGAAGGGGTAAAAGCACTGGCACAGGCCTATGCAGCCGCTCCGGATTTGGGTAGCTTTAAACTGATCATGGACTTACCGGCCGGTATTATTACCGTATTGATCACCGCACTGGTCTATACGGGTATCAAGGAATCGCGGACGGCGAGCAATATTCTGGTCGTGTTGAAACTGGCGGTAATCGGCCTGGTCATTTTGGCTGGTGCCTTTTACATAAAGCCCGACAACTGGTCACCCTTCGCGCCAAACGGGGTAAAGGGTGTATTGAGCGGGGTTGCTTCCGTTTTCTTTGCGTTCATTGGTTTTGACTCGATTTCGACCACGGCCGAAGAGTGCCGGAATCCGCAGCGTGATTTGCCGCGGGCAATGATCTATTGCCTTGTTATCTGTACAGTCCTGTATGTATTGATTACGCTGGTGCTGACCGGTATGGTAAATTACAAGGAGCTGGGCGTAGATGATCCGCTGGCGTATGTTTTCCAGAAGGTAGGACTAAACTTTATTGCCGGTGTCATTTCAGTGAGTGCTGTGGTTGCGATTACGAGTGCGCTGCTGGTGTATCAGCTGGGCCAGCCACGTATCTGGATGACTATGAGCCGTGACGGGTTGCTGTGGCCGAAATTCTCAAAGATTCACCCGAAATACAAAACACCCTCTTTTGCAACGATCATGACCGGTGCTATTGTGGCCATCCCGTCGCTGTTCCTCGACATGCAGTTCTTTATCGACCTGACGAGTGTCGGAACGTTCTTTGCTTTTATTCTGGTGTGTGGCGGTATTTTGTACCTCGATGCCAAAGGCATTTCACAGGAGTCGAAATTCCGGGTACCCTACATTAATGGTAAGTTTATTGTCGGATTCGGTTTATTGATTGCGCTGGCTTTTGCCATCAACTCCGGTAACTTTACCGGAATGATTGCCGAAAAACCGTTAATGGCGTTTTTCTGGATCACATGGTCAGTATTGGCCGTGCTGAGTTTTATGCATAATTTCTCGCTGCTGCCCATTCTCGGTATTCTGACAAACCTGTACCTGATGACCGAACTGGGCGTCAGCAACTGGCTGATTTTTGTCGTCTGGCTGATAATCGGGCTGGTCATTTATTTCTCATACGGGTATCGTCAGAGCAAACTGGCGCGTAAATAGACCGTTAACGAAAGTTCCCCATTTGTTAACCGGCTTTTATTGCCGTTCGGTCAGTAAGTTGTTAGCTTTGACAAACGTAAGCTCCTGTTCATATGAATTTCATCTTACATCTACTCATCGATGCAGCCGTAATTTTCGGCCTTGCCTACGTAATGCCTCAGGTCGAGGTTAAAAATTTTACCAGCGCCTTACTGGTGGCTTTACTGCTAGCGGTTCTGAATTTTTTTCTGGGCTGGCTGATTTATTATCCGCTGCACCTGGTTACGTTCTTTCTGATGCCGTTTGTTGTACGGCTTGTCGTAACGGCGCTGATGCTGAAACTGGTTGATAAGCTGATGGCCAGCTTTACCATTGCGGGTTTCTGGCCGGCACTGGTTATCGCCCTTGCGGTAGCGTTGGCGGGCACCTTGATCGACGAGTCATTAGCAAAGCCGGAGGTAGATGCGGCAACCGTTACCATGGTAAGATAATGCTATCAACAGGATCAACCCAGAGGTTGATCCTGATTTTTTATAGACAACACGTGATAAACGTCTGGTAAGTCCGGTTGATAACCGTACGCACAGACCAGCAAAACACAATGGGTAACCATCGAAAATACTGTGCCCCCCGAAGCGTAAGTTATCCACTCCAGGTAGTCGACTTTTTCGCAGATATTTACGGAAAATACATTTACAAAAAACGCTTTCGACCCAATACGGATAAAACCACTCCTGCTGTTTTGTTACTGACATCCGGGCATTTGGGCGATGCGCTGACTCTCTCATACTTATTCCCGTTTATTAAAAAACAGCTGCCAGGGTGTGTAATCGATGTAGTGGCAGGTAGCTGGTGCGACCCGATTCTGAGCAATAATCCGTACATCCGGAAAATTATCCACCTGAACCATGCCCTAACCAACCGGAGCCGGAAAAGTACACTGGCCAAGTGGCGTGAGCATATCCGTACTAGCCGCAGTGCTATCCGCGAGCTACAAAAGGAAACGTATACGGTCTCAATTGATATACGTTTTTCGAGTGCTCCCATGCATTTTCTGTTGCCGTTTATCAATGTAGAGAAAACGATAGGGTTTGGCTCACGCGGCCTGGGTGGCTGGCTGGATCATGAATATTTTTTGCCGGATACGGACTTTCATCACCTGGATGTAATTACGGCCTTGCTGAAACCAGCGTTGGTAAATGTCAGCCTCTCTGAGATCAAGCCTTACTTCTATTTCCCTGATACGGCGGGAGAGTCTCTTGCCGGAAAAATTGGGAACCAACCGCAAAAACGGATTGCGCTGATTTGCCCCGAGAGCGGTTCGCCAAGCCATTTCCTGCCGGATGCGTTCTGGCTGAAGCTGGGGCAAGGGATACTGGCAGAAACAGATTGTATGCTCATGATCTGCGGACAACTGACATCAACGAAGGAGCTGGCAGCCAAGATGCAGACGTCGATGCCGGACTATGCGGCAGACATTCAGGATACGGTAAATAAGCTAACGCTGTATGAACTGGCTGCTTTAGCCTCAAAAGCTGCTGTCGCCATTACGATTGATTCGTTGCCGGCCCATTTATGCTCGGCGCTCTGCCCGACGGTCTCGTATTTTAACCACGGCGAAGGAGTGCAGTTTTTCCCGATAAACGGATATCCGGCATTACTGTTTCATAACCACCGGAAGAGTGAGCACGTCGGTTTTGTCAGAAAGGACTTTACCCGTTCCTATGTAACGGCGTTTGACGAAACCGTTATCAATGAATCCCTGATCTGGATCCGGCAGATTGTTGTTGAGGGCGTTAACCCTTGAGCGGTGCAAGTCTCCTGAACAAGCTCTTTACCGACTGTACAAGTTCTTTCCCGGTTCTGCGCACGTTGCCTGTAGCAGTGAGGCATTTGTGATTGGGAAGGTGTTTCTGCCAATTAAACAAAAGTAGTTGCATATGAGTGACAATTTATTTTTGTTTGCGTCCGTACAACACCATCACGACAGAAAAGAAACACCAGATAATGCTACAGAAACTGCTGAACCGGTTCGATTACCTGAACCACCTCATCCGTACCCAAAAAACGGGTACGCCTGTCCAGTTAGCCGGTAAGTTAGGCATCAGCCAACGCACCTGGTACAAACTCCGCGACGAGCTGGTCAATGAAGTGGGTGTGCCGCTACGCTACTGCCCCTACCGGAAAACTTATTATTACGAAGAAGACGGTGAACTTGTGTTTGCCTTCCGGCGGAAAAAACTGCCGGAAAGCGAGCGCGAAAAACTGACCGGTGGGTATGGGCTGCGGTCTGCCGAAGTACAGCAAAATTATTTTGCCAAAAGCTGGCCACTGCATTGAGAGTGCAGTGGTAGAAATCATATTTGTCATGTAAATAATTTTTAACAGTACAATTATGAAAAAACTTAATGCAGCTGCGGCAGAAAACATCCAGGGTGGTGTTAGCCGTGATGAGTATTGTAATCAGCAAAAAAGCTGGTTTCAAGGGATGGTAACCGGTGATTTTGATTACTAAGGTGATTTTGCCTGGTTTATGCAAAACTTTGCAAATAATTGTGGTAATTACGGTTATTCTCTTTGGGAAATGTAATAACTGTCTTAAGCCGTTAGGTCTTTGTATCTAACGGCTTTTTTCTTCTTATCTCGTCAATGAAAGTAAATATACTAATTTTTAGTACAATCCTGATTGCTCTGTTAGGTGTGACTGTAAGCAACGCACAAATGCTGCTCTTAAAAGGTGAAATAAAGAATAGCACTGATTCAAGTGCGTTACCATTTGCGAATATTTATATTAAGAATCAGGGAATTGGCACCTATACAAACGAAGCCGGTGCTTTTGAATTGCATATAACTGAACAGCATCTAAACGATACCATAGCGGTTAGCTTTCTTGGGTTTGCTTCCGGTGAAATCATAGTTAAAGATGCCTTACAAAAAAAACAGCCGCTTCAGATTTTTTTGAAAAGCGAGCCGGTCAAACTAGCAGAAGTAAGTGCGAAAGGCGATACGGCTTACCGGATTGTAAAAAAAGCCTTTAAGCTTATCAAGAAAAATTACCCGACCCGTCAGTATTACCTGGATACTTTTTATAGGGAATTATGCCTGAAAGATGATAAATATACCCGCCTGATAGAAGCGGCGGTTGGTATTCAGGATTTCGGATTTGACGCCTTGCCGGAAGAACGGAAAATTAAAATTCTCGAACTTAGAAAAAGTGAAGATTATATTGAACGGGGTTGGATTAGTAAAGTTGCTGATTTGATATTTGGTAAAACAAATTCTTTAGTCGTGTCGTTGAGATTAGGCGATTTCTTACGTAAATATCGAACCAGGGCTTTCTCATAAAACCCTATGCATGGTCATAAATTCGATTAGTGAGTTAAAATCATCCGCAAACTGATCGAT
>NZ_JBYFCJ010000030.1:0-94271 GCF_057652235.1 Arsenicibacter sp. R0_47 | reverse complement strand
CAGTGTATAAATTATGCCTCAAAACTAAAAGCGTAGTTTACTAACGCCGTTTTCCGGACATTTGTAAGAAAAACCTCCTTACCAACGATAAACTGTGCTGCACATACGCGTAGCCCTTAGGGATGTCCACTTCCTTTTCGACCACCACGGTCGGCAGCCTGTCTTTGTTGACTACTGCAATAGGGACCTTCAGCGTGGAATCAGGTGGAGCAAGTCGTTGTTGCGTCGAGTCGTTTTTGGGCGTGTGCGTAATACTGGTTGTAAGGCTTGTGGTTGCCAGTACGCTCACCGGCAACGCTACTTTAAAAAACAAGGAAACAAGAGTCATAAAGCACGGCGGGTTTTACTCTATTATCAATACCCACATAATAGAGTAACGTACAACAAACCGTGTATATTGCTCAAATTATTTAATTAATTATCTTTTTTTCGATATTATTGAGTATTAGCAACTTATAAATCAGGCTCTGATGACTAATCAAATAATGACTTTGGAAAATCCTGTTTAGGCTGTGTAACGTCTATTTTCTGTGAAGAAACAACACTGTTAAGCTCCTCATCAAGGGATTCGGGTGGTTTAGGTCGGGCGTATAACTGCTGCTTGCCTGTCTGGGTGATCAAGCTAAAGTTGTTGAGAAAATTTTCAATCTCCTTGTGCTGGTGCGGATGCTCACGACTAATTTCCCGAGTATCCACAAAAATCAGGTTGTAGCGTTGCTGTGTAATAACACCCTGTCCGTCGCGCTGTGGGTTTAGTAGATGCTCCTGGGCATTGGCGTACTCCTGCTCCGACGTGCGGTATTTGTAATTGAGTGTTACGTATTGGTAATCACGCCGGTAGTTAGAAACAGCAAAATCGTAGTGTTCAAGATTACGCAGAACATCCTGCCATGTCTTTATCTCCTGTTCCATCATCCCAATCATGCCCCGCTCATCAGAGAGGGCGGCTCCTGTCAGTTTGTTAATTTTGTCGAGCTTGATAGCCCGTTTCACGGTGAGTTCGTTGATATAGTTGGTTATCCGTTGCTCTTTATCCTCCCTTGTGAGGTCACTGTTCTTTAGCAAAATGTATTTGTGCTTCTTGAAGAACGTCAGCCGGGTTGCGGGTTTGCCAAAATTTACGAGCTTGATGGTACGGCAGTCGAAATGCTCATACTCAGCAAAGAGGGATTGGTCGCGGCTATCGACAAAATAGATGACACCTGTACCGTTCCACTCACCTTCAATGTCCCAGGTGTTGCGATCAGGTTGGAGCTTGTTCACGACTTTCATCAATTGAATAAGCCCCCGGAGTAGGCGGGCGTAGTCGGTGGGTTCGTAGGTTTTACGTTTGCGGGAGATCTTCTGAGCAGCCATCGTTAGCAAAAGAGTACAGGGCGCATAAGTTTACTTTTAAAGTAAACTTAATTTGTTCATTTCGCCAAATTCTCTTGATGGCTCCGCACTATTTATTGATTTTTTTAGCAAACCGCTTTCGATGCCCTCGCTCAAAATCAAAAGTTGTATTTTTAAAATTGTTCTGAGATTGATAATAGTAGCTGTGGATAAACTTTTGCTAAACTCCTCTGGATCAGTAATTAGTAGTGTGGATAAGTGGTACATTGGCAATGTATTAGAGTAGTTCGGCAATAGATTAGAGTAAAAGGGCAATAAATAAAAGTCAACATTGGGGGGTAAAGGCAATAGATCTAAGTTAGATCGGCAATGGATTAGAGTCGGAAGGGCAATGAATTAGAGTAGAAGGGCAATGAAATAGAGTAATGGCATAATCAAGCACCAAATACCTGCCAGTGTGAAAGTGTTAAGCAAGAAAAAAACGACATAAATGTTTAATTTTTTAAATATATTTTTAACGCTAAAGCACTTAATAATCAATGACTTAACCATGATAAGGCAATAAAAATAAGTAATGAAGCTAATTCCGTCAATTGATCACAGGCAAGGAATTGTCTTCAAAAATTGCTTTTCTCGCTTTCTTCGTTCTACTTAGGCCCATGAATGATGAAATTGTTATCCGCGAACCCCTAACTCTGTTGCTGGGGCGTTCCGAATTTTCGCTGCATGAACGTCGGCTTTACTGGAACATTCTGAAAGCCCTGAAGGGAGAGCAGACGTTTGATGTGAAATCTTACCGAGTTGAGGATCGACAATTTCGGATTCATTATTCGGATGTTTTTGTAGGCGAAAACTCCCACGCCCAGACGAACGTCATCCTCAAAATCCTGGATCGGGTTACCTCTCGTAAGATTAAGATATTTGACCAGGATCGGGGCAAGTACACGTTCATCGTCCCCATTCCGTATATTCACTACGAGTCGCATAAGGGGTATTTTGACATCGTTGTCAACTCGATGGTTCTGCCCTATTTTATCGACCTGAGCAAAGGCTATTCACAATATGAACTGAGCGCGGCTGTATCGCTTAGTAGTGAATACTCCCAACTCCTTTTTCCTCGACTGACCCGCTTTATCGATACCGGCTTGTGGCGCGTCGAGGTAACCGAACTGCGGGAGCTGCTCAATGCACAAAAGTATGTTCGTTACTCCAACTTCAAGCAGATGGTACTCTCCAATGCCATTTCAGAGATCAACCGAAAGACGTACCTCGACATTGTCATTACCGAGCAAAAAGAGGGGCGGGCTGTGAAATGGATCAATTTTATTATTCGCCGAAAGGGTAAGACCAGTCCCAAAGCGACGTACTACGCGCTCGTCAACAAAGATTTGCAGAAAGCCAGCGAACTATCCTTTGCTGATAAGCAGAAGAAGGCGGAGGAGTTCCTTTACAATTATCAATTTACCGATAGTCAGAAGAAAACTATTCTTAGTAGCGAGCAGTACCTCAATGAGTTTCTGCGTTTGGATAGTATGGTGACTCACGGAGCGGTTACGGTGGCCACGACGCCCACGCGCTACATAGCTGGTATACTGTTTAAAGACCCGTCAGGCCCTAAATCAAAGAAGCGGAAGAGCAACTAACCCGCTTACCTGCGAAGACTACACGTTAATGGCTTGTAAAATCTGCTCAAACTCATCGTTGGGCAGGTTACGCCAGTCTGGGTTACGGGCCGTGGTGCCATCCCAGGTAAATGTGACGAGGTCGAATGACTCGCCGTAGGGCTTTGGCCGCTGACTTTCTGGATAATGCTCGACAAATAGCAAGCGCACTGGATCGAGTTTGCAGCGATTGACTACTTCGGTAGCAATCAACTCTGCTGCGTTGGTCACGCTCATGCCCACGCCCGTCTCGGAAGCGATCACCAACGGAATGTCCCGGTAAACGGTAATGAAGCAGGTGCTGGGAAAGCGGTTGGGTGCTTTGTATTCAAGGGTGAACTGTTCTTTATTCATGTTGCTCGGTGTAAAGCCCTCCGTTAAAGAGAAAAATGAACGTAGCGTTTACATGCCTCAAGATAACCACACGAATTCTTACATACAAGGTATTGGGTAACTTTTATGTCCGATAAACTTTTCTTATCGGACGTAATGATTTATTAGTAAACTTGCAAGATTGTAAGCCAATTCATTATGAACAGTGATCCCGATCTGGTATGGTCACCAGCCGCCCGATTGACCTTCGAGCGAATGCCCGCCGACGTGCAGGCCGCGTTGCTTGAGGAACTGCCCCGCATGGCCGAGCGATACCGCCCAATCTACCACCAGAACCGACCCACTCACCTTAACAGCGTGGGAACCATCACGCATATGCAAGTACCGGAGTGGAATTTCTGGTTGCGGATAGATACAGGCTATTTAGAGGATGACGGCGAGCCAGACGGTCCGTCGCCACGGCTGTTCGTTAACGAGTTAGATGAACTTACCGAGGCTGAGGTGGACTCGTCTGTAGCCGCAGCCAGAGCGGGTACGTTCCGAACCGATACCACTGGCAAACAGCATATGCTACCTAACCTGTAACGTTGATTCCAGAATGAACACCAGCCTTATATCGACTAAAAGCGACTCGACTTCTGTCCACTCACGCCCAACGCAGGAGGAACTGGCCGCCAAGACGGCGACCTTCTTGCAGAAGGGCCTGGAAGGAGCCGCCAATACCCGTAAAGCCTACCGGGCAGACATTGCCGGGCTGGAAAGCTGGCTACAGGAAAACGGCATGGGCGTTCTGCCTATTGGCCCTGCTCCGCTGGCCGCTTACCTGTCTGATCTGGCCGGGCACCAGAAATGGGCAACCATCAGCCGAAAGCTGGCGGCCATCCGCAAGTGGCACCGGCTACGTAAACACCCGGACCCCGGACACGATGAAGCAGTCCGGTTGGTGATGGAAGGCATCAAACGGAGCATTGGCACCGAGCCGCAGCAGGCTCCTGCTTTTGAAATAGATTCCTATAAACAATCGGTTCGGGCTATACCTCCTACACCGACGGGCCTGCGCGACCGGGCGATGCTACTGGTCTGTTTTGCCGGTGCCTTTCGCCGGTCGGAGTTGGTCGCTTTGGATATCGAGAGTGTTCAGTTTACCCGGCAGGGAGCGGTGTTGAGCTACCGGGGGAGCAAGACCAATCAACACGGTCACACCGAACAGAAAGCCCTCTTCTTCAGCCCAGACCCGGAGACCTGCCCGGTACGGGCCTTGCAGGATTATCTGTCGTTACTAAGTCGTACGACGGGTCCGTTGTTTATTCGCATCCGCAAAGGCGAGCAGATTACAGATGAACGACTTTCGGATAAGCAGGTGGCCCGCGTCACGAAACAGTATCTGGGCGAAGACTACTCGGCGCACTCGCACCGGGCCTCCTTCGTCACCATCGCCAAGCTCAACGGGGCCGACGATTCGCAGATTATGCAACAGACTAAACACCGGACCCGCGCTATGATCGACCGCTACACACGGGTGCAGGAAGTGGTCAAACACAATGCGGCCATGAAGTTAGGATTATAGCTGTCAATGCCTTTTTATACCAATGACGACCGAAACGCTGGGCCAAGATGAATCGGCACTACCAGGGCTACTGCGACGGATGATCGAAGATATCAAAGAGCCGGATTGCTACTATTGGCTCCACACGAACTACTTCGACATCGTGCAACCCACCGATAGAACCGTAACCCGATGGTGCCAGGCTCCCCTGTTCCTCGACTATGATGCATTATGGCATCCAGCTTTTGAGGAAGATGCCATCCTGATCGACGTTATTTTACGTAATCAGCTACCGGCTGTTCACGAGCGAATCCGTATCGAATACGGGCAAATCTGGTCGCTGCAACGCTTGTACAAGAGTCAAAGCACATCCTCTGAATCGGAACGGATGCTTTATCATAACTCGGCCAAATTACGAATGCCGCCTGTAGACGGAGACGACTAACTGGCTTACATCACACTAAAATTTACAACCTAAAAATGTACAAATCTCCCGTAAAACCTATTCCACTTGATGACATCTTTCAATTTATCCAATGCTACAGGGCGTTAGAGCAAATGCCTCTGGAAGACGGCTTTGCTCATTTAAGGGCTATCTCACCTGTTGTATTGGGCGAGGATGAACAGGCCATGAAAGACCTTTGTCAGCATTTTCGTAACCATTGGTATAGCAAACAGCGCCACTTTGGCTCGTTTTACTTGAACCTGCCTCATTATCGCCAAATTAACCTGCTCCATTTTTGGGACATTCGTGATTGGCAGGACGAAGAATACGTGGGTACGGCACTACGAAATCTTGTCTTTCGGCTGACAGGTCGCCCTCCCGCCAAAGCATTGCAACTGCATCAATTGCTTAAATTCTTTGAGAACTACGGCATCAACGAACAACTTACCGAGCAGATAAGATTGACTGAGTTGCCTGACGAGGATAAGAGGTTTGGTAATTCAGCTAATTGGGGCGATTACATCTTGTCGCTGACCAATCCTGAACCTCTACTTCGTCAACTTATTGAGCATGAAGATGAAGCCGGATACGATTTTGGCATACCTCTTTTTTAATTAGAAATAGCAAGATCAATTCAGTATGCGCCATCCTATTGAAAAATACAATCAGATACAGGCCGAGCAATTAGCCCATTTTGCCCCGGAAGAGCGTGAGTTCTGGGCGCGGCAATATCGGATCGGTAACGCAGCCTACTGCTATCAGTATCAATTCAACAACGTAGCTGGCCTAACCGAGCACAGTACCGTCAACGTACCGGAAGATTTGGCCGAATGGCTGGAAGGACAATTGACCGCCAAACAGGAAAGTCGAACAGCAGACGAATTGCTTCAAATCTATTTTGAAGAATATCTGAGTGGTTTACCCAATGAGCGGATTCGCGAGGGCGAACGAACCAGAGGGTTGGGAGAAGCTAAACGGAGTTGGCCATTCCGGCGGTACGTGTTAGAACGAAATGACTTTGGGATGGACGAATTTATGCGTCTGAACCTAAGCGAGGAGGATTACGCGTATTATAAATGGTCCAGTGAACCACTTTGAGCTATTTAAGGACACTAAGTTCTGTGAAGCATTAGACGAGGTGGTTAAAGTACTCCGCCAACGACAGCTCGAGGTTTCGTCTGGCTATTTTTATCCCTGATAACAAATCGGTCGGTGTATTTACGGCGGAATCAGAGCCTACGAAAGAGCATTAATGTAATTTTACTATTTTAGGTTTTCACTTACTAAACATCCCCCTGCTTGGTAATGGCCCTTAGCTGGACTGAAATTAAAGACCGCGCCCTACGTTTCGCCAACGAATGGAAAACAGAAGCATCAGAAGATGCCGAAGCTAAATCGTTTTGGGACGACTTCTTCAACGTATTCGGCGTATCGCGCCGACGGTTGGCCCAATTTGAAAAAGCAGTCGAGCGGCCGGGTCGGAGCAAAGGCTTCGTCGATCTATTCTGGCCAGGCACATTGGTAGTCGAACACAAGTCGCGGGGACGTAGCTTAGATGATGCATACAAACAAGCGGTCGATTACTTCATCGGGCTGAAAGATCATGAACTGCCTCGTTACGTTCTGGTGTCGGATTTCGCCCGTTTCAGGCTCTACGACTTGGAAGAGAAATCGACAGTGGGTAGTGAACGTACCTACCACGAAATACCACTGGCCGAGCTGCACCAACACGTCAAGGAGTTCGGCTTCATGCTGGGTTATCAGAAACGTACATACAAAGAAGAGGACCCAGTCAACATCAAGGCGGCTCAGATGATGGGTAGCCTGCACGACAAACTTAAAGAGGTTGGTTACGAGGGGCACACGCTCGAAGTGTATCTGGTTCGGTTACTGTTCTGCCTATTTGCCGATGACACCAGTATCTTCGAAAAGGGCATCTTCCAGGACTACCTGGCGCAGAACACCCGCGAAGACGGCTTCGATCTGGGGCAGCAGATGGCTATGATGTTTCAGGTGCTCAACTCGCCCACCGACAAACGACCAAAGAACTTAGACGATGCCCTGGCGCAGTTTCCTTACGTCAACGGTAAGCTATTCGCGGAGAACCTGACGATTCCTACGTTCGACCGGGAGATGCGGCAAATTCTGCTCGACTGCTGCGGGTTGGATTGGGGACGTATCTCGCCGGCAATCTTCGGTTCGCTGTTCCAGTCGGTCATGAACCCGGTCGAACGGCGCAACCTGGGGGCGCACTATACCTCGGAGAAGAATATCCTCAAGGTTATCAAGCCGCTGTTTCTGGATGAACTGTGGCTGGAGTTCCAAAGTGTACAAAATGACCGCAAGAAGCTGACGGCTTTCCACAAGAAATTGTCGGGCCTGCGGTTTCTGGACCCGGCTTGTGGCTGCGGCAACTTCCTAATCATTACGTATCGCGAATTGCGGATGCTGGAAGTCGAGGTTATCAAGGCGTTGCAGAAAGGACAGCAGTACGTGAGCGTTAACGACCTTGTGATCGTGGACGTGGACCGATTCTACGGCATCGAATACGAGGAATTCCCAGCGCAGATCGCCCAGGTGGCCATGTGGCTCATCGACCACCAGATGAATATGCGGATATCCGAAGAATTCGGGCAATACTACATCCGGCTACCGCTCCGCAAGTCGGCGACCATCGTGCACGGCAACGCCCTCCGCACTGACTGGCAATCACTTCTGCCTAAACCTAAAGAAGGGGAAGAGCCAATCCGTTACAGCTACATCGTGGGGAATCCGCCTTTCATTGGTTCACGTTATACTTCCGATTTGCAAAAACAGGAGCTAAAAGAAATTTTTGTAGGGGTTGATGGGTCCGGAATACTTGACTACGTATCAGGCTGGTATCTGAAAGCAGCGCAATACATTCATCAGATTGAATCAAAAACTGCGTTTGTTTCAACAAACTCGATCACTCAAGGTGAACAAGTTGGAGTATTGTGGGGAGAAATGTTGAGGAAGTATAATATCAAAATTCATTTCGCCCATCAAACATTCAAGTGGAATAATGAGGCTAAAGGTAATGCGGCTGTGTACTGCGTTATCATCGGTTTTGCAGGTTATGACACTACTGTCAAACATCTGTACCACTATGACGATATCAAAGGCGACCCAACAGTACTAACCGTAAAAAATATCAATCCGTATTTGGTTGAGGGAAACGACGTTATCATTTCCCGTCGGCAAAAACCGCTTTGTGCTGTACCTGAAATAGGTATTGGTAATCAGCCAATTGATGGTGGAAACTATCTTTTCACAACCGAAAAAAAGGAACTGTTCATTATACAGGAACCACAATCGAAAAAATGGTTTCGCCGGTGGTTAGGTTCTGATGAGTTTATCAACGGTTATGAGCGATGGTGTCTTTGGTTGGGCGACTGTCCGCCTGGCGAACTCAGACAAATGCCGGAAGCAATGAAACGGGTGCAAGCTGTTCGTTCAATGCGTTCTGCAAGTAGTAGGGCATCTACAAAGAAGCTTGCAAATACACCGACAAGATTTCAAGTAGAAAACATGCCAAAGAGCAGCTACCTAATTGTTCCTGAAGTTTCTTCAGAACGTAGGCGCTATATTCCGATTGGCTACGAAAGCCCCGAAACGCTTTCCAGCAATCTGGTCAAGATTGTACCGAATGCCAGTTTATTTCATTTCGGCGTGCTGACTTCAGAGATGCACATGACGTGGGTACGTTACGTGTGTGGCCGGTTAAAAAGCGACTACCGATACTCAAAAGACATCGTTTACAACAACTTCCCGTGGCCACAGTCGCCGACCGACAAGCAGGTTAAAGACGTAGAAGCAGCCGCGCAGAAGGTACTCGACGTGCGGGCCTCATTTGTTGGCAGTAGCCTGGCCGATCTCTACGATCCGCTGACCATGCCGCCCGCGCTGGTCAAAGCACACCAGGACCTCGACCGGGCCGTCGACCAATGCTACCGCAAGCAAGCTTTCACTAACGAGACCCGCCGGATCGAGTATCTGTTCGAGTTATACGATCAGTATACGGCTCCGCTCGTAGCTGCGGCAGGAGTAGGCGGGAAGAAAAAGTCTAAAACAGTTAAAAGCCTTGTATAAATCAATTAATCCGTAATCAATAAAGCACTATGATTGTTGATCCAAAACTGTTTTTCAAAACTTATCTCAAAAACTACCATAGGTATAAGGCAATTTATTTGAAAGAGTTGCTCGACAACCTGAGCCGGTATGAAGATGCCATATTGACCACCGATCATCTTCATGAAAACCGGGCGGAGTTACAGCTTACGCTCCGTAGCGATCTTCGGCAGACCTACTTCCACGCAATAGAAACCTTTTTTGAATTGTTCTTCGCTCTAAAGCCTATAAACGGCCACCTCCAGGACGACCAATCGGTAATGGTCAGACTCACGAATGCAAAATGGCAGGACAACTATAAAATGATTCGGGATATAGCCGAAAACGACGCTGCTTTGAATTTTCTGGACGAGCAAATCACCTTCCAAGGGCACACAATCAGCGCAGCCCACTATTTATTCTATCCCTGTATCTCCCCAACCGGTAAGTTACCAGAGGATCTTTTTAAGCACATCCGGGAAAGCCTTGACGCGGCAAAATACGGGATTCGCATGATCGCGTCGGACTTCATTGACCGCGAGGAATACAACGCTTATAAACATGGTCTTCGGTTAATACCGGCTTCGCAGAAGCTGATGCTGGCAGACCCGGAGACAATGGAAGTCCGCATCGAGTGGGACATTAGTCAGTCAATGTCGTACTACGTAAAAGCTAAGAAGCCGGGCAGTGTGCGAATTGAAACGAAACTGTTTGATTCGGAGCGTGACTTTAAAATGACCCTTTTCTGCGCAAATCTCATCTACAACATGGTTTACTACCGTCAGGTGATGATGTACAAACCTGACGACGAAACCACCCATTTTGCCATTCACTTCTTCGATAAAGAAGGGATTGAAGACTGCGAGAAAATCAACGTATCCATTCAGAATCTTGTTTTTTCTTTTGAGCAGACCGATTAATTGGTGCTAACACCGTAACTAATTCCGATCATGGCAAAATCATTTCTAAACGGGCTGTTCAGTCTTATTTTAGGCCAAGCCGAAGATAAAGCCCGTTCCGTGTCAGAAGAATACCTGACAACCGGCCGTCAGGGGCGTTCAACGACCCTAAAGATTCGGCACTCAGTCGAGACTATCTTAGAGAAACACCGGTACGCCAAGATTGGCAAGACCGTACAACCTGCCAAACGGTTCCAGGCAACTGACTACCGGGAGTATCAGACGATGTATCTGGTGTATAAGACGAGCAGCGATGCGTTCATTTGCCACTACGAGTCCTACTTCATCAAGGCATTTGCCCAGCGGCTCGATAACAAGCACGAAAACAGTACCGGTCGCCTGGCACAGATCAACGGCATGAACTACCTGTACGTTGTAGTAGCGGATTAAACCCGCGCTTTAACTATGAACTGTGTTAACGAGTCAAGCATTTGGCAAAGAAAATTTTGTCGGCCGCTCGGCGGTCCGATTGTAATCTTTCTCAAAGCTCCTCCCTGATTTAGCAATGGCGAAGGCCTGTTTGAGCAACTTGTTAGCGACCGCCATCAATGCCTGACGCTTGGCTTTACCCTTCTGCAACAGCCGCTCATACAAGGCTTTGGCGGGCGCATTGAAGCGCATGGCTGACCAGGTAGCCATATAAATGGCTTTGCGAACACGGGCGGTGCCCATCTTGCAGATGCGGGCCGGGCGGTTGATCGACTTGCCCGACTGGTGAATCCGCGGAGCCAGCCCCACATAGGCAATAAGCTGTTTGGCTGTGGCGAAGCCCGCAAAGCCCTGAGTCAAGCCGATGAGCAGCATCGCTGTCTTGGGGCCGATACCGGGAATAGTTTGTAGGCGTTCAAACAGATCGCCATGATGTTGTTCAACCAGCCGACGCAATTCGGTCTCCAACTTGTCGATTTGGGTTTGTAACTGGGTCAGCATCGTTGTCAGCCCTGCATCGACTAAGTCAGTTTTGACCACTTGCCGCTGTTGTTGCTGGGCAAAATTATCCAGTGAACGGTACTGCTTGTTGAACTGATTGAGCAGGGCGAAGAGTTGGCGAATCTGTTGACTATGAGTTGGTTGTGGTTGCCAAAGAGGTGGTCTCATCTGCTGACCGTACGCCGACAGCAACCGAGCATCGGCGGCATCGGTTTTAGCCCGGCGTAATTGCATGGCCCCGTAGTGGTTTAGGCTCAGGGGGTTGATGACCGAAACAGGGATGCCCTGCTGATGGAGGAAACTGGCCAGTCCTAACGAGTAAACACCGGTATACTCCAGGATACAATGGGCCTGGGGCGGCAACAGGGTCTGTAGTTTTTGCCAGCCTGTTTCGTCGTTGGTCAGGGCAGCATGGGCCTGATCAGGCCAGTAAGCGTCAAACGTATCTTTGGCCATGTCCAGGCCCACATAAATCGTTTCCATGAGCGAACTGATAACGAATTGATTAAAGGTGACGAGTCTGCTGCAGGGCCCTATCAATCTTGAAAGCAAGCTCGAAGCCTACGCGGCCCGGCCCATTGAACTGTTCAAGGTTTACAACAAAGTGACAGCCGGGACTTACATAGTTTACAGTCTTGGTGGACCAATGAAAACGAATAGTCTTGATCCGGCTGTCGATCAACCCGTCGGTTGAGGTCTTGACCAAACAAAATTTGCTTTAGACAAACTTAAGATGGAAAACAAGCAGCGTGAGGAAACGCAATATGCCAAAAACATAAAGGGGGAAGAGTTTCATATTTCTGAGGTAGAACGGGGCCGTAAGGGGTACTACTGCATCGACTGTGAAGGGGAGATGGTAGCCTGCCACAGCGATTATGATAGAAGCTGGTACTTCAGGCATCACGTTACCGACGTCAAGATCGAACGCAAATGCACGTTCTCAAACGAAACCTACCGGCACCGAATCGCTAAAGATATCCTACAGCGCATCAAGCAAATCAAGGTGCCGGCCATTGACAAATACGCGCCCAAAGGCACAGACGGTATGATGCGGCTGAAAGAAGCCCAAGTAATTCATGGCCATACAGTCGGCATCGAATACCAATTTTATGAAGATGAAGCCGGCCAAATTCGGTGGATGAGCAAACCAGATTGGGAAAGAACCGAGCCATCCAAGAAGAAGCGGCACATCATCCAGCCCGACGTAACCTTCTTCGACCATCATGGAAAGCCAATTCTGTTCGTCGAAATAGTCGCCACACACAAACCCGATGAAGAAAAGCTACTGAAGTTAGAGCGGCTGTGCATCGACACTGTATCTGTCACTATACCCAAGGAGTCGGCCACGGCCATTGAACAGATTTTTTACCATACCGACCGGACCAAATGGCTTTACAATCATGAAGAACGAACCGCTCGATACGTATCAGTTTCCGGTAGAAATACAAAAGAGGTACCACCGATTGATCAACTCCAAAGACGACTTCTTGAGGAGTCTGTCAACTGCCGAGCGACGGAGATTGGAAACCTTATACGCGCAATTGAACGCTGCCTGGAAAGTGAACAATACCGAGCAGTTGAGCAGCACCTTAACGCGGAAATATCACGCGTTACGGACATCGCAGCACGAGCTGAGCAACAACTGCTCAGCCTTCAGGCATCGCACCAGAAACGACTTGAAAAAACGGTTCGTGGCCGCTTACTCCCACTTGCAAAAGCGGCAAGAAGAGTGTCGTCGGCGGAGCGAGCAGTTAAAGCAAGACGTAAGAACCTGGAAAGCCGATATCATAAAAAAAGATATGAACTGGTCCGCGCAGAAGCGGAATATCGACCGGACTGCCAGGACGAACTTGAGCGAATTGCAAAGAATCTCGTCGAACTTGGAGCAGGAGACGGCTCGATACCAGAACGCCAAGAACAACTTGCAGCAGAAACAGCAAGAACTGACGAACGAATTGGAGAAGCAAAACGAGCAACAGCAGAAGTTCTACGACGAACAGAAGCGTTGCCAGATGAATTCCGACAAGCTGAGGTTAGCATGGTCCAAACGTATCGCCAGCAAAAAAAGGCTGTCGGAACAGATTTTAGACGACAAGCGCAGGCAGATGAAGAAGCTGACGGACGAGTACGAGCGGAGCTTAGAGAACGACACGAAGGCTACCGAAGAGCAGTGGCTAAAGCAGTTACGCGAGCAGATGGCGAACGAACTGAGCGACTGTCACCTCGAATTATTGAACTGGTTAAGGCAAGGGGACTTATCGTCGATACATCGCCGAAGTACGCTACTTTCCAAAGAATCCGAACAGCTTACGAGGCTCTTAAATCAGGGACTTATAAGAGTTGGCATCAGCCTTGATAGCTTTTTAGCAATGTCAGATGCGCAAGAGCACGTTGCAGGCTCGTAACCTGTAAGCAGCTATCCTATCACTTGAAATCTAACCTTTTTGATGAGCGGACTTATACGACAGTTCGACCACTCCGATCCTGGTGACGAGACCCTCCGAAACTTCCGTTATCAGTTCGGGTATGGTGCCATTTTGTTGCTAGCTGCCCTCCGAAGCGAAAAAGACTACGTTTCGATGTGGTGTGAGCATTTTGAAGACATGGTCTGCGAACGGGTCGATGGCCTATTCGACTGTTATCAAATCAAAACCAGTACACCCGAAAACGGCCATTTGCGATTAACTACCGATTCGGTTAGAAAGTCAATTAAGCGATTCGTTGCTTTGCAAAGTCGATTCGGAGACGACATAGCGACGATGTTTATCGTCTCCAACACGGAGTTTTTGGATACTGAGCAGGCAGATAAAATTACCGCTTGTCCGGGTCGTCTGCTGGGAGCGATACGTGCTGCGGCCAAAGTTGATGGCATAGATACCGTGTTCATGCAGGCGTTTAATGCCCTGAAGAATTATTGTGAATGCGATGCCGATAGTTTGTTTACCACGCTTAAAAAAGTGGATCTGTGCGTTGGCCCCAGCCGCCAAAGTTTCGAGACAGACATCGCCCACACCCACGTACCCAGGGTGAAAGGATGTGAGAATTGTACCCCCAATACGCTGTCCGCAATTGTAGATGATCTGGTCGGCAAAGTATTCCGAGCTTCTTCGTTAAAAATTGGCGATCCCGACGTGCACCTGCACACCTATTTCAGTCGCACCGAGATCGACCCCCGCCTGTTGGGGAAGCGTATCTTCATCGAGGAGGCCGACTCAATCATTAAAAAACACACCGCCAGCCACTTTAGGTACGTGCAGGGGTCTGGGTCGCTGGTCGTCGCCGATGGCAATCGCGACCTTACAAAATTGGCTAAAAAGCTTTCTAAGGGTGGTCTTGATGACTACATCGCTACGATGCAGCGCAAAGCACTGGCCACCGAAAAACGCTTACTCGAAGCCCCTCCAGAAAAGCTTTCCGACCTTATTGACCAATTAGAAAGCGTAGTCCAAGGCGAGTGTGACGAAGCTCATTTGGAAGCTAAGTATGACGATAGACCAACCGGTGAGATAATGCTGAGGACTGTTCATAAACGTCTTCGGACAATAGCCGAGCAGCGGCCTGCCGATGTGTTCGGGGAACCTTATGATACATTGGTCGGCTTTGCTGGCTTATTAACCAGCGATTGTAAAGTGTGGTGGAGTGAGAAGTTTGATATCAATCTGTGATGGCTATGAGTCTACGTTTACTAAAAGCAGCGGCCACCACTGAAAACATGGACGATTTTCACCTAAGTCGGCTTCTGCTCCTGCTCAGAGCGTTCGATACACCCAGAAAACGGCACAGTATCCAGGGCATTATGAAGCTGGCTAAGTTCGATTTTCTGTTGCGTTATCCTACCTGCCTGAAACGAGCATTGGAGTTCGTTGAAAAAAGCGAAGAATTAGCCCAGTTAGGGGATTTTGAAACGCTTAGTGTAGAAGCAAAAATGATTCGGTTTCGATATGGCCCGTGGGATGGACGGTACCGACGTTGGATTGGTCTTTTGGCTGCGAGAGGATTAGTCGAAACTTACCTCGAGAAAAATACCATCTATGTCACGATTACTGACAAAGGCAAGGCTGTTGCCGACCTTTTTAGTCAGGAGGAAGAATTTCAACTGATTGCACAGCGCAGCCAACTGATCTACAAGCATTTCAATAAATTATCCGCTACCGGTATTAAAGATTTTATCTACTCGGTTTTCCCAGAGATAAAGACGATTAAATGGGGCGATGAAATACAGCTATGAAGTTTTTCTTAGACGCACTAACCCTACGTTTCAAACTCTCAACTGAGGTTATCGAGTTTAGCCGGTTATCTTACTTCTACGGCCAAATGGGGGCTGGCAAATCCAGTATTGCCCGCTTGGTCGACTATTGCTTAGGAGGAAGATTAGATCTCACACCAGCCTTTCAGCAGGAATTTGTGAGTGCTGGCTTAACACTACATATTAATAATAAACCTGTATTCATCTATCGTCAGCGTGGCTCCGATCAAGTAGAGGTTTCGTGGGGCGAGCCAGGAAGCGAAAGCACCCTCTTCTTACCGACTCGTGCTGCGAATGGCGAAGTATTGGCAGAAACGGGCGTAGAAAATCTCTCTGACCTGATTTTCCACATTGCTGGTGTTGTCCCGCCACGTGTCCGAAAAAGTAAATTATCTGAAGACAGTGAGCTAATACGGCTCAGTTTAAGGGATTATCTATGGTATTGTTACCTTGACCAGGATACCATCGACAGTGCCTTCTTCCACTTAGAAGCCGAAGCGCACACCCAGAAACGGCTAAAAAGCAGGGATGTGATGCAGTCAATTCTTGGCTACCACCAAGAGACCGTTGCCCAGTTGGAAGCTGAACTACTTCGGGTACGTGAATCAAAGAACACCTTTCGTTCGGCTGCCAAACTTCTAAAAGAGACATTGACTGACAACGACGTTACGTCCCAGGAAGAAATAAAGGAAAAAGTAGCTGCGTTAACCAAAAACTTAAGCGATGTAAAAAAGCACATTAATATGCTACGGGCTGACATTCAACGGCAAAACGTACCACACATCGTTGACAGCTTAAAAGAAGATGGCAGACGATTGTCATTAGAGCTGGAAAAAACAAAGGACGCAATCCAAGCCGTCAACAAACTTATTGATGACAACACGGCCCATCTGAATGAGATTAAATCACTGAAAATTAAGTTTCTGCGGGGAGTGTCAGCCCGTTACGTATTAAGTAACGTACAGTTCGAGTCTTGCCCTCGATGCACCCAAACCCTCCCGGCGCGACCAGTGAACATCTGCCCTGTATGCAATCAGGAGGAGCCTTCAGTAGAAACCAGTAAAACGGATGCATCGCTGATCCAGAAGGACGCAGATTCAAGAATTAGTGAACTGTCCGAGATTATCGAAAATTATGAACTCCAAGTACGTCGGCTATACACGTATCAAGATGAACAAATAACCGCTAAACGGCTCATTGACAGAAAGATTATTGATGAGATGAACCGGTACGATTCTGCCTATCTGGCCTCTGTCTTAGAGTATGAACGTCGTAGTATTGAAATAGAACAGAGTATCAAGGAATTTACCCGAACGCTTCAACTTTTCAAGAGGGTGGATGAACAGCAGGCCCGTGCGAACCAATTGGAGGTTAGAGAGAAGAACATTCGTGAACAGCTAAAGGAAGCGCGCATTGCAGCCGAAAAGGATATACAAAACATTCGCAAGTTGGAGCGATACTTTCTGGAGTATCTTATCAAAGCGGGCGTTCCAGGAATTCGGATCGAGGACAAAGTCCAAATCTCAACATCAACCTTTCTACCTTTGGTAGCTCCTGAGGGCGGTGACGATGTTGCGGTCACGTCTTTCAGCAACTTAAGCAGCGGGGGCAAAAAAGTACTTTTTAAATGTTGCTATGCTCTGGCAATACATCGGTTAGCGATTGAAACGAATGCCTCACTTCCTACTTTTCTCATTATTGACTCGCCTATGAAAAACATTAGTGAACGCGAGAACGCAGAGGTATTTCGTCAGTTTCATGATCTGGTGTATGACCTGGCCGCAACGGACCTAATTCAAACGCAATTTATTTTGATTGATAAAGAGTATTGTGAACCTGATGAAACCCTTCAGCTATCTGTCTCACAGCGGCATATGACCCCCGATAATGATGACTACCCTCCACTGATCAAGTATTACAGAGGGCATTAGTACGGTGTGATGCGTAGGGCTTTGACCATACCGAAACGTAGTTTAAGTAGAAGCTGAAGCATCGGTAGTCCTCTTTATTTACACAATTCGCTAAAGCGAGGTTCTGACACCAGAATTACTGAATTTCTTTCCCAAATTCTGGCAAAATCCCCATATATTTGCCAGAATTTGGAACAAAGCTGTTGTCGCACGAACTTATCCATACGGCCCTACGTAAGCAGTTTGGCAAGCAAGAAGCCATTCCCAAAGTCGCCTTGATTGACTTTCTCAGGGAACACTCCGGCAATGCCAAGCCCTCAACGCTCGCCTGGCGGCTACACGAGTTGACGCAGGCAGGAATTCTGACTCGAATCGGATACGGTCAGTATCAACTGAATGATCGCCCGATCTATGGGCCTGACCTATCGCCTACCCTTCGCAAAATAGGCGACCGCGTTAAAGCGGAATTACCTTTTACGACTTGCTGCGTTTGGGATACTCGGATACTGGCCGATTTCATGATTCAGCAACCGATGAGCTTTCTACAACTCATTGAAGTGAACAAGGAAGCCGTTTCGTCGGTCTATCAACTTCTGCAGGAACAGCCCGTGCGGATTGACCGAAAAAATCCGGCAGTGTACCGCTATGACGATTGGCTACTGCTCAGTCAACGCGGGCTACCGTCGCCGAACCCGATCATTGTCAAACCGCTGATCACCGAGGCCCCTGTACAGCAACAGAACAAGTACACAACAGCACCCTTAGAGAAGGTTCTTGTCGACTTGATAGCTGATAGTGAGTTGTTTTTTGCTTATCAGGAGGAGCTACCCTATATCTTTCAAACAGCTTTTGCCAAATTCATCATTAACCGCGACAAGCTTCGGCGCTACGCCCGGCGACGCAACCGGGTGGACATGTTGGAGCAACTGTTGCGCCAAGTACTACCTACCAGACACTAACATGATTCTTGAAGAAACCTTTACCCGCGACTGGCTGGTCGCCGTTGCCAAACGTTTCCCGAAAAACGTCGATCTGAAACTGTTGGAGAAAGTGGTTTGGGCGTTGAAGTTGCTGGAACAACTTCAGCTACAAGGTTTATCGTTTGTTTTTAAGGGAGGTACGTCGCTCGTGCTTCACTTTGAGCAGCCACGTCGGTTTTCCATTGACGTGGACATCATCATGCCTGATCCACCGGCGAATCTCACCGACTATTTTGACGCGATTGTGGGTAACGGTGCTTTTTTGAAATGGGAAGATGATTCGCTACGAGCTTCCCATGCAGGGGTGCCGGTGGGGCACTTCAAATTTTATTATACGAGTGCGGTCGATCCGCAACACACCCTCGAACCCATTCTGCTGGATATTCTTTTCGCAGAAGCCAACTACCCTCACATCGTTCAGAAGGCCATACAGCATCCCTGGATACGTACAGGTGAACCGCTCACAGTTGTGCGACTCCCTGACACCGATAGTTTGTTGGGTGATAAATTAACGGCTTTTGCTCCGAATACAACGGGCATACTCTACACCAAACAGCGTCCTGCCGAAATCATCAAACAGCTTTTCGATGTAGGGTTGTTATTTGACGTGGTCACCGATCTGCGGATAGTTGAGCAGTCTTTCAATCATACGGCTCAGGAAGAGATTGCTTACCGTCGGCTAAACATCACCCCGACCGATGTGCTGACCGATGTAGCAGACACGGCCATGTTGATTACAAGACGGGATGACAAAGACTACCGCTTTATCCAATTGCAAGAAGGGATTCGGCGGCTGGCCAGTTTTGCCATTGGAACGTTTACTATCGAAGGGGCTATTCTGGCTGGGGCGAAAGCGGCCTATATTAGCAGACTACTGTCTGAAGGAGCTACAGCGTTACGTCGCTATAAACAACCAGGCGACATTACCGACTGGCAGCTTTCCGACCCTACAGTGAATCGACTCAACAAGTTAAAAAAGTCGCAACCGGAAGCGTTTTATTACTGGTATCTGGCTCTTGCCTAAGCCCGCCCTTTCACATACGTTTCCAAAGCCTCGCGCACGATGTCGCGTATCTCAATGTCTTCTTCGACCGAAATCCGGCGAATGGCTTTGTGTAGGGCTTTGGGGACTTTCGTATTAAGCTGAACCAGATCATCGACGGGTGCCGCGCTTGGCTTAGCCGTTGCTCTCGGTTCAGATGTCGTAACGGGGTTTACTTCCTGAATAGGAGCTTTGGGCGGTTCGTTTTTCAGCTTATCAGCCAGGCGGGCCTGCCGTTCTTTAAGGGTCTCTGCCATGATGTCGCGTGGTTAGAGTTGTTCAATGATTTCATCGGCCAGGTCGGCCATTTCCTCGTGGGCTTTGCTGTCTTCCAACTGCACAATCCCCCCGGCAATGACCGACCGAATGTAGCTGACCCGTTCATGAATACGGGTTTTCAATGTCGGAATCGGGTAGGCATCCAAAATGTCCTTGATCTCCCGGTTCATCGACGTGCGGGGCTTCACCATGTTCAGCACGATGCCGGCGCGTAGGTTGGGGTAAGCCTGCTGCGTCTCCTGGAGCAGTGCCATCGTTGCTTTCAGTGCCATCGCATCAAGGTAGCTGACCTTCGTTGGCACCAGGACAAAATCAGAAACGGAGAACAGTTCGGAGAGCTTGCTGGTCAGATACGGGGGCGTGTCGATCAGCAGCACGTCTAACTCAGGATAGTTGCCTTCCTGAAGAGCCTCGTAACTGATGAGGGTGATACCATCGAGAAGCGTATCCAACCCCTGTACGCTGCCTTGCAAGTCGGTATCAACGATACCCACCCGCTTGATATCTTTCAGGTAAAAGGCCAGATTCAGAGCCAATGTGGTCTTACCCACTCCGCCTTTCTGATGCGCTACAGTGATGATTTTCATGATAAAGTCACCGGGTCAGTTGTAGCAGCAAAAATGGAAAAAAAAGTGAAATAGTCAGCTATCCAGATAGCCTAAAAATAGAAAAGTAGTTAACTATTTGACTACTCAGCTTATAATCAACGAGTTTTTATGCCGCTTGTAATGTTTAGCGACAGCCAGAAGCTACCTAATTAACCAGAGATAGAACCCGTTCAACAGTGAAAATACCCACGACGCGCTGGGTTGTTGAGAAAATATCAGACGCTTTCACCGGAGTGTACTGTCCAGCCTTGGGCGTACCAATCACAAATTGATAAAGCGTAATCGGAAACGAATAGGTAATCTGCTTACCACCCGCCCCGCCAACGTTGCGATCAATCAACGTCATGGCGTTGTAGTCGGTGAGAATGTCTTTCTTGATGGTAAAGTACGTGCCTCCACCTGATTTCGCATCTACGGCATATGTACCCAGGTCGAGCTGATCGTACCGCCCGGCGGTACCGTCGCCTGTCAGTGAAAACTGTACTGAATCACCTTTAGCCTGCACCTCCACCATATAGCCACTGCCTTTGATCTGTCCCCGGCTTTCGGTGTAGCCATTATCCAACTGAAGCCGGACACAGGTATAGCTGCCACTGAGCCGAACGGCGGGAGTAGCAGACTGCTCATTTTGAACATCGGCAGTTGATGGAGCGTCGGTGTGGGAAGGTGAGCAACTCAGTAGGAAACTAAAGAGGA
This sequence comes from Arsenicibacter sp. R0_47, assembly GCF_057652235.1. NCBI lineage: Bacteria > Pseudomonadati > Bacteroidota > Cytophagia > Cytophagales > Spirosomataceae > Arsenicibacter > Arsenicibacter sp. R0_47. The sequence goes on along the minus strand of NZ_JBYFCJ010000030.1, from coordinate 73,173 downwards.
CAACGAGAGCAAGTAAGGCTGAAAAGCGATTTAGTAAAGTAAGCATATTGGATAAACAGGATAAAGCTGTATGTAAAGGTACGACTGTTTCCAAATTATATGAAATGACCACTGTGACGTAAATTTTAAAGCAGTACCCTTGTTCAATTGACAAAGAATAACATACTGAATATAAGGGTAAACAAAATTTTATAAATAAAATTTTGTTTATTTTTATTTAATTAATTAAACATTTATATAATCTTTGCAGGGTCATCTGGCCGGAGACAGAACCTTTCAAAACATACGTTATATGAAACGAATCAACGCCGTAGGGCGCGTAGTACTCCTCGCTGCCTTAACGACAACCACAACGTTTGCCCAGACCGTAGACCAAACCAAAGGGATTGGAGCCGGCGTTCAGGTGCTCACGCAGACGACCAGAGACCTACAAGAATACTTCCGGCCAATGACCACCGTCATGTACGTGATCGCGGCCATCGTCGGGATTTTTGGGGCCTTTCGCATTTACTCCAAAATGCAGGCGGGGGACCAAGACGTACAAAAGTCAGCCGTCAACTGGGGCGGCTCGGTACTGTTCCTGCTGGCCTTTGCTGCCATTCTGCAAGCCGTGTTCTTCCAGAACGTATAAACGTGCGCCAAGCATGAATCAACTTAAAACAGGCCTTTTGCTGGGCTGCTGCCTGATGGCTTACGCGGGCATGGCGCAGGACGTAAACCTAAATGGCAGTGTGGCCACGCACGTAGGTATTGACTCGCAGTTTACCAATCCAATCCTAAGCCGGATGCCTACGTTTCTCAAATTCGTTTGGGCGGTGTGCGGCCTGATGGCCCTAATTGGAGGATTGCGTATCTATGCGCGGGTGCAGGCCGGTACGGGCGATTTTGCTTTAGAAACCTGGCGGTTAGCGTCAGCCGTGATTGGTATAGGGGTTGTTGCTCTGTTTCTGCAAGGATGGGTGAGCTACCGGATGCCTGGCGTTACGGCGGCTCGCTTCGGTATCGACAAAGTGCTGTTTCGGGGCGGTGAAGACAACTCCGAGGTGACCGATACGGCACCGGGTAACGTAGCGGCTACTCCGTACCTGCCCGGTCAGGATGCGCGCCTGGACTCGATTCGCAACTATTACCGCACAGCGTCTGACTCACTGCGCGAGCACACTCGATGATTCTGCTATACGACGAATTTCAGGCCTACGGTCAGATCAAATCCATTGGTTTATGGCTCTGCGCGTTGGCCGCCGTGATAGCGGGGTTCCGCATTTACCAGACCTGGAACCGGGGCGAAGATGTCGAAGGGCCGTTGGTACTGTGGCTGACCAGTATCGCCTTCTGTGGCGGTGCGGTCTATGGGGTAGATCGCTTCATTCTGAGCGGTGCGTTCTCGTCTTCGTTCGGGGGAAGCGATTACCTCGCCCAGCAATACACGCAGTCGATGGCCATTGAGGGCAACCGGGCGGCTCTGCTACTGGGCATTGTGGTGGCGATCATCGGCCTGATTCGGGTGTTCCAGAAGTTTCGGCGGGGCGACGACGACCTCTACGAATTCATGTTCAAGTGGTTTGGCTCATTGGCTTTCCTGTTCCTGATGAGTTCCATTATCTCAGCCATGCTATGAAGTCTTATTCTATTTACCGTGGAGTCGATAACGAAATTGAGTTTCGGGGCCTGCGCGGGCAACACTTTTACTACGCAGCCGCCGGGCTGATTGCCTCCGTCTTCGTGACGCTGTTCAGCTACATCGTGGGCCTACCCATTTTATTGGCTATTCTGCTGCTGGCTCTGGGGGCGGGGGGTACGTTGACCTGGTGCTTTACCCAACAAGGCCGTTACGGTCGGTGGGGAGCCATGAAGCAAAAGGTGCAGCGGCTCAAGCCCTCGTTTGTGTGCCAATACCAATCATTCAACCGGCTGGTGCCCGTGCGCCAGCACACGACCCGTAAAGCACGATGAAGAAAAAGAAGGCACTTACTGACCTCTTCCCGATTCTCTGCATCGACGGGCCGACGGGGTTTATCGTATCCAAAAACGCCGACATCACGATGGCGTTCGAGTTGCAGGCACCAGAAATCTTCGCGGTATCCGATACCGAATACGACGCGTTGCACGATGTACTTGTTCGCGCGGCTAAGGTGCTGCCTGTGGGCTATATGGTGCATAAACAAGACCTGTTCATCGAAGACGTATATACACCTGCGTTCGAGAGCGAGTTTTTGCGCTCGTCTAACTACATGGTGTGGGAAAACGAGCGGCATTTCAGCGACCGGCCGTACCTGCGCCACCGTTGTTATCTATACGTGACGCGCCCGGCGACCCCTCCCCTAAAGCGCACGAGCGGGCAGTCGTCGCTACTCAAGCGACACCTGGTGCCAAAGGAAATGCAGGAAAGCCGCACGTGGGCGGAATTTGGCGACGTAGTGAATCAGTTTGCGGCCATCGTTCAGGATTCGGGCAAGATGAAACTGCATCGGCTAACGCCTAACGAACTCCTCGACAATGGTGAACAAACGGGGCTGTTTCAACGCTACTTTTCGCTGTCATTAGACGACCCGACGCTGCACGACATCGACCTGACGGACGGGCTGACGGTAGCCGGGCAACGTACCTACACCTACACGCTGTCGGAGTTGGACGACTTCCCTAATGAGGTGTACAACTCCGCCCGGCTGGAGCAGTTTTCGACCGATAGCAGCCACTTCCCCATTTCGACCGGTTCGGCACTGGGGATGCTGCTGCCTTTCAATCACATCTACAACCAGGTACTACTGATTGAGGACGGCCACGCGCTGACGAATCAATTGGTGAAAGAAGTAAAGCGGCATACGTCGTTTGCGGCCTGGTCGAAGGAAAACGAGGTGAGTATTCGCTCGAAGGATGCGTTTATGGATGAGGTTAAAGACCGGAACCGGCGGGTGGTGCGGGCGCATTACAACGTGCTGGTGTTTCACCGCGACCCCGATGTGGCCGATACCTACCGTTCACAAACGGCTGCGGCTATCTCGAAACTGGGTTTCAAGCCGAAACTGGCCAGCCACGATGCGGAGACGCTGTTCTGGTCGTGTATCCCCGGCAACATCGCCGAGATTGGGGCGGATAACTTAGCGACCTGTTTTCTGGAAGAAGCCACCGCGCTTTGGAACACGGAGACCAACTATCGGGATGATTTCTTTTGCAAGAACGGGCTACTGCTCACCGACCGCTTTGGTCGCCCGTGCATGGTGGACCCGTTCTTTGGGCCGATGGAGCGGGGCATCATCGCCAACCGCAACTTCATGGTCGTCGGACCGTCGGGGTCGGGTAAGTCGTTTACCATGAACAACATGGTGTTCTACCTCCTCAGCCACGGGATGCACATCAGCTTAGTCGATGTAGGCGGCTCCTATAAACGGCTCTGTGCGCTCATGGGGGGCCGGTACGTCACCTACGAACCCGACAATCCGATTGAGTTCAACCCCTTCTACAGCCGGGATTTGGACCCCGACGAGGAGACGAAGGACGCGCTGGCTAACCTGTTGATGGCCCTCTGGAAGAAAGACGGTGAACCCGCTACAAAAGCCGAGGAAGTGACCATCGCTAACATCGTGCACGAGTATTACGGAGCCATGCGCCGGGCGCGGGAAGCGGGTGACGAGCCGTTCACCTGCTTCGATAGTTTCTATGAGTTTACGCGGGATACGTACCCGGCCATTTTCGCCCGGAACATGGGGTCGGAGCGGGAGTTCAATCTGAACAATTTTCTGTACGTGCTTCGCCCGTTTCACGCCGACAACCAGTATGGTTACCTGCTCAACTCACGTCGGAACATCGACCTGATGGAACTGCCCTTTGTGGTATATGAGTTGGATAACATCAAAGACCACCCCGTCTTGTTTCCCATCACCACCATCATGATTATGAACACCTACGTGCGTAAGCTATTCAGTGTCAAGGGTGTGTTGAAGATGCTGATCATCGAAGAAGCGTGGAAAGCGTTGGCGAAGGAAAACTTCGCGCACTTCCTCCGCTGGTGCTCGAAAACGGTACGGAAGCATTTGGGGTCGCTGGGTGTGGTAACGCAGGAGGTGGATGATCTTGTTGGTAATCCGATTGTCAAGGATGCCATTATCAACAATTCGCCCATCAAGTTTCTGCTGGACCACCAGAACTACGAAAAGCGGTTTCCCGAAATCATGCAGACGTTGTCGTTGTCGGAAAAACAGGCGGATATCATTCTGAGCATCAACAAAGGCAAAGACCCGAACCGCCCGCCCTACAACGATCTGGCCTTGCTGCTGGGTGACTATTGTAAGGTGTACGGGCTGGAAGTCAGCCGCACCGCCTACGGTACGTTCACCACCGAGCGGTCGGAGGTAGAACAGATAAACGAACTGGCGAAAGTGGCTTACGGCAATGATTTAGAGTCGGCTGTAAAGGGCTGGGCGCGGGGCGAACGGGCCGGGGGCTACCTGCCCGTCAATGCGCAGGGCGTACCGATGCTCCATCCCAACGGACGGGCACCTAAGCCGGTGAACGGGGCCACGCATTACTCAAAGCCGTAGCCCCGAACAGACCAACACATTTTTTACAACAAACCAACCGATGCAAACCAACCGACTTATGCGGGTGGCCGGGCTACTGCTTTGCCTGTGCCTGGTCCCTCCCGCCCTTCAGGCTCAGTTTGTGGTGAGCGACCCCATCCATACGGCGGTATCGAACCTGATGTCGCTGATTCAGAAACCGTCTTTTAAAACGATGGTGGATGCTATCGAGAAGCTGAAGAAGGTGAAAGGGGCCGTGCAGAGCTACCATCGGGGTCAGCAACTGATTCAGACCGTGCAGCAGACCACCCGGACGCTGCAAAGTATGTCGACCGTCATCAGCAAAGACGGGCATATTTACCCGGCGGAGTACGCGCTAATTGCCGACGACCTGAGTTCGATGGGTACCCACGCCAATGATATTCTGAAAGATATGCGGCAGGGGTCATCGCAGAACCTCTTCGAGATGAACGATCAGGGCCGGATTGAGTGGATTTTCCGGGCCTACGAGAGTGCCAAGAAGTTTCAGGGATTGGTGAACAACTACTATTACAAGGTGCGGGGGCTATCGCTGCGCCGGGTACGTTCACAAAAAGACTGGCAGATGACCAGCCGTCTGTACGCGATGGCCGAGCCAACCCTGAACAAACAGGGCAGCTACCAGGAGGTGCAGTTCATGCTGGGCGAGAAAGGGTATGACGACGATTACACCGACCGCAGCAAATCGGCTCTTGACGAAGAAACCATCGCGCAGCAGCAACGGCAGAAGCAGGCCGAGATCGACCGGAAAACAGCCCTGATGCAGGAGTGCCAGGACCGGCTTCAGATTGCTGACTTGCAGGGAGAACAGCAGGCATTCGCCGAGATGAAGTTTCTGTACCCGCCCTATTTCGATCCCGAAAAGAAAGGCAAACCAAACGGATACGTTGACCCCCACGACGGGCATATCATCTCCGATGAGGAGTTCGGGATTCTGGTACGCATTCGCGGCCGACAGATAGCCGCCGACAAACGGGCCGCCATTCAGCGCGAGTGCCAGGAAAAGATGAACAGCAGCGGAGGATAAGCGACTGACTTAGAAGCTACGCACGTACCAAATCACTTACATCTTATGCTATTCGACGCGTACAAAACATTGCTGGGCCTTTACGCCGACATGACGGCTTCGACGATGGACATCACAGCCCTCATCGAAGCCAAGATTCGGGCAGTAGCGGGCATTGGCGCACTGGTCTATATCTTCTCACGACTTGTTCCGCAGGTGATGCGGTCGGAACCGATTGACTTCTTTCCGTACCTGCGCCCGTTTATGCTGATGGTGCTTATTGGCCTTTCACCCCGTATCTGCAACGGCATCGACAAATTGGGAGAAAGCATCCGCTCCGCCGTGGAGCGGCAAAACGGCACCCTCTACGAGAAGATTGCCGAGCAAACCAAACTCCTCCAACAGACCGTGGATGCCAAGTGGCAGGAGATCGGCGAACATCCCGAACTGTTCCGGCAGGTTGACCCTTCGTTCGATCCCGACGCGTTCGGGTCGAGTCTGAAACTGAGCTTTGCGGAATACTCCGAGAAGTTTAAATACGAGCTGCTCTCCTACACACAGGACATCCTGCTGGCCCTGATGCAACTGGCCGAGTGCATTCTGTTCCTCATCTCGTTCACCTACCGACTGGTGTTACGGATGGGTGCGCCGATTGCCATCGCGCTGGCCGTATTTCCCGGCATGAGCAACAACATTGCGGAGTGGTTCGGCAAGTACATCAACTACACGCTACTCCCTACTGTGGCGGCCATTTACTCCTCCATCGCCTTCAAGGTTACGCTCAAATACTTGAGCTACTACGACCCTAAAACCATCGTGCTGGGCAACGCGGGCGGTGCCGAAGCACACACGCCGGAGTACATGGGCCTGGCGTTCATCGGTATTCTGGTGATGTGCTTGATTGGTTACTGTCAGGTGCCGTCCATGACGAATATGCTGGTGACAGTGGGCGGAGTCGGCGCGATGGTGCAAGGTGCTACGAGCCTGGCTAAGTCAGGCGCGGGTACGGTGGCCTCCCCGGTAACTAAGCCCCTCAAAGCGGCTGGCCACTCGGTTGCAACCCGCGTTGGTCATAGCATCGGCAACAGTGTCACCAACGTTGCGCGGCTCGGTGGCAATATGGCGGCTGGCGTGGCCCGCTCTCCGTTTACGATGGCCGCGCACGTGGCCGGGGGGGTGGCCCGTGGCGCACGGGCAGGAGCATCGTCGGGCGGGAGTGCTGTTGGCCGGGGAGTTAAAGGGTTCGCGGGGGGCGTGGCCGGGGCCGTCATCGGGACGGGAGCCGGGGCTGTCGCGGCTGCTCACGGGGCCACCGTTGGAGCCTACCGCAAGACGTACCCGACCAAGAAAAATCAACTTTGATTCATTGCCTTGCAGCTACTCTGATTTCTTGCTTTTAGGAAAACGAAACCCAATGAATTACCATCAAAACAACCTGTTAGTCAAGCACAAACACACCATGTGGCTTTGTGTGGGCAGTCTGCTCACGCTGGCCGTTGTCGTTACCTGGAGCATCGTCTGGAGCTTTGGCCGCTACCGGCAGGCGACGCAGTACACCTATGTATTCCACCACAAAGGGGCCGCTGTTTCCATCTACGACGAACGTAGTATCCCCCTCATCACCAAATTAAAACCTTATCAACCTTACCGATGAAAGAGCTACTGCAATTGGAAAAGGATTTTCAGCGGGGGCGTTGGCTGCTGATCGCGGCTTTCGGGTTTAGCCTGGTTGTGGCCCTCACCGCCGTGGGTCTGGCGTTTAAATACAGCAACGAGTTCAGCAAACGGATTTACCTCGTCAACCGGGGCGAAGCCATTCAGGTGACGTGTGGCAGCGTGACCGACAACCGCCCGGCAGAGCTGCGGCATCACGTCGGGCGTTTCCACGAACTGTTCTTCACCGTTTCACCGGACCCGAAATCCATTGATGACAACATCCGTCGGGCCATGTTTCTGTGCGACGAATCGGCCAAGCGACTGTATAACAACCTCGCCGAGCAGAATTTCTACCGCGATATGGTGCAGGGTAACGTAACGCAGCGGGTGCAAATCGACTCGGTGGTGGCCGACCTGCGCCATTACCCCTACCGGGCCATCACCTACGCCCGGCTGGTGCAGGAACGGGCTACGGCAATTGTGCATCGGAGCTTAGTTACGCAAACTAACCTGGTTGACGTGAACCGGAGCGACAACTCACCCAACGGGCTGCTCATGCGCGACTTTCACATTCTGTCGTCGCGCGTCACGCAGGAATACAGCAAATAAGATGGGCCTGTTTGGATTTATAAATCGCCCTCCCCAGCCGGAGCCGGGCGAACGTACCCAGGATCATCCCGCCTTCCGGTTCGGTAAGCTGGTAGCGGGTTATATGACCCGGCTGGAGCATCGTTTCGCCAATACGCTGAATCAGGGACAGCACCGCATCGGGTTTGGGGCCAGAAATACCCTGCTCGTGATTCTGGGCACCTTTTTTCTACTCTATTTTATTGCCTTACTGACGCGATGAATTCAACTGAACAACCGCAAAACAACCCTTTTTTTGATACACCGATTGAGGAAACCCCCGCTCCCGGAAGCGAGACGGTTCAGAAAGGCAAGGTGGGCCGTAAGCAGATTCTGCTGCTTTTCGGCGGGTTTGCCTTCCTGCTCGGCGTAGCTATTTTTGGTTTTCTGGGCGGGTTTATCTCCTCCGACACAGCCAACCCAAACGCCCAAACGCCTGATGGCGGAGCCTCGGCGTTAGCTCCTCCTGAAGCCCGGCCTCACAACCTCGATGCCAAAGAGAAGTACGATAAGTACGGCTTCGACGCGGGTACGCTCAATCCGACCCAATCATCGGCCATTGACCGGCAGGCCGCTTCGGGTACCCAACTGCTAACGGGCAAAGACCCGTCGATGGCACGGGCCACCAATGAGACGCTGACCGACACCGATCTGAACGCTATTCGTAAACAGGCCGGTCAGACCACGGAGCCGTACCTGACGGCTACGGAGCGTAAATCGGCCAAACAACACCAGTTGAAACGCCAATTCGACCATCAGCAAGCCGAGCGGGATGCCATTTACCGGACCATGCACCGTTCGGCGAAAGGTCGTGAACAACTGGCCGAAGAGCGTATTGCCAAACGACAGCGCGACCTCGACCAACAAACCGCCGATGTGCTACTACGGCAGATTGACCGGGCCAATGGGCGAATGAATACCGGGGCTACTGGTAATGGCTTACCCGCCACAACCGAGCCACTGCATATGACCGAGTACCGGGAATTGAAAGCGAAATACGGGGGCGAGTTGCCTCCCTCCTACCGTACCTTGTTCAAGCGAGAAATCGCAGCTGAGGAAGGCACGGCTGGTATGGAAGACGTACCCACGGAATCTGTCATGTCGGCCCGACCAAACGGCTCACCAGATCGAAAGGCAATAGATTTAAGTAACACGGGCTTTTATGGACTATCGACATCGGCAGCTAAGCCAGTAGCGAACCCTTCGGCAACGGGTACGTCCATTCCCGCCGTTGTACACGGCGATGGCGACGCTGTGACGGTGCAGAACGGCAGTACGTTGAACCTTCGCCTGACGGAAGAAACCAGCCTTCGCTTGAACGGCTCGTGGGTCAAACTTCCGGCGCACACGCTGTTGGCAGGTACGTGCAGCATCAGTGCCGACCGCGTCAACATCGCTGTAACGAGTGTACGACTGGGCAATGACATCTACCCCATTCGGCTGACAGCCTACGACTTAGATGGCCGTGCGGGCCTTTCTGTACCCAAGCTGGCCGATAAAAACCGGGTGGCGCAGGGTCTGGGAACCTCGGCGGGTCAGGCTGTCTCGTCGCCCTACTACTTCGTACCGCAAGGCTCATTCGGGCAGCAGGTGGGTAGCCAGTTAGCCATGCAGGTGACCAACACCGCGTTTCAGGGCATCCGCTCCCTGGTGCAGTCCAAACTGACGGCCGTTAAGGTAACGGTCAAACCCAATTACCGCATTTTCCTCCGCGCCGAGCAAGCCGCTGCCGGTTATTCCAACTAACGATTCAAGACAACCTATTCATGAAACGTCCTTTCTTACTCTTTTTTATTGCCTTTACGCCCCTTCTGGCCCTAAGCCAAACCACTAAGCAAGCCGGGCGGGGTACTCGCTTTCAGGCATCGGTCAAACCGATTGCGGGCAAAACCCTTCCGCTATTGGGAATTACGCCGAAAGCTCCGGGTACGCTGGCCCTGCTTGCCCCCACGGGGACAAAGGCCGTTCGGCCAACGCGCACTGAGGGTGCTATGGTTGAGCAATCGCCCACCACCCCAGCACCCAAAGCTGCTACCCCGGTTCGGGTGGCCAATCCCGAGTTGGTCGAGCGCGTTCGGGAAAAACCGTATCTGTTACCCATCGACCGGGCGGCTGTAAAAGGGTCGTACCCGCTGGGTATTTCCGACCGGAAGACGACGCACATCATCTTTCCAGCGAAGATTAAAGAGTTCGACGCCGGCACCGACTACGTCCTGGCGCAAATTCCTGAGACCGTCACGAATGTCCTGCGCGTGAAGGCCAACCCGAAAGCGACGGTGTTTTGTCAGGCCGATTCAGGCAAGGAAACCAACATGACTGTGATTACCGAAGACGGTGGATTTTTCTCCTTTCTGATCCGCTACCAGGAAGAACCGGAGATTTTGAATATTAACATGGCCAACAACGTCATGGCCGACGATTACACCAGCCGGTCGCTGGGCATCAACCGAGCTGCGGCCATTACGTTCGTACAGTCCGTATCAGCAACGGATGGGGTGCCGGTGGCGGAAGCTGACTTACAGAACTATTGTGAGCGGGTGCTGGAGCGCAAGCCGTTCATGCGTAACATCGGGGCCTCGTCGATGCGGCTTACCAACCTGCTGACGGGCATCTACGTTGCCGACAAAGTGATGTATCTGCAATTCAACCTCCGCAACGACAGTCAGCTTGATTATGAAGTTGATTTTGTGAAGTTCTACGTCCGCGACAAAGAGAAGCTCAAGCGCATGGCGGCTCAGGAAGTCGAGCTAAAGCCCTACGGCCGCTACCCGGTGGAACCGAAACTACTCCGGGCCAAAACGGAGCAGCAAGTGGTGTACGCCCTGCCCATGACGACGCTCACCGAAGACAAAGTGATGGAGGTTGAACTGTATGAAAAGCAGGGTGGTCGCCACCTCCGCTTTCAGGTCGAAGCCGACGTACTCCTCTTAGCCAAACCTTTCTAAGCCATGACCAAACCTATTTTTTTACTGCTGTTCACCTGCGTGCTCTCGGCTGAAACTCACGCCCAGACGCACCTCAAAGGGCAACGTTTTGTGGAGATACAGGGGGGCGTGGTTGATGGGTTCTCGGCCCATCATCAATTGGGCATACAGGGCCTTATCTCGACGGGCTGCTACAACCGGCAGTACAACGCCTGGAAGGCGACAGCCAGCTATATGCAGAAGCCAATCATTGGAACAGACATGACCTCGGCGGGTCAGCTTCGGCAAGTCAGCATTGGCTGGGGATACGAATTTAACCTATGGCGTAATGCCTACCGTACCCGATTCGTGCGCGGCTCTTTTCAGCCAATCGCTACCTATGAAACAGTACCTGCTTCATCAAGCCCAATGATGTCCGATTCGATTTGCGCGACGATGCCATCGGGCGGCAGGTTTATAGTGGGGGCCGAAGCAGGTGTCGAAACGGAGTTTGCCCCGGTGATTCTGAGCATCCGCCAACGGTGGTTACCCAAATCAGGTATGCAGTCGTTCTACACGTTGGTTAGCGTGGGCTGGCGGTTGCATGGGCGGTGAATACTTTACTACACTTGTAGTGTAAGCCTCGCGGGTAGTCAACCGCGAGGCTTCATGGTTTATCTGCGATACAGGTATCCTGTCTTTCTCTCATCAGTGTTTTGTATCCCATACGGAAGCTCAAATTGGCCGAATGGAGCGCAGAACGACTCGACAAACCGTTTGAGTAGCCTGGATTCCTCAAGTACCTTAGCATCGTCCGATAAATGGTCAATTAAAGGTTGAGTAGCCAGCAAAATTAGCTTGGCTCTCGCTCGCGAAGCCAACACATTAAAGCGTCGGAGATTGTACAGAAACTCGTCTTCTGAGCGAATTAAATCAGGGTCACCAATCCCAAATGAAGCAAAAATTACGTCGCGCTGTTGGCCTTGAAACCTCTCTACAGTATCGACGGCTCCCCGGATTTTCTCCGGCTTATCATTGGGGAAAAGCTCTTGCAAACGAGTAACAATTCGGCTCATTTGTGCCCGGTGAGGTGTTACGATGCCAATTGCTTTATCCCAAAATTCGGTGCCAGATTCGTACACTTCATCTGTAACAGGTTTCTCGCTGTTATCAGGAAGAAGCTCGTGGAGAAGTTGACTTCTTAAACGTCCCCGCAGTAAAAATACCATAGCCGCAATTGTATCGGCTTCAAAGTCGTTTACCTGTCCCGAAGCATCATCGTCGTACACAAAAGCTGTCGTGGGGTAAGCTGGGTCGAGCAGTTGCCCCCAACCGGATGTCCACACCAACTCACCGGGCCAATTTACAGGCTGAATATCAGGTAGGGCAGGTAAGTTAAGACGCAGATCGGGGCTGAATGCGCGTAGGCGAGAATCGTACCCTGCCGTGCGGATGAACTCAACAAGCGTAGCGTTTGAGCGGTAGTTCCAGTTCAGCGGCAATGGTTCTACTCCCTGTACATGCCGTGTGTATTCAAAAATAGAACCGACGTAGCGCTCCAGGTGCGTCGGGGCTTCAGCCTGGTGGATGGGAGGCAGTTGTAAATCATCCCCTGCTAAAATGTAGGCTCCCTCGTCCGTTGCCTTCGACAGAACCAACGTCGCTGATGCCACATCCATCTGCGAAGCTTCGTCAATGATGACCAAGTCAAACCACTGCCGTTGCGTCATCATTGGACGAGCATCCTGTTTGTTTCGGGTGGGAGCCGATTTGTACTTTGTGCTCACTCCCAGATTATGAATTTGGTGTGGGATTCCGGCGACGACAGTTAGTCCTGTCGGTGTAGTCAATTCGTCCTGAAGTTGCTGTACTTCTGGCGGGGCTTGTAATTGCAACGGAACCAATGGCTGTATTTCAGCAGGTAGATTTGCGGGCGTTTCCTTAGTGCCACCCTGCAGTCGGACCATATGCACAGGTACGTTGGGCAGTACCGCGTTTAGCAAATCCGGCAAGTCAAGCAACACGTTGTCAATGGCTGAGTAGCCATTCGCCGAGATCAGAATCCTCAAAGGGATATTTCGCGAATGAGCATCGAGTAAGGCTGCAACAATGATGGCGCGTAATGTCTGACTTTTACCCGTGCCAGGAGGACCCCAAATTAAACTTAACTGCGTCGTGAGTGAGGTCCGCCAGGCGGTCCACTGCCAATCATTTAAATTTCGACCTTTTGTCTCAAGCACACGTTCCACGGCTGGCCTCACGGCGGCAACATCACGGACAATAGCAGTAGAAGCTAAAGATGACCCATCCCATAGAAAGCGGGCTGCGGGCGTAAGCGGATCATAATCGTTAGTAGCCTTTGGGGCGACGGGGGGCAATCCCAAAGCGACACGAATTGTAGCATTGTCCTGTGCCTCCGCTAATTTCGGGTAGCCTATGCCGGTAAGTGTAAACTTAACTTTTTTAGTTAAATGATCTTTCTCGACCGGATCTAGCATCACATCTGAAGAGAGATCAATCAAACCAGCCTCTTCTATAGTGTATCTGACACGCTGATTACCTCGCGCGGGGTCATCAACGCGAGTTAAGTATGCATGGCCATCTAATCTTAAGGCAATTAGCTTGTGTTGTCGATCAATTGCTTCAACTGTTACACTTGTTAAGCCTGCATCTGCAATAGTGTTAAGTTCTCCTGTTCCTTCAACTTTATAATCGGGTTCGCACAAACGCTTTGGAAACTGAACCAGAAAATCAGGACGGCTACGCGGAGATAATGCAAAGCCAATATCGCCCGGACGAACGTTAATATCTCGTGAGTCATCGCCCAGTCGGTACACCCAAAGCCCCGTACTCGTCTGCAAATTCTTACCAGCCGTTTCGCTTAGTTGGCTCAACGCATCGGTACGTTCTTTACCTTCTAACCGAACGGGCAGGTACGCCGATTTAAACTTAGCTTCCCGCTCATGAGCAGGCATGGCGCGTATGGCGTAAGATTCCAAATCCTGCAAGGCCGCGTTTAGCCGCGTAAACTCATAAAGCAACGTGCTGAATGGGGGCAGATTTGTTAAACCGCGAGGTGCCCGATTGGTCAGCTCAGGAGCAGCCAAACGAGCAGGCAGCAAGTCATCTCTCAGGTCTCGTTCTAACCGCGTGACAACTACGCCCAGCGCAAGGAGTTTGTTCTTGGTCGCCTGTTCAATATTCGCCATCACTCGTTTCCACTGTCCCCGGCGAGTCCACAATTCATGAATTCGCTCAGCCGGAATTAAATCGCTCAATGGGTCTTGATAGAGTGTAAAGATTTCGGGCGGAGTAAATTCTGGCGTATGATACTGTTGAGCTACCCCGGCTAAGGTGTAGTGATGCGGCAAATTAACAGCGATAGTATTGTGTACAACCTGTCCAACAAGCGTAAATGGACTTCGCACGGATGCTTCGTCGTGGTTAACTAACAGTTCAGGAGGAGGAAATAGCCAAGCTAATTCACGAATAGTTTGGTCGGCCAAAATAGCGGCCAAGTGCCGCCCGGCAACTCGTTGTAATTGCCGACGTTGTGCGTCGTCCCATAGAAAAATCTGATATGTTGAACGCTTCGGTATGCGGTCAGGATCGGTGGGGTCATTCCGGCGACCTGCTGCGATGTCATCCGTATCGGAACGGCGGACTTCCTCAAGTATACCTCGTAAGGCTCGTAGAAAATTTAGAAACTCGGTGCGTTCACGGTTCAAATCGCGCGTATCGACAACGAAAACCTCTGTATATCCGTCTTTCTCCCGCTCGTTCCAACGTATTTTGTGTCTATCGTCCGCGTTTAAAACGCTATAGGGTTCGAGCCAGAAAGCACGCAAACCAAACGTAACAGTTATAGCACTGGCTAAGTCATAATCGAGAAATACATAGACGTGCAAGTCGGGCCATCTCGGCATGAGCGCATCAGAGCCAGAGTTGGGCAATACTGAAACCGTGTCGTGCAGCAAAGCCGCTGCTCGTCCGGGAAAGCGTTCCCGCTGAGCCCGTAAGGAGGGTGTCCGCCGAAAAAACTCGTGGTCGGGTTGAAACTGCGCCAACTCAACTACAGTAGGGGTACCTAACTGTTTTCTGTTTCCCTGCGTCAAGTTGATAACCTGTGATGTATGACCGGTACGACGCGCTTCAGGCCAGCACCATAGATAATTATAGCTGATACTCCCATCTTCCAACGGCCAGGGGTATCCCATAAATTCGCAGCCGCTACATCCATAATCAACGTGCCAAGGCAGTTGCTGCCAGGGCGTAGCTAATACTTCAGGAAGTACGTCGGTAAAAAAACGTCGTAAACGGGCCACGAACGTATCGAACGGGGCCAACTCAATGTCGTCTTCCACGGCCTTGGCCAGATTTGCCAATGAAACTGGGATGCCTTGCTGTGTCAGTTTATACCGGGCCTGCATGACCGCCGAAGCGTCGTAGCTACCTGGCCAAACGGCAGAAGCAGCTACCACAACAAGCCGGTCTGTCAGGTTCTGCTCCTGTAACCATCCCGCTAACGTCAGGGCATAGTAAACCACTTCGGCGAAGTAATGTGCGCCGGGTTCCGAAGCCAGTTTAATGTCGATAACCCGGAGTCGTAAGCGATTGTCAGTATCTGCTAATTGAGTAAGCGAGCCGTCTGGAGCTAGGGCCCACCCATATACTGCTTTCTCATCAAGGTCAGCCTCTGAACGAGGAGGCAAGACCTGTATTAGATCAGCATGGTTGAAGCTGAAATCTAGTGGATTGCCTCGTTCATCGACCAACGCCACCACCCCCATACCTTGCCGGAACGCGACTGTGTCTGCGGTGTATTTCGCTTCAACGATGAATTGGTGCGGCCTTAAACCAGCGTCTATAATTGGTCTCAAATCCTGAGGTTGCGCCCGATTCTTCGGGCCACCTTTTACTTGTATAACACTGTCGGCTCCAAACACATCGACTAATTCATCGACTTTTTCCTCTTGCCAATTGTAGCCCAACTGACCGGCTATTCCAACTCCTGCACGCGCTTTCTGCGTTTCGGGCATTCCATTCTCTTTACGTGCATCGTCGGTTGGGTACATGCTGAGACGAAGCCGTCGTTTACAGCCATTTCGGATAAATGCCGAAAGAACCTTCTTCTGAAAAACAGGCATGGACGTATTAAAGTGGATGAGGGGTTAAATCGACACCAACGGCTCTGAAGCCTAACTCTCTTGCTGCCAGCAACGACGTATTGGAACCGGCGAAGGGGTCTAGCAGCCATCCGGGTCGTGTGGTTTCGCTACAACCACAGCTTTCCCAACCAACGTGCTGCTTCAGTGCGAACGTAAATTCACGGAAGTACCCACCTAAAGCCTGCTTGGCTTCGTCGGCCAATTGCTGGACTCGGGGCGAATTTTTGCCTGATCCATTTTGCAGTTTTTTACCCATTCCGACATCGGAAATACCAACGGCACGAATAGCAGCTAAGTGGTCTTCGGTTAAGTTATGTTCTTGAAAAAGTTCGATGGCTCGCCGGGCTTGTTTGCGGTTCGGGTTAAGAGCTGGCGACGGTTCCACTTGCCGCTGATGAGGTTTGCCACACTGTTCACAGACCCGCTCAGGACAAGCCAATAACAGAATTCGCCGGGCTAATTCTTTAGGAAAAGGAGCTACGTGTCCACTTTGACCCCGGCTCGGTGCTACGTGCCAGACATCGCCAATTTCGGCCTCCGGTATACGGTCGTTTAGAGCAAACCGGTCAAAGTAATACGTCTCTGTTGCCTTCTTTCTGGGTGGAACCAGTTGAAGAACAGTTTCGTGACGACTGGCTAGTCGGCGCGGTGAGGCTGTCGGCACACTGCTAGGTTTACTCCAAATTATCCGATGGGCAACCCTCCACCCCTTCTCCCTCATCGCCAACTCGAAAAGAATCGGAGTACCGACCAGAAACCCGTTATGATGCGTATCCGCCAAGTTAATAAATACTGAAGCATGAGGAGCCAACCAGCGTGCCCAGAGTGCTACTGTATCAGATAACACCTCTATATACTCATCAGGTGTATCTTCCTGACCGAGTTGTTCATCGTGTTCGTAATCTCGACGTTTCCAGTACGGCGGGGACGTTAGAATTACATCAAAACCCTGAACAGGAAATTGCAAAGACAAAACATCTAAATTCTTTGCATTTCCCTGTAAAATTTGATGATCAGGTAAATGAATCTCAACAACAGGTGGCTCTACAACCATACCTTAAATCTATAGTTAATTGTCGAAAGTATAAAATAGGCTTGGTACATACAATCCCGTGTTGAGATGCAGATGGTGACTTCTTCTTTCAGATCTGTCAACTATCATTCACCCCTCCCAATCTGCACCACCATAATATTCATCCAGAGCCAGCATCTTCATCGCGTCCTGCTCAGCCACAGGCCGGGCCTGGAACCGCTCCGGGTTATCGATGCCCTCAGCAATGACGATGCTGACGACTTCGCCCATACTGTCCTTGACCTCATACACCGATACCGACTCCTGCTGCACAAAGACGAATTGAACATCGTCGTTTCCTCGTCCATCGAGAATTTTGCTACCTGATTGTTTGTGTTCGGCTCCCATAAGCTACCTAAATAGTTGAATAGTCAAATATACAACTATTGCTTAAAAATGCATTCATAGACCCTGACGTTTATAGCTTCTTGAAGCCTGCACGGGTTCGTCGGACTGCGCTGGTTTAGCTACTCCAGGCTGCACCTGCCCAATTGGTGTTTTGAGCGTTTGTGCTTTATGGCCTTCTATCGCCATTGGTGCGCCGGGCGTTAGGCCGTGCCGCTCCTCTATCGCCCGGCAGAACCGCCCGACCTCCCGAAAGTTAAAGCTGGTTTGGGCGGTGTTCCTACCGGTTCCGTCTACCCGGCTGGCGATGATATGAAAGTGTTCGTGTTCCCGATCCCGATGCCGGAAGGCTACCATTGGGTTATTCTCCATCCCAAATGTGCGGGCGAACGACTCGCAGATTTTCACCATGATGTCGGCTGAGGGGCACTCACCGGGCGGAAACGAAAAACTTTGGTGCCATACCGGTTTACGTACCCGGTCGTTCAGGCTGGCCACCGACTGCATGGCCGTAGCCATTTGTTCCAGGTTCAGCCGCTGCTTGTTCTCGGTTCGTAACTTCTCGTCGCTGACAATAGTTACGCCGACGTGTTGCACAAAGAGCAACTCACCCCGGATTCGGGTACGGTCGAGGCTGTGATTGGCGCGGGTTTCGTAATAACAGTACTGCATGGCGCCCAAAAAGCTGGAGCCAAACCGGGCTACTTTCCCTATCATTTTTTGGGATGCGGGTTAAAGCTATCGCTGATTTTTTGCAACTGCTCAAGCACTTCGGACAGGGTTAGCTGCTGCCCTTCTGCTATGAGCTTATCAAGTTGGGCAACGGTGGTGTACCGGGCCATGTTCGACTGGCAGTACTGCCTCACCTGCCCCGCAATCTCGCCCACTTCGTACACGACAGCCCGGATGTCCTGAGCATAGACCGAATCTTCTGCGGCTCGCTGACTGATATACCAAAGTGCCGTTGTGAGCCTGTCCAGTTTTCCCAATTGAGCCGTGACTTCGGGCGGCAGTTGGCGAAGCCGGGGCAGTTGATCTAACTGCCCCAATGCTCCTGTTCGCAATAGCTGCGACACACTGATACCCGATTGCTGACTGAGCGTTTTAAGGGCTTTTCGCTCCTGCGGTGAGAGCCGCACGAATACGCCCGTTGATTTCGTCTCGGATGATTTCTCCGGCCTGACCCCTACCCCGCCTTCCTTCTGCTTGCCTGCCATTCAAGACTCCTGTATATACAAAAACATAGCTTGCTACACACCTCAAGTTTGGTTGCATCGGTCAACTCGGTTGCCCCGTACATCTTTTGCAACGCTTGCAATTCGGCTGGCTTGGGTGCAGGCGTTGCTTTTACCAACCAGGTTGTCTTGTACACCCCTTGCAACTTACCCATTCAAACCAACCAAGTTGTTTCAGTTGTATGAGTTGCAAATATGTAATTTATTATTTTATTTTGTGTAATTTTTTACACAATTTAAATAGAATGACCGGGAAGATTATAGCCATTCACACGTCCAAAGGAGGCATGGGCAAGTCCACGCTCACGGCCATCATAGCTTCGTATTTAGCGTATGTCGACAAGCAGCGTATCATCGTGTTCGACTGCGACCCACCCCAGCACTCCATCTCTGATTTGCGGGAGGAAGAGTTGGCCACCCAATCTACATTGGCCCAAACCTATCATGCTCTTTCTACAACCGAGCTAATGCAGATGGCGCAACCTTACTCCAGTGCCAATGATCAGGCGGCTTTTGAACGGTACCGCAACAACCGACAGCACGGGGTAGCGGAGCACTATGCCATTCATGCCCTACCCTTCTCGGCACTCCAGGAATTGGATATGAACCGGGTACGTGCAGACTTCGACTACATCTTCCTGGATATGGGCGGGCAGTTCAACGCCGGGATTCTTCGCGCCCTTGCCGAGACCGATATACTATTGGTGCCGTTCACGACGCAGCAGGTTGACGTAACGGCTTCCATTCAGTACGTCGGGGCTATTCTGGATTATGTAATGAATAGGCAGCTACCTGACTACCTAACTATCCGGTGTTTTTGGAACAAGTACAAGTTCACTTTCAATCGACGGGCCGATGCATTGGAAGCCTATCTGTCCGGGGTGTTCCGAAACGAGGTGATGCCGGTTTCTTTCCTCCGAACGCGGCTTAACGATGCCGATGCCGGCTTCGACAGAGCAAAGATGCTGACGACCATAGCGTCGCCCGTGCTCATGCCGGCAGGGCGGTATGTCCGGCGAAAGGAAGATACAAAACCAGCCGAATGGCGGGAGGCTCAGTACTTACAGGACATCGTTGGCCTCATTCAGGAAATCAATTCGCTACTGCCTGTTTCAGCAATCGCTAATCGCTAATGGATCTCGACAAATACCGTCGGCCTACTCCGGCCAAAAGCGAAGAAGACTCTGCAACGCCATTAGGCCGCCACCACCCGCAAGCCCCGGCTCTGGGTGGTGCAGTCGATAGCCTACGGCAGAAAGCAAACCGCTACCGGGATTTCGTGCATCAGGAAGCAGAGCCCGCAAAGCCTGCTGAACCAGATACTTCTTCACCAACGTCCTCCCCTACCCTGGCCGAGGTCACTCCTTCGCCTGACCAGCCAACTACAGAAGTATCGAAAGGCAATAAATTTAAGTCGGATTCAACCCCGCGTAAGCAAACCGTCCGGCCACCGACTTCGCCGAAGAAACGGGAGCCGTCTCCCCAAACCGGAGTCAAGATTGTCTATCTGGATGATGCCATGCGCGAGGAATATATTCAGATAGCTGGCTATCTCATGTTGAAGCACCGGGTCAAACTAACTATGACCGCCTACTTCTGCTTCCTGCACGATCAGGCGGTGGCGCAACAATCAGACGAAACTTTTCTCAACACCCTTGCCCAATTCGTCAAGAGAGACGGAGGGGCGACAAACCCATAATTTATGTTCCTCGTTATCTCTACCAGCACCTTCATCGTGTTGGCGACAGTAGCTCTACTCATCTGGGCGGGGTTGGTTCTTTGGTTCACGGGTCGGGGTAAGACCAAAAAAGCAACCCGCCCAACGCCCACCCTTATGTCCTTCTTTCAGGCTACAGCCGGTAAGACTCCCGTCGATGTGGCTGTGCCGATGGCTTCATACCACCGTAGCGAGCTGATTGTGTTTAATCGGGGTGGTAAACCAACACCCAACGTACCTATTGAGCAACCACCCACGGCAGTGCCCGAAACCCCAACCGATCAGGAGCCGGAATTAGACGACCCCACCTTTGCCCCGGCCCCTCCCCCATCTCAACCTGATGATCAATCAGAACAGGCACCCGCCACCGATGCGCAAGAAGGTAGCCCTTCCACTGGCTTTCGACTTTCCCTTGACCGGCAGCTTTTGAATCGCCTACTCAGCGATGATTCACTTTGCGAGGAATTCGAGCAAGCGCGGGCCACGACGCTGGAGCTACAGCGCGAAACCGGCCGTTCCTATGCCAGCTTGTTCCGGGAAGCCATCGCCGAAAAACCCGCCGACGTGCAGGCCGTGCTGCTCAATCTGCTAACGGAAGAAGAAGTCGACGATTTTGACCGCAGCCTACCCACCTACGGATGAGGGGGCTTTTAATGCCCGTATGATTTTTTTATTGCCTTTCCATTTCCCCTTTGATTCGCGCGGCAGGAGGGCAGGGCCTTTGGGGTGCGACCGGCCACGGAGTGGTGAGGGAGTACCCCAAAGGTGCTGACCGACGCGCCAGGGTTGGAATGGCCCGAAGGGCGTTTCCAACCCTACCCCTTGATTTAATAGTTGACTATTCAGTTATCTGAATAGTCAACTACTTACTCCTACCCCTTTGATTATCGCGCCATCAGGGCAGGGTCTTGCGGGGAGCAACCGACCGCGAAGCGGTGAGGGCGCGCACCGGAAGATGCTGCCCGGCGCGTTCGTCGGGAGGTGGCCCGCAGGGCGTTCTCCCGACGTACCCCTTTGATTTCTTTCTCACCGCGCCGACTCCCGGAGAAATCGGCGCGGTGAGTGAACTAAACAGCAACCTCGGCGGCTGGCTCTGGTTCGCCTTCGATTTCCATCCGGCGTTTGAGGTCGGCGACCTCCGTTTCTAAGCGGTGTAGGTCGGCTTCCTGTCGGAAGGGTTGCGATAGTTTACGGCTAAACTCCTGCTCGATGAGCCGGGCGCGTTCCAGTTCGCGCAAAAGTTGGGCAGGGGCTTCGTAGGCACGGGCTACGGCGGCTTTCAGCGAGGAAAACAGCCCGTTCGATGAACCGACTACACCCGAAAGGCTTTGCCCCCACTCGTACCGTACAACGGCCTGACCGGGTAAAAACTCGCTGGGCGGCATTCCGCCTATTAGTTCCTGCGACCGCTCCCCGGTCAGGGTTAATGCAAGCCCGTTAACGATTAATGTTCTGGGTTCATTAACCCGGCGTTTTGCCAGTCCTTTAACCTGCTCTATCAGGTGCTGTACGGCTTCGCCCCACTTTTCGCCGTAGGTCGTGCCGTTCACGGTTACGCTCATCACGGCGTATGGTGTGTTAAAGTGCTGCTGTAAGTGGGCGGCTTCCTCTTCCAATCCGGCCAACATTGGGCGGTGTTTCTGGATGAACCGTTGGGCGTTTTCTACCTGCCATTGGGCATCCATTAACCCGCGCTGCCAGTTTTTACGGGCTTGCTGCACTCGCGATAATTCAAGCTGGCGGGTCGTGTACAATAGAGCGTATTGGGAGCCGGATAACGTAGCCATCATCTGGTCGAACGACATGGCGGCAAAATCATCGTCTGCGCTGATGTCGGCCATTTGGTCGTCGGCAATGTGGCCCTTTAAAACCTGATTGATAAACTTTTGCTTAATCGCCAACCGTCCGTAGGCGGTCGCGTCGAGTGTTTTTTCTACGCCGTAGGTCAGCACTTCAACCGGGATGCCCCAAACTGCGTGTAAGTTGCCCTGCCGGATAAGCCGCCCATTACGCTGCTCAAAATCTGTTGGTCGGTTGGGGGCGTCCATGTGGTGAACCGCTACTAAGCGTTCCTGTACGTTTACACCCACGCCCGCCCGCTCCGACGTGCCGAGCAATACCCGAACCTCTCCCGTTCTGACTTTGGCAAACAGGGGTTCGCGCTTATCAGCTTCGGCGGGTACGATGGCGATTTCATCAGCCGGTACGCCTTCCGTGATGAGTTTGGCCCGTATGTCCTCAAACAGGTTGAAACGCGGGCCTTTACGCTCTGTTCCCTCCTCGTCTAACCAACCGCGTAGGGAGGGACTTTGGTAAGTATCGGCAAAGACCAATTGCGTACCGCGATACGTGGCCGACTGGTAGTAAAGACGCAAGATTTCTGTTACCACCCGGTTACACTTAGACCTGTCCTCGTCCGGGTTAGCCGCGTCGAGTAGTCGTAAATCAATGGTAGCTTTGCGGGCCTGCCCAAAGCAGACTAAGGGTACGTGCGAGTTGTCGCGCTTTTCGGCTCCGGTCAGGTTTTCAAACCAGCGCAGGGTTGCTTTAATGCTGTTCAGTTCGTCGGTTACGCCCTGGGTCTGCGGTAAGATAATCCGCGTGTGTTGCCCGTTTTTAAGCGTCGGCAACGTAGCATCCCGTTGAAACTCGATAACGTCTTCATTCAGCACCACGTCAACATGAGCGCGGTAGAGTTCCGAAAGCTGCTGCACGTTTACGAACTTGGCGAACCGCTCCACCGCTTTAAAGTTGCCCGTTGCGGTCAGTTCAAACGACTGAATTACGCTGCCGAACGCTCCGGCGAACTGGTCAAACGTGGACAGCATAGCGCGGTTTAGCCGGTCGGGGGCAATAAAGCGTAAAGTCGTCCATGCTTCGGCCATTGTGTTACTGATGGGCGTACCGGTTGCCAGGACTACCCGGCCCCGCCGTGCCTGCACCGTGCGGCACTTGAACAACGCACTTAGCGCGTCCTCACTACCCGCCGAATCAATGCCTTTAACATTCTGCCGGGCGGTGAAAAAGCCTAACCGTTTGTAGCGGTGGGCCTCGTCCAAAAACAGAGCATCAATACCCAACTGGTCAAACGTCAGCATTTCGTCTTTTTTGCGGCCGGCCTGCCGGATTCGCCGGTTTACCAATCGTAACTTTAATTCGTTCAGCCGCTTTACCGACATGGGTTTCTGGCGGCCCTGCCGCTCGGCTACGGCAAGGGTGTAGGCTATGCGCTCTATTTCTTCCTGAATAAATTCTTCCTCGCTGGCGGGGTCGTCGGGAATAAGTTTTAGGAAACTCTGCGGTATCAGCACCCCGTCAAAGTTGTTGGTCGCGATACGTTGCAAAAACCGTTTGCGGTTGCTGGCTTCAAGGTCGGCGGGCTGCGGTACGTAAATCAGGGCTGCGGGGTACAACCTGCGCCATGCGCTGGCAAAGTCGTTGAGTGTCGAGTTTTGTACTACAATCATCGGTTTGTGGGCCAATCCTAACCGCTTCAACTCCATTGCCGCCGTTATCATGGTAAAGGTTTTACCACTGCCCACGGCGTGGGCTAACAAAGTGTCCTGCTCTTTGATGCGCTCCACGCCCCGGAACTGGTGTAAGCGTAATTGAACGTCAGGCGATGCGCCGGGGTATTGCCGTAGGGCTGGTTCCCGGTAGGTTTTGTGTACGTAGCTGTTGTACAATTCATTGTAAACCGGCTCGATGGCTGCGCTGTGGTGGTCGCGCACAAAGTCAATGAACAGGTCGTTTAAGGCTTCCTGCGCCTGTACCGCCTGGCTGGTGGCTTCTACGTCTTTTACGGATTTCTCTTTACCCTCCGCGTCGATAATGGTTTTGGTCACTACCACCGTGCGCTGTTGCAAAGCGGCTTCGATGAGTTGGATAGCCGTTCGGCGCGACGTACCCAAGGAGCGATTTTGAACCGATGAAACGTTACCCATCCCGTCAATTTCGTACTGGCCTACCCGGTGGTTATAGCGTACCGTTACGCAATTGGTTTGCAGAGTCTGACTGATAAACTGCTCGATGATGTTGGTAGGAATCCAGACCGAACCCAACCGGAACGAGATAAGCGGGGCGGGAATGGTGGCCGGAACAACAGCCGCTAACGCCCGTTCATTCACCGCGTACTGTGCATCTGCTTTAACGGCCTCGGCTGCTGCGGCCAATTTCTTTCTAACGTTGCCCGATAGGTACGTATCCCTGTCCTCTAACCGGCCCGACGTTGGGTTTTGATAGGCCAATTCAGCGGCCAACAACGTCTGTTTTACCTCCGGGGCGGGTTGGCTCATCCATGCGCCTATCTGCTCGGCATTCACACAACCGTACAAGCCAATAGACAACCGTAGCGCGTCGGCCAACGATTCTACCCGCTCCGGGGTGTGCGCTGCCGGGTACACCCGTTGCCGAAAAATATCGGCTTTGTCGATGGTGTACGAGGTGGCTGTTTTCGGGTTGGACTGTGTTCCGGTGTTCCGGTCTGGTGCGGTGCGGCTCACCACTTCTAACGCCTGAACACTGGCAAACTGCGGGTCGTAATCTTCCAGAAACGACAAAGCCCGGTTTCGGTTGAGCGTACCGAAATAGCGTGTAAATAAGGCGTAAGACTGGTTCAACTCCACCCGTAGGGCGTCGGTCTCCACCTCTCCCCTACCCTCTTGCTCCGCCTTCCGAAGCTGGTTAAATGCCCGCTTCACCCGCTCGTATTGAGCAATGACGAGCGTTTGGCTGTATCGCTTGCCCCGAACCGTTACCGATTCGGTAAACCGTTGATCGGTAGTCTGTTTGGTTTCGGCTGTCTTATGGGCCTGCGCTGCGGGTTGGTTGTCCAAAATACCTTTTGGCAATTGGTTAAGGGCTTCGGCCAAGCGTTGCGGCAACGTGGCGGGGTCTGCGAGGTGTAGCGTGGGCTGGTCGGCCCGGTACAGTCCACCCTTATTCACCTCGTCGGCAAAGCGCATTTCGCCCAATAGCATAGCGGGGTAGGCGTGGTAATACTCATTTACCGCCAACGTCCTGACCGTATCTTGGTCGGTTGCATCGGCTCTGAGCGTAACGGTACGTTCAAACGGATAAGCCGCAAACGGTCGGTTGTCCGGCACTGCGGCAACGGGGGTACGATTCCGCAAAAACAAAACGTCGGTCGTTACCTGCGTTCCGGCGTTGGCTTCAAACGCATTCGACGGTAAGCGGATGGCTCCCAACAGTTCGGCGTTGGCTTCGACCGTCAGGAACTGGCGGAACTCCGGGCTTGCTGCATCGAGCGTACCCATTGAGGTAATGAGCGCGACAATACCGCCCGGCTTCACCAACTGCGCGGCCCGGCCAATGAAATAGTTATGAATGGGAAAACCCTTTAGTTCGGCGTGGTGGCGGTCGTACACCGTGTACGATCCAAACGGTACGTTGCCAATGACCAAATCAAAGCTACCCGCCTGCAATTTGGTTTCTTCCAGACCGCAAACGTGGGTTTCGACCTCCGGGTAAAGCTGCTGCAAGATTTGCCCCGATAGCCGGTCTTTCTCGACCGCTACCCATACCGACCGCTCCCGTAGTGCCGGGGGCATTAGACCGATAAAATACCCGATACCTGCGGCTGGTTCCAGAATGCGACCGCCTGTAAAGCCAAACCCTTCGATAGCCTGCCACATGGCCGCTACGACGTGCGGGGCCGTGTAGAAAGCATTGAGCGTCGATGCTTCGGCGGCTCGCTGTTCGGCGGGGGTTAACAACTCGGCCAACCGCTGGCGGGTACGTCCGTACTGACCGCCCCACCGGTTTACCGATTCGTCAAGGGCTTGGGCGGGGTCGGTCTGCGCGTGTTGCCACTGCTCGTAAACGTCGTTTTTCCAGACCTGCGATAAACCACCCCAACCCGTATAAAGCGATAGTAACCGCTGTTCGTCGGGCGTGGCTTGTCTGGTGCTTCCTTGCGCTGACTCACCGCTTATTCGTTTTAGGGTTTCGATGGCGGCAACATTGGCCCGTAGTTTGGCCGCGTTGCCAGTGGGTAGGGTGAACGTTTCCGCGCAAAGGCTAAATACGGATGGCTCCGCTATAGGCCGTAGCTCAATCTGTTCATCGAGGATCAACAGTGTTGCCGGGCTTGCGCTGCTCCGGCGTTCGGTGGTCTCACCGGGTTTGCGTTCTCCCCGCGTCGGAGGTATAAGACCGGGGTGTCCGAACAGGGTATATTGATTGGCAACGATGACCACGGGCCGGGCCTGAGCCGGACGAGTGCGGGGCCGCTCCGGCCTACCGGTTGTATAGCGCGTCATAAATAGCTGAATAGTTCTACACTATAAAGATAGCCAACTATTCAGCTATTTATCTATCTAACTTTCTATCTGTCAGCCTTTTACAACCCGCTTGATTTGAACAGTGCTTAGCCCCTACCCCTTGATTATTTACTCGATGACTACCTCCTCAGCGTACACTTTGAAAACGAGGTCGTGGTTTGTGGCCGAGATAAATCGAAACATGGGCCTGCCATCAGCATCGAGAGTTTCGACTTCATCAGACAGCCACCCTACCCTACCGGCTGGCATTAGCGGCCCCAACGACACCGTCAGTTTTGCCCGGCGGTAATTACCTTCAGGTGGTTTAGGTTCGTTCCGATTCATCACGGCATTAATGAGAACTTGCCAGATAGTTGAGTAGATGAGTACTCATCTATCTGTCAAGTTAATTAGCGAAATTGATAAATAGGCGGGTAGCTGTTCTGCGTTATCCGGTGGCCTACCGGTATCGAGATGCCCGGTTTATCCTGCGGTGTCCAGGCGGAGGGGCGGAACTCAGACCGAGCCAGTAATGACAGTAAACGTTGGTAGCGTTCCCGGCCCTCCTGAATGAAAGCCCGGCCAATAGCATCGGCGGTCGGCTCGAAATAGAAGACCTGGAAAGGCTCCGCTTTCTGAACGCCCAGAAAGACAAACCGCCGAGCCTTCAAACCATCTAAATAAAAGGCCGCTTGACGGTCGTATTGGTACTGCTCACAGCACTCGATGAATTGGCGATACGTCCGGGCGCGGGTAGTCTTCACGTCGACGATCAACCCGTGCCGCAATCGAATATCCGTCTGGCATTTACAGAGTAAGCCCGTGACCTTATCGCGAAACAAGTG
Organism: Arsenicibacter sp. R0_47; assembly: GCF_057652235.1. NCBI lineage: Bacteria > Pseudomonadati > Bacteroidota > Cytophagia > Cytophagales > Spirosomataceae > Arsenicibacter > Arsenicibacter sp. R0_47. Next base: position 45,762 of record NZ_JBYFCJ010000030.1, on the reverse strand, counting down.
GGGCTGTTCTTTCTGTCCCCATTGTAACGCCCATCGACCAAACCGGGTATCGCGAATTGCCTTTGCCATTTTGCCCAATCGCTCCCGGTCGATGGCTCCCTCGAACGGTCGGGTACTGCGCGGCTCCAATAACAACTGGTGAAAAGCTGACCCTTCGGCAAACGCCTTAACGGGTTTTCGGTTGGGTTCGCCCAACAGAAACCGCTCGTACTCGGTCAGGTCGGAATTGGAAAAAGCGGGAAACTGACGGTAATTGTCTGGTGTAAGCACTTGCATAGAATCAGGCAGAAATAGCGAATTATTAGTTGAATAAATAGGTAGTCAGTTATCTAAATAGCTGACTACCTAAATAAATTTAGACGACTTCCACGGCTTCAACCTCTGCTTGGGGCAGTTCTCCTGCGTTTAACGTAACGGGTACTACGTCTGTTGAGGGTAAAGCGAACGTCTCCGAAAAACTGAAGTAGTTCGCCGTGTGTTTCAGCGTATCGCGCCGGTAGATGGGGCAGTCTGCCGCGTACTCCGCAAGTTGCTGCACACTTTCGGGGTCGGCAAGCTGGTAGCTGAACCGGCCAATGAACCACGACTTTGTAGGGTCGTTTTTGCTGGTTAGTTTCTCCGGGCGGATGGTCAGCACCACGTCGCAAAGGTTCAGCGGTTCGTTCCCTTCGTAGATGAGCTTTTTCATCACGCCCCGCAACTCGGTAAGCGTAGTGCCGTTGAACATGATGCTCGATACGCAATTCAGCGCGTCGATAAAGAACAGTTCGGCCCACGCTTCGCGGTTCCGGTTAAACAGCCCGTCCTCGAAAATGCGGAACACAAACGGCTGAAACGTAAACTCCTTGATGGGCTTACCCGATTTGTCCAAAACGGGGGTGTCCCCGTCGATGTTGAACTGTCCGGTTTGTGAGTTGTAGCGGTACTGCTTCGGCTCACCCTCGATGTAGCGGAAGATGTCCGAGATTACAGTTTCACCATGTTTGTTGACGGTCTCTTGCTGATAGGATTTCATACCTGTATAGCGTAAAAAAGGGGTTGGTGCCTGGGCTTACACCGGCCAAGCGTTCGCGGTTTCAACATTACAAAGATAGCCAACTATCTGAATAGTCAACTACTTAACTACTGATACACAGCACTTTGTGAACCCGTTTGATTCGGCTGCTTTCTGCCTGAACTGTTTCAGAACCCCTTGATTATTCAAATAGCCGACTATAAAAGTAGTCGGCTATTCAGCTAATGGCTTAATTAAGGTAAACCTTATGGTCGGCCTGAGTGGGTAAGCTCCTGTTCGCGTAAGTACAATTGGTACTGCTGCTTGCGCGTATCGAGGATGCTTTCCAGCCGCTGCAACTCAGCGTTGAAGGAAGGAGACTGGTAAAGCGAATCGGCATCTGACAGCAGTCGTTGCAACGGAGCGGTTCGGGCTACGGCAGTTTGAGCCGACACGTACCGGTGCTGCCAGTAGCCAGCGGCATACGTGTCACGCTGCTGACGGGTTTGCAGCGAGACAAAGACCAATCCACCAACCAGCAGACCAGCGACAGCTATCCCCCCCGTTAGGTAACGCACCAGTTTAAGCAACGCCGACCCCGGCTGCTCTACCCTGACCACCTTCGGGACCAACTTATCGAGATGCTGCTCAAGGGCAGGGGTAAGGGTTGCCGGAACCTGGGGTAGCCACTCAGTAAGGTGGCGTGTCAATTGCTCCTGCTGCGTCTGACCCATTTTTTCAATAGCTTCCAGCAGACCGGCAATCAAGTGGGGAGGCAGGTCATCGGTTTGCGAAACCGGGAGTGAGGGTACTTCCTTCGAGGGTTTGGCCTGTTCTGTCTCGGCGGATGGCTTGGGGCCACGACTCCAATACGGATTCGATGAATAAAACTTATTGGTCGGAGCAGCCCTGGGCCGGTCGGGGCAAAGTGTATCCATATCAGGGTGAGTAGGGGAGGAGGTCATCGGTTAAAGAATTTGGTTCGGGCAAGACCGGAGCGGCCTTGCCCAAATCGGAGACATTATCACAGTTTTGCTTTGTACGTGCGGGCTGATTCCGAAGCAGATTGAACCGTTTCGCGTTGAGCGGTCTGTTCCGCCTTTATCTCCGTGTGAGGTTTGATGAGGGGCGGAGCTCCCATCTTCAGCGGACTCGAATCGGGCAGAGCCTCGCCCTGGCGGTTTTGCAGGATGTCGTTGAAGTCTTTCTGCTGCCGGGTGGGTCGCACAACGTGATAGAGCGACTGCCCCTGTCGGTTGTTGATTTCGTCGGTAAGCAGCGTGAGTGCCTTCACCAGCAGTCGACCGTCGTTGGGGAAGTGAATCCGGGTGCGGGTTACAGCCTGACCCTGATCAGGATCGACCAAGGTTTCGCGCTGAAACTCCTGCACTCGCTTTTCCTTGTCGTTCGGGTCATTGTTGTAGTTGAACTGCTTGGTAAAGCGATTCATCTCGTCCATGAAACGATGGAGGAACGCTTCGTTTCTGCCGCCCGCGATGTCGGCACCAGCCCCACCGGGCGACAGGGGTTGCCGTAGCTCCAGTTCCAACTTGTTCACGCCCGAATACAAATCCTTTTCCAACTTGGCATCCTTATGGTGTTGAATGCGCTGCTCCATTTCGTCGGGCGAAATCATGGCTCGTTCCCGCGCCACCCGAAACTCGTTACCCACCTTCATCTGCATATATTCCGACTGAGCCAGTTTTCCGGCCTCTTCCGGCATCGGAATGCCGTAAGCCCTGGCATACGTGAACGCCGGAATTACCGACTGCACCATCTCGACCGAAACCTTGACGTAGTCGTCAGGCATGATCTCTTTAAAGCGGGCCTGGTGGTTGATGGCCAGTTTATGCCCTTCTGACAGGTTGCCGTCGGGTACGTCGAACCGCTTCAGCACGTCGCTGAATGTTTTTATCTCAGGGTCGAAGGCAAACTTTGGCCCGAGCACGTTAGCCAGTGGGTTAGGAGGGAGGTTCGGCCCCGAATAGGCAATGTCCGGTTTGACGCGCAGGGCCGGGTCGGCAGCGGGGTGTTGCAGAGCGAGGTAGTTGATGGCGAACCGAAGACCGGCGTTGTCGCCATCCTGCGCGATCACAAACTGCGCCTGCGGGTTGCGGTCGAGCACTTTCTGGATAAAGCCCATCTGTCGGCTACCAGGTTGCCCGCCCGTCGCCATGTAGAACCGACGTTCGCCCTCGGCTTCAGGGTTGAGTTGCTTGAACGACATCGCATCAATGGCAGACTCAGCGACAAGGATGCGCTGGGCGGGCACCTCCTTGAAGGCCGGGCGGGCGGTTTCGAGCGGTAACTGCACCTGCTGCGGCTTTCCCTCCTGCACAAAATTGAACGAAACCGTTTCGGGGCTGAGCCGAACGACCGTACCGACAGTACCGGCAGGAAGGTCAGGTTTATCATGCATGGCCAATGGGGCTTTCAATTCGTAGAACCGGTTAGAGTGCCACATGGCTTCCCCGCGCTCCCCGGAAGGGAACGACTTGAAGCGTTCGTTACGAATGTCCATCGACACCAGGTGACCATCCTGGGCGTACATCGGGAAGGAAGTATTACGATGCGTGGTGCCCTTCTCCGTCGTGTAAGCAATGTTGTGAATGCGGCCGTTGAACTCCGGCGAAAAGAGTACGTCTTTATGAAGCGAGCGTCCTTCCAGATAGCGGGTGTCGGTCAGGGGCGCGATGGCGTACCGATTGTGCAGGTCTTTTTCCCGAAGCTTCGTGTCGATCAGGCTTTCCTTTACCTGCTTCAGGGGAGACGTAACGCTCTTTTCGAGTACGTAGTCGGCGGAGGACATGATACGGTCGACAGCCTTAAAAACGTTCCGGTAAATGCCGTTTTCGACTCGTTCCAGAAACTTGATCACGTCGCCCCGCCAGCCCCGCTGATCGTTCATGTCGACAAACATCTTTTGCCCGTACTTGTCGCCGGTATAAACGGCCAGCCGTTCCTTCGACCCTTTCTCGCCCCGCTCATAAATGAGCCACTCGTCGCTCGGTTTCGACTTCTTGGCATCGAGCACGAAGCCGTAATCTTGCAGCACCACTTCCAGATCCAGCTCGCGCTTGATGGCATCGAAATCCCGCACCAACTTTTCACCACGGGGCTTTGGTGTCGGCTGCGGCTCCTTCTGGGCATTTTGGGCTGGCGTAATCGTCGCTTCCCGATTCGTGGGGGAAGCTTTGGCCGATTCCTGGGCCGTTTGTGTCGCCGACGAGGGCCGGACCGGGGTCAGGTCGATACGGTAATCGTCGGCATACTTCTCCAGCGTCTGAATGTTCCACGCTTTGTGGTAGGCCGTGGATTCGCGCACGTTCTGGTATAGGTCGGGGACGGCCAATTGGCGATACGCCACCGAACCGTCCAGCTTGCCCCGGTTGGTGATCAGCGCGGCCCGGTTCGTCTGCGCCCGCGAAAACAGTTCGCCAAACTGATCCGGCGTAAAGCCGTTGATGGCAGGGTAAAGCCCTACCTTCTGCGGACCGTCGCCGAGCGTGAGCATCTTTCGCGGTTGAGGGTTTTCTGTCAACTCGGGCTTGGTACGGGTAAGTACGCGCGGACCATAGACCTCCTGAATGGCTTTGTCGAGTCGCTCGAAGTTGGCTTTTGTCGGCTCGACCCAGAGCTGCACGTTGCCAATGGCACGGGCCGGGTCGATGGCGTTCATGGCGTAATCGCCAAATGCTACGTAACGTACCCCGGCTTTATTTAACTGGCGTAGAATAGCCAACTGCTCGCGGGTGGCACGGTTCTGTGCTTTTTGCTTCATAACGGAAAGGGGTTACGGGGTTGTCAGTTCAAAACCACCCAGGTCAGGTTCGTTGGCCCGGTGCAGATCGGTAGCCAGTTCGGAGAGGTCATATTGAAGCTCCATAAAGGCCAGATACAGCCGTTCGCGCTCCTCGTCGGTGAGATGCTGCCAAAGCTCCGGGTCGTTGACCGACGCATTCAGAACGGTGATTGGCAGGTCGCCCGGCTCTTCGCCATCACCGATAAACAGCGGTTGAATCGCCTGATGAATGCGCTCGCGCCCCCATCGTACTTCCAGTTGTTCCAGATACTGCATGGGCATCAAAGGCTGGTTTTAACGGTGGGCGTGAGCGAGTCGGGGGCAAGGGGTTGTCCCGGCACCGGCTGCAACCGGGTATCTCTGGTGGGTGGGGGGAGCAGCGTCAACGATAGGGTAGGGGAGACCTCACCGGGCTGTTGCCGATTCTCGATTAGTACCGGACTAAGCGCGTGGACAACCTGTTCGTGGATGTCCGTCAGCACCGGTTGCCATACCACCGGTCTTCCCGCCTTGTCTGCTGCCTGGGCTAAGCAGGCATCGAACGACGGGGCGAAAAGCTGAACCAGCCGACTGGCCTGCTCGTGTGATAGCGGGCAAACAGCTTCATTACTTTTTTTCATTGCTTTAGTTTAATTTTTTATCGAATTTACTTTAATTAATTAAATATTTTGGCGTTTTGCGGTTTAATTTTGCCCGATGGCAAAGAGAAGAATACGTTATGGACTGCATAGAAACGGCCTAATTGGGGCTGTTATTAGCTTGACGCTGAGTGGGTCGAATTACCCAACGGCAATAAATCAGAGTAGAGAAATAGACCTGTTTGCGGCCCATACAATATCGGAATCGACTCACCCGCATTGGCTGGATCAGTGGGTGGGGGAGGCCACGTCGGAGCAGGTGGTGACTGCCTTTTCTAAACTGTTCTTTGCTTCACCGGAAAGAGCGCAGCGGATTCCATGCCTGCCTCCACTGGGTGATTGGTCGGGCAATCGGGTTTCGTCGGGTTTTGGGCTACGGGAGCATCCTACTCTGCATACCCTGCGCCACCACGATGGTATCGACATTGCCGGGCCACATCAATACGTTCGCTCGGCGGCTTCGGGCTTGGTGGCTACGGTCGGCTATAGTAGCACGCTGGGGCGTTACGTAAAAATTGACCACGGCAACTCCTACCAAACCGTGTATGGTCACCTGGCTTTGACCTCGGTGCGGGCTGGTCAGTGGGTAGTGATCGGCGAAACGCTCGGCATAACGGGTAGTACGGGCCGGGCCACCGGGGTGCATCTTCATTACTGCGTCCTGAAGCATCATCGGGCGGTAAATCCTGCCGATTACCTCACGCTGGCCATCCGCTTTGTGGCCCATTACCAACAGCAACAACGTACCCAAACACGCTAATTTATCATGCCCGAAATGACCAACAAGGAACGGGAGGGACACACCCAAACCGTCGAACTCTTCATCATTGCAGCTATCGGACTACTGATTTTGCACTGCTTATGGTATTGCTATGAAGTTGTCTATTCAAATAGCTGGCTACAGGAATATTTTTATAGCGGTCTATCTATATTAAACGAACGGTTGGAATTGTTCAAAAATCCGCTGATTACTAAAGCACTGGTGCTGCTACTACTGTTTCTGTACGCCATCGGCTCGAAAGGGAAAATCGACCCCTCGATTGGTCGGCACCAGGTATTGCGCTATGCTTCGGTCGGGTTGTTGCTGTTCCTGGGTTCTGTGCCGTTGCTTTACGCCAAAGCCCTTGTCGCTCCACTGGCTGTGGACGTGCTGTACATCGGCCTGACGCTGGCCGGCACCATGCAGTTGATAAAAGGCGGGCAGTATCTCTCGCGGATTCTGTTTACCCGCAGTCCGAACGACATCTTCAACGACACCAACGAGGAGTTTCCGCAGAATGAAACGCTGGTGCAGAATGAATTTTCCATTCACTTCCAGACCCTATATGCCTACAAAGGAGCATGGCGACGGGGATTGGTCAACATCGTCAATCCGTTCCGCTCGGTGATTGTGCTGGGCCTTCAGGGGTCGGGGAAGACATTTGCAATCTTGATTCAGGCACTTTGGCAGAGTATGTACAAGGGGTACGTGACCTACGTGTATGACTTCAAGTTTCCAGACCTGACGCTGGAAGCTTACAACGCCTACCGCAAGACTATTGCTGAAAACACCTACGCCTGGACACCTGCCGACCAATTAGCTGACCGCAAACACCGGAACGATCCGCTCATTCCAAAGTTCTACGTACTGAACTTCGATGACATCGAGTATTCGCACCGCTGTAACCCCATCGACGCCGACGGCATGACCGACGTGATGGATGCCTACGAAGCGGCTCAGACGGTCATGCTCAACCTGAACCGGACGTGGGCGCAGAAGCAGGGTGAATTTTTCCCAGAATCGGCCATCAACTTCCTGACGTCGGTGCTCTGGTATCTGCGGACTGTCAGCCTGAAGTATCGGGGTCTTTGTGCCGTGGAGGAAGCCAAACCCGCCAACCAGCAAAACCCGCAAAGGCTGGCCACCTACGCCCGGCTATCTAAATGCTGCACCTTCCCCCACACGCTGGAGTTCATTAACCGGCGGTACGACGAGACGTTCGCGCTCATGGAGCGTTACCCCGAAGTCGAGATTTACGTCAGACCGTTCATCGATGCCCGCGACGGGGGCGCGATGGAGCAGTTGGAAGGACAGATTTCGTCAGTGCGGATTCCGATGGCCCGCCTTTCATCGCCGACGCTGTATTGGGTAATGACCGGCTCCGACTTCACGCTCGACATTAACAACCCCAACGACCCCAAGATTTTGTGTACGGGCAATAACCCCGAACGTACTGCCATATACGGCACAGCGTTTTCGCTTTACACCGCCCGGCTCATGAAGCTGGTCAACCGGAAAGGGCGACTGAAATCGGCCCTGTTTTGGGACGAACTACCCACGATGTTTCTGAAAGGGTTGGACTTGCTCATCGCCACGGCCCGCTCCAACAAGGTGGCCACCTGGCTGGGCATCCAGGATTTTGAGCAGTTGACCCGCGATTATGGAGAGAAAGAAGCCAAAGTCATCATGAACCTGGGGGCAAATGTGTTTGCTGGTACGGTCGTGTACGAAACGGCCGAGAAACTTTCGCGCCGGTTTGGCAAAACCAATCAAACCAAAGAGTCGATTACGTACTCGAAAAACGATACGACCATCAACGTATCGCAGCAACTCACAGAGATGATCCCGGCGGCCAAGATTTCGCGCCTAAAGCAGGGCGAGTTTGTGGGGCAGTTCGTCGACAACTTCGGCGAAGAGTTCGACCTGAAAACGTTTAAAGCATTCATAGGTGTGGAAGAGCAGCAAATGAAAAAAGCTCATCAGCTACCGCCCATGCTGGACCTTGACAGCATCATACGGGACGTGTACGGCGTTGAACCAGCCGACACGACGCCGGCCATGCGTCAGGTGTTCAAGACCCAGTTGCTTCAGGACAACTACCGCCGGGTGAAAGAAGACATTCAGCTATTGGTCGATTGCGAGGTAGCAGAGTTCGGGATTGTCTTCAAAGAGCGAAAAGGATAGGAGGTTACAATCAATTGTTGATCGATAATTTAATGTTGAATGTAGTTACGCTAAGTCCTTTTTTCCAGACCGCTGACAAATAGTAGTTGTAGTAACGAATGCACTGAAACTACATCGGAGGTTTCGGGCTGTGCTGTTAGGTCGTTTGCAATTCCATGCAGCGCACTGACCATCATATTGGCCATCAGCTCAATCTGCATATCAGTCAAAGGCTCGAATTCGCCGTTGGCTACGCCGAAGCGGATAATGCCAGTTAAGTGGGCAATTTCTGGTGGGTCAGTGTGCAGGCGCATCTTGGCCAGCAGTTCAGGATAGCCCTCCCGCGTCATGGTCAAAAATTCGGTAGCCTTAGCGTGACGGAAATCAAACTTTATACGAAAATATGCCCGTAGCTGGTCGGCGGCTGTCGGGTGATTGGGCAAATCGCTGATCAGTTCGTGCAGGTATAGCTTGATTTCTCCCTCGGCGATGGTGGAAAAGATTTCCTCTTTGTCCTTGAAATACAAGTATAGTGTGCTGCGACTCTTGCCCACCGCCCGGGCGATATCGTCCATCACCAGTTTGTTATATCCAAACAGCTTGAACAGTTTGGTCGCCTGCTCCAAAATGACCGTGCGCAGGTTGGGTTCTTTCACATCAGGTTTAGCCATTATATGCAATGATTAGTCGAAGATACTGCCGGTTCGACGGTTCATGATAGACAAAACAAAATATATAACACACTGACAAAACAAATAAAAGTGTCAGTGTGTTATATATTTAGATAAAAATCAATAGTTATATGAAATCCGATCAACTTACAGAAGCTTACCAAATTCTGAGCCATACTTACACAACCTTCGATCAAACCGACGATGAGTGGATGACTAATGGACTCTCAGACACACCTTTCCGGAGTTTAGTATCGGTGGCATTATCGACTATGACGACCTCGAAACGGACTATTAAAGCGGCTTTAGCACTTTATGAGACGGTACATACGTTCGAGCAGCTACGCGATATGGATGAGCAGGAACTGGTTCACCGCATCCAGTCGGTGGCTCACTACAACCGGAAAGCGAAAAATCTGAAAACGATGGCTGCTCAAATCATCGACCAGTACCACGGACAGATTCCTCAAACGAAGGAGGAGTTGCTGACCTTGAGCGGCATTGGTCGTAAGTGCGCTGACATCATGCTGAATTTTGTGTTTGAGCAGCCAGCCATCGCCGTCGATACGCACGTATTTCGGGTTGTCAATCGGCTGGGCATGGTAAAGGCCACCACTGCCAACGCCACAGCCGATCAACTCAACCAGATTACGCCCGCTGAGTTCAAACGCCACGCCCACGAATGGCTGATTCAACACGGCATGAAAGTATGCGTAGCCCGCAAGCCCCACTGCGAGGAATGCCCACTAACCCATCTGTGCGAATACTACCAAGAACATGTTTTGAAAGGACTGACACAGGCGGCCTGAGGTGCATTGCCGTTCTTCCGCTCAACCTGCTTTCTGTTCTCAGCAGCCCGTATCAGTCATGAATAAGCCCTCCGGTATCAATGTCCTCTGGTTCAAGCGTGACCTACGTTTACGTGACCACGAGCCGCTGAAAGCTGCCATCGAAGCCGGTCAGCAATCGGGCCGACCGCTATTGCTGTTATACTGTTTCGAGCCGTCGGTCATGGCAGACCCAAATTACGCCATGCGGCACTGGCGGTTTGTCTATGAATCGCTGACAGATCTAAACGGGCAATTGATGGACCTGCCCATAACCTATACTGCTCCCGTTTATCTGTTTCAGCGAGAGGTGATCGACGTGCTGACCGCCTTACATCGTCAGTTTACCATTCATACCCTGTATTCTCACCAGGAAACCGGCCTGCGGATCACCTATGACCGCGATAAGATAGTAGCTCGTTTCTGCCAGCAGCATAGGTTAGACTGGCGGGAGTATGAGAGCAATGCGGTCCGGCGGGGGCTAAAAACCGGTGTAGGCGTTCAGGCAAATTGGGACCGAACCATGCAGCAGTGCCAGCAACAGCCTGACCTTACTCGCTGGCAACCGGTTCGGCTACTCGCCAATTGGTACGAAGTCGAGCGGGGGCCTGCCCTGCCTGATGACTGGCAGCAGACCGACCCCCAGTTTCAGCCTGGCGGAGAACGTAACGCCCACCGTTATATGACCAGTTTCTTTGCCCAACGGATTGCTCAGTACGAAAACTCCATTTCCAAACCGCTGGAGAGTCGGCGGGGTGGGAGCCGCCTGTCGCCTTATCTGGCCTGGGGCTGTCTAAGCGCAAGACAGGTATATCAGGCTTACCAGCAGGCGGTTCGTCCCCCTAATGGCAGCAATGGCATTCGCCCTTCGGCCCTGTTCATTTCCCGACTGCGTGCTCAAAGTTATTTCATTCAACTCTTTGAGCGCGATGAGCGCATCGAGTTCGAGAACAAGCACTCCGCTTTCGATGCCCTTGAAAAGCAGGTGAACCCAGCGCATTTTTTGGCCTGGCAAACGGGTCAGACAGGTTATCCACTAATTGATGCCTGTATGCGGTGTCTGATTGCTACGGGCTATGTCAACTTTAGAATGCGGGCCCTGCTGATTTCGTTTCTGACGCACCATCTGTTTCAGCACTGGCAGGAAGGGGGCTGGCATTTAGCCCGTCAGTACACGGATTTTGAACCGGGGATCCACTATGCTCAGCTTCAGCTACAGGCCGGAATTCTGGCCAGTGATCGCCAGCCCGTCCGAATTTATAACCCCGTCAAGCAATCACAGGAACACGATCCTGAGGGGCAATTCATCCGGCAGTGGGTACCTGAACTGGTTGCCTGCCCGACGCGGTACATTCACCAGCCATGGACGATGCCAGCGTTAGAACAACAGACCGCTGGGTGCCGGATCGGTCAGGAGTACCCGGCCCCTATCATAGACACGAAGCAAACGTACCAGTTCGCACAAGAACAGTTCTATAAATTTCGTAACCAAATAACCTCTTCGAGGAGCGACCTGCCCGGCGACCATCTGGTCGAAAGATAGTTGGGCGAGAACCATCCTTGACTAAGCTGTATTAGATGATAAAATTCTGAAGTTATAATTGTCTGGAAATCATTGAAAATTATAAACAATCTACCCCTTTGTTCCTCACTGACTGCCCTTAAAGGCAGTCAGCTTGCTTTCTACAAAATGTAGTGGGCAGCTATGGCGTGAAAGGCTTTTTCATCAAGGGCGTAACGGGCGGGTAGCGTCAGACCCGAATTACCATTGAATAGCGCGTGGTTTACGCCGTTGTACAGGAGCCAAGCGTTGGGGCCGGAGCCTAAAACGCATTCCTCGGTGGCCATACGTTCCATAGCGGCATCAACCAATTTTTGCGAAACACCCACTTTACGGACCAGTCGGGCGGCTTCCTGCCGGTCGGTTACGGCGGTGTCCTGCATCACGCTAAACACGTCCTGCGTAGGGCTGGGGCAGTCCTGCGCGTAGCGTAGGAAGTCGCGCAAAAAGTTGACCAGAAAGGCACGGAACTGATTCAGGTTGATACCCCGGTGGGTAAAGATGTGCTGATAGGCTCGTAAGGTCTCGGCACTTTCATAGACCCATTCCAAGCCCTTTACTTTGGCTTTCTCCGGCGTTTGACCCGTCACGAGCCAATCAAGGTACTGGTCAAGGCTTACGAACTCGTCGGCCCATCCCATCATACCGTTTGAACAGATTTGACGGTAAAATGCTACCCGTACCTTTTGCTCCCGTACCCGCTTCATCTCCGTACCCTGAATGGTAAACTGAGACTTACCCGTGTACGAATTAGTAAACGTCAGTTGCCGCTGAATCACGTCGTTAGGACCTACGGTCGTTTCGTCGGGCAGAATGATATTAATCGAGTACTCACCGTTACGGCTGTAGCGGATATGTACGGGCTGCTCAATACCCGTCACTTCTGTAACAGCATCGCGAATAACTGCGTTTGGAATGAGCGAATAGCGGGGCGACTGGGCGGCAAAAATCTGGCGTTCTTCGCTGGGCATGGTGCCGACGATAAAATGCTGCTGGTCGGTAGGTACGACCCGGTAGGGGTCGGGCAGGATGTCACGGGCGGGAACGGACTTGACGGGAAAGCAAATCGTGTCCCAAGAATCAGTGGTTAAAAGTTGGTTGTTTATGTTGGCTTTGCGCATGGCGATCAGCAAGTTTTGTTGTTTTGTACGGCCCTACCGTCAGGCCGTTTGCTGATATAAAAATAGCCAATCAATTACAGTATAACTAATTCACCATCAAAGACATAACACTTTCAACTCCACTATGTTAATGCAAATTTTCAGCACCCCTTGATTAAAAAAACGGTGCCGTAAAGGCACCGCTCACGACCCAAACGGATTGACAAGAGCACCAAGCAGGACAGCCATAAATCCTTTGATTCGCTCCCATAACGTCAACAGTCTTGGCTCGTCGCCGTGCGTAGCTTCGGGGCGATTAGTACGGCTCGCGATAACAGTTCTGGGTTGCTGTTGCTCATCTATGTACAGGATTTTGCCGGTCGTCTGACCGCTTTTTAGCCATTCTGTGAGTTGTTTGGCTGTGTCTGGATTATTCAGGATAGCTTTGGCGCGTTCGCTGTAGGGTGCTCTCATACTCAAAGATAAGTATTCTGTTACGCATACACACGGGAAAGAGAAAGCCGTAATCCAGTCATCCGCTCAATAGTGGCGTGTAACTGACCTATTTCTACCTGCTCGATGACAATTTCGGAAATGGTTTTAGCAGTCTCAGTTAGAAACGAAACTTCGTACAAATCGCTGGTGATGTCGTAGCGAACAGTAACACTTTTGATTTTCGAGTTGGCTATCTGCCACCTTAACGAGTTTGCCCGGTTATCGACGTGGAAACGTTTGGCTCCCATCATCGAGAAAGCCATAGGGCCAATTTGGTCGTACAGGGTTTGTACGTAGGGGTTCATAGTCTTTGTCATATCAGAATGAATAGGGTGTTTAAAGTAGGGTAGGGGGCTTATTGACGCATTCGGCGGGACAGATATAATTGAAACAGTGTGGCTTCGATGGCCTTTCCCATCAACCAGTGCATTACGTCGGGCGTACACATGAAGGCCGGATTTTCTAAGTCGGCGACGGCCACGCGCTCCCTGATGAGGAAGTCTTCGGGCGGGTTGCTGAACACAAATCCCTGCTCTCGGGCCGTAGCGATAAGGTCGCGGTTGATGCGGCTGTCGATGGCTAACCGAACGCGGGCAGGGCTGCAAAAACAAGTCATAAGGGCCGTAATCTCAGCGGGGTTAGTTAAGTCGTTCGCTGATTCACTACCTAAATTTACAGCCTACTTTATATACATAAAACTCTGATTTTCAATAAATTGCTCTTTATAAATCCTCTTTGATTTACCTATTTATCTTCGCCCAATCCCCTTTGATTATACCCAGATGGGCGTAAAAAAACCCGCTTCCAGCGGGTCAGAACGTTTACGCCTTAGACGGTTCGGGTAAAGGCATATTTTGTTCCTCAAGATAGGCTCGTTTATAGACAGCGAAACACAGACTAAACACCTGTTCGGGTGGTAAATCGAGGAACATGGCCAATTCTCCTATTTCATTGAGACTCAAATTGCGTAGGTGATTCTGTTTGGTTTTGTACCAATTGTTGTAAGACATCTTCATCACCTCGGCGATTTTGCCTTGTTTGATGCCCCGAAATTCAAAGAGGCCGTAGATGTCTTCGTAAAGAAGTTTGGGTTTCTGTTCCATATTCGCATAGCAGAGGGCCTGGTAAGCAAGCCCCTGCGGTGCAAATAAGATTATTTTTCACGGTTGTTACTAATAGATTCATTAGTTTTTTGTTTAATTTTTTATGTATTCATCATCGTCTCCTCTCGCGATAGGAAAGCCCAAATCCTCCACCATCTGGCAAAAGCCCGGACTGTAGTAATGCTTTCCGGCGCATACCGCCCTCAGAAGCCGCCCCATTTCTTCGTTGGTATCGGTGGCCGCACAGTACCCAGCCAGATCACTATTGAAGGTGTGAATGAACTTGCACAAGTCCGGTTTATCAAAATGGATGACCGGCGAAAACAGGGCATTTTGCGCTCTGTACTGCTGAATCTGAAAGATGATTTCATGCGACAGGGCACTTGCATCCGCCAGGAGCACCAGCCGCTTAGGCAGAATACAATTGACCTTGCTGGCTCTCCGCCAAAAGGTTTCCCAATCCATCACCTGACGAGGTCGCCATGCGCTGTCACCCTGATCTGGTGTTGATAATGAAGGCCATATGCTATTGGCCGAATTGCCAAACAACCAGACATCCTGGGTACGTGTAAATAAATTGTTGCACATCTTGGGTTAGTAAGGACTGCGCTTTTGTCTTCACCCATCAGTCAGGTGGAGCGTCCATGTTTCAAAAAAACAGGCTGAAGCGGTGCGCCCCAACCTGTATTCGATTAACCCTTTTGCATTTTCGACCAATCGGCGAAGTGGCATTCCTGTTCGGTGAATTTGTAGCAACGCTGCAATTCGGCCTGCTTAGGCGTAAACTGGACCTGATAGCAGTTCTCGGCGGGGATTAATGTCAGCGGCTCGGTGGTGCCATCGGGCAGCAACACTGAGGCCGTGAAAGCTTTGATACCGTTCAAAACAGAACCTTTTTCGCGCAGACCATTTTCGAGTTCACCGAAGTAGCATTGCACCGTCATGGGTTCACCCACCTTACCGGCACCTTTCAGTTCGAGCCAATAGCTGTGGGCCTGGGTCAACAGGGGAAGCAGGGAAAGCAGCAGGACAGAAAGTGTAGTTTTCATTTTTTCTATTGTTAATTATCTGAAAATCAGAATACATTGGACATCTTTAACGGTACTGATACCGGCAAAACACCCCAAACAAGCTGCGTTGAGTCGTGCTGATTAGAGCCAACGCCGGGTCTGGGTTCGGTACGCCCGATACGCTTCCCCGTGCTGTCGTTCCAGAAACTCCTCCTCCAGACGTACCTGTAATTGCATGACCACATAGCCCACGCCCAACAGGCACAGCGTAACGGCATTGGGCAGCACCAGAAACAGCCCGCCAATGCCGACCAGCATACCCAGGAAGATTGGGTTGCGGGAATAGGCAAAGATGCCGGTGGTAACCAGCGTGGTTGGATGAGCCTCATCGATACCGATGCGCCACGACTGATTCATCTGGTGCTGGGCAAGCATAATCCACAACAGCGACAAAGCGACCAGTCCAACACCGGTTGCCCCGATCTTAGGTCCCTCCAGCCAGCGAATCGGAGTTAACCAGCCATACCCGTCGGTAAAGCAATACACCAGAATCGTACCCAGCAACAGGCCCATCAGTACCTTGAAAACCCGCCCTGCGTAATCATGCGCCGAGTCAGTGTTGCCAAACGTTAGTGGGTTGATGCCGGTCTGCTTTCACACCCGGTAGGTGGGCAGTACCAGTACAATACCGCCATATAACAGAAAAATAAGCCATAAATTCGGTTTGATGTACGTCTCCATTGAGTGTGTAGGTAGGCCAGCCCTGTAGGGACAGGGCTGGTGTGTGTTAACTACTTTCCATCAAATTTCAGATTCTGCACCCGCACGGCGTTCAGGATGGCCAGCATCGCCACACCTACGTCGGCGAAGACAGCCTCCCACATGGTGGCTACGCCCCCGGCTCCCAACACCAGCACGATGGCTTTGACTACCAGTGAGAGCGTAATGTTCTGCCAGACAATTCGACGCGTGGCCCGGCCAATCTCCACCGCCGTAGCAATTTTAGAGGGTTCGTCGTTCTGAATGATTACATCGGCGGTTTCGATAGTGGCATCCGAGCCAAGGCCCCCCATCGCCATGCCCACGTCGGCCAGGGCCACGACCGGCGCGTCGTTTACGCCATCACCCACGAAAGCCAGCTTCGCCGGGCGACGCTTCGCCTTTGGGTTAGCGGCTTGCTCTGCTTTGAGCCGTTCTACCTGGGCTACCTTATCTTCGGGTAACAGATCGCCGTGCCATTCGTCAATGCCTACCTGTTTGGCCACTATCTCGACAACAGCCGACTTATCGCCCGACAGCATCACGGTGCGAATGCCTTCGGCTTGCAGCCGTTTGACCGCGTCGGTAGCGTCGGGTTTGGCTTCGTCGGCGATGGTAAAGTAGCCCGCAAATGTCCCGTCGAGGGCGGTCATCACCACCGTGTAGGGAATCCGGGTCAGTGCCTCGTCGAACGCTACCCCGAACTTGCGGAGCAGTTTGGCATTGCCCACCAACATTTCTTTCCCATCGACGCGTCCTTTTAGCCCATGCCCGGCAATCTCCTCGACGGCTTCGACGGGTACGTTCCCGAAGGCGTTATCATCCCCGTTTACACGGGCGTACTCGATGACCGCTGTCGCGACCGGGTGGGTTGATTTACTTTCTAATGCCGCCGTGAGCCGGGCCAGCGTACCCGCGTCGATACCAACGGGGTTGACTTCCTGCACCCGGAACACGCCCTTCGTCAACGTACCGGTCTTGTCCATGACAACGGTTTTGACCTGCGTCATCAGGTCCAAAAATACCGAGCCTTTGAACAGGATACCCTGCCGCGACCCCGCCCCGATACCGCCGAAGTAGCCCAGCGGAATGGAGATCACCAGCGCACACGGACAGCCGATCACCAGAAACACCAGCCCCCGGTACAGCCAGTCGGCCAAGCGGTAGTCGGCGACGAAGAAATACGGTAGTACCGTAATCAGCACGGCCAGCAAACAGATGATGGGCGTGTATATCTTGGCGAAGCGGGCGATAAACTCCTGAGTCTGCGCCTTGCGGCCTGTCGCCTGCTGCACCAGCTTCAGGATGCGCGACAACTTGGAATCCTGATACGGAGTCGTTACGTCCATCTCCACCAGCGATTGCCGGTTGATCATGCCTGCCAGCACCGCTTCGCCCCGCCCGATGGTGCGCGGAACGCTCTCGCCCGTCAGAGCCGCCGTATCGAACGTACCCGAGTCGGAGCGCATCGTCCCATCCAGCCCGACTTTCTCGCCCGGCCTGATCTGGATCACCTCGCCGACGGCCACCGTCGCGGCCTTCACTACCTGGGCGTTGCCGTTTCTAAGCACCGTTACCTCGTCGGGCCGCACGTCCAGCAGGGCTTTGATGCTGCGACGCGCCCGCAGCACGGCGGCTTCCTGAAACAGTTCGCCGATAGTGTAGAACAGCATCACGGCCACGCCTTCGGGGTATTCGCGAATAGCGAACGCGCCGAGCGTCGCGACGCTCATCAGGAAAAATTCCGTGAAGACATCCCCCCGGCGAATGCTGCTCCACGCCCGGCGCAGCACCGGCCAGCCAACGGGCAGGTACGCCACGACGTACCAGATGAGTCGCCAGGGGTCGCCAAACCAGCCCGGCGCGTATTGATCCAGCCCGATGCCGCCCAGCAGCAGCACCAGACTACTGATAGCCGGAGCGTAGGTACGTACCGTTTGGAACGGCCCTTCTTTAGCCGGGGCCGCGTCGGCTGCGGGGGTAGTCCCTGCTTCAATGAGGTCTACGTCGTCGTGATTGTGTCCCTCGTGGTCGTGACTATGGTCGTGTGCCATTTCGCTTAGAATTCAATGAAAAAGTTGAGAATCGCCAGCCCAACGAGGGTCAGGCCGGTAATCAGGTTTTCGTAGTGCTCGAACCAGTGGGGGTTCACCCGTTGCAGTCCCCGCCGACCAATCGCGACCATCACCAGCATTCCCGACAGCGTGACGACGTTATAGATCAGGGCTACCAGCAGTACCGCCGACCAGCCCTTCGCGCCCGCGCTGAGGAAGTACGCTTCGATTTCCAGACAGGGCGAGAGAAACATGGCCAGCCCCAGCGAGAGTAGCAGGGCCGAAAACGAACGCGCTTTCCGCGCTGTGTCCGTATCGATGTGGTCATGCACGTGGCGGTGGCGCAGGTGTTGCATCAAATACCACAATCCTAACGCCAGGAGCAACAGCGGTATGGCTCGCTCCGAGAGGTCGTGGTAGTTTTCGGCCAGTTGCCAGCCCGCCAGGCTCACCAGTACACCCAGCAGCGTCGTGCTAATCGTGTGAGCCAGCCCCGCAATGGTCGTTACCGTCAACGTCTGCCGAAGGCTCCACCGTTCGGTTTGCCCAATGGTGACGAAGGGGAGCCAATGGCTGGGAATCAGCGCGTGAAGCAGGCTCAGGGTCAGGCTACCAATCAGAATACTGTCCATCGTCCTGTCTGTTTAGTGCGCGTGTCCTTCTTCTTCCCCACTGGCCGCTTTGAGCTGCGACAGCAGCGCGTAGGCCCCCTTCACCACTACCCGTGACTTCGCTATATCCAGATTGCCCGGCAACGTCACCTGCGAATAGCCGCCTTCGGTTACGCCCCGGCGCACGGGTATTTGTTTAAACCGCGACGGTGGATCGGATGCTTCATGCTCTTCCTTCTCTGACTGTTCAGCTTCTCCTTCCTCGTGGTGATGTGCTGCCTGATCGTCGGTCTCGATAAAGATGTAATCTTTTCCCTCCGCCGACACGATGGCCCCTTCGGGCAGGGCCGTAACCCGGCTGTTACCGAGGTCTAAACTCGCTTTCAGAAACGTGTTCGGCACCAACCGGGCATCGGATTGGTCAAGCCGCACAACCACCCGAACGGAACGGTCTGCGTCGATGGCCCGGTTGATAAAGCTGATGCGTCCCAAACGCTCCCGGCCCCCTTCGTTGTTGAGTACGATGCTCACCCGCTGGCCTTCGCGCAACTGGGGCAAATCCTTTTCGAATACCGTCAGTTCGGCATACAAACCCTGGCTGCTGGTAAGGCGGGCAATCACGTCGGCGGGCTGCACGTACTGCCCGGCCACGGCGGGTACGTCGGTCACGACGCCCGCCACGGGAGCGGTAACGACGTAGCCGGCACTGAATTTTCCCGCTAATGCCGACTGGGGCGACAGGCCCACCAGCCGGATGCGCTGGGCCAGCCCCGTCACGCGGGCGCGGGTCGCCCTCAGATCGGCGGTGGTTTGCTGCAACACCTTCAGGGCACTGACGTTCTCGCGGCTCAGTTCCTGCTGGCGGGCAAACTCGGCTTCGAGGTACGTCAGGCGGCTGTGGGTTTCGGCGTATTCCTGCTGCACCCCGATCAGGTCGGGGTTTTCAATGCGGGCCAGGACCTGCCCCTTCCGCACGGGCTGGCCGGGTAGCAGGGGGATGGCCCGTACAAACCCGCCTTGCAGGGCCGTGATGTTCACCTGGCTCTGAGCCGGCACGGCCAATCGGCCATTGACCTGTAGCGTCTGGCCGAGGTTGCGGTATTCGACGCTGCCTACTGCTATGGCGGCAATACGTCGCTGATCGTCGGTCAGTTCGACCACATCCGTCGGGCCTTCTTCGTGGGGATGCTCGGCTTCCCCGGTTGGTTTTGCCGCGTCGCCGGTGCGCTGCTGGCAGGCCATCGGTACAGCCAGTAAGCTGAACAATAGGGCGATAAATGATACACTTCGTCTGAAAATCATGGATTCAGTGGGGTTATGGCAGGCCCAGAAGTTGCTCCAGTTGGACGACCGCCTGATTGTATTGATTGATCGTATCTAAATAGCCCGACTGCGTCTGGTAGGCGCGGGTCAGGGCCTGGCTGTAGTCTAAATAACCGGCTTCACCGGCCCGGAACGCCTTTTCGGCTCCCTCGGCCAGTCGGCGGGCAACGGGCAGGCCGGTCTGCTCATAATAGGTCAGGCTCGCCTGCTGCTTGCGTACCTCCTGCACAACGGCGGCCAAATTGCCTTGCAGATTCCGCTGGTTAAAGTCGAGTGCGGCTTCGGCGAGTTGCTGCCCCAGCCGGGCCGATTCGATGCGGGCGCGCTGAGCTTTCTGAAACAGCGGAATCGCCACGCCCACCTGCACCCCATGAAACCGCCTTCCCGCGCCAAAATACCGGTCCTGCCCGTCGATGTTCTGCATACCGATCAGTGACTGATTGAAGTAGCCCACCGAATAATCGGGCCGTAAACGGGCCTGCTCGACGGCGATTTGCCCCCCGGCAATGAACACCTGCTGCCGCAGCAAAGCCAGGGTCGGGTTCTGGGCCAGGGCCGAATCGGTCAGCAACGGTAGTGGGCGACGTGCCAGCGGGCTGGTCGGGAGCGTTAACGGACTCGTCGTATTAAGCAGCGTTTGCAGACTTGTCAGGGCAATTTGCCGGTCGGCTTCGGTCAGGGCCAGTTGGTTGCGTAGTTCGCCGATGAGGTTGTCGGCGGTGGCTACTTCGAGTGCCGTCCCCTCGCCGGTGCGCTGCCGCACTTCAGTGGCCCGGCGAAAGGCGACGAGCAGACTATCCTGCCGGGCCAATAGGTTGAGCCGTTCAATGAGGTACGTTAGTTCCAGGTACGTGCCTTTTACCCGCGCCCTTAGCTCGGTTTGGGTCAACTGGCGTTGTAATTCACCCCCCCGGATGGTTGCATCGGCCAGTCGTTCCAGCCCCCGGATCAGCTTGCCGTTGGGAATACTTTGGGAGATGGTAAGGTTGTTATCCCAATTAAGCGAATTGTACTGCCCGCTCACCAGCGATACGTCGGTCCGGCCAATGTCGCGGGCCGTGCGCCGGGCGGTTTGCTGGATAGCGATGTTCAGGCTGCTCACCCGGCTTGACCCATTATTGGCAATTGCCTGGTTCAAAGCCGCTTCGAGCGTCAGCGGGCCGGTCGTTGGGTTGCCCGTGTTGCCCGTCGGGGGCGTTTGCGCCTGGGCCGACAGGCCAAGTCCACCCAGCAACGTACCTACCAGCAGCCAGCTCGTCGCGGGCGCAGGGCGGGGTACGTTGCCCGATTTCTTCGCGCCCCAGCGGGTTTGCTCCCACCAGTAGAGGCAGGGCAGGACCAGCAGGGTCAGCAACGTAGCCGATACCAGCCCACCGATGACGACCGTAGCCAGCGGGCGTTGCACTTCGGCCCCGGCGGTCTGGGCCAAGGCCATCGGCAGAAACCCGAGCGAAGCCACCAGCGCGGTCATCATCACGGGCCGCAGCCGGGTAGCCGTGCCTTGCAGAATAATCGTCCGTAAATCAGCCAGGCCCCCTGCTTTGAGGTGATTGAACTCCCCGATCAGCACGATGCCGTTGAGCACCGCTACGCCAAACAGAGCAATGAAGCCCACGCCCGCCGAAATACTAAAGGGCATATCCCGGAGCCAGAGGGCAACTACGCCCCCGATGGCCGACAGCGGAATGGCCGAGAAGATCAGCAGGCTTTGCCGTACCGAGCCGAAGGTGAAGAACAGCAGGAGGAAAATCAGTCCCAGGGCGACGGGTACGGCGATGCTCAGGCGGTCTTTGGCTTCCTGAAGGTTCTGAAACTGGCCGCCGTAGGTCACGTAGTAGCCGGGGGGCAGCTTTACCTGGCTGTCCAACTTCTGCTGCAACTCGCGCACGACACTTTCTACGTCACGTTCGCGCACGTTGAAGGCTACCGTAATGCGCCGTTGGGCATTCTCGCGCTGAATCTGGTTGACGCTGTTCTGAAACGATACGTCGGCGATCTGACCTAACGGCACTGCCTGATTATTAACCGTCGTCACCAATAGGTTCTGCACATCTTCAAGTCGTTGGCGGCTTTGTTGCTGCAACCGCACCACCAGGTCATAGCGTCGTTCGCCTTCGTACACCAGCCCCGCCGAGGCCCCCGCGAAGGCGGCCTGCAAACTTCGATTGGCCTCCTCAATGCTCATCCCGAAGCGAGCCAGGGCATCCCGGTCGAACCTGACCACAATCTGCGACAACCCCGATACCTGCTCGACGTAGAGGTCTTTGGCCCCTGGCACCGTGCTGACCACCCGGCCAATGCGGGCGGCATAGTCGGCCAGAATCCCCAAATCCTCGCCGTAGAGCTTCACGGCTACGTCCTGCTTGACGCCCGTCATCAACTCGCTGAAGCGCATCTGAATGGGTTGGAGAAAGCCGAAACTCACCCCCGGTATCTGCTCTAATTTGGCCTGCATCTTTTCGGCCAATTCCTCCCGGCTGTTGGCCGAAGTCCATTCCCTGCGGTCTTTCAGAATCACCATCAGATCAGTGGCTTCGATGGGCATGGGGTCGGTGGGAATCTCACCCGCGCCGGTTTTGCCGACCACCTCAATGACTTCCGGGAAGTTTTGTTTGAGCACCCGTCCGGCCTGTAACGCGGCATCCGACGATTGGGCCAGCGAGGAGCCGGTCATCACGCGGGTTTCCACCGCAAAATCGCCCTCGTCCAATTGCGGAATGAACTCGCCCCCTAACCGGCTAAAGACGAATAGCGAAACGGCGAACAGGGCGACCGACAGCCCGACGACGATACCCTTGTGGTTTAATGTCCAGCGGATAGCCGGGTCGTAGAGCCGGTGGAAGAAGGCCATGATCCGGTCGGAGATAGTGCGGGTTCCTTCACGCACAGGTTTCTTGCTGAGCAACAGGGCCGACACCATCGGTACGTAGGTCAGGGAAAGGATGAAGGCCCCGGCAATGGCAAAGGCGACGGTCTGGGCCATCGGGCGAAACATCTTGCCCTCGATGCCGACCAGGGCCAGAATGGGCAGATAGACGATCAGGATGATGATTTCACCGAACGCTGCCGACGAGCGGATGCGGCTGGCCGATTCATACACTTCTTCGTCCATTTCGGCCTGGGTCAGGTTATGCCTATAGTTCTTCAGGGCGATGTGGTGCAGGGTGGCCTCGACGATAATGACGGCCCCGTCCACGATCAGCCCAAAGTCGATGGCACCTAAGCTCATCAGGTTGCCCGACACGCCGAAGAGGTTCATCATCGAGACGGCAAAAAGCATCGACAAAGGGATGACCGACGCGACGACCAAACCCGCCCGCCAGTTACCCAGCATCAGCACCAGCACGAACACCACGATCAGGGCACCTTCGATGAGGTTGCGCTCGACGGTACCGATGGCGCGGTTGAC
Source organism: Arsenicibacter sp. R0_47 (assembly GCF_057652235.1). Classification (NCBI taxonomy): domain Bacteria; kingdom Pseudomonadati; phylum Bacteroidota; class Cytophagia; order Cytophagales; family Spirosomataceae; genus Arsenicibacter; species Arsenicibacter sp. R0_47. Next base: position 22,482 of record NZ_JBYFCJ010000030.1, on the reverse strand, counting down.
GAGTTTGGTGCGGTCTAAAAAGGCGTGAATCTCAACCCCTTCGGGCAGCGATTTTTTGATCTGCTCGATGCGGGCCTTGACGTTGCCGATCACTTCGGACGAATTGGCCCCCTTGAGCATCATCACGATGGCCCCCACGACCTCGCCTTCGTCGTTTCGGGTCATGGCTCCGTAGCGAATCGCCGAGCCGAACTGCACTTGCGCCACGTCGCGTACCAGCACGGGTACGCCCTCATCGGTTCGGCGCACGACGATCTTGCCGATGTCTCCTAACGTGCCGATTAGCCCTTCGGAGCGGATAAAGTAGGCGTTGGGCCGACGGTCGATGTAAGCCCCGCCCGCGTTCTGGTTGTTGCGTTCGAGGGCGGTGAACAATTCGTCCATCGTTACGCCGGTCGCCCGGAGCCGCTGCGGATCGACGGCCACCTCGTACTGTTTCAACAGGCCCCCGAAACTACTTACGTCAGCCACGCCCTTGGTGCCCAACAGTTGCCGCCGAACGATCCAGTCCTGAATCGAGCGCAGTTCCATACCGTTATAGCGTTTTTCGTAGCCGGGTTTCGCCCGAATCACGTACTGGTAGATTTCGCCAAGCCCCGTCGTGACGGGAGCCAGTTCGGGGTTGCCCGCACCGGCTGGTATCTGGGCGCGGGCCTGTTGCAGTCGTTCAAAGACCTGCTGGCGGGCTGTTAGTACGTCAACCGCATCGGTAAAAACGATGGTGACGACAGATAAACCGAAGCGGGAAATGGAACGTACCTCGACCAGATCGGGCAGGGTGGCCATTGTCTGCTCGATGGGAAAGCTAATGAGCCGCTCTACGTCGGGGGCCGACAGGGCCGGGCTTTGGGTGATGACCTGCACCTGATTGTTGGTGATGTCGGGCAGGGCATCGATGGGCAGTCGGGTCAGCGAATAGCCACCCCACACGACGAGCGCGAGGGTGAACAGCCCGATGATAAGCTTATTTTGAATGGAAAAATAGATGAGTCGATCCAGCATGATCGTGTCTGAACAAATGGACAATAGGAAGCTGCCGAACGCGCACAGACCGCCTAACTACGCTGGTTAGGGCATAGTAAAGCAGTCCATCGCAAACGGCGAAGGGTGTTCAGACCCGGTGTTTGGGGGGTTGCCAGATGGCCGTAATTGGGTCGAGGGGATGTTCCGGCGCGTCGCTAAATGCAGCGACAAAGGTCAATAGCGTCTCGACCGGGGTGGAAGGGGTGTACTGGAAGCGGGGGACTACGGTAATCGTCGTGGCGCAGCAGGCGCAGGTACAGAACGGCGTGCACGTATCGTGTTCGTGGTGCTGAGACCGCTCCGAGTCGTGAGCCAATGCCGACACCACAGCCGACCCGGCCTGCTCGCTGGTAAGCAGGGGTTCATCTGCACAGGGCCACAGCGAAAGGGCCAGCAGATAAAGGGCCAGTAGGGTAGTGAGCCACTTCACGGCGGCAAAGGTACGTAAACAACTTGTGCAACAGGGAGTCAAAAAGAAAGCTGAATTATAGAAGCCGCACACTTTTCAGGGGTACGGCTTCTATAGTCCTTACTCATACCTGCGTGTCAAGCCGACATTCCCATCATAGCTCGGCAGGCCTCGGCGCACCGCCGACACGCTTCGGCGCACTGCCGGCAGTGGTCCATGTGGTCGGCGTGTTTTTCACATTCCTCGGCGCAGGCTTCGCAGATTTGGGCGCACAGTTCACAGACCTGCTGGGCAAACCCACTGCCCGAAGCCATAAACGAAACTGCTGTGTAACATAGTTTGGCACAGTCGCGGTCCAGTTCGATGCAGCGGGCCATCATCTGTACGTCCTGCTCGTGGAGGCAGGCGTTGGCGCAGGCATCACAGGAAACCGCGCAGTCCTGACAGGCTTCAATACAAGCCTGATACTGTTGAGGTGCTAAGGTCGTTGCCATTCGTTGAGAAAAGTTGGTTTTCGATTTAACTGAGTAGTCTGCAATAGGTTAAAAGGACGAGGCCATAGAATCAGGATTTGACCTTATTCCATAAATTTTGTAATACACCCGAATAATCCTGTAAAGTATCTATTCACGAAAGCCACTACCTTTGTTCCCGTAATCGTGTATCCTGATGAGAGCACCCCTCTATACCCGTATCGTCTGTTGCTGGCTGGCCCTGTTGGTCCTGCTTACCAGCACGGGCTTTGGTATGGTGGAGCACTGGTGCCAGATGCGCGGTCATTCGAAGTCGCTGCTGACAGTTGCCAAGGTGTGTCCTAAACCCTGTCAGTCAGAAGACGGGTCGACTACGACACCCAGTGGCCCGGTCGTGAAGAAGCAGGCCTGCTGCAAGACGACATTGAGTTATGAACACCTCGATGTAAGCAGCTTCGTGGCCGATTACCACCCTCTCCCGGCTCCGGTAACAGCAGAATTTATACCTAATTCTGCTTTTCATTTCCTGCTGGCAGCACTCCTGGTGGTTCCCAACGCTGAACCTCCGCTGCCGGCGGCCGAAACCCCGCTTCATCGAACGGGGCGTTTCCGGCAGATTTCCCTTTGTACCTGGCTGATTTAGGCCTCCTTTTTCCTAATCGACTTATCCTTGACCCCTCTTTGTAACGGTCGAGGATGAGCCGTTGGTGTTGCTGTATGCCCATTTCTGGTTCAGCACATCCTTTCAGCTTTCGGGCCAATAGTGGGCAAGTTTGTCCCAGCCCTGTTCTCCTGCTTCCCCGATCAACTCCTGTTAACACCGAGTGCCTGCGGTCATTCAGGCGCACTGTACTCTTATGCGTACACCCCTTCTTGTAGGCTTTTGCCTGCTGGCCCTGCTAATCTCCCCACGGTTTGTTCAGGCGCAACTGAATCTTCCGGAACCCAGCCCTCCAGCTACGGTGAAGCAGCGAATCGGCTTTACCGACCTGACCATTGCTTATTCCCGCCCCGCTGCGAGGGGGCGCGTGATCTTCGGCGGACTGGTACCTTATGGTGAACTGTGGCGCACGGGAGCATCCGACGCGACTATCCTGACGCTGACCGACCCGGTCACGCTGGCGGGCAAACCCCTGCCAGCCGGGAGCTACTCCCTGTTTACCATTCCCGGCCGAATGGAGTGGACGGTTGTGCTTAACAGCCATGTAGGCGGGCACGGGCTGGATGGCTACGACCCCAAAAATGATGTCATGCGGTTTGTGGTTAAAGCCGACTCCTCGCAGCGCTTCTATGAGTCGTTCACCATTGAGGTAGGCGACATCGTCCGCAACCAGGCCAACCTGTATCTACTCTGGGCCAATACGTCGGTACGCTTCCCCTTAGTCAGCAATGCAGACGACCGGATTACGGCTGAAATTTTAAACCGTATCAATGTCAAAAAGGAGGATAAGCCCGGTCTGTATTACCAGGCGGCTCTTTATTACTTCGATCAGGAAAAGGATACGAAGCAGGCATTGGCCTGGGCTTCTCGTGCTGTGGCCTTGAACCCCGCGTTCAATTACCTCCACCTTCAGGCCAAGCTGCTGGCCCGTGCTGGCGACTACAAACAAGCTATCAATGCGGCTCGCCTGTCGGCAGAAGCGGCCCGAAAAGAGAAGTTCAACGACTACGTCACGCTCAACAACCGGCTCATTGCCGAATGGGAAAAGAAACTTTAAACCCTTTAAAACAACCCATCTCATGCACAAGAATAACATCGTGCGAACGACACTACTCTTCCTGCTGGTGCTGACGCCTATGCTGCTGGTGGCGCAGTCGAACTACAAGCAACCCATGACCATCGATGCCAAGGGGTTAGTCCGGGATGCCGGTGGTAAAACCATCGGTATGGTCACTAAAGATCAGATTATCAAAGACGCCAACGGGCAGAAGCTCGCCTTTGTGGACGGTCAGGGCAATCTGGTCGATGCCAGGATTGGCAAAAAAATGGGGCGTATGGGGAAAGATGGTAAGACCTACTACGATGCCACGGGGCAACTCTTGTTTACCGTCAACGATGTGGACGGGCCTACCTGCGACATTATCAACGCTAAAGGGGAGAAGATTGGCAATGTTCACGACAACTTGAAGGGAACGGCCTGTGCACTGCACTGCTTTCAGAGCGGCCACACCCACAAGCACTAACTTTTTTATTCTGATGAATCGGCAACACTTTCTCCGAACCCTCGGGCTGGGTACGGTCGCTACGTTGAGTGGTCAGGCCCTGCTGACGGGCTGCAACACGCACGACATGAGTGGCATGGATGCCGCCGAAACGGCTCCAACAATCAACGAGCTACCGTTCGACACGCCCCTGCGCTTTCCCGAAACCGTAAACGGCACCACCACGCTGTCGGCCCGTGCCGCCACCGAATCAATGCTTAAGGGAAAAGCTGGTCGGGTACTGGGCTACCGCGAAGGGGTGCTGGGACCTACCATTCGGGTAAGCAGCGGTACCGACGTCAGTCTGCGCTTTCAGAATAATCTGACCGAGAAAACCAACATCCACTGGCATGGCCTGCTGGTGCCGGCCGCAATGGATGGTCATCCTACGCAGATGGTAGCCGCCGGACAATCGTTCACCTATTCGTTTCGGCTCAATCAGGCCGCTACGATGGCGTGGTATCACCCACACCCCCACGAGAAAACCGCCAAACAGGTGCATCAGGGGCTGGCGGGCTTGTTTATCGTCGAAACACCCGCCGAGAAAGCCCTTGGCCTACCCTCAGGGGCCTACGAACTGCCGCTGGTCATTCAGGACAAACGCTTAGATGCGACCGGTACGCCCACCTACGCCCCCACCATGAACGACGTGATGATGGGGTATATGGGGGAAACCGTGACGGTCAATGGCGTGGCCGGTGCCCTCCATAACGTCGCTACCCGGTTTTACCGATTACGAATCGTCAACGGCTCCAATGGTCGTCTGTACAACCTGGCTCTGAGCAACGATAGCCCATTCTGGCTTATCGGGACCGACGGGGGGCTGCTGGCGGCTCCCGAATCGGTGACCTCCCTGCTGTTGGCTCCCGGTGAGCGGGCCGACCTGCTGGTCGATTTCTCCAAAGCAACGGTCGGCACGGAGGTCTTTCTGCGGAGCAATCCATTCGGTGGTGCCTCCGCGCAGGGCCGTCAGGGCTTCAACATCCTTCGGTTTGTCGTTAACCGCACAGAAGCCGAGCCGTTTCGACTGCCTGCTTCGCTGGGTACTGCTCCCACGCTATCAGCCGGTGCCGCTACACAAACACGCACGTTCAATATTGGGGTAGCCATGAGCGGCATGAACATGGGGGCCATGAAGGGGATGCACACCATCAACGGAAAGGTGTACAGCATGAACCGGGTGGATGAGCAGGTAAAGTTGGGTGCCACCGAAATCTGGGAGTTCGACAATAGCGCGGGCGACGAGCCGCACCCCATGCACCTGCACGGTACATTCTTTCAGGTGCTGAGCCGCACTGGAGGCCGTAATGCCCTCACCGCCACCGAGAAGGGCCTGAAAGATACGGTCCTGGTCATGCCCGGCGAGCGGGTGCGGATTCTGACGCAGTTCAACACGCCCGGCCTGTTTGTTTTCCACTGCCATAACCTCGAACACGAAGACGACGGCATGATGCTCAACTACAGCGTGAGCTAATCTGCGCTTCTGAATTTGTCAATTTTTCACTAAAACCAACAAGTCATATTTCCATGAAAACCGCTCGTTTCCTGCTTGCAGCCATGACTGCGCTGACCGTTTCGCTGACCGCTGCGGCCCAGAACACTACCCCGGCCCTGACGGCCTACTACGGCGTCAAAGATGCGCTGGTGGCAACTAACGGGGCCAAAGCCAAAACCGGGGCCAGTACCTTAGTAGCCGCACTGGGTAAAGTCGATGCCGCCAAACTCGCTGCCAGCGAGAAAAAGGCACTGGCTACCGCCAAAAGCAAAGCCGCTGCCATCAGCAAGACCGACGACGTTGATACGCAGCGTGCAGCGTTTGAAGGCTTATCGACCAGCATGATTGCGCTGGCCAAAGCGACTAAACCCGCCAAAACGTTCGTGCAGTTCTGCCCGATGGCCGCTGAGGGCAAGGGCGCGTCATGGCTCAGCGACAAGCGTGAGGTACGTAACCCCTATTACGGCGATAAGATGCTGAAGTGCGGGTCGGTGAAAGAAGAGATCTAACCCTAAATCACCCCGGAAGCAGCCGACAGAACTGCTTCCGGGGAACTTCTATCAGCGATGGCTCAACAGGAAATTTATATTAAAAATATGGTCTGCGACCGCTGCATCTGGGTAGTGCGCCGGGAGTTGGAAAGACTTGGTTATACCGTATCCCAGATTGAACTGGGCCGGGCCGTGATTGACGACCGGGGCGACGCTCGCCTGCCCATAGATCTGACCACTATCGGCCCTATGCTTCAGGAGCATGGCTTTGCGTTGCTAACTGATAAAACAACCCGGGTGGTAAATCAGGTTAAGACGCTGATCATCGACCTGATTCACGGCGGACGGGTAGCCGAGCTTCGGACAACGCTCTCAGATTACCTGTCTGAAAACGTAGGAATGGATTACGCCCATTTGAGCCATTTGTTTTCTACAACTGAGAATCTGACCATTGAAAAGTTTTGGATTATGCAGCGGGTCGAGCGGGCCAAAGAACTGCTCAGCTACGACGAAATATCAATTAGCGACATTGCCCGTCAGTTAGGGTATAGTAGCGTGGCTTACCTGACCAATCAGTTCAAACAAATCACAGGATTGACACCGGCTGCCTACCGCAGCCGGAATACCAATGATCGCAATTCCATCGACTGGATTTGACTGTTATATGATTGACAACCACGTTAAACGATTATAAAATGGTATCCTTATTCATTCGGCTTTCGCTTCCCATCTGGCTGAGCGTAACCGGTTTCAACGTAGTGGCCCAGCACAATGCCCACACATCACCCTATCAGGCCGAAGCGGGCCGGACCATTAAAACCCTGTCGGAAGCAGACATTAGCGGCTACCTCAACGGACGGGGCATGGGCCTGGCCAAAGCGGCTGAACTAAACGGGTATCCGGGACCGATGCACGTACTGGAACTGGAAAAGGAATTGGCACTAACCGCCACCCAAAAAGCCCAAATGCAAATGGCCTACAACGTCATGCACGAGCGGGCCGTGGTCCTCGGCAAACAGATTGTCGAGCAGGAAACCGCCCTGAACCGGCTGTTTTCGGCCAATGAGGCTACGCCGGAAGCGGTACAAACGACGGTCGAGAAGCTGGCACAGCTTCAGGGGCAGCTTCGGCTGACCCACCTCGACGCACACCTGAAAGCCAAACAAATATTGGCGGTAGAACAGGTAAACCAGTACAATCGGCTTCGGGGCTATACGAAGTAAAAATTGCAACAGAGGGCCGGAATTGTGTAATGCACCGACCCGGCCCGGTAGCGACTTTTGCAGGGTAATTCAGACAAACCTGTAAACAGTCATGGAAACAATTAAACTCAAAACCAACATCAAGTGTGGGGGCTGTGTGGCAACGGTGACGCCTTTTTTAAACCAGACGGTTGGGGACGGCAACTGGCAGGTGGACACGCAAAACCCCGATAAAGTGCTGACGGTAACGACGGAGGAGGCCACGCCCGAAACCGTGCAACAGGCCGTTCAGCAGGCGGGTTTCAAGGCCGAACCACTGTCCTGAGTGGACACTACGTTCTGCCGAAAGCCGCCACACCGGGCGGCTTTTTTGTTGCCGCCTTCACCAAAACAACCTGGCAGATGATAGAAGGCTTAATCAAATTTTCGCTTCGGAACCGGTTTCTGGTGCTGCTCATTGCCGCCGGTCTGTTTGGCTGGGGAGCCTACTCGGTCAGAACCAGTAAAATCGACGCGATTCCCGACCTCTCGGAGAATCAGGTGATCGTCTTCACCGAGTGGATGGGCCGCTCCCCGCAGCTTATCGAAGACCAGATTACGTACCCGCTGGTAACGAACCTACAGGGCCTGCCGCAGGTCAAGTACGTGCGCGGTACGTCGATGTTTGGCATGAGCTTCGTCTACGTCATCTTCAACGACGACACGGAGGTTTACTGGGCCAGAGAGCGGGTATTGGAACGCCTGAACTACGCGGCCCGGCTGCTGCCCGATGGTGTTTCGCCGACGCTCGGCCCCGACGGAACGGGCGTAGGACATATTCTCTGGTACACGCTTGACGCACCGGGCATGGACCTCGGCGAGCAGCGGGCCGTGCAGGACTGGTACGTCAAGTTCGGCCTTCAGAACGTACCCGGCGTGGCCGAAATCGCGTCCTTTGGCGGCTTTCAAAAACAGTACCAGGTCACGCTCGACCCCAATAAACTAACCTACTACGGTTTGTCGGTGCCGCAGGTCATTGGCGCGATCCGGGCCAACAACAACGAAGCCGGGGGGCGCAAGTTCGAGTTGAGCGGCATCGGCTACATTATCAAAACGACGGGGTATCTGCAATCCGTGGAGCAGATTCAGAACATACCGCTTAGGACCGTCAGCAGCGTACCCGTGCGCGTGGCCGACGTAGCGACGGTGCAGATGACGGGCGAGACCCGGCTGGGCATCTTCGACCTCAACGGCGAGGGCGAGGCTGTGGGCGGCATCGTGGTGATGCGCTACGGTGAAAACGCCGACGAGGTCATCGGCAACGTCAAAAAGAAGATGGAAGAGGTCGCCCGTGGACTGCCCGACGGGGTAAAGTTCAACATCGTTTATGACCGCAGCGGGTTGATTCAGGAGTCGGTCGCGTCCATCACTCATACACTCATCGAGGAAATGATTGTCGTGTCGTTGGTCGTAATCCTGTTTCTGCTGCACTGGCGGTCGGCCATCAGCATCATCATTCAGATTCCGATCACCATTGCCACCAGTTTCATTCTGCTCAACGCCTTCGATATCTCGTCCAATATCATGTCCCTGACGGGCATTGCGCTGGCTATTGGTGTCATCGTCGACAACGGCATCATCATGGCCGAGAATGCCTATAAGAACCTGGCCGTGCGGCAGGCGGAACTGACCGCCGGACAGCATGAATCGAAAGTTTCCTCGGTCACCTCTAAACCCGTTGAAGAGTATGGAAGCGAACGTACCTAAGAACCATTGGGAAGCCATTTACCGTACAAAGCAGGCTGACCAGCTAAGCTGGACGCAGGCTATTCCCGCTACGTCGCTGGCTTTTATTCAACAGGCTCAACTGCCCAAATCGGCGCGTATCATTGATATCGGTGGCGGGGACAGCACCCTGGTGGATTTCCTGCTGGATGAGGGCTACGAGCACATCAGCGTCCTGGATATGAGTGAAGCGGCTCTGATACGGGCCAAAGAGCGGCTGGGCAACCGGGCCGACCGGGTGGAATGGATTGTAAGCGACATTACCGCCTACACACCGGTTCAACCCTTCGATTTCTGGCACGACCGGGCGGCTTTTCATTTTCTGACGACTCGTGGGCAAATTAACCGCTACGTAGCGACGGCCCGGGCGAGCGTAGTACCGGGTGGGTACGTTACCATCGGCACCTTTTCGGAAAATGGCCCCGAAAAGTGCAGCGGTCTGCCTGTGCGTCGCTACAGCGAACAGGCGCTGACCGATGAACTAACGCGGGGCTTCCGCAAACTCCGGTGCCTAACTGAAAACCATATCACCCCTTTCCAGACGAGCCAGAACTTCCTCTTCTGCTCGTTTCAGCGAGAAGGGCAAAACTGAAAGCGAACTCATGTGGAAGAATCTAAAACGCTTCTTTGGCTTTGGCCATAAAAACTACGTCGACATCCCCGACGAAGAGCGGCTGGCGATCATCGAGCGGTCGAGTCTTCAGGTCTCGCGGGGCGTGTTTTACTCGACGGTCATCATCATTACGTCGTTTCTGCCCGTGTTCCTGCTGACGGGGCAGGAAGGCAAACTGTTTCACCCCCTGGCCTGGACCAAGACGTTCATCCTGCTGGTGGATGCCTTGCTGGTGGTCACGCTGGCCCCGGTGCTGATCTCCTTTTTCATGAAGGGCCGCTTCAAAGACGACCACGCCAACCCCATAACCCGCGTTCTGGAACGCATCTACGAGCCACTCATTCATTGGGTAATGCGCTGGCGCAAGACAACCATCGGCATCAATATTCTGGCCCTGGCCGTCAGCGTACCCATGCTGTTGAGTCTGGGCTCCGAGTTCATGCCGCCCCTCGACGAACAAAGTATTTTGTTCATGCCCGTTACGTTGCCCGACGTGTCGAACGCCGAAGCCAAGCGCATTTTGCAGGTGCAGGACAAGCTCATCAAGTCGGTGCCGGAAGTGGACAAGGTGCTGGGCAAGGCGGGCCGGGCTTCGACGGCCACCGACAACTCACCAATCAGCATGATCGAGACCATCATCATGCTCAAACCCAAGTCGGAATGGCGGGCGGGGCTGACCAAAAAAGACCTCATCAACGAACTCGACGCCAAGTTGCAGATTCCGGGCGTGGTCAACGGCTGGACGCAGCCCATCATCAACCGCATCAACATGCTGGCCACGGGCATTCGTACCGACGTGGGCATCAAGGTACACGGGCAGAGCTTGGACAGCATCTACGCCGTATCGGAGCAGGTGAAGGCCGCACTGGAAGGCGTACCGGGCGTGAAAGACCTTTATGTGGAGCCGGTTACGGGCGGCAAGTACCTGACCGTGGACGTGAACCGCGACGCGCTGGGTCGTTATGGGCTGACCGTAGACGACGTCAACGGCGTGGTTGAATCAGCCATCGGCGGCTCACCTATCGGCCAGACCATCGAAGGGCGCAGGCGGTTTTCGATCAACGTGCGGCTGGCACAGGATTATCGCAACTCGGTCGAGCGCATCCGGCGTATTCCCATTGCCACGGCGGGGTTCGGTACGATTCCCCTCTCGGCGGTGGCGACGGTACGCTTTGAAGACGGCCCGCCCATGATTACTTCCGACAACGCCCTGCTCCGGGGCGCGGTGATGTTCAACGTGCGGGACCGCGATCTGGGCAGTACCGTGCAGGAAGCCATCGACAAGGTAGGACGCGACCTCAAGCTGCCCAATGGCTACTATCTGGAATGGAGCGGGCAGTACGAAAATCTCATCCGGGGGCAGCGGACTCTGCTGCTGATTGCGCCCATCGTGCTGGTCGTCATTTTCCTTTCGCTCTATCTGGCCTTCGGTTCGGCGCGGGAAGCCTTTCTGAGCCTGATTACCATTCCGTTCGCGCTCATCGGCGGGGCCTACATGGTCTATTTCTACGGCGTGAATCTGTCGGTAGCGGTGGCCGTGGGCTTCATTGCGCTCTTCGGCATCGCCGTGGAAACGGGCGTGGTGATGGTCATCTACCTCAACGATGCTATGAAGCAACTGGTGGCCCGGCGGGGCAATTCCCGCGAGACCATCTCCCTCGACGAACTGCGCGAGTCGGTCATTCACGGGGCGGCCAAACGGCTCCGGCCTAAGATCATGACCGTCTCGGTGGCTCTCTTCGGGCTGGTACCCGTGCTGTGGGCATCGGGCGTTGGCTCCGACGTGATGCTGCCCATTGTCTTACCCATGATCGGGGGTGTACTGACTTCATCGACACACATTCTGCTGGTGACGCCCCTGATTTTTCTGATGACGAAAGAATATGAACTCAAGAAATTCGGTAAGCTCGACGTACTGGAAGCGTCTCATTAACGGGGGGCTCCTGGCGGTCGGCCTGCTGGGCGCGGCCTGGGGGCAATCGCCCGCGCCGACCGGGCCGGTTCCGGTGCTGTCGCTGGATACGGTACTGATTCGGATTGATCAGAACAACCCCCTGCTGAAGCCGTTCGGGAGCCGGGCGGCTGCGGCCCGCGCCTACGCTGAGGGCGCGCGGAGCTGGATGGCTCCGATGGTGGGCATAGGTACGTTCATGGCTCCCTACCCGGCGCAGATGGTCATGGACGACCGCGACCGGGGTTACGGCATGGTATCGGTCGAACAAGACATTCCCAACCCGGTCAAACAGCGGGCTACGCGGGTGTATCAGGAATCAAAAGCGGCCGTGGAGGAAGCCGGGCGGGGCGTCACGCTCAACCGACTCCGGCAGGATGCCAAAGGACTCTATTTCGACTGGCTGGTGCTGGAAAAACGGCGGGGCGTGCTGGCCGAGAACCGGCGCATTCTGCAAACAATGAAGAAGCTGGCCGACATCCGCTATCCATATCAACAGGGCAGCTTAGGCAACATCTACAAGGCCGAAGGCCGCCTGTATGAGCTGGACAATATGGTTACGATGACCGAGGCCGAGATTGCCCGTCGGCGCATTGGGCTGAACACGCTGATGAACCGGCCCACAGGCGACCCGTTGCAGATCGATACCACGTACCGCCCGGCCCCACCCACGACCGGCCTGCCCACGACAGAAGAAATCGGCAGTCGGCGCAGCGACATTCTGCGCATGGACCGGCAAATCCTGAGTATGCAGGCGGGCATTGAAGCGCAGCGGGCGCAGGCCCGGCCTGACTTCCGCGTCCGCTTCGACCACATGCAGCCTTTCGCCGGTGTGAAGAGCATGATGCCCACGCAGTTTACGCTGATGGGCATGATCTCGATTCCGATTGTGCCGTGGGCCTCGCGGATGTACAAGGCGGAAATCAAAGGGATGCAGCAGGACATCGCGGCTATGCGCTACGAACGGGAGGGGATGCTCATCGAAACGCAGGGCATGGTAGCTCAGATGCTCACCGACCTTCAAAACATGCGTACTCAGTTAGAAAACTACGAACGGCGGGTCATTCCGACGCTTCGGAAGAATTACGACACCCAGCTCATTGCCTACGAGCAGAACAAGGCCGACCTGCCCGTGGTGATCGACGCCTGGGAGACGCTCAACATGACCCAGATGGATTACCTGACGCGCTTACAGGAGTATTACCGCATGATCGTCCAATATGAACGCGAACTGGAGAAATAAAGCTCTCGGCGGGTTGCTGGCCATTACGCTGCTGATAGGCTGCAACCGGGGGACAGAAAATAAAGAATCCCAGGCCCCTGCCAATCCAAACGTTGCGGGCCACGAAGGGCACGGCCACACTTCTACCGAGGAAACGTACACCTGCCCGATGCACCCGCAAATCGTACAGAAGGAGCCGGGTACGTGCCCCATCTGCGGCATGGATCTGGTGAAAAAGGCCAGCACGGGGGGGGACAGCCTTACGGTGAGCGAAGAACTCAAAGCCCTGCTGCAACCGACTAATTCGGTTGTGGTCGCCAACATGGCCACCGTGCAGCCCGAAGCGCGCAGTCTGCCCACGCAGGCCGAAGCCAACGGCCTCGTTACCTACGATACGCGTCGGCTCTACTCCATTCCGGCCCGCTTCGGCGGACGGATCGAGAAGCTGTACGTGCGCTACCAATATCAGCCAATCCGCAAGGGACAGAAGCTGCTGGAACTTTACAGCCCCGACATCGTGACGGCCCAGCGCGAACTACTTTACCTGCTCGACGCCGATGCGGGTAATACCGCCCTGATTGCCTCGGCGAAGCAAAAACTCCGGCTGCTGGGCGTAACCGACGCGCAGCTTGCCGACCTGCAACGTAGCCGAAAGCCCAGCTATTCGCTGGCCGTGTACAGCCCTTACGACGGGTACGTCGTGGAGGAAAACACGATTACGCCTGCCGCACCAACGCCTGCTGCCGGAGGTATGGGCGGTGGCGGAGGGGCTGGTATGGGCAGTAGCGGCATGGGGGGTGGAGGGGGCGGGATGACCCCGTCCGCCACCGACGAAATCACGTTCAGCCAGCCCGCTCCCCCAACCGGGGGCGGGGCCATCGGTGGTTCACTACTCATTCGGGAGGGGCAATACGTACAGACCGGCCAAACTCTGTTTCGGGTCGTAAATCCTGGTCGGTTGTGGGCCGAGTTCCGGCTCTACGCCCGCGATGCAGCCGGCATCAAACCCGGCGATGCGCTGACCGTCTCGTTTGACCAGACCGGGCAACCGCCCCGACAGGCACGGGTGAATTTCGTGGTACCGTTCATTGAAGGCGGTAGCCCGTTCGTCACCATTCGGGCGTACCTGCCCGGTAGCAGTAACCTGCGCGTGGGGCAACTGGCCCGCGCTACCATCCGGGGCCGACGGATCGATGCGTTGTGGCTCCCGGCCACGGCGGTGCTCGACCTCGGCAATCAGCAGGTGGTGTTTATACAGGGCGATACGCCCAATACGTTCCGGCCCGTGCGGGTTGAAACCGGCCCCCGGACGGATGGCTACGTAGCCATTGCCAGCGGCCTTGATGCCGGGCAGACGGTGGCCCGCAACGCACAGTTTTTAATTGATAGCGAAAGCTTTGTCAACGTGTCTAATGAGAAATAACGTCATACTTAACCGATGGCTATACGGAGCGTTAACCGGGCTGATGCTGCTTGGGGCAGCTTGTCGGCAAAGGGGGAGCGAGACCACCCAACAGGCCGATTCAACTGCCGTAGCCAGGAGCGACCACGATCATAGCGGCCATAATCACGAAACAGGCGAGGGTGGGCAAACGACCTATACCTGCCCGATGCACCCACAAATTGTGCAGGATAAACCGGGTACGTGTCCTATCTGTGGCATGGACCTGGTGCCGGTGGTAAAAACCGGTGAGGCAGCCAGCGAAATCATGTTGAGCGAAAGCCAGATGCAGCTTGCCAACGTGGTGGTGCAGCCAGTAGCGTCGGGTAGCATCGGCAACAGCACCGTGCTGAACGCCCGCTTAGCCGCCAACGAGCAGCTCACCGACGTCATCAGCAGCCGGGTAGCCGGGCGCATCGAACGCTTATACGTTAAGGAGACCGGTCAGGCAGTCCGCAAAGGGCAGGTTCTGTACGAAATCTACAGCGAGCCTTTGCTGACGCAACAGCAGGAGTACCTACTGGCCCTTCGGCAGGCGGAGGAGTTGAAGGAACCCCGTTACGACGACTTCCGAAGGGCTGCCGAACAGAAGCTACGGCTCTACGGCATGACTCCCGAACAAATCGTGCAGTTGGCCCGCACCAAAACGGTGCAGCCGCGCATCCCGTTTGTAGCCCCGGCAGGCGGTACCGTTACCGAAATTGCCGCCAGTGAGGGCCAGTACGTGGGCGAAGGAACCTTGCTGTACCGGCTGGTGAACCTAAGCCAGCTTTGGGTTGAAGCTGAACTATACGCCGGTGAAGCCCGGTACGTGAAGGTTGGCGATCAGGTGCCGGTGGACGTGGTGGGCAGCGAGGGGCAGCGGCTATCCGCGCGGGTAGCGTTTATCAACCCCGAGTACCGGGCCGGAAGCCAGGTGCTGGTGATGCGGGCTGTACTTCCGAATCCCGGTGGGCGGTTCCAGCCCGGTCAGCAGGCGCGGGTACTGCTCCGGCACGGCGTACAGCGGGGGCTGATGCTACCCGTCGATGCCGTCGTGCGGGCGGGCGGGGGAGCCGTGGTGTTCGTGCAGAAGGGCCCCGGTACATTTCAGCCGCGCCGGGTACAAACCGGCACTGAAACCGACCAGCAGGTTGCCATCACGAGCGGGCTGACGGGCGACGAGTCGGTGGCCATGTCCGGGGCGTACCTGCTCTACAGCGAGCTGATTTTAAAGAAAGGCATTAACCCCATCACGGCTGATTTAAGCGAAGGGGTTAAATCTACCGCAAACACGGAAGCCAATCCGACACCGGCCCCGAGAGCGGAAGCATCGGCTACGCCCCAATCGCATGGTGCACCGGATGCGTTTAAGAAGCAGCTAACGGGTGTGTATGAAGCGTCGCTGAAACTGACCGAAGCGTTGGTAGCGTCTAACCCGTCTGGGGCCAAAGCCGCAGCCACTGGCGTTGAAAAAGCTCTCACCGGCGTGGATATGCTATTACTGAAAGGAAAAGCCCACACGGACTGGATGACGTACCTGAACGCCATGAATGGAGCTTTGAAAACCCTGCGTAGCGCAAACGATCTCGACAAACAACGTACTGCCTACGCCGGGTTTGAAGACGCGCTATACCGTAGCGTCAAGGCATTCGGCGTAACGGACAAACCCATCTACCGGCAGTACTGCCCGATGGCCCTGAACAACAAGGGCAGTTACTGGCTCAGCGACAAAAAACCGATTCGCAACCCCTATTTTGGCGATCAGATGCTGACCTGTGGAGAAACCAAGGAGGAGATTCGCTAAATTATAGTTGGGTTCACTTGGTATGAGCACGGCGGCAACCCTTGAAAATGGTTTCCGCCGTGCTCATTTTAGAGCTACATGCGTCTGTGCAATTCGGTAGAAATACTTAACATAAAACGCCCACTTTCAGTCCGGGGGTGCTTTGAAAAAGGTAGTGTTCAGCATGTCGGAGTAAATATGTATAATGGCTGTAACTTTTTTATCGCAAAAGTTTGTTACAAAGATTGTCAGTTAATCCACGTAGCCTATGCCAAACCTTGCTCATGTTCAGGCACTTCATAAGCGGTACAAGCCACAAAGCGAGATTGCTAAGTTAGGTGATGTGTCATCCTTTCTACTCAAGGAATCGCTTAATCCAGACCGTTTAGAAAAAGCGTTTCTTACTATTTCGAACCGATTAGGGCCAGAGTTTGAGACCTATTTTGATATGGGTTCCGACGCAGATGTTGCTTTGCTGTTCATTGATATCTGCTCGTTCTCAACCCGGTACGCACAACTTTCTTCGGAGGATTTATCTACTTTTTTAGATGCTTACTATGAACGATTAATTCCAATCATCTACGAACATGGAGGTGAAATTGACCGAATCATGGGCGATGGTATTATTGCAATTTTCGGGCCTCCATTCCTTAAGCCCACTACAAGTAATGCTATTATCAAAGCGTTAGCGTGTTCATTAAAAACTATTGTTCTGACAACCAATACGAAGTTTTTTTCCAAAATCGCTTTACACGCTGGTAAGATTCGATACTACCGCAATAAGAGTACACAATATCCTGAGTACACAATCATTGGTAAGCCGGTCACCGAACTCTACAGACTTGAATCGATTTCGTGTGACAACTCAATTACGTATTACAGTGGATCATTAGTTGACCAGAGCATAGAGCATCTTATAGAGATAGGAAAGCTGCCGGTTTACAACCATCGTAATTGGATATGTACGGGCAGCCAACCAATTATTTCAAGTTTAAAAGGAGTTGACTTCAATCACATTAAGCACATTCAACATTTATGAGCGCAAAAGATGCTGTCATTGAAATATCCAGCGATGTTGCAGACATAATCAATACAGGGTTTCAGTTTACTGTCTCAAACACGAAAAGTGTCCCCAGTTTTGATGACGATGATTTAACGTTCGAATATGGAGAGACCAAGCGCGCCAAGCAGATCGAAACTTGCGTTCTATACATCGACATACGTAATTCGACACAGATTAGCCTCACGCACAAACACCATCCGGAATTCTTAGGGCGGCTCTATGTTGCCTTCACGAAAGGAATGATGAAGGCTGCCGAGTATCATGGCGGAAGAGTGAGGAATATTATTGGCGACCGAATCATGGTTGTTTTTCCTAAAGAAGCCTGTTTCACTTCGGCGGTTCACTGTGCAATTACCATGAATATGGTCGCTCAGGATATTAACCGGCAATTCCCTACGATCACGTTCAAATGCGGCATCGGTATTGATTACGGGCAGATGCTTGTTCTAAAAACAGGACTGTATCGCAGAGGGGAAGAACGTAACTCAACACGTAACTTGGTCTGGCTGGGGCAACCGGCAAACATTGCCTCGAAATTAACGGATTTGGCAAACAAGGACATCAAGGAATCCAAGGTCAAAGTTGCCTATAAAGCCATTCAGTCTTTTTTGGGAAGAGGTTTGTTGGGCTACGGCTATACCTCCCCAACACTTGGCAAGTTACTCCAATCCCCAAAGCCGATTCCGGAAAAGGTTGAGAAGGAATTTACAACGGATGAGTTTGTTAGAAATCTATGGTGGTCAGATGCATACAGTAAACTAAATCATCTTCCTGGCGAATTGGAAAGTTTCGGAATATTGGAAATAAAAACCACGACAAAGTCTATTCTTATCACAGAATCTGTTTATAATGGGTATAAAGCTCATAATACCGGAGCAAACGACATTATTAAAGGCTGGTGGACACCTCAGCAAGTCAAGATTCCGAATTTTAGCGGTAAAGTGTACGGTGCAAGTCTTGTTTGGGTATAATCAGTATTGCAATTATGAATTACATGAGTGACGACTTGAAAATTATTTTCGCCAACGTGAATGATTGGTTGAAATACGCTGAAACAAAGAATGCTACATTAACTGCATTCAACGGAGCCGCTATCTTCGGGCTACTACAAGCCTGGCATATCCTGCCTCACGAAATTGTTACTGTCAACGTTCTGCTGCTGGCGACATCAAGCCTACTCGCCATCATATCATTTACTCCTCAGCTTTCCACCATCCTGAAATCCTCAAAAATAAGTGTTCAAGACTGGCCCCGTGCGAAGACGAGCATCAACATACTGTTTTTTGGGGATGTAACTAAGCTTTCCACCTCTCAGTTTATCGAACTGTATGGTGAACTGACCCAGCAACCCGTTCCTTACCAGCCCTCCCCAATGGACCTGAACGTTATCAATCAGATACTTGTAAACTCAGGAATTGCTTTAAACAAACATCGTTGGTTTAAAACTGCGGTACGCATCTCAATTATTACTATTCTGTTGAACTTGCTCTATGGCTCCCATTTAATTTTCGATTGGTTGAAGCTGTGAGCTACACAATTACTTCATACTCCGCTTCAGCAACTGCGCGTTCAACGCCACGATCACCGTGCTGGCACTCATCAGTACCGCGCCGATGGCCGGGCTGAGAACAAAATTGGGATATAGCACCCCGGCTGCCAGAGGAATAGCGATTACATTATACCCTGTTGCCCAAAACAGGTTTTGAATCATTTTACGGTAAGTAGCCCGGCCAAATTCAACTAAATTGGTGATGTCGGTGGGCTTG
Source organism: Arsenicibacter sp. R0_47 (assembly GCF_057652235.1). Lineage (NCBI taxonomy): Bacteria > Pseudomonadati > Bacteroidota > Cytophagia > Cytophagales > Spirosomataceae > Arsenicibacter > Arsenicibacter sp. R0_47. Next base: position 3,602 of record NZ_JBYFCJ010000030.1, on the reverse strand, counting down.
CTGTTGACGAGGATGATGTCGGCGGTCTCGGCAGCGACATCGGTACTAGACCCGACGGCAATACCCACGTTGGCCTGAGCCAGCGCGGGGGCATCATTTACCCCGTCGCCGGTCATAGCCACAAACTGGCCTTGCCGTTGCAAGTCCTTCACTATGTTCACTTTCTGGTCGGGCAAAACTTCGGCATAGACGCCGTCTAACCCTAACTTTTTCGCTACCGCATCTGCTACCTTCTGGTTATCGCCGGTGGCCATGTAGACCTTGATACCCGCCTGCTGCAATCGCCGAGCCGCTTCTCTGGAATCTTCCCGAATCCTGTCGGCCAGCGCAACGTAGCCCGCCAACTGCTCGTTGATCAGCACAAAAACTACGGTCTCGGCTTCACTGCCGTAAGCATCCTGGGGTAGTTGGATACCTTTTTCCTGTAAGTAGCGCGGGCTGACGATACGTACCGTTGCCCCATCGACGGTGGCCGATACGCCTTTGCCCGTAATTGACTGGAAATCGCTGACCTCCGGCAGGTGAAGCCCGCGTTTATTGGCTTCCCGGACAATGCCCTGGGCAATGGGGTGCTGAGACTGCTGTTCGAGGGCTGCTGCCGTGCTGAGCAGAGCCGTTTTATCCAGACCGGGCTGGAGCACGCTCATGCGCGTAACGCCAAACTCACCCTCGGTTAGCGTACCGGTTTTATCAAACACCATTGCGGTGATTTTTCGAGATTCCTCAAAAGCAGTGCGGTTTCGGATGAGCAGCCCCTTCTGCGCGGAAATGGCCGTTGAGATAGCCACCACCAGCGGAATAGCCACACCCAGTGCGTGGGGGCAGGCCGTAACCATCACCGTTACCATCCGTTCGATGGCAAACGACGGTTCTTTACCGACTGCTAACCAGACGATGAGCGTTAGTACACCCACTGTGAGTGAGATTAGGGTTAACCAGCCAGCAGCCCGGTCGGCCAGCGTCTGCGTTTGTGATTTGGCATTCTGAGCCTCTTCCACCATGCGAACGACTTTATTGAGGTAGCTATCCTCACCCTTATGCGTTACCCGAACCGTCAGCGACCCTTCACCGTTAACGGCCCCTGCGATCACACTGTCCCGCTGTTTTTTCTCGACCGGCACACTCTCGCCCGTTAGCATACTTTCGTTTACCGCGCTGCCGCCTTCGATCACCTCACCGTCCGTCGGAATGCGCTCACCGGGACGAATTAGTACCACATCGCCGACCGAGAGGACATCCACCTTCACGTCCTTCACGGTGCCACCCTCTACCTTGTGCGCTTCGGCCGGCAGCATCTGCACGATCAGTTCGAGCGACCGCGATGCACCCGCCACCGACTTCATCTCCAGGTAGTGGCCCAGCAGCATGATGTCGATTAATGTAGCCAGTTCCCAAAAGAAGTCCATTCCGTGCAGCCAGCCTACCGACACGGCCACACTATAGACATAAGCCGCCGTGATGGCCACGGCGACGAGCGTCATCATGCCCGGTCTGGATGGACCGGGCTGACGGGTTCGTAACTCGCCTACCATGCCCGTCAGGAATGGCCATCCTCCGTACACGTAGATGATGGTCGCCAGCACGACCACGAGCGGCTCCCGGTAGGGAAAGTCCAGTTGATAACCCGCTACGTCCTGAAACATCATCGACAGCGCCACGACCGGCACCGATAGCACCAGACAAATCCAGAACCGGCGCAGGAAGTCGGCAATCATAGCCCCGTGATCATGCCCGGCGTGACCATGTTTCTGTTTCATGCCTGTGCTTCCCTGATACGCCCGATGATTCACTGGGCCGCTATGCCCATCATGGCCGATATGCTGTAGTGCCCGGGCGACGCTTCGCTGCTTCTCGGCGGGTGGTTCCGGCTTATGGTGGTCGGGGTGGTGGTGATGGTGTTCCATACCCGTTGGCTGTTTAGTTAAACGCTTAAAGTAGAAAGGCTTTTTGAGCTTAACAGCCAACTCGGTGAAATGGAGCGTTCTACAAAAATTCTGCAACAGTACGGCCGAATTTTGCAAGCCGCCTGCCGGTCTGCAAGTGTAATTTTGTTTGTTATTCAATAAGTGGCGGCCAGGGTCAGGTATTTATCGCCCAGCGCCTGCAACAGCATCCAAATACGCTATAAACGCACACATCCGTGTTTGACACAGAAACTGTTTTGCCACCTGCCAAAGCGTATTCAGCGGTTCCTTTTCGCGTGAAAGGCATGGTATGCCAACGCTGCGTGGAAGAGGTTCGGAGCGAATTGACAAAAGCAGGTTTTTCGGTGCTCGACGTCCGATTAGGGTACGTATCGGTACAAGGGCCGTTAACGGCCGATAAAGAAAAGCAGATCAGCAAGCTGCTGGCTTCGCTGGGTTTTGGTGTGCTCGAAACGTCGGTACCTTTGCCGCAGCAGGTCAAAGATCTGGTAGCTGCCTATTTTGCTCAGAGCGATTTGAGTGAAATCAAAAGCGGCAATACCGGCGGACGGTTGTCGGTGCAACTTCAGGAAGCTTTGAAAGCAGATTACGCGACGATCAGCAGCCAATTTGCTAAAGAAGAAGGCATTACGTTGGAGAAGTATATCATTCGGTGCCGACTAAATAAAGTGAAAGAGTGGTTGGTTTACTCCGGTGAGACACTGACAGAGATTGCCTACCGCACCGGATATAGCAGTGTACAGCACCTCTCCAACCAGTTTCGGCAGCAGACCGGCCTGACCCCCTCACACTTCCGGCAGCTACGTCGGCAAAAACAGGAACTACAGTCAAGCCCTGCCCAATCTACAACGTAGCGGTTCAGGCTTCCGCCCCGCCATGAAGAATAGTCACGAGGTCCATAATCCGCTCAATGGTTGCCTCTGAAGCCATGTGGTTGCAAAGGCAATGCGGGCATAGCAATAGCTGCTCGTTGAAGAACAAAGTCAGATCGGCCTCGTCGATAGTGTGGTCTTTGCCGCATTGATCGCAGATACCACTTAAGCTCTCCGAAATAGCCTGCATCAATAGTTGTTGTGATGCTTTTGTTCGTCGGCCACCGCCCTGCATCCATTTGGACCAGAACAACGTACCCACGAAACGTTGAAAAGCCCGAACTGCCTTCAGGTGCTCGTAACCGGGCATCCAACTGAAGACCAACTCGTCGACCACGTGGGCCGCGTAAATCAGTAGGTAAGGCACAAAGTAATAGTAATGACGCCAGTACCGCCGATAGTCGTGATAGTTGGAGAACACGAAATTCAGTTCGGCTTCTTCGGTACGGTAGGCAGGATGGTTGGTAACGATGTGCAGGGCCTGATTACTGATGCCGTTAATCCCAGCCGGATTGTGCTTATCATACCGTAACCCATACACAAGGTCAGGCACGAACAAAGGCCCCGGATTGGCCATTCTGAACACTTCCTGAATGATTTGTTGTCGGTTCAGATTCGGTTCGCTCGGATCGTAGCCCTTTGGATTGCCGACGTGGAAGTATAATTGAATGAATTCGGCCGGATTAGTCAGGAGCCGCTCGAAGATGACCAGTTCATCCGTAAGCGGCTTAGAGGTTCTTCTTACAAATAGCCGGAAAACGGCGTTAGTAAACTATGTATTTAGTTTTGGCTTTCTCAAAGGCCG
>NZ_JBYFCJ010000029.1:0-94362 GCF_057652235.1 Arsenicibacter sp. R0_47 | reverse complement strand
CGATCAGTTTGCGGATGATTTTAACTCACTAATCGAATTTATGACCATGCATAGGGTTTTATGAGAAAGCCCTGTATCAGGAAGGTCCCGCTGCGGCATACCGCTCTGGCCCGAGAGTTGGCTTGTCACAAAACAATCTACGGGGCGGACTAGGCCGGCGTCGTGGGCTCTTTCGGATATTGGGTACTTATTATAAACGAGCAACAACGGGACGCCGCTGACAAAACCATTTGAATGATGCAAATACAATCAATTATAGCTCTGATTAAAAACTCGCTGACTACTACCTTTAGCGACATTGATACCTGGTTTGACAAAGACACTGATTTGCGGGAATACAAACCAATCGACGAAGGTTGGACAATTAACCAGATTTTAGAGCACATTGGTCTGACTAACCATTTTCTGCTTATTCTCATAGACAAAGGCACCGGCAAAGCTTTACAAAATATTCATAAGCTGGATTTACAAACTGAGCTTCAGCATTACGTCTTTCATCATGACAAACTCACCGAAGTTGGTTTGCATAAATCATTTGTCTGGATGCGCCCTGAGCACATGGAGCCTAAAAGCGAAAAAACACTCAATGAAGTGCGTACCCAATTAAAGGAACAGGTCGCTCATTGCCTGAGTAACCTTGAAACGTTGAGTAACGGAGAAGGCGTTTTGTATAAGACTACTATGTCAGTCAATGAGCTAGGTAAAATAGATGTTTACGAGTACATTTACTTCTTAGCTCAGCACGGTCAGCGCCACATCACTCAAATGCAAAAGAATGAAGCGGAATTTGTCGCTACTTTGGCTTAGTTTTTTACAGGAGTAGCTGCTCCGATCTTGCCCGCATATTGCGATGGAGCACCCACGGGGGGATAGTTGATAAATTATAAAATCGGTAGTCTGAAACAAGGTTACCGTTTTCAGACTACCGGACCTAATATCCCTTTCCCTCGCATCCTGACAACACAACCCCATGATACTATTCTGCCACCTGTTATCGCTGTTGGTACTGAGTCAGCCTGCCAGGAAGCCTGTATACGTTGTCGTAACGAATGAGATTGCCGTATCTAATCGTATTATGCCGTCAACGATAGATCGGGTTAATAAAACGGTCGTGGCGTATGATACGATGACGGTTTATACGCTGCCATGCAAAAACGACAGTCGTGCTATCCGGCTTGTTCATGTAGAGAAGAAAAAAAAGGCCATCACCCCCACAGGTAACAAAACCGGCTGCCAACGGGTTAGGTCTTCACGCAACAAAACAACACAACGGTATGAGAAAGGTTATTTATTACGTCGCCAGCTCTATTGACGGGTTTATCGCAGGGCCGGATGACGATGTAAGCGGCTATGTACAGACCGGAAACGGCGTGGAAAAATACCTGGGCGACCTGGCGGGATTTGATACGGTCATTATGGGCAGAAAGACCTACGAATATGGCTATGCGTTCGGCATTGAGCCTGGTCAGCCGGCCTACCCGAACATGACCCACTATATCTTTTCCGACACCCTTACGTTTGATCAGCCGCACGAAAGCGTACACGTAAAACCGCTGAACCTTGACGAAATCGACGCCATCAGGCAGCAGCCCGGCACGGACATTTATCTCTGTGGCGGCGGGCAGCTGGCTGGCTGGCTGCTCGACAATCAGCGGATTGATCTGCTCCGCATCAAGCTGAGTCCGGTAGTGTTAGGGCAGGGGATACGCCTCTTCGGCGACTCGGCGAAAGCGTACAAGGCCGAATTACTCGATACCGAAGCGTATGAACACGGGTTACAGATTATGACGTTTGCCATTACCTATTGACAGGCTGCGTTGTCGTATTAACTTTACGGGTAAAAAAACTGCCCCATGTTCCTTATCCTCGCCCTTCTCTTCTTCGTGCTTACGTGGCTGTTTCGTGACCTGGTCTTCGATATTCAGCTGACCGACACGTTTTATGTAATGCCCACCTTTCAGATTTTTCTTGCCCTCGGCATCATCTGCTGCCTGATCGAAGCTGCCTATTACCTGCGGAACAGAAAAGCAAGGGCGATGCGCTCCGGACGGGACTACCAGTGGCATGTGGTGGCTACCACGCTCTGCGGGCTCTTGTTTGTCTATAGCCAGATGCAGAACCTGGTGTTGTCGGGCATCGACCGGCGCTATGTTTCTATTCCGGATGTAAAGGCTATGACGACCGCTTCGCATGTGGGCGGGTTGGCACTGCTGGCCTTTCTGGTGGTACAGACCGCCTACCTGATCCGGTTTTTCAGTGGTGGGCGTTATGCGCAGAAGGGTGACAGACCGGCAAACTGATTGAGTGCTAAGTGTCTGATCAGGTGAGGGATAGTAATTTGTCTATATTTTTGTCTATGCTGCTTTTTTGGGGTTGGGGGCCTGTGGCCGCTACATTCGTTCGTGTTGTATACTAATAACGAACGAAAAATGACCCTGATTCTACAAAGAAACTTCCTGTTGCTGGTAACAATCCTGTTGATCGCCGGCAAGGCAATGGCATCCGATAAACATAACGCTCCGGAAAACCACCGGAAACCGGCGCCGCCGACAGTAACCATTACTGCGTTTCCGGGTATTATGGTGGATTGGCCAGGGCAGGTGACGCTGGTTGCCAGCGGGGCCGACAGCTACCTTTGGTCTGAAAACGCAGGCAGCTCAACCTCCGCAACGGTAGTCGTTAACTTTTCCGGTGATTACTCGGTAACCGGAACAACCAACGGCGAAAGCGCTTCGGCGGATATACATGTAGAGGTGAATACAGGTCATGTATATAGTTCAGCCGGTTTTGACCCGAGTAACCCCTGTGTAGGCACCTCATTGACGTTAGCTGGTGGTGCGACGGCTGGTGTGGTTTCTTATACGGTAAGCTTTAAGGGACCTGTTCCTATTCCTAACCCTGCTGTAAATACGCCGGGTATGGTGCAGTTTACAGTTGCTAAACCTGGATATTACAGTGCCGGTACTATAGGCACTGTAGTAATGAGTGCAACCGAAACTGCAGCTACTGCTACCGGTGTCTTGTCAGCTATGGGTGCTTTAGAGATCCGGCCTGTCTTGTCATTAACGGCCTCGGAGCTGATTGTAGACAAGGGTACATCGGTAACGCTTAATGCGGACAGGGATAATTTAGACAATGACTTTACAAATTACAGCTGGGATGGCGGGCAGACAGGGAAAACAATTGTGATTACGCCTACAGAATCGATGATCTATTCGGTGACTGCGGTTGATATATACAATGGCTGTACCTTTTCCGAATCAATCCGGATTCTGGCTTGTGATCCGTTGCTGGCGGCTCAGATAGGATCGGTTAGTTTAGCCCCGCCAATCGGTAATCAGTGGAGTTTACAGCTTACAGGGGTGGGAACGACCTATGTTGTGACGGGGCCGGGCGGATATGTGTTTAGCCAGGTATTCCGCGGGCAGGCCAGCCGTACGGTAACCATTCCTGCCGGTAATCTGGCCGGTACGTATACGGTTACAGTAAGCAACCAGGATGCCTGTGGCCGGTCTGACTCAGCCACCCGGACAATCGAATTACCTGGTATCTGACTAAGCAAGTGAAACGCTAATGCAAAAAGGTGAACCTGCCCCGACAGACTCACCTTTTTTTTGACGCACCGGCGACTTATGACCGTGCCGGAGCGGGTTCGAGAAATATACGCTGGTCGCGCAGGAACGCGGCAATCCAGATCAGGACCATTGGCATAACGGCATTGAATGGCGTGCCATGCGACAGTTCCGTAGCAATGGCACCGGCAAAGTAGCAGCAGAGCAGGATAAACCCGATGCGCATTGTTTTCGGGTAGAGAAACAGCAGCGCAAAGCCGATTTCCATCAGGCCCAGTACCGGCAGGTACGCACCCACGCCGACTTTGCTCAGTGTGCTGACTATTTCCGGCGAGGCGATCAGTTTCATCACGCCGCTCATGATGGACATACCGGCGGCCAGGATCGTAAACGTAATGGTCAGTATTCGTTTGATTTTCGGATTCATAACAGGTTTCTTTTGTGATTAATGTTGCTGCAAACCTACGTGTTCCGGCCATGCATATGTGGGCACTATCCTGAAGTATACTGCTATCCTTTTGGATACGGAGTGACAATCCGGATACGGAGTTGTACCTTTAACTAGTGACAGACAATCTGTAAGCGATATGGAGGTATTACTGGAGGAACCGGAGGTCAGTACCCAGCCGCACCGCGGCTTGACGAAGAAAGAATGTACACAGCACCTGATGCCGATACAGGATGCGCTGTATGTAGTGAGCGGTAAGTGGAAACTGCCGATTATCATTGCCTTACGGGAGCGCAATACCCGTTTCAGCGAGCTGCAGCGGGCCGTTACCGGCATTACGGCGAGGGTGTTAAGCAAGGAGCTGAAAGACCTCGAACAAAACGAATTTGTGGTACGAAAGGTCTATCCGACCACGCCCGTGACCATCGAATATGAACTGACTGACTACAGTGAGACCCTGGATGCGGTAATCATTGCCCTCCACGACTGGGGCCTTCTGCACCGTGAACGCATTCTGAAACGGACAGAGCGGGAGTAGGGGTGGATGGTTCTGGGTTCTGGATGATACTGGATGCTGAATAGAGTCTGAAAACGAAAAATGGACAATGGCCTTAAACCATTGTCCATTTTTCATTAGCCATTATTCATTCCTGCACTGCAAAGCAGGCCTTAGTCTACTTTCAGCAGGCGGATAGCCCGTGCGCGGTTGTTGGAAACAGCCCGCAGGAGCAGCGTACCGCCCGGCTGACGGCTGACATCGAAGCGGAACCGCTCTTCGGTTTGTGCCCGCTCACGGCGCTGAACCTGAATGACTTCGCCGTTCATATTCGTCAGCTGAACCTGAATCGGTTCGCCTTCTGCACCACGGATCGCAACTTCAACAATACCGTTCTGGATCGGGTTGCCACCCACCGCTACGACATCAATCGGCGGTAAGGACTCGCTGGCCGCAATCCGTCCGCTACCCGTTGCCGAGGCGCTGATGGTGATGCTCATGACCGCACTGGCCGACAGGCCGCCGGTGTTGGTCGCCCGCAGGGTAACGGTGCTGCTACCCGCCGTGGTCGGTGTACCCGAAATGGTACCGGTAGTCGTATTGATGCTTAAACCGGCCGGTAAACCGGTGGCCGCATACGTCAGCGTCTGGCTGTTCGGATCGGTGAATGAACCGGTTGGCAGCGTATAGCTGAATGCGCGGCCCACAACGCCCGTTGCCGATACTAAGGTGCCGGTGAAGACCGGTGAGGTACCTACGGTGCCGGTTCCGCTCGTTGCCGATGCGCTGATCGTGATGCCCACCGATGCGCTGGCCGATTGTCCGGCGGCGTTGGTGGCGCGCAGGGTGACAGTGCTGCTGCCCGCTGTAGTTGGTGTTCCTGAAATCGTACCGGTTGCGGTATTGATTGTCAGACCCGCCGGTAAATTAACGGTTGTATACGTCAGCGTCTGTGAAGGACCGCCCGTAAACGCACCGGCTGGCAGGGTATAGCTGAACGCCTGACCAACCACACCGGTTGCTGAGGCCAGCGTACCGCTGAAGACCGGAGCGGTGCCCGTGCCGCTGGTTGCCGATGTGCTGATGGTGATACCGACCGTCGTGCTGGCCGACATACCGCCGGCATTGGTTGCCCGCAGGGTAACGGTGTTACTACCAGCAGCTGTTGGTGTTCCCGAGATAGCACCGGTTGCGGTGTTGATCGTCAGGCCCGCCGGCAGTCCGGTAGCCGCATAAGCCAGTGTTTGACCCGACGGATCGGTGAACGAGCCGGTTGGCAGGGTATAGCTGAACGCCTGACCCACAGTACCGGTCGCCGATACCAGCGTACCGGTGAAGGTCGGCGACGGCATCGGACTGATCGTGATGGCCACTGTACCGCTGGCCGACTGGGCTCCCGTATTGGTTGCCCGCAGGGTAACGGTGCTGCTGCCTGCCGTAGTCGGTGTACCGGAGATCGTTCCGGTTGTTGTGTTCAGCGTCAGACCTGCCGGTAAACCGGTAGCGGCATAGGACAGTGACTGACCACCCGCTGTGGTGAAGGTGCCGGTTGGCAGGGTATAGCTGAACGCCTGACCCACAGTACCGGTTGCCGATGCCAGGGAACCGCTGAAGACCGGTGTCGGTGCCGCGCTGATGCTGATGCTGAGCACACCGCTTGCCATCGCCATGGCGGGGTCTGTAGCCGTAATGGTTACCGACGTAACACCCGATGTTGACGGCATACCCGTAATTGCGCCTGAACCGCTGTTGAGGCTGAAGCCGGCCGGCAGTCCGGTGGCGGCATAGGTCAGGGTCTGGCCAGGGTTCGGATCAGTGAACGCCCCGGCTGGCAGGGTGTAGCTGAACATAGAGCCAACCAGACCGGTTGCTGATGCCAGTGAACCGCTGAAAACCGGTGACTGGTTCGGCGCTACAGAAAGACTCACGGTGCCGGATGCCGACGCACCCGCCGGATCGGTAGCCGTAATGGTTACCGACGACACACCGGTTGCGGATGGCATACCCGTAATTGCGCCTGAGCCGCTGTTGATGCTGAGACCCGCCGGTAGTCCGGAAACGGTATAGGTCAGTGTCTGGCCGGTGTTCGCGTCGGTAAAGGTGCCGGTTGGCAGCGTGTAACTGAGCATAGAACCGATGGTGCCGGTTGCCGACAGGGCCGATCCGCTGAAGACCGGTGCGGTATTTGGTGCGACATTGATCGAGACTACGCCGGTTGTTGACAGGCCACCCGTATCCCGCGCCGTCAGGGTAACGGAGTTGGTGCCGGTGGCGGATGGCGTACCGGTGATGGCTCCCGAACCACTGTTAATGCTCAGACCCGCCGGCAGGCCGGTGGCAGCGTAGGCCAGTGCCTGACCGGTGTTTGCGTCGGTAAAGGTGCCGGTTGGCAGCGTGAAATTCAGCGGGGTGCCGACCGTAGCCGAAACCGATGCCAGTGAGCCGCTGAAGACCGGGGCAACGTTTGGTACCACCGTGATGCCCAGGGTCGAGCTGGCCGACAGGCCGCCGGTATCCGTTGCCGTAAACACCACAGCATTAGAGCCGGTGGTTGAGGCCGTTCCGGTCAGTGCGCCGGTGCCTGCATTAATGCTCAGACCCGCCGGCAGTCCCGTCGCGGTGTAGGCCAGCGTCTGGCCGGTGTTCGGATCCGTAAACGAACCGGTTGGCAGGGTGTAGCTGAACGGCGCACCGGCGATGGCTGTTACGGACGTCAGCGTGCCGCTGAAGACCGGTGTCAGGTTTGTGTTAAACGTGATACCAACAGTCGATGAGGCCGACAATCCGCCCGGATCCGTTGCCCGGATGGTGATCGTGTTCGCTCCGGTTGAAGAGGTGGTACCGGTGATGGCACCCGTTCCGGCATTAATGCTCAGGCCGGCTGGTAAGCCAACGGCGGTATAGGTCAGCGTCTGGCCGGCATCCGGATCAGTAAATGAGCCTGCAGGCAGCGTATAGCTGAACGGTACGCCGGCGATACCGGAAATGGCTGTCAGGGTGCCGCTGAAAACAGGCGCCTGATTAACCGGTGCCGGATTATTACCGCAGAAAGCGGCCAGGTCGAACGTGTAGCTTGTCATGGCTCCGTTCTGCATGGCGGTGATAACAATCGGTTTCGGATCAGCCCGTAAGCCGGGTTCAACGGTGCCGCTGGCACTCCCTGCACCGGCACGGGTGATGCCCGGTGCCGTAAAGGTGATCGGAGAGCCATCGCCACCGGTCGTGTTGAACGTAATGGCACCGGTTGCACAGTTATAGGTTGGCTGGGTAACGGCAAAATTGCCCGGACAAGCCGCGGCTATATTAAATGTATAGGTTGTTGATACGCCATTCTGGGTTGCTGTGATGACAATTGGTTTCGGATCGGCCCGCAGACCGGCTTCAATTGTTCCGCTGTTGCTGGATGCGCTGGCACGGGTAATGCCGGCGGCCGAATAGGTAATGGCCGAACCATTACCGCCTGTCGTATTAAAGGTGATCGCTCCCGTAGCACAGTTATAGGTCGGTTGCGTAAGGGTAAGGGCTGATTGGGCATACGCCTGGTGTTGGTAGGAGCACGTGATACACAATGCCCAGGCAAACAACCACAGCGACGTGGTTGTCGTCTTAAAAATTGTATGCATACTGGTTGAGTAAAAAGTTGGAAATACGATTTATGGATTAAGTGTGTACGTTCGGACGAACCGATCTTGCAGCAACCGCCACATCGTAAAGCATCTGTTAATGTCCGGTGCGAGGTGTTGAGCTGCAGGGACAAGTATCATTTTCGTACATGTTTTTCCCTCGGATGAGGAAGCAGTAGCGCGGCCAGATCTGCACTCAGACTAAATGGTGTTATTTTAGCCTATAGGAATACAAGGTATTAACTGAAAGCCAGATGCCCGACAGAATGTTATAAAGGGAATGAAAAACTGTGTAAGCGGGACAGGGTACAGATGCCCGTTATTTCTGCCGGTGCTGCTGACAACGTGGCAGGATGCACTGCTCCGCGCATTTGCCTTTATTTAGGTAGCTGAAAACCAGCGCCCCGGCTTGTTAACAAAAAATAAACATACCGAAATAGTCTTTTGCTGAACAAGTGCAGTATCATTAGCAGATTTTAAACCAATCGAACCATGTTACGGTCCCGCGCCGAATACCTCGTAAATCGTCTCATCGAAAACCAGCTGACCCCGTCTGAACTGGACGAGCTGCTGCGTAGTATGGGAAATGAGCGGGCACTTGACGATTTTTCGGACGTACTGGAAGCCTATTTTACTTCACTTGTTGAGGAAAGCGAAGCCGCTGATGTATTCCGTACGGAAATACCTGCACCGGATACGGTACCATCCGGAGCGCAGGCAAAAGGCCGGTTCGGGGTTTCGTGGGGAAACTATACAAAAATGGCCGCGCTGGTTGCGCTGGCGATTGGTTTCCTGGGAATTCTGTATCTGATTCCCTACCGCGCCCGACAGCAGGCAGTACGTAATACCGGAAAACAGACTCCGCTGGTTGCTCACCGGGAGGAGGTAGTTCCGAGAGGCAGCCGGAAGAGCTTACGGCTGGCCGACGGAACCTATGTAAAACTGAATGCAGAAAGCAAAATGACATTTCCGGCCGCTTTCGACAAAAAGAGCCGGCCGGTCAGTTTGCAGGGGGAAGCCTACTTTGATGTGGCCAGAGACAAACAACGGCCCTTTTCGATCACTCTGGATGAGTTGAAGGTAAGTGTGCTCGGCACTTCGTTCAACGTTAAATCGTACGATGCCGACGAAGACGTGGCGGTGTCCGTGCGCTCGGGACGCGTCAGTGTCTCAATCAATTCAACCTCATTACCGGCCGTTGTCCTGACCCGGAATGAAAAACTGATTTTCAACAAGCGGACAGAGAAGTACCGGATTGTCCGGCAGGATGTACTGCCCGATTACGCCTGGGTAGACGGTGTGCTGCTGTTTGACCATACCCCGTTCAGCACGGTTGTTCAGACCCTGGAACGATGCTATGATGTTGAGATTCAAGTGAAAGATAAATCCTTGCTGGAAACCTCACTGACCGGCAGACACCTTAATGAAAATCTGGTATCCGCTTTAGAATCCATCTGCTTCGCGATCAGCGCTAAATATGAAATAAAAGGCCGGATTGTCGTGATCCGCAAATAAGTACCTTCTAATTACCTGAAAACTATGAAACACAGATCTACCTTTCAATGGCTTCTGCGTCCGCTGCTGATGGCGGCAATGGTCGTAGCAGCCGGATGCCTGACTGCCGCCATGGCACAGGTCCGCACAATCACGGGTAAAATCACGTCGAAGGACGATGGTCTGGCCATGCCCGGCGTAAACGTGCTCATTAAAGAGAGCCAGCGCGGGACCAGCACCAACGCCGAAGGCAAATTCACGATTGATGTCAGCGGCAGCAATGCGGTGCTGGTGTTCTCCTTTGTCGGCTATACAAAAACGGAAGTACCGGTCGGTAACCGGAGCGTGGTCGATGTGGTCATGACGTCAGACGCCAGCCAGCTGCAGGAGGTTGTGGTGACCGCCCTCGGTATCAGCCGCGAAAAGAAATCACTGGCCTACTCAATCAGCGAAGTAAAATCAGAAGACCTCGTAAAAGCCGCCAACCCGAACGTGCTGAAAGCCCTGGACGGTAAGGTTAGCGGGGTGAACCTGACCAACCTGAGCAGTGACCCGACCTCATCGGTCCTGGTCAACATCCGTGGTACGACAGCCATGCCGACCACCAGCGCCGGTGGCTCCGATGTGTCAATCAAAGGCCAGCCGCTGTACGTTATTGACGGGGTGCCGGTTGGTACACAGACATTTACGTCAAAAGATGGTGTCGATTTCGGTAACATTCTTTCGCAGCTTAACCCGAACGATATTGCCAATATTACCATCCTGAAAGGGGGGAGCGCCGGTGCACTGTACGGGGCTGAAGGCGGTAACGGTGTAGTGATGATCACCACAAAATCCGGAAAAGGGGCGAAAAAAGGCCTGGGCGTTTCATTCTCAACAGCCTACACGGCCGATAAACCCTACATGTTCTTCCCTGAGCAGACATTATACGGCCAGGGCGAACGCGCCTACGAATGGCAGTATGATAACACGGATACCTGGGGGCCTCGTCTGGACGGTACGTTCAAATCGAACTACTGGGACGTTAAACTGAAGAAGTGGAACAACGGCCCGATGGTGTCGGCCAACGAAGATCGTGTGAAAGCCTACCTGCAGACCGGTGGTACGTTCACGAATAACATCGGCGTAACCGGCAACTACGACAAAGGTGCTTTCCGGTTGTCAATGTCGAACATGGACAACAAAGGGGTAATGCCGAACACCAAAACACAGCAGAAGTCAATCTCGCTCAACACCGAGTATAACATTACGAATAAACTGAAGGTGTCGGTCAGCACCAGCTACATCCACACGTATTCACCGAATAAGGCCAACAGCGTAGGGTCAAACAGTGTACTGAATGACCTGTTGTTCAACATCCCGACCAACCTGCAGCCGCTGGCCGACATGCGCGATTACTGGATGCCGGGCTTTGCGGGTATCCGCCAGAACGGTGCGATCATGAAGGACAACGGTATTGATGTGGCCCAGAACAACCCGTGGTGGATTACCTACGAAAAGCTGCACCGCTTTACCCGCGACAATTTCTTCGGTAAACTGCAGCTGAACTGGCAACTGAACGACAACTTCTCGCTCTTGCTCCGTACGGGTATGGAGAACGTGAAGGAGAATTACGAACTCCGTCAGTCGTGGGGAGCCAAAGGGGATGCCTTCGGTCAGTATGTGTCGGGCAACAACAGCTCGCTGGAAGCCAACTCCGATGCGATCCTGACGTATAACAAGACGTTAGGCAAATTTTCGATCAACGTATCGGGTGGCGGTAACTACCGGTTCAACAACCTGAACAGCATGGAAATTACGGGTGGTGACCTGAACTCGCCGGCCCTCTTTACGCTGGCTAACATCAAGGCCGGTACCATGACTGTCAACGGTATACCGTTCCAGAACACCAAATCGCTGAGCGCCTATGCGTATGCAAACTTTGGTTACGACAACAAACTGTTCCTTGACCTGACCGGCCGGAACGACTGGAAAGGCATTCTGCCGGAAGAAAAAATCAGCTACTTCTACCCGTCTGCGTCACTAAGCTGGGTGGCTACCGAAACGGTAAAATTACCGGCCATGTTCGACCTCGTAAAAACACGTCTGGCGTTTGCTGACGTCGGAAACGGCCTGACCCGCCGCCGGTCAATCGACACATACACGTACGATGCGAGCCCGTGGGGAGCCATCAACACGGTCAGCCTGAACGCGACGATTGTGGATCCGAACATCAAGGCACAGCACTCGCTGACTAAAGAAGCCGGTGTCGATATCTGGATGTTCCGGAACCGGTTGAAATTTGACTTCACGTATTTCATTAAGGATCAGAAAAACCAGATCGACAACATCCCGCTGGTGAAAGGGACCGGGTATTCAGGGTTGCTGACCAACATCGGCGATGTTCGTAACAAAGGCTTTGAGTGGGGGCTGAACTTCACGCCGGTCAAAACGGGTGATTTCGCCTGGGATGTGTCGGCCAGCTTTACGCACTACAAGGCAACCATTACCCGCCTGTCTGACAAATTTGCCCCGAACGGTTATGTATTTGCCAGTTACGACGGAAAAACAAAGGTGAAAATCGCGCAGGGCGAAACCATTGGTAATATTTACGAAGAGAACCCGATTCTGCGCGTAAAAACCGGTAAGTATGCCGGTATGCCGCTGCTGACTTCAGACGAAGGTAAAATCCAGAAATCAAGCGACGAGCGTGACCGTGGCAAGCTGGGCAACTTCAATCCGGATTATATTCTGGGTCTGAACACGGGTGTCCGGTATAAGAACTTCTCACTGAATGTGGTCGGTAGCCTGCGGATGGGTGGTAAGTATGTGTCTGTAAACCAGCAGTATGCTGAGTCGAACGGCCGTGCGGTAACCACGCTGGGTTCGGGCGATAACAACCCGTGGTGGGTCGGTGGCCGCGATGCGGCTAACGGTGGTCTGGTCTGGCCGGCTGCCAACTCCAGCGAGTATGCTGCCATCAATGCCAATAACAACGACAAACGGTCTGACTTCCAGGATGCCAGCTACGTAAAAGGGGTGTTCCTGAACCCGAATTACAAAGGTGACCCGTCGCAGGCAACCGATGCAGACTACATCGTAAACGGTGCCAATCCGAAAAACACGTTCTACGACTTCCCGTATAACGGTTACGGCGACATCATCTGGAACTTTACCGCTACCAGAACCTACGATGCCACAAACTTCAAGCTGCGCGAAATCTCCCTGGCGTATTCAGTGCCGCGGGCGTTAACGACCAGATACAATCTCAACAACGTAACTTTCTCACTGATCGGCCGTAACCTGTTCCAGTGGAACAAATCAGGTCGTAACGAAGATCCGGAATCGGCGTTCACAGGCGTAGGAACCAACCAGGGTATTCTGCGGGCGACCCTGCCAAGTATCCGTTCGTATGGCTTTAAGCTGTCTCTTGATTTTTAACGGCATCCTCTTAAAACTGAACAGACATGAAATCATTGATAAAAATTGCGTCAATTGCCGCTGTGATCACGGGCCTCGCTTCGTGTAGCCAGGATGAACTCCGCAGCTTTGATGCCCTGCAACAGAAAAATGCAATTGAATCGGTAAACGACCCCTACCTGCTGGCGTCGATTATCAAACAAAC
Organism: Arsenicibacter sp. R0_47; assembly: GCF_057652235.1. Lineage (NCBI taxonomy): Bacteria > Pseudomonadati > Bacteroidota > Cytophagia > Cytophagales > Spirosomataceae > Arsenicibacter > Arsenicibacter sp. R0_47. The sequence goes on along the minus strand of NZ_JBYFCJ010000029.1, from coordinate 81,125 downwards.
GTCGGTTTTCTATCAGAAAATGGGGTACGATAACCGTCGGTTGCCGGGTGCCGTTCAGCACATCGAAAGCAACTACCAGAGCGGGGATAACTTCTACAACGGATTCAAATCGCCGATCGACGATATGTACACGGCGATGGACATCCTCAAACTGGTAGATGGCTCAATTGGCCTGGCAGATCAGCGCGGCTCGAAAGTACACAAGGGCATTTTCACGGCCTTCCGCGTGCTGTTGTTCTCCTACATGACGGACTATTACGGTGACGTATACTACACAGAGGCGCTGAAAGCCCGCCAGGGAATTCTGTATCCGAAATACGACCATCAGGCTGATATTTATACCGGTCTGCTGAAAGAACTGGATGAGGCGACCACGCTCATTAACGCCGGTACCGAGCCAATCTCGAATACCTATGACCTGATGTTCGCGGGAGACAAGTCAAAGTGGCTGAAGTTTGCCAACTCGCTGAAACTGCGCCTGCTGATGCGTGCGTCGGGTAAACTGGCCGATGCCGGTGCCCGGATGACCGCCCTGATCAACCAGCCTTTGCTGACCGAAGCTACGGAGAACGCATCGATTGCCTACGTGGGTACGACTGCCGATAACTCATGGACCGGCGGGCCGCTGAACTGGGGAACCATCGATAACTTCGATACCCGCCGGCCGTGTAAGACGCTGGTTGACAAGCTTACCGATCTGAAAGACCCGCGTTTGCAGGTATGGTTTGCGCCGGTAGAACGGCCGTGGACCAGTGATAAGACGAAAAACGGCGTGACGTTCACAACAACCGACCCGAACGGCTATAGCTATTCGTCGACCTGGGAATACATTGACCGGACGAATAAGGACATTACGGCTTACGCAACGCCGGATGTGTTGCTGGATTCCAATAAGGTGTATGTCGGTTTTGTGGCCGGTATGCAGAGCGACTGGAAAAACGGGAACGGCCATTACAACACCGCTGCCGGTGGGGTAGTAGGCAACTTCAAGGTGTCGAAGTTTTCAAAACTGTTCCGCGAAAACAAGCACAACCTGCTGAAAGCCATGATTATGAACAGCGATGAGGTGCAGTTTATTCTGGCCGAAGCCGCGGCAAAAGGCCTGATTACGGGCAATGCCGATACGTATTACCGGAAAGGCATTGCCAACTCGCTGCTGCGCTGGGGTGTGAAACAGTCGGATGTGGATGCCTACCTGGCACAGGCTACGATTGCACTGCCTTCGGATAAGGCGGGTCAGCTGGCTAAAATCGCGGATCAGAAATGGATTTCCCTGTTCCTGGTTGGTTCAGAAGCGTATCTGGATCTGCGCCGGACCAAATTGCCGAACATCTTCAGCAACGGTCGTCTGAGTGGCTATGCGTTCCCGCTGCGGTACCGCTATCCGGGTAATGAGCTGGGCCAGAACAAAACCGCCTATGACCTGGGCGTGGGCGCCCTGAGTCCGGCAGCCGATGATCAGCAGTCGAAAGTATGGTTGCTGCAGTAATTTAGTAGACAGACGATTTCTCCGGATCTCTCACTCCTGCGTAAAGGGGAGTGGGAGATTTGTTTACAAAAAAATAAAGGTTTCTTGATCTGTAGTTCGTCATATTTATTGATTTTCGCACATCAGTTACAAAGCGATGACCAACCGAGCGTGTCGATATGCCCTTTATGTCTGGATACTGGCTGTTGCGGCCCTTATCCCGGAACAGTCGCGGGCAGCGGTCGTATCGGTTGAATCGGATCTTGAAAAGGTAAAGCTGACGCTGACGCATGAAGAGGGTCGGGTGCTGGATGTCATCAATAAAATTACAAAGCAGTCGGGATACGTTTTCCTGTTCGAAGACAACCTCAAGCCGGAGCTGAATAAACTGATCCGGATTGAAAACGGCCGGAACCTGCGGGACGTGCTGCTGATGATTTCCCGACAAACACCGCTGGAATTCAAGGCCGTAAACAAAAACATCATTATCCGTAAGAAGGTAAGTGATGTGGCCGTACACGCAATCGGTGATCAGCGGTTTAAGGTGACCGGCAGGGTGGTAGCCCGGCAGGATGGCATCGGTATTCCGGGGGTTGCTGTGCGGATCAAGGATACCAGTCTGGGAACAACGACCGATGCGTCGGGCGCCTACAAACTCGATATCGTGAATCCGGATGATGTACTGGTGTTTTCGTCCGTTGGATTCCTGACGGAAGAGGTGCTGGTTGATCAGAAAAATGTCATGGAGGTGACGCTTTCCGAAAACGTGGAAGTGCTATCGGAGGCCGTCGTGACGGCATTGGGCATTCAGCGCGGCAAACGGGCGCTGGGCTATTCGGTAGCCGATCTGAAAGGGGAAATGATAACCCAGGTACCGCAGGAAAATGTGGTTAATTCGCTGGCTGGCCGGGTGGCCGGCCTGACCCTGAACCAGACCAGCGGAATTGGTTCGTCGGTAAGCATCATTATCCGCGGCGCTAAATCACTGACGGGCGACAATCAGCCCTTGTTCGTCATTGACGGGGTGCCGGTGGCTAATACGCTGAATAACCTGCGGGCAATGGGTGACCGGAATAATGTCGATTACGGCAATACGATTGCAGACCTAAATCCCGAAGATATTGACCAGATTACGGTACTGAAAGGCCCGAGTGCGGCCGCCCTGTATGGCTCAAGGGCCGGCAACGGTGTCATTCTGATTACGACCCGGAAAGGCAAAAAAGGGAAAGGCCTCGGTATTACCTTTTCGACCAGTAATGTGTTTGAAAAGCCGTACCGGTTTCTGGATCTGCACTACAAATATGCCTCCGGCGACCGGAACAACCGCCTCGACGAAAGTTCGATGTACTGGGGCGGACCGGCCCTCGACGCCGGTAATCTGGCGGTGCAGTGGAACAGTCCCGCCGGTGCCGATGGCCAGCCGGTGCCGACACCGCTGGTGTCGTACCGTGATAACATGAAAAACTTTCTGCAAACCGGGATTACGTCGACCAACAATATCGCGTTGTCGGGAGCGGGAGATAAGGTATCGTACCGGGTGTCGTACAGCAACATGATCAATAAGGGGATGATTCCGAATTCGAACCTGTTGCGCAACTCCCTGAACTCCAGTGTGAGCTATACTCTGAACCGGCAGTTTACGTTGAATTCGGCCTTTACGCTGGTGCGTACCCATTCGGATAACCGGCCGGTGACTGCCAACCGGGGCGCCAACCCGCTGGAGGCCGTGTATATGTGGCCGCACGTGGACGTTCGTCAGCTACGGAACTACTGGGTAAACGGCAGCGAAAATATACAGCAGCTGACGCCCGCCTCAACGGCGGATAATCCGTATTTTCTGGCGTATGGCATCAACAATGGCTTCAACCGCGACCGGATTTTCGGTAATACAAAACTGGACTGGAAACCATCGTCCCTGCTGACCGGCTTTGTCCGGCTGGCGCTGGATCAGTACGGTGAAAACCGGGAGACGAAAATACCCTGGAGTTATTCGCGGGCGAAAAAAGGAGGCTATTATTTGCAGGACCTGGTCCGCCGCGAACTGAATGCCGACTTCCTGCTGACCCGCCACGAAAAACGGGGCGACCTGGACATTAGTGCCTCGGTTGGCGGTAATTACATGACGCAGCGGTATCTGGACAATTTTATGGGTGGGTCGCAGCTGACGGTGCCGGGCCTTTACCGGATCACCAACGTACCGGTTACGGCCTTGTCGGTCAATAACACAACGACCCGTAAGGCCATTTACAGCCTCTATGCCATGGCATCGGTGGGTTATAAGGATCAGGTTTATGTCGATCTGACGGCCCGCAATGACTGGTCGAGTACGCTGCCGGTGCATAATCGGTCGTATTTTTATCCGTCTGTATCGGGCAGCTGGCTCCTGAATTATACGTTCAGACTGCCGTATTACGTCTCGTTGCTGAAAGCGCGGGCGAGCTGGGCGCAGGTGGGCAACGACGCAGCCCCGTATCAGCTGGAGCAGGCGCTGGGCACCGGCTTGTGGGGGGGGCTGGTAACGACCAACGTGCCCGGAACGCTGTATAATGCGCAGCTGAAGCCGGAAATTGCCACGTCGGCTGAGGTTGGTGTTGACCTTAAACTGTTTAAGGACCGGCTGCGGCTGGAGGCTACGTATTATCAGTCAGAGAACAAAAACCAGATTCTCAGTGTAACAACCCCCAATTCGTCGGGATACGCCAATAAGCTGATTAATGCCGGTTTGCTGGCAAGCCGCGGCTGGGAGGTGAATCTGGGGGCTACGCCGGTGCAGCAGAAAGACGGCTGGCAGGTCGATGTCAGCGTGAATTTCAGCCGTAACCGGACCTATATCAAGGCGCTGGCGCCGGGCGTTGATTATTACCAGTTGTGGGACGACAATAACGGCGGTGCGTTTACCTATGTGGGAGAGGAAATCGGAAACCTCTATAGCCGTGGCTATGCGTACGTAACCGATCCGAAATCGCCCTATTACCGGTGGCCCATTCTGGACAACAACGGCGACTGGATTCCGGTAAACGACCGCAATGCTCGGGTGAAGGTCGGGAATTTTAATCCCCGGTTTATTATGGGCGGGCAACTGGCGGTCCGGTACAAGCGCCTGAGTCTGAACGCGAGCTTCGACTGGCGGAGCGGCGGTAATTTTCAGTCGTATACCTACCGCTACTTCGAGTCCGACTGGCGGTCGGCGCGGCAACTGGATCTGCTGATTCCGGGTGGACGCTATACCTCCGATCAGCTGATAGCGCTGCTGAAATCGGATCCGGCGAAATACATTATCCCGCAAAACGGCAACTTTCCGCGGGTCGGGGGGCATACAAAAGAAACCGGCGGTATGCCGATGGATTCGGACGGCGACGGCATTCCGGAGTATGACGGGGCATTTGCACCGGGAGTTATCCAGAATCCTGACGGGACATACCGCGAAAATCTGGGAGGACCGGGGACGAAAGTTTATCCGATTACGGATACCTACCCGTGGGGCTACAACCAGCAAATTACCTTTGACGCGTCGTTTGTAAAGCTCCGTGAAATTTCGTTCGGTATCGACCTGCCGCAGCGGTGGGGTTTCCGGAACGTGAACCTGTCGGTGTATAGCCGGAATATCATGCTATGGACAGCGGCTAAAGTCGGTATCGATCCGGAACGGGCCTTTCTGGCCGACAACAGTAAGTTCCGGCAGGGGGTAGAGTTGCAGAACGTACTGCCGTGGACAATCCCGGTGGGTTTTAAAGTTGGTTTTTCACTATAATCAATATGGTCATGAACAGACGCTTTGCCGCAAAATGGCTGATTGTACTGACGCTGTTACTCATCATGAGTAGCTGTGGTGACCAATTGTCTAAAATCAACGAAAACCCGAATGTGGTCAGTCCATCAACGGCCAATCCGAACCTGATGCTGCCGACCATTGCTACGGGGCTGGCCATGAACTACGTTACGCTGGGCTATGGCGACATTGCCGGTGTGGTGCAGCATACGCAGAAAGACGGCTGGTTCAGCGACCATAATCACTACGACTGGAGTCCGAAAGACTGGAGCCCGTACTATGACCTGCTCCGGAATAACAACTTTCTGCTGCAGCGGTCAAAAGAGCTGGGCTATACGTTTCATCAGGGCGTGGCCCTGACGCTGAAAGCATTCACGTTCGGGCTGATCACGGACCTGTGGGGCGATGCTCCTTATACCGATGCGCTGAAGGGGGCACTCTCGACTGATTTGCTGCTGCCGGTGTTTGATAAACAACAGACGATTTACGCCGGCATTATCGACGACCTGAAACAAGCCTCGGCCTTGTTTGCCGCCGGAAGGTCAACCGGCTACCTCACCGGCTACGACGTTTATTACAACGGCGATAACACGAAATGGCAGAAACTGGCCAACTCGCTGCTGCTACGGTATTACATGCGGATTTCGGCAAAACTGCCGCAGGTAGCCAGAGCCGGTATTGAAAGCATCTATCAGTCGGGTATATATATGAAGGACGCGACGGACGATGCGACGATGGACTACATCGGGTCAACGGCGGCTAATTCGTGGCCGGCAGCGGTAGCATTTGATACCGACCCCTCGGAATTCCGCCGCCGGAAACCATGCCGGACCTTACTGGACAAACTAACGGCGTATAGGGATCCCCGTTTGAAAATCTGGTTTGCCCCGGTCTATGTCCGCTGGGTCGCTGACTCAACCTTGCCGCAGCCGGCAGACCCGTATATCCGCAAGAACGGGGTGGTGCAGCAGGGCGTTTCGGCGATGACCGATGCAAAGTTTCTGGCAGAGGTAAAAGCCGGCGCAACATTCACCCGCCGGTTTAACCCGAAAACGTTTAAAGTGGCCCTGGACACCAGCACCTATGTGGGGTTGCCGCCCGGCCTCATCGACCCGAGTGCCTATAACTATAACCCGACAACGGGGCAGGTGGTGCAGAATCAGCACGTATCACAGCTGGCGGAGGTGTACCGGAACAGCAACGGCGGGATTCTGAAAGCCCGGCTTTGTTCGTCGGCGGAGGTGTCGTTTATTCTGGCCGAAGCCGCTCTGAAGGGCTGGGCCGTGGGAAGTGCGGAGGAACATTACCGGCAGGGAATCCGTAACTCGCTGGCAGCGTGGGGTGTCGACGGTGGGTTTGCGGCGTACATGCAGCAGCCGGGCGTACAGTTTACCAATACGCTCGAACAGGTAATGACCCAGAAATGGATTGCCGGCTGGACAGCGGCGACCGAAGCCTGGTTCGATTACCGCCGGACGGGATTTCCGGCGCTGAAAGCCGGCCCCGCCGCCGCCGAGAATGTACTGCCGGTACGGTTTATTTACGGAGACAACGAAACAAACTATAATTACGCAAACGCAATGAATGCCCTGCAAACCCTGGAAGAAAACAGCCATACCAGGGTGCGGGGAAAAAACAGCCAATGGTCTAAACCCTGGCTGATTCAAGGTACGAGTCTACCGTGGTAATGCCTCAGTAACGAAATCAGTCAGACGGGTGCGCCATGCCGGTCTGATGGTGTCCTGTATACTTACTTAACGTAAAGTCTGTTCATTCCTAAACTTAAAAGTACACGTATGGAGTGTAAGTTTACCGCCCAGCAAAAGCAAATCGGGGTATTGGTGGTTGCCCTGCTGACCGGTGTCATTACCATTGACCCGGTCATAGCCGCCACAAACAAAGCGCATCCGGACGTACCGGTTCATGCGGCCGTTGCCCGGAAAATTACGGGGAAAGTAACGACCGGTGCCGACAATACGCCCATGCCCGGTGTCAATGTAGTCATCAAAGGTACCCAGACCGGTACCACTACGGATGGAAACGGGCGGTTCTCGCTCGACATTACGGCCGACAACACGGTTCTGATCTTCTCCTACATCGGCTACAAAACGGAGGAGGTTGTGGTAGGCAACCGCACGGTGATTGACCTGACCATGACCGAAAGCGCCGAAACGTTACAGGAGGCCGTCGTTACGGCCCTCGGGATTAAGCGCGATGAGCGGTCGCTGGGTTATTCGGTGGGTAAGGTTGACGGTAAGGAATTTTCGCGCGTTGTGCAGGAAAACGTCCTGAATGGCATGGCCGGTAAAGTAGCCGGTGTGCAGATCAGTCAGACGGGCGGAACCGGTTCGTCGGTGAGCATGGTCATTCGCGGCGCGACCTCGCTGAGCAGCGATAATCAGCCCCTGTTTGTGATCGACGGCGTTCCGATTGCCAACACCCTGAACAACATCAGCCAGGTGGGGAACGATAACCGCGCCGACTTCGGCAACGCCATTTCGAACCTCAATCCCGACGATATTGAAAACGTATCGATTCTGAAAGGCCCGAGCGCCGCCGCTCTCTACGGCTCGCGGGCCGGTAACGGGGTGGTGCTGATCACGACCAAAAGCGGATCAAAAGCCAAAAAACCTACAGTCACCATTACCTCAAGCACCGTCTTCGACCAGCCATACCGGTTCCTGAAATGGCAGACCAAATTTGGTCCCGGCCAGTTTTCGGGTATCCCGCCGGCTGTCAGCGGCACCCCGCTGTCGAACCCGTTTGGTAAGCTGATCGACGAGACGGTCGGCGCCACGTACGGAGCCGAACTGGATAAAGGATATTCGGAAGTGCAGTGGAACAGTCCGCTCGATGCCAACGGCAAACCCGTGGCGATGCCGCTTGTTTCGCATAAAGACAACGTGAAGAACTTTGTGCAGACCGGCGTCACGACCACCAACGGGGTATCGGTGGCCAACAATACCGATCTGTTTACTTACCGGCTGTCGTATTCGAACATGCGGAACAAAGGCATTATCCCGAACTCCGATCTGTTCCGGAACACGTTTAACGTAAATGCCAGTTTCAAGGCCAGCAACAAGCTCCGGCTGAGTACGAATCTGGACGTGAGCCGCAATAATTCGAACAACCGGCCGGCCAGCAACCGGGGAACTAACCCGTTGCAGTGGGCCTATGCCGTTTCGCCGCACATCGACATCCAGAACATGCAGAATTACTGGCTGCCGGGGCAGGAGGGTATCCAGCAGCGGTCACAGGCAAAAGGCATTTACAACAACCCGTATTTTCTGGCGTATGAAGTAAATAACAGCTTTGTGCGTGACCGTATTTTCGGAAACCTCAAAGCCGACTGGCAGATTTCGCCGGAGTTCAGCTTCATGGCCCGCTATGCGCTCGATACCTATAAGGAGCAGCGGGAAATGAAGATTGCCAACAGCTATACCGGCGATCCGCGCGGCGCTTACGGGATTATCAACCTCGATAACTTCGAAAGCAACGCTGACTTTCTGGCTACGTATAAAAAGGGCTTCAAACAGTTTCAGTTCTCGGTGTCGGCGGGGGGGAATGCCCGGTATCAGAACGGCGGTAATGTATCGACGGCTACCAAAGGCGGAACCGGCCTGATTGTGCCGGGCGTGTTCACGATTCAGAACATTCTGCCGGAAAACCTCGACTATTCCAGCACGAAATTCCAGCGGGCAATTTACAGCGTCTATGGCCTGGCCAACATCGGGTTTAAGGACATGATCTACCTCGACCTGACCGCCCGTAACGACTGGTCGAGTACGCTGCCGGCCGCTAACCGGTCGTACTTCTACCCGTCGGCCTCACTGAGTATGCTGGTCAACGAAATGCTGTTCCCGACCTCGACGCAGGTTAGTCTGCTGAAACTGCGGGGCGGTGTAGCGCAGGTGGGTAACGATGCCAATCCGTATATGCTCCTGAGCACACTGACCAACGCCGGTACGTGGGCGGGGGTACCACGGCTCTCGGTGCCGGGTAACCTGCTGATTTCGAACCTGAAACCGGAAATTGCAACCTCGTATGAAGCGGGTCTTGACCTGAATCTGTTTCGCGATCGCCTGCGGTTTACCGGTACGTATTACCGCGTTGAGAAGGAAAACCAGATTCTGAGCACCAAACTGCCGCCATCGTCGGGTTATACGACCAAGAACATCAATGCCGGTCTGCTGGCGAGCCGTGGTTTTGAACTGACCCTGGGTGGTACCCCGATTCAGTCGGCTTCGGGCTGGCGCGTCGATCTCAACGCCAACCTGACCCGCAACCGTACCCGCATTCTGAAACTGTCGGACGACCTGCCATATTACACCCTATGGACCGATGCCAAGGGTGGTGCATGGACGTATGTGGGTGAAGATATCGGCGATATTTACGATGCCCAGCTGGTAACGGTAAAGGACAAAGCGTCGCCGTATTACGGGTATCCGATTTTGGACCAGACCGGTAAATGGCAGTCGGTGGATGCGATCAATACCAAAAACAAAATCGGGAACTTCAACGCGAAGTTTATCATGGGGTTACAGGCCTCGGTTTCGTACAAGCGGTTCAGCGTGAACATGACGTTTGACTGGCGCAACGGCGGTGATTTTGTGTCACAGACCTACCGCTACGGCGAAGAAAACGGCCAGTCACAACTTTTCCTCGACAAACTCATCAACCCGAACGGTCTGACCGGCGATGCGCTGCGGAATTACCTGGTGGCTAATCAGGATGAACTGATCCGGCAGCACGGTAACTATTTCCCGCTGGTGGGTGGCCCGACACCGGAATACGGTAGCTTCCCGTTCAAGTATGGCCCGTATACTCTGCCTTATGGCGGTACGTTTATTCCCGGGGTGTTGGCAACCGGTTACGATACCAACGGCAATCCGACCGGTTACAAGGAAAACCTGGGCGGTACCGGTACGTTGTATCTCCCGTTCGCGGGCAGCACGGCCTGGGGATTTACGAAGGCCTTCCTGTATGACGCGTCATACCTGAAGCTGCGTGAGATTTCCTTTTCATACGATCTGCCGCAAAACCTGATCCGGAAAGTTGGTTTGCAGAATGCGTCGCTGTCGGTCTACAGCCGGAACATCATTCTCTGGACCGCTGCAAAAATCAACATCGATCCTGAAATGGCATTCCAGCAGGAGGCTGGTCTGCAAGGTTCGGGTATCCAGTTTAAGCAGGGCATCGAGCGCTACAACGTAATGCCGTGGGTCATTCCGGTCGGCTTCAAAGTAAACCTGACATTTTAATGAATAATGAACAATGTAAAATGTATAATGATTTGATAGAGAGTTGATTGTGGCGTAAGGCGTCATCCATTATTCATTAACCATTGTCCATTAACCATTTTCTTAAAAATCATGAACTACAAACATATACTGACTACTGTTCTGCTGTCGCTGTCGGTGTTTTCGTGCAAGGACCTGACCGAACTGAATCAGAACCCGAACGGGGTAGACCCCACAAAGGCCAATCCGAACCTTGTGCTGTCGACGGTACTGACCGAGACGGGCAAGGCGTTTGTTAACCTCGGCTACCAGGATATGGCCGGGGTGATGCAGCACACCCAGAAAGACGGCTGGTCGAGCAGCCACAACGAATATGACTGGGGTGGCAGCCAGAGCTGGAGCCCGTACTACGACATTCTCCGGAATAACCAGTACGTTTATGACCGGTCGGTGCAGCTGGGTTTTGAGCTACAGCAGGGCGTATCGCTGGTGATGAAGTCGATGGTTTTCGGCCTGATTACGGACCTCTGGGGCGATGCACCGTATAGCAGTGCGCTGAAAGGCGAGCTGGGTGGTGCCGAAAATACTTTCCCGGCCTATGATTCACAGGAAGCGATTTATACCGGTATCCTCGCTGATCTTGAAAAAGCCAATACCCTGCTGTCGAAAACCAAAGCGGAGTACACCAGTACGATGGACGCGGCTGACGTATACTATGCCGGTGATCCGGCCAAATGGCGGAAGCTGGCTAACTCGCTGGCCCTGCGCTACTTTATGCGGATATCCAGCAAAAAGCCGGATGTAGCCAAGGCCGGTATTGAAAAAATTGTGGCCAACCCGACGCAGTACCCGGTCATTCTGGCGGCTGCCGATGATGCGGCAATGCCGTTTGCCGGTAACAGCGACAGTGATTCGTGGCCGGCAAACACGGTGTATGATGCCAGCGCGAGTAACTACCGCCGTCTGAAAATGTGCGACACCTTTGTACGGGCATTGCTGGCGCTCAACGATCCACGCATCGGTGTTTGGGCCAACAAGGTCCAGATTCCGCTGGTGGTAGATGCCAGTCTGCCGGCCGGTACTGATAAGATCGAAAACGGAAAACGTTATCTGTCGCCGGATAAGGTGGCCGGTAAGGAGTACAATACGGATCCGAATTATGTCGGGCTACCGGTGGCGATGGTTGGCGGCGCATCGTATAACCTGAGCCCGACGGCTGAGCAGGGCGCGAATAACCCGCACGTTTCGTGGCTGAACGACATCTATAAGCAAGCGAAAGGCCCGCTGCTGAAGTCGCGGCTGGTGTCGGCGGCTGAGGTCCGGTTTATTCTGGCCGAGGCAGCGCTGAAAGGCTGGGCTGCGGGTGATGCCAAAACGCACTACGAAGCAGGTGTCAAAGCGTCGCTGGATGCCTGGAGCCTGAGCAGTACGTATGCGGCCTATATTGCCCAGAAAACGGTGGCCTACAACGCAACGCAGAAGCAGATTATTGAACAGAAATGGATTGCTAGCTGGACTGCCGCAACCGAAGCCTGGTTTGACTACCGCCGGACGGGTTATCCCGAGCTGAAGGCAGGTCCGCAGGCCAAGCGTAAGGTGATGCCGGTCCGGTTCTATTACATGCTCGATGAACGGAATCTGAACAAAACCAACACCGAAGCCGCCATGGGCAAACTGGAGCAGACCACCTACTCGGAAGCCGATGGCCGGAACAGTCCGTGGTCAAAACCGTGGGTGATTCAGGGCACTGGGAAACCGTGGTAAGTATGTCGTGACGGATTGCGAAAGCTGCGACGGATTTTCAACTCCGTCGCAGCCTAACCGCGGATTTGTAATCCGCCTGCACGGAACCGGATTACAAATCCGGTATTAATTGATTCCGGATTGAAAAATCCGGAACAGCAAACTAAAAACAGACCCTGTAGGGGTCAAACGTTTATATGAGGCTGCTCTTTTTTCTGATATGTCTGCACGGACTGAGCCTTCAGGCCCAGTCGTTTAAGGCGGGGGCTGCCTTGCGGAAAATTACGCCTGATCCGCTGTTGCCCGTTTCCGGCGGTATCGGTACGCCCAAACCGGCGCAGCAAAAGCAAGGCGACCTGTATATCCGGGCGCTGGTGCTCGAACGGGGCGGTACGCGGGTGGCCATCGTCAGCGTCGATAACCTGGGCTGGCCGTCGGTGCTGGGGAATAAGTCGCGGGCACTGATCAAGGGCATTCCGCCCGAAAATGTGCTGATCGGGGCAACCCATACCCACAGCGGCCCCGATGCCTACGGGTTTCCGGATGCGTCGGGCAAGTCCTACGCCGACATGGCTTACCTTGACCGCTGTGTCAGGGATATGGCCGATGCCGTGAACGAAGCCGTCCGGAACCTCAAACCGGCCACGCTGAAAATTGCGGTCGGCGAAGCCAAAGGAAAGATCGCCTACAACTACTACGCCGATCAGCTCTATGACCCCCGTTGCGGAGTAATTCAGGCAATCGGGCAGGACGGCAAACCGATTGCGACACTGGTAAATTATGCCGTCCACCCCGAAATCATCGGGTCGGGCAGGGGCATTCTGAGTCCTGATCTCTGCGGCCCGCTCTACGACCGGATTGAGGCCAAGACCGGTGGAATGGCCATTTTTATGAACAGTGCCCAGGGTGGTATGGTCACCGCCGACAACCGGCGCGAGGGCGGCAAGGAAGCCAACGACTGGGCCGAGTGCGTCCGGATCGGTGAGCTGCTGGCCGACGAAGCGCTCCGGATCGTGGCCGAAGCACCGGTACAGGCCAATCCTGAGTTGTACTGTGCCATGCGGAAAATCAGTTTCCCCGTTGAGTCGGAGGTGATGCAGTACATCATTAAAAACTCGCCGCTACATTACGAGATGACGGGTAAGCAAGTGTCGGCACAGGTCAATCTGCTTAATATCGGCTCCGCACAGGTGCTGACAATTCCGGGAGAGGCATTGCCCAACATCGGCTATTACCTCAAACGCAACATGCGGACCCGGCAGCCGTTTTTATTCGGACTCACCAACGATGCCTTCGGGTACATGCTGACCAAAGTTGACTTTTCCAGCTTTAAACGCTACGAGTACATCAGCCGGACGAGTCTGGGCGAACAAACGGCCGAAATTTACATGAACGAGGTCCTGAAATGGCTCTCCGAAAATCCTGAACCAATTAGTGTAAAGTAAATTAACCTCAATATGAAGAATCGATTTTTTGTCGTAACCGCTCTGATGCTCGCGCTGACGATGGCGGGATTCATCACCACGAAAAAAGCAGTCACACCGGAAAATGCGCTGGAGAGTTATCTCAATAACGGCGATAAAACCTACCAGTGGGAATTGAAAGATACCATGAGCCTCGGCGATGTGACGGCCTATAACCTGCTGCTGACCTCGCAGAAATGGCGCGAGTTTACCTGGCGTCACCAACTGACGGTGCTGGTGCCGAAGGATAATCAGCACGACGGCGCGCTGCTCTTTATCACAGGTGGTTCCAACAAAAATGAACAGCCGAACTGGGGCAAAAATCAGGGCGATGCCATGGCATTCGGAGCTATTGCGCAGAAAAACAAAGCCATTGTGGCAGTACTGCGCCAGACGCCGAACCAGCCGTTTTTCGGTAACCTGACCGAAGATGCGCTGATCTCCCATACGCTGCACAATTTCCAGAAAGACGGCGACTATTCGTGGCCGCTGCTGTTCCCGATGACTAAAAGTGCCATCCGGGGCATGGATGCCGTGCAGGAGTTTGCCCGTAAAAACCTGAAACACGACGTAAAGCGGTTCGTGGTTTCCGGCGCCTCAAAACGCGGCTGGACGACCTGGCTGACGGGTGCCATGGATAGCCGGGCGGTGGCGATTGCACCGATGGTGATCGACATTCTGAATATGCCGAAAAACCTGCAGTACCAGATTGATTCGTGGAATAAATACAGCGAACAGATCAACGATTACGTGAAACTGGGCCTGACCAATACCATGACCTCGCCGGAGGGCCGCGCCATCAACCAGATGATTGACCCGTATTCGTACCGCAAAAAACTGACCCAGCCTAAGATGATTTTTATGGGTACCAACGACGAATACTGGACTGTTGATGCCATCAAGAACTACTACGACGATATTCCGGGCGTGAACCTGATCAGCTACGTGCCGAACGCCGGTCACGGCCTGGGCGATAAGCGGCAGGCGCTCGAAAGTCTGAGCGCGTTCTTTGGCGAAACCCTGCTGAAACAGAAATACCCGCTCTGCAAATGGGACGTATCAACAACCAAAGAAGGTGTAAAAGTATCGGTGAAAACAACGCCGGACCTGCTGGAAGACGCCATTGTGTGGTCGGCTGACTCGGACGACAAGATTTTCCAGGACGAGAAATGGGAAAGCCGTAGTCTGGGCATCAGCAATCAGGCGAAGGTCGATGTGACGGAAGCCTATCCTAAAACCGGCTACAAGGCCTTCTACGTGTCGCTCAAATACAAAAGTCCGGGCGGTGGTTCCTATATCCAGAGCACCCGTATGTTCCTGACCGATAACGATGAGGTATTTTTGAAATAATCTACAATGGATAATGTGTGATGAAGCGATCTACATTATTCATTACTCATTTTATAAATAGTACTGACTGCGGTTTGTTGCGTATGTATAATGGACAGTGGATGTGGCTTCAGTAGCCATAATTCAGTGTCCATTATTCATTTTACATTTATCTGATGACGTATTTTCCAAAGCTTTCCTGCGGTCTGTTGTTCCTGACAGTGGGGGCAACAACGGCTTCCGGACAGGTTAACAACGGGCCGCAGGCGGTAAAAGAGGTAATGGACAGGGCCGTGACGCGCCTGTATCAGCAATTGACCCCACAGCAGCTGGATACCATCCGTGAGCCTTTTATCCTGAATTTTCTCAGCCCCGCCGATAAAAACATACTGGCTACCCGCTACCTGACCTTTGAGGTTAATGTACCGGCTGTGGTCTCCATCATGCGCGACCAGGCGCAGAAGACCCTTCCGTTCTGGCTGCCGGCCAGCGGGTTTGTGAAGACCGGTATGGTGGTGAAAAATGAAGAATACACCTACGAAGTCTGGCAGAAACGGGTAAACGCCGGCCGGGTTTCACTCGGAATCAACGGGTTTGACAAGCACCGGCCCGTCTATTTTGTCAGTGTCGGTCCGCAAAAGGCGGGGGATAGGCTACAGGTAAGCAACTGCATGCCCTCGCAGACGCAAACCACGATGCAGCAGGGGGCTTTTACCTACCACGACTGGGATGATCTGGTGCTCGACGACGTGCCCGATGCGCTGAAAGGGCAGGTGCTGCTGCAAACCATCCGTGGCCGGGCAAGGGAAGCACACCTCGTCGGAGCCTTCCGGAAAACGACCACGCCGTCTACGACTACGCCCGACCAGCTGTTGCTGACCTGGAGCGGTGATCCGTCGACGACCATGAACGTGCAGTGGCGGACCAGTCCGGCGGTCGGGGAAGGGCAGGTGCAGTATTGGGTGGCGGGCCGGAAAGATACCCTGATGCAGCCCGCCAACCGGTTTGTGATGGAAGACCGGCTCTTGCAGAATGACCGGTACGTGCATCGCTTTACGGGAAAATTAACCGGTCTGCTGCCGGGCATGACCTACGGCTATCGGGTTGGGGGCAAAGGGGGCAGCTGGTCGGCACCGGCCACGTTTACGACAAAGCCGGCCGGAGGGCAGGGATTTTCCTACATCTGGTTCGGTGATACGCATAAATCCCGCGAATGGGGGCAGATGGCGCAGAAAGCCGCCGCCAGACATCCGGAGGTTGCTTTTTACAACATTGCCGGAGACCTGGTCAGTACGGGGTTGCACCGCGACGAATGGGACGAGCTCTGGCAGCATTCAGGCGGTGTTTTTGCCCGAAAACCGCTGATGCCCATTCCTGGTAACCATGACAGTCAGGACGGTTTAGGAGCGTGGATGTATCAGGAAATGTTCAGCCTGCCCGAAAACGGGCCTGCCGCTGCCCCAACCGAACAGACCTATGCCTTTACGTACCAGAATGCCCTGTTTCTGATGATCGACGGGACCGCGCCGGTTGAGCAGCAGACGGCCTGGATCAAGGAGCAGCTGGCCCGTTCAACGGCTGACTGGAAATTCGCCTTTTTCCATTTTCCGCCGTACAACTACGAAGAGGATTACGCCCTGATCCGGAACGAGTGGTGTTCCCTGTTTGATCAGTACCACGTTGACATGGTGATGAGCGGGCATGTCCACTATTACATGCGCTCGAAACCGATGTATGCCGGAAAACCAGTTGACTCACCGGCGAAGGGAACGGTTTATACAATTTCAGTAGGGATTCCCGGTACTCACGAAAATATGCCGCCCGAAGACTATGCCGTCAGCCGGTATCCGAAGGGGAACTATTACCAGCACATTACTATAAACGGAAAAACAATGGTCTACACCTGTTATAACCCGGACGGGCAGGTAAAGGACGAACTACGGATTGATAAAAAATGACCCGGACAATGAGTAACAACCTGTTTATTATGCTGATTACCGTATGTTTGGTGCTGAGTCAGCGACAAACAGCAGCCCAGCCAGGTATGAAGAAAAAATACGTCGGCGTTTCGGCCCATCGGGGAGCCATGCCCGGCCTGCCCGAGAACACGCTGGCTACGTTCAGGGCCGCACTGGCCATGCAGGTCGATTACATTGAAATTGATGTCCGGACCAGTAAGGACGGGCAGCTGTTTATCCTGCACGACGGTAATCTGGACCGCACGACCACCGGACACGGGCCGCTGAAGGAAAAGACAGCCGCTGAACTACGTCAGCTTTCGGCAGGGAAAGGAACCGGTGAGGCATATGCAGAGGAGCGGATTCCTACGCTGGACGACGTGTGCCGGTTGCTGACGGACTGGAACAAAACGCATCAAAAGCAAGCCGCGCTTTATGTCGACTGCAAAGACGTTTTGCCGGCGCCATTAGTCGCAGCCTTACAATCGTATTCGCTGGCCGGTACCTCGGTTTTCTACGGAACGGACGATTATCTGGCTGCACTCAGAGAGTTACTGCCGGTTGCCCGTATCATGCCGGGCCTGAAAAGCGAAGCTGATATTGATGCCAAAGTTGCCCGGCTGAAGCCGTACGCCTTCGATGTAAAGTGGCAGGCGCTTACACCGTCGCTCATCAAAAGGCTGCATGCCCTGAATATCCTTGTTTTTTCGGATGCCCTTGATTATTTTGAAACAAAAGAACAATATCGCCTTGGGGTGCAAAACGGTATTGATGTCATTCAGACGGATTTTGTGCAACGGGTAAAGGAAACGCTGTAAAACAAAACACGTTTTGCTTACCGGAGAGAAACGGCATGGTTTGCTGAGCTATTCCGTTTCATCTTCTGGTTTTTGCTGAACCCAAGCACATAATATTTTTTTTGGCACGACCAGCATTCGAAGCGCACCAGCGGGAGGAAAAACAGGAGTTGTTTTACAAGGAGAGGCCTTCGGATGCGGTCAGTAGATTCTTTACCGCAATGCGGGCAAACGGGTTTTAGCCGTACGTTCAGGGCAAAAAAAACAATCACAAAAACTACAGGTACAATCCAGGCATAGGGGAGCAGGGTGGCCATAGCGTTGTTGAGTTTGATGTATACCTAAAAGTAAACTGTTTAAAAGTATAAATCAACTAATTTACATAAGGATGCAACACAATCATTGAATATTTAAATGTGTGCCATAAAATGCTGTTTTGGTTTATAAATTTTATGTTAAGTATAGTAGAAATTAAGTCGGTAACATCAATAATAGAGCCCGCGCAACAAAAAGAGAAGATTAGAGTTATAATGTAGATAAAAGGTAATTGAAGACAGGAAGTTGTAAAAATGCAGTATCTTTACTTATCTTATAGAGTATAGGCTTCAATGATCTACGTCTGTTCTGATATGAAGTCTTTCGTTCCTTATAAAGCACTTGTATCATGGATGCGATGGTTGATCAACACACAACATTTCCGATTCTGTTGATTGATGATGATGCGGATGTACTTGAAATTGTAAAAAGAGCCTCCCGCAAAACGTTCCCTCAGGCAGAATTTCTGGGCTTTACACATCCGCAGGAAGCGTTATCTTATCTTGAAAACGCGGATAATTCATTGCCTAAACTCGTCTTACTGGATATAGATCTGGGCCCCGGTGTAATGGACGGGCTGTCGTTTTTACCACAGCTGCGCAACCACCCCAAGGGGCAGCAGATGCCCACGGTAATCCTGTCATCACTGGCCGATGACGAACGGATCCGGAAGGCATACGAAACCGGCGCTACGTCGTTTCTGGAAAAGCCAATGAGTTTCGGTGGCTGGAAACAGCATATGGGCGCCCTGCGTCAGTATTGGGGCGACGTGGTTAGTTTGCCGCAAAAGCCGTTGGATGGTTCAGAAACTCCTTCTCCGTTTAATAAGCTCGATAGCTGAGATTTATTCGAACCGCTTGTTGACACCGGCCAGTTCTTCGTGCGAATTGATGGCTACCAGTGTGATCAGCGCAATAAATACCAGCACAATAACAAATCCGAGCGCCAGTCTGCTGTAGTGAAACACCTGTTCCGAAAAAATCGGTTTGGTGCGTTTCAGGAAGAAGCCTGTCAGAATCAGGTTAACAATGTACAGAAACTGTTCCGGCCGGTAGGTGCTGATTACGGAACCGGTAATCAGGAAACTCAGCAGGATATACAGCGATAAGTGGACCAGAAAAAACTGCTGGACATCCGAATAGCCAAGCCGCAGGTAATTGTCGCCCTGTGCCGGCTGAAAGCGTGAAAACCAGTAGGTTGCTACCCCGGCGATCAGTACAAGGGCGGCGATTTGCGTAAAGCGGGTTGCCGTGAAGACATCGCCGCTCATCAGATTCCGGTAAACGCCCTCAAGCCGGCCTGTCTCGAACGATTGCTCCCATACGACGAATGGAATCAGCACGCTGATAACTGCCAGCGGAACATAGACCGGATGCGCGCCCTGCCGTTCGACTACGGTTTCCCACTGTGAAGTAAAGGCACCGTATGCCATACCCACACCGCCAAAAAAGCCAATCGAATACTCCATCACATTCCAGAAATTAAAGGAAAGGTCAGACGAACTGCCCATTACCTGTAGAAAATTCCCGAACGCAAAACCGAAACCGGCGCCCAGACTACTGAACGCCGCCACCCGCAAGGCTGCACGTTGCTGGTTGCGGATCGTAAACGTCAGCAGTGCCAGCCCCATACCCAGGCACGCGGCCCAGAGTTCGGAGCGCGGCGGAGTCATGAGCCAGCCCCATTGCTCGATGAGGAAAAAGTAGGTCAGCAGTGCCCCGACAGTCATTTCAATAACCAGCAGATGCCATTTGACGGGTTTGATGGATGAGTCAGACAGGGCCAGCCCAAACAACCCGCCACCCAGAAAGCCCTGGATGCCGCCAATGAGCAGGAGCATCACCAGACCGTAATAGACATTACCGAAATCGTTGCCGCGGCCGAAACCGACTACTTTTCCGTAGCTCATAATACCGCCGATGCCCCAGCCCAGCCCGGCGGCAAGAGCGGCTTTCAGTGCTTTGTTGTACCAGTCCGCACGTTTGGCGATCAGAATAACCGCAAGGGCACCAATCGTACCGGCCCAGGCGGCACCCTGCTCATGGCCGAATTGTCCGCGGATTGCCCAGGCCGTGCCGAGCGACATTCCAGCCAGTAGTAAGGCTGTGATATACTGTTTGTTGGTTAGCATGATGTGATAAGCAGTGGAGTTTCCTTGAGAACGAACTGATTATACTACGGTCCGGTCGGGTAAACAGACTACCGCGGGAGAAAAAAGGACTGAAAAGTAGTACGTCAAATGCGCTTTATCGTATTACGGGTAGTTAACATTTCCGGAACATGAATGCATCTACAATAGATATGCTGGCTTTTGACGGTGGTCAGCCGACCGTGACCAGGTCCTTTCCCTGGCCCGTATTTGATGAGCGGGAAGTGAATGCCGTTGCTGCCGTTGTACGCTCCGGCAAGTGGGGCAATCCTGACTGTCTGGATGAGGTCGAAGCGTTCGAAAAAGCCTTTGCGGCTTATTGTGGCAGCAAATACGCCATCACCTGTGTCAATGGCTCGGTATCCCTGCGACTGGCCCTGATCGCCTGCGGTGTCAGGCCCGGCGATGAGGTGATTGTTCCGCCGTATACGTTTATCGCTACGGCCTCAACGGTGGTGGAAGCCAACTGTGTTCCGGTGTTTGTGGACATTGATCCGGATACCTACAACATTGACCCTAAGGCCATTGAAGCCGCCATTACCGAACGGACTAAAGCGATTATTCCGGTGCATTTTGCCGGTCAGGCCTGTGATATGGAGGCCATCATGGACATCGCCCGCCGGCATAATCTCCGCGTCATTGAGGATGCCGCGCATGCCCACGGCGCTGAATACAAGGGGCGCAAGCTCGGCTCCATCGGCGATGTCGGCAGCTTTAGCTTTCAGTCTTCGAAAAACCTGACAAGCGGTGAGGGCGGCATCGTTGTAACGGACGATGAGGAACTGTACCGGCTGATGCATTCGCTCCGCAACGTTGGCCGTATCGAGGGCGGGCAATGGTATGACCACTATAATCCCGGCTGCAACTACCGCATCACGCAGATGCAGGCCGTTCTGCTGACCGAACAGCTGAAACGGCTGGAGGAGCAGACGCAGACCCGCAATGAAAATGGCTTGTACCTGAATGAATTACTGGCTGATGTCGAAGGTATTACGCCCCTGACGCGCGGCCACGGCGAAACCCTGCACTGTTATCACCTCTATATTTTCCGGTATGATGCAGCGGCATTCGGGGGCGGGCTGTCTAAAGTTGAGTTTGTGGAGCGGCTGGCGGCCGAAGGGGTGCCCTGCTTCCGCGGGTATCCGCACCCGCTTTACCGGCAACCGTTATTTCAGAACAAAACCTTTATGTGTTATGCCTTGCCCGAAACGGCAGACTATAGCGAGGTGTATTGTGAGGTAGCCGAACGGGCGTGCCGGGAGGAGGGTGTCTGGATTCTGCAACACGCCATGCTGGGGACCAGCGAAGATATGGAACTGTTTGCCGGAGCCATCCGGAAAATTCAGCGGGCTGTACGGGCAGTCTGACTTACGAAAAAACAACAATGAAGAGATTTCTGATTAGTGCAATCGGGGTTGCCTTGTGCAGCCTTCAGATACTATTGGCCGGACCGGTCAATCTGCAAAAGGCTGTATTGCTTGTATCGCCGTCGATTCCGCAGCCGATGCGCGAAACGGCACCGCGTATGCTTCGTGAAGAAATAGCAAAACGTACGGCCACAACGCTTAAACAGGCCGAAATGTGGCCGAAAACAGGCGGGGTAGTCATTGCGCTGGCGTTGTCAACCGACGCGGCTCTGTACGGTGTTGATGTGCCGGTACGGACAGGTGAGGTGGCCGAACGCAAACCGGAAGGCTTCCGGGTAGTTACCGGGCAGCAGGGGGGTAATACAACCGTCTGGATAATCGGGGCCGACGCACGGGGCATATTGTTCGGGGCGGGCTGGCTGCTGCGGCAGTTGCAGATGGATGCCACACAGCTCCGGTTGCCCGACGCGGCGGATGTCGCGCTGTCGCCGGCTTATCCGATCCGGGGGCATCAGCTTGGCTACCGGACCACCGCCAATTCGTACGATGCCTGGACGGTGGCGCAGTTTGAGCAGTATATCCGCGATCTGGCTATTTTCGGATCGAATTCTGTAGAAGGGATCCCGTTTCATGAAGATGAAAACCCGAGCGTCCACTTTAAAATACCGGCGGCGGAGATGCGCATTAAGATGAGTGACATTTGCCGGCAGTACGATATGGACTACTGGGTCTGGACACCGGTCACGTTTGAGCTGCATGACGCGGCGAAACGGAAAGCCGAACTGGACATGCACGAAAGCTTTTACCGGCAGTGCCCGCGCCTTGACCATATTTTTGTGCCTGGCGGTGATCCCGGCGATAACCACCCGCGCGAGGTAATGCCATTTCTGAAAGACCTGCACGACCGGCTGGTGAAGTACCACCCGAAGGCAAAAGTCTGGCTGTCGTTGCAGGGCTTTAGTGTAGAGCAGGTCGATTACTTCTACCGCTATCTCGATCAACAGAAGCCTGCCTGGTTTGCCGGTGTCGTATCAGGGCCGAGTAGTCCGCCGATGGCCGAAACGCGGTACCGGTTGCCGAAACAATACGGCCACCGGCAGTACCCGGACATTACGCATACTGTCCGCTGCGAATTTCCGGTTGAGCACTGGGATCAGGCCTATGCGCTGACACTGGGCCGGGAGCCGGCCAACCCGAGGCCGTTTGCGTCGGCGCGGATTCAAGGCACGTTCGGGCCGTTTACGGATGGGTTTCTGGCTTATTCGGATGGTTGCCACGACGATGTGAACAAAGTAATCTGGAGCATGCGGGCGTTTGAGCCGGCAAAAGACGTAACCGAAATCCTGACCGAATACAGCCGGTTTTTCTTTAATCCGACAGTGGCCGGACAGGCGGCAGGCGGAATGCTGGCCCTGGAACAGAACTGGAAAGGCCCGCTGGCCCAAAATGGTGGAGTCGAAGCGACGTATGCCTTCTGGAAGGCGCTGGAGGCCGGTCAGCCGAAGCTGGCAGGGAACTGGCGGTGGCAGCTGTGTCTGTTGCGGGCCAATTACGATGTGTACACGCGCCGGCGGCAGCTGTACGAGCAGAAACTGGAGCAGGAAGCTAATGCGATCCTCGCCGGTGCGACTGAATCAACAATTGACGATGCGGTAACGAAAGCGCTGGACGTGATTAACCGGGCCGATAAAGCACCGGTTTCGCCGGATATACGGGCGAAGATTGACGCACTTTGTGCGGATTTATACGCTTCGATCGGCCTGCAGACGAGTGTGCCGAAATACAAAGCCAAAGGCTACGAACGGGGCGCACTGCTCGATTTTGTGGATTATCCGCTCAATAACCGCTGGTGGCTGACCGATGAGTGCGGCAAGCTGAAGAGTCTGCCCACGAAAGCGGCGCAGCTGGAACGGGTAAAGGTACTGGCAGGCTGGGAAAATCCCGGACAGGGCAGCTATTATGACGATGTATCGAATGTCAGTAAGGGGCCCCGCGTAACGACGGTTTCTGATGATGCCACCGACGTTGCGTGGTGGGACAATGGCAGTAGCCGGGCACGGTTATCGTCGCAGTTGTTTCAGCGGGCACCGGCCCTGACCTACACCAATCTGGAGCCTGGCGCGCGGTATGTCATCCGCGTGGCCGGATACGGGGAGGCCCTGTTACGGGTCGACGGCAAGCGGCTGGAGCCAGTCGTTTACAACCGCGAAGCCGAAACGTTCAAGGAGTGGATCGTGCCGCTCAGTTTGACGATGGACGGTCAGTTGTCGGTCACGTTCGATGAGCCGGAAGAATCGCATCTGAACTGGCGGAAGCAATCCCGCATTTCAGATGTCTGGCTGCTGAAACGATAACACAAAAAAATATACCACATAGATACATAGGGCACAGAAGAGACAAGGAATCTTTGTTTTTCTATGTGCTTATGTGGTATACTATTATTTTGAGACGTTAAACAAACTTCCCACACTTACCTGCCTTTCTGAAAACGGGCTGCGAGTTTATCCCAATTCATCATGGCCAGCACAATCAGCACCACACTAACTGCTAATGTGGCTGAATTTGTCTTGATGCTGAAGTGCAGCAGGACCGGCAGCAGCAAGGCATTCGTCCGGCGCATAATCTGACCGGCAAAGGCAGAGAACAGCGACAGGACTACAACCGTGATGAGCAGCATAATGGGTAAGGGCGCATTGGCCGACTGGCCCAACATCGCCTTAACGGGGTTATCCAGCCATGAGTAATGCCAGATAAACCAGACGGTACCGATGACAAAGGCCTGAAGCCAGCTGTTTAGCTGCCGGGTAGCACTTTGCAGATAATGCCGCCAGCCAAATTCCTCGCCAAAGCAATACAGCAGTTGCAGACCGGCATAGCGCAGGCTGGCGGTCAACGGTTGCCCGGTGCTGGTCAACACAAACGTGAGGGTTGCCGTCAGCACAATTCCCCAGGCCAATAATGGTTGTTTTCCGTCGACAGAATAAGTGGTCGGTGTTTTGAAGAACAGGTAGCAGAGGTGACCGCTCAGGAGCGGGCCGAATCCACAGGCAATGTCGCGCAGGTCGATACCGGAAGGGGAAGGGAATGGTAGCTTGCTTAGTGTGTAACTAAACAGGAATGCTAAAACGGAAAAGGTAATGATGGGCAGATAAGCAGAATTTTTCATGATTGGTTTGGGGGCCATGCTTTCTTTCGCTGATAGCAGGCGGTTATGAACCTAAAAAAGAGGCTGCCTGGTTACGGGCAGCCTCCTGTTACAAACGATAAAAAGTAACGTAGTGAACAGATTTAGGGGTAACAGGGGGTATTTAATCTTAATAGAGCACCCAGGTATCTTTGCCGCCGCCGCCTTGCGATGAGTTCACCACCAGCGAGCCTTTGCGGAGAGCAACACGGGTCAGGCCACCGGGAATTACGTTGATATCTTCGCCGTACAGGATATACGGGCGCAAATCAACGTGGCGGCCTTCGGCATGTTCCCCGACCAGACAAGGCACACGGGAAAGCGAAATCGTTGGCTGGGCAATATAGTTACGCGGGTTTTCCTTTATTTTCTGCCGGAACAGTTCGTGGTCTTCCTTCGACGCTTTCGGGCCGATCAGCATCCCGTAACCACCGGCTTCGTTGGCTTCTTTGACAACGAGCTGCTCAATGTTATCGAGCACATACTGGCAGTCTTCTTCCTCACCGCAGATGTAGGTTCTGACGTTCTGGATGATCGGTTCTTCGCCCAGGTAATATTTAATAATCCGTGGCACGTAGGCATAGATGACCTTGTCGTCGGCCACACCGGTGCCCGGCGCATTGGCGAGCGCAACACGGCCTTTTTTGAACACATCAAAAATACCCGGCACACCCAGAAGCGAGTCCGGATTGAAGACCTGCGGATCAAGGAACGTATCATCGAGACGCCGGTAAATAACGTCGACAATCTGAAAGCCTTTCGTGGTCCGCATCTTCACATAGCCGCCCGATACCACAAGGTCACGGGCATCGACCAGTTCGACCCCCATCTGCTGGGCCAGGTACGAATGTTCGAAGTAGGCGGAGTTATAAATTCCCGGTGTCAGAACCACCACCGTAGGGTTTGGCCGGTCGGCGATATGGGTGAGCATCTGCAGCAGGCGCGTCGGGTAATCGGATACCGGACGTACGCCCGTACGGGCCAGTGACTCAGGGAATGTCTGTTTGCTTAATTCTCTGTTTTCCAGCATGTACGATACGCCGGACGGACACCGCAGGTTATCTTCCAGCACCATCCATTGCCCGTCGTCGCCACGGATCAGGTCCGTTCCGGTAATGTGACACCAGATGTCCTTCGGTGGTTTCAGGCCGATACACGGCTTTAGAAAGCACTTACTCGACTCGATCAGATCACGGGGTACTACGCCGTCATTCAGAATATTCTGTGCGTTATAAACGTCGTGGATGAACAGGTTGAGTGCCTTTATCCGCTGAATCAGGCCGCGTTCCAGCTGATTCCACTCCATGGCATCGACGACGCGGGGAATGATGTCGATCGGCATAATCCGCTCCGTGCCTTCGCCTTCAGAATAGACATTGAACGTAATGCCCATGGCCATCAGTGCCCGTTCGGCGGCCTGCTGCCGGCGGAGCAATTCCTCGGGCGTTAACGTTTCACACCGCTGGCGAAATACTTCATACCCTGCACGAACTTGCCCGGTCGCGTCAAACATCTCGTCATAGAAGCCTTCTGTTAAATAGTCCGAGAAGGAAAAATTCTTGTTGGTCTGGCCCTGGTTTTGCATGGTAAAACCGCTGCCCTGCGATTGAAACTGTATCATACGGTCGGTTTTTTCGGAACAATATATGGAGAAAAATGAATTTTGTGAAATTTTCTTTAAAACGATTTTTCTGTCCTATGTCCGCAGCCTACCTTATGTGCTGGCAATGAAGCAGTAAAAGCTGTTTTAAATTTCTGCGTTTTCCGTGCGTCTGGTACTATTTCGGGACCTGCCATGCAGCAAGATTACATCCATGTGCCTGTTTCGTACCTACGGCACGAATCGCTGACGCGGGAATATCGGGTTGTTGCCGGTTGCAATAATTATACCCTATAGCGTTATACCGAAACGTTCGCCCAGCTCTTCCAGGCTTTTGATGACCGGATCGAGAACCGGTATACCGTTGGTGAGGCGTTCTGCCTCCATCTCCCGTTCCGGATCGCCGGGGACCAGCACCCGCTGCCCGTCGACGGCTTTCGCGCTGCGGAACCGCTGAATCCACGTATCCATGTGCTGTTTGAATTCATCGGCCGGCCGGAAGGCGTCAATGCGCATGGCGCCGAAAAAATGACCGGTGCCGATCCCGACACCTTCGCTGGCCGACATAAAACCGGCAGTCGCAAACGGTGGAACCCACGGGCCGTAATTGGCGCCTGACAGCACACCGGAGAAAATATCCACGATAGCCCCGAGCCCGTAGCCTTTGTGACTCCCATGCTCACGGTCGGAGCCCAGCGGCAGCAGCGCCCCGCCGTTACGGACCGCATTGGAATCGGTGGTGGGCTGGCCATCGGCATCCTGGGCCCAGCCGAGCGGGGCGGGTTGTCCCTTGCGCTGCAAGATCTCCAGCTTCCCGTATGCTACGGCTGTCGAGGCAAAATCGGCCAGGAACGGCGGTTCGGTCATGGCCGGAATCGCCACGGCGATTGGGTTTGTGCCCAGGAGTTTATCGAGGGAGAAGGTAGGCGCCACCAGCGGGGCGGCATGGGTCATGGCCTGACCGATCATGTCGTGTTCAGCGGCCAGCATCGCATGGTAACCGGCAATGCCGAAGTGATTGGAGTTCCGGACCGCCACCCAGCCGGTACCGGCCAGCCGGGCTTTTTCGATGGCCACCTGCATGGCCCACGGCCCGACCACAAGGCCCAGCCCGCGGTCGCCGTCGATCACGGCAGTCGAGGGGGACTCGTGCACGATGCGGATGTCCGGCGTCGGGTTTAGGCGGCCGTGATCGTATAAACGCACATAGCCCGGCAGCCGGGCCACACCGTGGGAATCGACACCGCGCAGATCAGCGCTGATTAAAACATCGGCGGCCAGCCGTGCATCGGCATCCGGACAGCCAATGGCCAAGAAGACCTGTTCGGTGAAATTTCGGAGGTTATTTGCCTGAATCATGGCGGCAAAATACCACAAAAATGAATTTTAGTTGCTTGTTTGAGGTTATGTTTACTGCTGATCATCCATTCACTTGCCGCCACTATGAGTCGGTTTCTTACCTATTTTGGCCGGGGACTCCTGGCTGTTGCCCCTATTGGATTAACCATCTGGGTTCTCTACAGTATTTTTATCTGGGTTGACGGATTAGTACCCACGCAGATTCCGGGTATTGGTTTACTGATTGTTTTCGGGATTATTCTGGGCGTGGGAGTACTGGTGTCGACGGTTATTCCGAACTCTGTGCTGAACCTCTTCGAAGGGTCCATAAAGCACATGCCCCTTGTGCGGCTGATTTATTTTTCACTGAAGGATCTGATTTCGGCTTTCGTCGGTGATAAAAAGAAGTTCAACCAGCCGGTTCTGGTCGTGGTAAACCGGCAGTCAGAGCTGAAAAAACTGGGTTTTATTACGCAGGCTGATCTGAACCACCTCGGGTTAAAAGGACATGTGGCGGTCTACTTTCCGCATTCCTATGCCTTTTCCGGTGAGCTGTTTATCGTTCCGGCCGAAAACGTGTCGCTACTGTCTATGTCCAGCTCCGATGCCATGAAACTTATCGTTTCGGGCGGGGTAGCGGCCTGAAAACAGGACGTCAGTGCGAACCGGCTGACGTCCTGTATCCTTTTCTGACGCCGGTTTTACCCGAAATACCGGAGTGCCAGCGCTGTAATGTCATCAAACTGAGGAGCTTCACCGATAAAGGTTTGCAGGCTGTCGAGCACCAGCTTATTGATCTGCTGCGGCGTAGCCGTATCGGCAACCGGCTTAAGCAGGTCGCGGACGCGCTGAATCCCGAAGCGTTCGCCGGTCAGGTTATTAGCGTCGGGCACGCCGTCGGTATACAGAAACAACGCATCACCCGGCTGAAGCTGAAACGTAGCCGATGTGTAGGCGAAACTTCCGTCGATGCAGAGGGCAAGCCCGCCTTTTTTCTTCATAATCTCAACCTCGCTGCCTTTCCGCAGAATAAGCGGTGGTTCGTGGCCGGCATCAATATATTCTACTTCGCCCGTTTTCAGGTTCAGAATGCCGACAAAAGCCGTGACAAACATCATGGCGTCGTTTTCGCGGCTCAGGAAGGTATTGATGCGGTTAACCTCATCGCAGATCGTACCGCAGTTAGGATTCGTGAAATGACTGTTGAAGAGCGCTTTGGTAATCGCCATGAACAACGAGGCCGGTACGCCTTTGTCCGACACGTCGCCGATGATGAAAAACAACTGGTTTTCGTCGATCAGGAAATAGTCGAACAGGTCACCGCCCACGTGTTTGGCCGCCTTTAGAAAACCGTGCAGGTCAAAGTCAGTGCGGTGGGGGAAGGGCGGAAAAATCTTCGGCAGCATCGATTGCTGAATATCCTGCGCGATGGTCAGGTCGTTCTGGATCGACACCAGCTGGTCGTGTTCCTTCTGGGTCCGGAGCAGCATTTCCACATGATCAACGGTTTTATTGATCGTTATCTCCAGATCCTTAAAATTGATGGGTTTTGTGACGAAGTCGAAGGCACCCCGGTTCATCGCCGTCCGGATGTTGTCCATGTCGCCGTGTGCCGAAACCATGACCGTTTTCAGGTTTGGCTGACTGCGGGTGTTCAGCTCTGTCAGAAACGTCAGGCCGTCCATTTCCGGCATGTTAATGTCGGACAAAATCAGCTGAATGTCGTTGTGTGAATCGAGCATATCGAGGGCTTCCAGTCCGTTACGGGCATAAATGAACTGAAATTTCCTGTCACGGATCTGTTTCCAGAAGCGCTGCTCAATCAGCATTTCCATGTCTTCTTCATCATCTACACTGAGTATCTTGATAGCCATGTCGGGTAATTTTTAGTTGTTTGACTTAACAGTTAAGTAAGTTGCTTTTTATTTCGGTTGAATGGGGAGTGTAATGGTAAACTCCGTGTACTCACCCGG
This sequence comes from Arsenicibacter sp. R0_47, assembly GCF_057652235.1. NCBI lineage: Bacteria > Pseudomonadati > Bacteroidota > Cytophagia > Cytophagales > Spirosomataceae > Arsenicibacter > Arsenicibacter sp. R0_47. Next base: position 51,432 of record NZ_JBYFCJ010000029.1, on the reverse strand, counting down.
AACGGTTTCCAGCAGCAGGTCACCATGGTGGAGCTGCCGGATAATGTCACGGCTGAGGGTAAGGCCGAGGCCGGTGCCTTTGCCGACGGGTTTGGTGGTGAAAAACGGCGTAAAGAGCTTTTTCCGGATGTCGTCCGGGATGCCGTCGCCGTTATCGCGGATTTTAACACAGATCAGTTCAGGTGTCCGTTCTGTGCCAATGGTGAGGGTGGGTTTAAACCCCTTGCCTTCGCGTTTGCGGCGTTCATTGACCGCATAACAGGCATTCAGTACGAGGTTCAGAATCACACGGTTAAATTCGTACGGAGCGATGTGTACCTTGCCGACTTCCGGATCGAAGCGGAACACAAACGACACATTGAATTCAGTATCTCCTGCGCGCACCCCCTGATAGGCGAGTTTCGAAAACTCTTCAACCAGGGTGTTCAGGCTGATCGACTCAAAATGGGTTTCGTCGGCCCGCACCTGTGCCAGCATGCCCTGAATAATCCGCTGCGCCCGGGCGCCGTTCTCCTCAATCCGGCTAACGTTGGAATGCAGCCGGCCGACAAGCATGGCCAGTTCCTCCTTTTCGTCAGCGCCTGGCGTGTCGTGGAGTTCGTTGACAATCCGTTCGGCCTCTTCGGCCAGCTCAACGGAAATCTGCGCGTAGTTATTGATGAAATTCAGCGGATTCTTGATTTCATGCAGGATACCGGCCGTCAGCTGACCGATCGACGCTAAACGATCAAGCTCCTGGACCCGCTCCCGCATGCTGTCCATCTCTGCTTGTTGTTCGGTCAGGGTTTGCGTGGATATAACCGTACCATCGTTCCCGGTATTTGTGTTTTGTTTTGGGGGTTCCATAGCAATAACGTTAAAAGTCAAAACGCTGCTTCAGCCTGTTTTCAGGAGATTACCGGCAGGGCCATGTAGATTTCCGTGAACTCACCTTCTTTTGATTGAATATTAATTTTTCCCTTATGAATCTGAATAATGTCTTTTGTCATAAACAGGCCGAGACCCGTGCCTTTCGAAGTAGGTTTTGTGGTGAAAAAAGGGCTGAATAAACGCTCTAAATCGCGCGGGGGAATTCCTTTGCCGTTATCGCGGATAGAAATATAGACATACTGCTCATCGGTCCGGGTTGATACCGTAATTTCAGGCGTAAATTCCTTTACGGATTTGTTTTTCTCCGCGAGCGTATAGAATGAGTTATTAATAATATTGCTGACAGCCTGCGACAGTTCGTGCGGCAGAATGTTGACATGCGTTGTTTGCCGGGCTGTATTCAGAACAAGGTTTACCGGCAGGCCATTATATTCTGTTTTTAATTGCGTAAAAGTGGCTTTTACTTTATTTTCAATGAAGTGATTAAATTCGGTTTCAATAAAATCAGTTGATTTTTCGGTCAGCAGTTTCTGCATGTCTTTCAGAATACGGGTTGTACTGTTACCGTGTTCGATGATTTTTCTGGAATTATTTTTGAGCATATTCAGCTCAAATAATAAATCCTCCAGCTGCTCTTCGGATAAACCGGTCGAATTGGTTTCGACATTACCGATCATTTCCTCCAGAACGGCATCAGACGATTCCGAGAAATTTGTGACGTAATTGATCGGGTTCAGGATGCGGTCTACAATGCCTTTTGTCAATTGCCCGACGGAAGCGAGTTTCTCCTGACGGATGAGTTCGTCCTGTGCGTTGTTCAGGTTTTTCAGCGTAATCTCCAGATTTTCCAGGAGGCGGGTTTTGATGTAGGCCGCAATCAGGTGTTCCTTTAAGTGCCTGATCATCGTAAGGTCCCGCTGGTCGAAGGCAAAGGGGCGGATGTTGTTTTCGAGGGTGATAAAGCCTTCGGTCCGCTGCTCATTGACGATGGCAATTGTGAGCAGTGATTTAGGCGTAACCAGATCATCTACGGCGTTACCCAGCGGCTCAAAGTCGGGGTGGTTTTTAACGTAGATGTCGTCAAATACCTCCTCTGCACCGTCGATATAGCGTTTTTGTGCCTGCTCCGGTGTAATCTGTACGTCTGCGACATAAGCCAGTTCGCGGCTGCCGCGCAGGGCCTTGAAGCGGAACATGCCCGATTCCTGGTCAACGATCAGCACGGTGGCGCTGTCCATGTTCCGGATAACGGTAAACCGGCTCAGAATGGTCTGGAACAGATTGCCGGAATCGAGTTCGGCATTCACTGCCTGAATAATGACGTCGATTTTTTCGAGCTGATCGTTCTTAACTGACAGTTCCTCCGACTGCCGCTCCAGCGTTTCTTTCTGTTCAACAATTTCTTCGGTTCGTTCCTTTACAACATTTTCCAGTAGCTGCCGCTCGGAATCAGCCCGGTTCAGCCGTTTTTTGATAACAATAAAGAGGACGATCAGCCCACTGATCATGTATAACAGATAGGCCCACCACGTTAAATAAAATGGGGTTTTTATCGTAAATAAAAATGTCGCTTCCTGCCCTTCATTACCGGAATCATCTCTGGCTTTTACATGAAATGTATACGAACCATAGGGTAATTTACTGTATTCTTTCGTTGCCTGAGTTGACCAGTCAGACCAGCGATCATCTAGCCCTTCCAGAAAATACCTGTACTGAATACTGGTATTCGGCGTATAGGTGGGCGCTGAAAAATCGATGGTTAACCCGCTGAAATTTGATTTAAAAACAAGGGCATTTTTTGCCTGATCAGCCGCCGGCGTAAAACCATTATAAAGAATCCGTGTCGTATCTTCTGTAACCGAAATTTTCCGGATCAGGGTTGTAAACGGAATAGAGTCCTTTGCCAGTCCGGACCTGTCATAATGGATCAGTGCCTCAATTCCGCCGAACCAGACAGAAGCCGGTCCGTCCGGATAAATTGTCCGGATATTCATGGTATTTACCGGCGAAAAAGGCTTACGGATAATGGTATAGGCAGCGCCTTCTTTTTTGAATAAACTAATCTGCCGTTCATCACCGCTGAGGGTCCACAGATTGCCGTTGGCTTCGGCACTAATCCGGCTGAACCATTTTTCAGTAGCCGAGCCGAAGACACCGGTCGAAAAGGGAATAAACCGTTTGTCGGATGGATTGAACCGGAAGAGGCCGTTGGCGTTATAGGCAATAAGATCGTTACCGCTTAGCCAGAGCTGATTACCATAGTCCGTTCCGAGGCCTGCCTTGCTGCTGTAATTGGTAAGCGCACGGGTGACCGGATCATAGGTATACAGGCCGTGCGACAGACTTTGCAGCCAGAGTAAACCCGAAGGTTCTTCCACGACCGATACGATATTATCCGGAACCGCAATTTTCTCAGCACCCACCGGTTTGTTGTCGCGGTGAATACCGTCGCGGTGAATGCCGTCGCGGTGAACACCGTCGCGGAGAATCTGGAAACTGTTTTCGGCGCCTACATAGATGGTTCCGGGGTAAACGGCTGAGGGCTTGACCGCAAAGGAAAAGTCACCCGACAGTTTGCTGACTGCAAGTCCCTGAATTTTATAAATTCCGCTTCCGGTTGCCACGTAGAGGGCATCCTGCCCGACTCCCAGTCCCCAGCAACCCGCCTGAATCACCGGTTTCAGCATGGCATCCTGAGCCAGAAAAAGGCCTTTTGTCGCCGCCACAAACAAGTGACCGTTATACCGGACCATGTCGTTGACAATACCTTTGCGGGAGGCGTCAATGAATGTCAGCGGCGAAGCCGTATTGATCAGCGCAATGCCGTTGTCGAGCGCCAGCCAGAGATTGCCGGCGTTGTCCCGGAACATATCGTTAACCGGTTCATGATTGATCTGAGCGGTACTATTGGCCTGTGTGACGATCTTGCCGAACCGGTCAATCGTCAGCAAGCCGTTCTCTTCCGACCATAATACGAAGCGGTCGCCGGTCGCCTGAATAGCCCGCGTCAGGCTAACAAATTGTTTCTGCTGAATGTACGGCGTCAGCGTGCTGCCTTTGAGTTTATACAAGCCGGCATTGCGGGTAACCACCAGATGTTCCTCATGCCCAAGGGGGAGAACCGCTGCTATTTTATCCGGCGCAGGAGCTGCTCCTGAAACCGGCGAAAACAGGCCATCGCTGAATCTGAGCAGGTTATTCTCGCGTGTTACGACAAAAAGCGCCTGATCTGAGGCAAAGGCAGTCTGGATGTTCAGTTGGGTTTCCCAGCTCCGGACGCGTTTAGTGGCAGGCTGACAGGCGTATACCGTGTGTTGGGAAAAGGTATAGATTGTGCCATGTGATTCAACTAGTTTGTGCTGAAACTGCGTGTGCTTTTCTTTGAACGTAATAAGTGGTGTAAAAACGGGCTCACCCTGCGGGCCGGCATCAACAACCCCTACCTCCGTGTCGGTTACGGCAAACAGTTTGTTGCCGGTGGTCCGTAACAATGATGTTACGCGCATCCGGGTTGGAATAAGCTGCCAGTTTTGGCCGTCATATTCCAGAATACCCGCGAAATTTCCGAAGTACATCAGTCCGCGGTTATCCTGTGTCACGGCAAAATTCTGCGTATGTGCTTTGTATGTTTTCGGAGAATAAACTTCCGTAAACGGTAACCCTTTTTCTATTTGTGCCGGCAGATAACCGGGCAACAAAACACATAGCAGTCGTAGCCCAAATGCTGTTAGACTGCTTTGGGTCTTTGTAAACTGTTTTTTGATAGATGAGACCAGACTAATCATGACTGTAATTCCGGATTAGGCATGCTGGCTACCGGCTGATAACCGGAAAAATCATACGAACCGGCAACACGGGTATCCGTCATACAGATGTAATAGATAGCACAATTCCCGATTGCTTTCATATCCGTTATCGTATCGGTATACAGATAATAATTAGGCGCGTCCATAAAAAAGAAATCATTATTTATGGGAGTAAGCTGCAACCGGCCTTTGGTGAGGATAATGCCTGAAAAATCAGGATGATTCTGCTTTATCGTATTGGTGTATACATGCGTATCAGAAGCCAGTATCGCTGCTTCCATATTGGCCGAAATATGATAAAGTTTATCAAGATATTTATCAGGAAATACATCTGTCTGTAATAGAGATTCTACTTTACATACTTCCAGTAAATGGGTAGAAGAATTACTGATAATATCGTTACAAATAGCTATATGAACTTGCTGCTTATTATCTGAAAAATACCTGTAAAAACTATTGAATTTTTCGGGCTGAAATAAGTATAGACTATACAGACAAAGCTCCGAAATAATTTTATGTTTTGAGGCTGCATAGGTGGCATAGGTAAGCATGACGTTATCGTCGCTGAACTGGTGCATTTGTTTTATGGCCAGTGCCTTTGTAATCAGGTGAACTTCCTGATCACTCCGGTTAGCCAGATCAAACAGGCAATCGGTAACGGATACGGTTTGCTGCGGAAAATAGGGCTCAAGTCTGGTCAGTATTTCTTCTTTTGTAGCATCTTCGAACAAGGGAAGAAGTTTTGCTTTGAGTTCTTCCGAAATCAGCAGATTTAATATTTCATTCAGGTAGCCACGGCTTTGCTTATTTTTTTGCTGAATCAACTCCTTTACGTATAAAAACTTGTCGTCATTGTAATAAAGGGATAGTAAAATCAGCAGCCCGTCCAAGGTTTCTTCCCGTTCCAGCGTAATCGCTTTTATCAGCAGCGAAAACGAATGATCAGCCGGCTGGCTGAGGATTAATTCAGCCGATAGTGTCCGGAGATAGCGGTTGATCATGCCGTCAATATCATTCAGTAGTAAGGAGCGTTCACGAATAGTTGCCTGATAGCCAAGCTGTAGAAGGGAGCGGTAAAGCTGCAGCCTGATGCCGGCAGGCTGTCCTTCCATAAGCTTACGCAGAATGTGAATTGCCCGCAAGCCACCGATTGTTGTGATCACCTGAATCAGAGCTGTCAGGTCATTTGTTTTCAGGGATTTATCATTGAAGCAACGCCCGAGTAACGGCAGAACCGGTTCGCCGATCCGGCTCAGTGCCTCGTGAGCCGTCTGATGGCAGGCATCGATGAAAAGGTTAGGGATCACATGCTCCCAGACTTCCGGTTTTGTGGTATTAGCGGCAGCCACAATGGCCGGTTGCCTCACGGCTTCCGACGGGTCATTTAACAAATTGATAATCAGCTTATCTGTTTTAATGAGCCGGTAACTCCGGAGTTGCCGGGCTGCCTGTAGCCGGTCTGCTGCAAGTGGTGATCCGGCCAGTTTGACGAGCTCATTCACATCCGCCTGCGACCGGCCGGCAGTGGGTTCACCCGTGACAGGCTTGATTGCCAGAGCCGGTATACTGGTTAATAACGGAGTGCGGTTTGCCAGAAAGCTGATGATTTTTTCCTTGTACTCGTTGCGCATCAGATAGGCAATTACCAGCCAGACAACCAGGTAAATGAGCAGTAATGAAAAGACATCCGTACTGTTTTTAAAGCCGGAAGATGTCAGAAAAATCAGGCTTCCGCCGGCAAAAATATACCCCAGCGGCTTGATGTAAATTTCGACAAGGTTCTGAAGATGAATGCTTTCGGTATGTGGCAGGGGCTGGTATAATAGCTGAAAAGAGGTGTCACTGAACGAACGCCTGACCGAGGTAATAAAAAACCGGCTCATCAGTACCAGAAAGAAAATATTAATGTCAGCAGTATACAGCAGCAATATGGCCACGGCAATAATCAGCAGGGCAACCGGCAGCACAATCAGGCTGGACGAAACGCCGAACAGATTGGTAATAAACTGGTAGAGAAAGGATTTGATAATCAGTTCGATAATTGAGCAGGTGAACAGAAACTGCCCGATAAAGGCCGCCAGCTGCTCCTTGTCCGTATACTGCGCTTTACTGTCAACCGAAAAGATGTATTCTATCAGATAAAGGCAGACAATGGGGAGTGCGGCCAGCAGGTACACAAAGAGGTGATACTGGCTGGTTTGCCGGGTGAAAATACTGCCTGCGGAGGCCGCCCCTTCAGCGACCGGCGCTTTTCTGAAGGCCAGTAACTGACTGTATTTCTGCTGAATAACCGCATAAAAAAAGATCGAGGCGGCAATGCAGCCAATGGCAATGACCAGCAAGCCTTCGACGGTCAGAAGTTTGTGGCTGACCAGGTAACTGACCAGAAAATTAGCAATGGTTGAGGCAACGACTTCTCCTGTTCCCAACAACCCGAATAACCGTTTTGCCTGCTCCAGATTAAAGATTTTAGAAGCCGCAATCCAGAACGTAAAACTGAAAACAAACAGGTTGGCACGAATTAAGAGAAACAGAGCGAATACAATCCATTTATTCTGGAAAATAAAGTAAGAATAGAGCAGCAGACCGGCTACAATTGTCAGACCAATGACTAACCATTTTGACAGGGTAGAGTATAGTATTTTACTCTGGATGTAGAGGTTACTTTTACCGATCAGAAAGACAAGAATACCTCCTGCAATATAGGCAACCGGAAGGTCTTTGTTACTGAAATTACTTAAGAAAAGTGTTGTGGCTGCGGTGTAATAAATATACAAACCGACACTAATAACAAACGAATAACTGATCAGGAGAAAAACCGTCTGCGATTCTCCTGATTTTAAACTGAAAAGAGCCTCTATGCGTTTGCCCGATACCATCAATGCATCAATACGTTGGTTTAAAAATAGTCTGACAGTAAATATATACTGAAATAGTATGGTATACTCTATAAATGACTGTAACTATTGACTTAAAATATTATATTTATAGTAATATTAGTTAACGTATCTATGATAAAGCAAGATGGACACTATGACTGACATATATTTAACGTTTGACTGTTACGAAAATGAGGTATTTCAGCATAATTCAACCCTTAAGCTTAGGTTATATGATCTGATTCGCCAGAGCTACAAAAATGTTGCCGAGCTGATTGACCGGATTTACCTTGTCAATGACACAGCGTTTGTTGCCCGGGATCAAGACAAAATTGTTGGCATACTTTTTTTTAGTTTTAAAAACCGCACGTCATTTTTAATTCGTGATGAAAAATTTACGGCTATTTACAATGGTTATGCCGTAACGGATCTCGACTATCGCAACAGCGGCGTTTTACAGAAACTAATCCAGTTTGCAACTCAGTTTTTTTGCAGCCGGATTCTGGCTGATGATTCCCGTTTATTACTTTATGCCATCACATCAAATCCGTATGCATTACGTGCCTATCGTAAGGTCTGCCCGTATATGGAACCATTTGAAAACGGATCGTTTACTGAAAACGGCCGTCTGATTGCCCACCAGCTTAAGCATGATTTAGGCATTAACCGGCAGGATGGTGAACATCCTTTTACGTTCAATACCTCATTGCCACAGCGCTACAGCGATTTTGAACAGGAAAACCTGAGCAATGCGCCGGATAAAGAGCGGCTGTTTCTCAAGTCGCTGGGTATCAATGAGCAGGCCGGCGACCGGATTGTGTTTTTCTGGCTGACAACTCCCTTTCAGAGCCGTCTTACAGACTGATCATGAGCCTTAGCATCGCATTCCGTCCTTTCTGAGGAGTGCGATATGCCTGCGTCGTTCCGTTGGCCGACCGCGTGCCCGGATCAGCGTACACTTCGTTGAGGGCGTTGTTCAGAATCAGCTGCGCCTGCGCAAACGGCAAAATCCGGTAGCTGATCGTCGCATTCACCAGCGTATACGCCGGAAAATACCCGCCCGGCTGTTTTGTATTCCCCGGCACTGACGTGCCCGGACCCACCGGCCGCTTACCCACATAGTTGAACCGTACGTTAATGTTTAGTTTATCGGCCAGAAACCGTCCGTTAGCCCCTGCATTGAGGTGATGTTTGGCGATATCTCCCACCTGCAATTGCGTTTTTACGTATTCGCCCGCCGCATTGGTTGTTGTTACCCCACGAAAAGCATTCGTATAGCTGTAGTTTGCATAAAACCGGAAGCGTTCTGATAGCTGGTAGTCGGCAACAGCCTGAATACCATAGATATCGGCCGTTCCGGTATTCTGTTTTTGCAGGGTCCGGCCCGTCAGGTAAGGGACAGACACTTCTTCGACAATGTTCCGGCAGTTTTCGTAATAGGCCGTCACACCGACCTGATAGCGGTTCGGGGAGTTGTAGTTTACCGCCAGCTCAAGGTTGTCGATTCGGTCTGGGCGTAATGTCGGGTTGTTTTTCAGCCGTGTCGAACTGATGGCATAGCGGTCGCGGCTCGATGCATCCTGAAACGCCTTGGCATAGATGGCCTTAAATGCAAACCGGCCGGGCGTATAGGTCAGGGCCACACGCGGGTTGAGTTCACTGCCGTAACCGCCGCTTTCCCGGATGCGGGCAAAGTCATACCGGCCGCCAACCGTCAGCGCCCATTGCGGGTTCATGGTGTAGGTGCCCTGGAAAAAAGCCCCCATGTTGAAATATTCAAACGAGTTGCCGCCCGCCGTGTTATCGAGTGAACTGCGGCCGTAATCCTTCGCGCTGGTATCAATCGGAGCCGCCAGCGTGTAATTAATCGTAATCTGCTTGTAATCACCCTGCATGATGCTGCTCCGGGTTTCGATACCGCCTACCAGATCGAGCTGGCGCACGGGCGAAGCAATCAGCCGGAGTTCATTCCGGAACTGATTCGAATGCTGGTAAAAGTACTGGGTTTCCCAATACGGGTTTGTGCTGCGGGATAGGTTGTAGCCAAGCCGCACGAGCGCCGGAACGGTATCGGCGTTTATCGTCGGGTTCGCCTGCGCAAACGGGTACAGCAGGCTGGCATTACTGTAGTTTTTGAGCGTAACGGCCCGCGACTGTTCATTGACTTCATCAACGCGGTACTGCGTAGTATTGATCAGCGACAGCTTGTCTTTGATAATTTCCTTGTTGTATACCGCATAGACCAGCGTTTGCTTTGGTTTCCAGAGATTACCGTTTTTGGCACCGGCCCGCGAGTTATCATTTGCCGAATTAAGCGTGCCTTCTTCAAGGTTCCAAAGCTGAAATCCCAGCGTTACATCATTGAACGTCAGGCTGGAACGGATGTAAAAGGCTTTCAGCAGATTGGAGTAGCCGATGGGATTACCACTGACAGTCTGCTGAAGCGCTTTCTGATCAAAATCACGGGCAGCAGCCACACCGGCCGGCGTTAATTCGAGCGCGTTGCCGTTGAGGGCGTAATAGGGCGCATGGCTGGTTCCGTCCGTGAGGCCGTATTTATTGGCGTAGTAGGCACCCTTCGAGCCGATTCTGAGCAGACCGGCATAATTCACCTGATTGTAATCGGCCGGATTAAAATCGTATTCCTGATAACCGGACAGGTCCTGAAGATTCGAAAAATAGCCTCTGCCCGTTATGGTAAAGGCCATGCTGCCAACCCGCGTTGCGGCGGTTACGTCGGCATACCGGGTGTTATACGAACCGTAGCCCATGTCGGCAATTACGGCCGTTTTTTTGTTGCCCGGCAGCAAGTCTTTCGGGCCTTTGGTAATCACGTTAACAACACCCAGAAAGGCGTTTGCACCGTAGATGGTGGAGGAGGGCCCGTACACGATCTCAACCCGCTTCACATTGGAAACCGGAATCTGGGTCGACCAGTAAACGATGTTGCTCCAGAAATCATTTTCCTCGATGCCGTTGATCATGAACAGCGTACGCTCCGTATTGTCGGAACGGTAACCGCGCTGGTAAATGTTGGAGTAGGTCAGGCCATAACTCCGCGATACGTCGAAGCCCGGCAGGTCGCTGAACATGGCTTCCAGATCGGTATAGCCGCGCTGCCGGATATCGTCTTCGGAAATAACAATGGCCGTAGCCGGTGCCTTATAGAGGTCTTCGGGCTTCTTGGAAACCGAGGTGACCTGTACGACCCGCGCCTGGCTTTGCCGGATGCCGTTGACCAGACTGATGAAGCGGTAGGGGAGCAGCAGCTCGTTTTCCGGCTCATAGGTCGGGTTATAGACCAGCATCTGCTCAATGGCCTGCGTGGCACGCTGGGTCGAATCCATGGCCAAGTACGTGAGCGACAGGAGCCTGTAGGCGAGTGCTTTATTTGCATCTTCGAACCCGTTGGTTTCCAGACAGGGATTCAGCAGGGCAAATACCCGGTTAAAATTTCCCTTAGTATAGAAATCCTGCGCTTCCTTGATTTTATATTCACCGCATCCCTGACCCATGGTCTGTAACGCGGTACTTACCAATAATCCGGTCAGAATTAAACGTATCATCTGTATCATTCGCCACATACGTTTCCCTCCTTTATTTTGAATTTAACGGGGCCGGTACCTGAACAGGCCGGATGCCGTCGTTGCCTACATATTTGGTCCGTTCATCGGGCGTCAGCTGGCGTTTTACCGATTTTGATACGGTCTCGACCAGATCGCTGATGCTGGTATTCAGGCCCCAGATTGTTTTATCGGCTCCCGAAAACAAGACGGTGTTGCCGTCGTTTGCGTAGCCGAGGCTCATGATCCAGTTGCCGTAATCGTTGACGTTGATGGGTTGGGCGGCCTGTCGTTGCCGGGCCTCCTGCACATTCCAGATCCGGAGCGATCCGTCGTAACTGGTCGACACGATCAGTTTGCCATCGGGCGAAAAAGCGGTGCCGGTGACAGCCGAGGTCGGCCCGCCCGGCAAGCGGTAACCGCTTGCACTGAGGCTGTTGCCGGAATAACCGAACAGGACCACGGCCCCGTCGCCGTTCCCCGTCAGCAGGCTTTTTCCGTCGGGGCTAAAGGCAAGGGCCGTAATCCGCCCCGACAGGTCAATGGGTTTGGTATACCGGGCTTCCTGTTTCATATCGGCCATGTTGATCAGCGCTACTGTGCCGTTGGTAGAGCCACAGAGCAGGTGCTGCCCGTCCGGAGCCAGCCTGGCCGACAGAATCGGGATACCCGCGGCAATGCTGCTCAGCGAATCCAGACCCGCAGCCGTTTGTTTCCAGACCCGGATCAGGCCGTTGGTACTGACCGACAACAGCTCGGTTCCGTCGCGGAAGGGAATAAACGCCAGAACGGGCGCGGTATGCGCCCGAAGGACTGTCAGGCCCTTGGGTTTGCTCAGGTCCCAGCTGTAAATCTGCCCTTCCTGGCTACCGGCAAAGACAAACCGGTCATCTTTTGAAAAAGCAACGGCCCGGAAACCGCCGGTTGTCCGTTTGGCCGGTTGCAGGATGCGGGTCGTTTTGCGGGTGGCCAGATCCCAGATCCGGACGGTTCCGTCGTCGCTGCCGGAAGCAATCTGCGGTTTGTCCGGGTCAATGGCCACGGCGCGGACATTGTCTTTATGCCCTTCCAGTACATACCGTTCATCCGCTGCTTTCAGCAGAGCCGAAAAAATATCGGGTGAATTGCGGGAGCCGCCGTTGTCCAGATTCAGGCGGTAGGCTTCCAGGGCCAGCAGTTTGGGCAGATCATCCTGATTCGATTCCGGCATCTGAAGCGACTGAATGGCCAGCGACTGGGCCACCGCCAGCATACGGAGCCGGTTGGCTTCTTTTGCGTTCGAAATGGCGGATTGCTCAGAAGTTTTAGCCTGCTGTTCGGCGTTGCGGGCCACGGTAGCCGCTTTCTTTGCAGCATCCGCATTGTCGCGGGCCAGTTTTTCGGCGTTCTGGGCAATTTCGCGCAGGCGATCCGAGGCATTCCGGGCACTTTCCGCTTCACGCTGGGCCACAACGGCCTTTCCGCGCTGTTCGTTTGCGAGTTTGGTCTGTGCCGTGGCAACTTCGGTCTGCTGTTCTTTCAGTTCCTTTTCCTGATTCGCAATTTCCCATAGTTGCCGGGCGATCCGGCTCTGGGTGGTTGCTTCGCGCCGTTGTTCGTCGGCAAGTTGTTTTTGTTCAAGAGCAAGGGCACTCTGATCAATGGCCTGCTTCTCGGCGCTCTTGGCCGTTGCTGTGATCATGATCAGGTAAATAGACGCCACAATGGCAATAATGGCCAGGCTGATGCCGAGTCCGGCCAGAATCCGGCTCCGGGTGATTTCCTGACGCTGGCGTTTTTCGCGGTTTTCGACTTCGAATTCGTATTTCCGGCGGCTGAACTCAAGGTAATTCAGGGCGCGTTCAAAGAAAAAATCATGGCGGCGTGCCCATTCTTCGGTCGGTTTTTGTTCACGGAGCCACTTCAGAGCTATCTGAAGTTCAGGATTCATCAGCGGGCCGGTTTCGCCGGCTTCATACTGGGCCGCCGAACGGGCAAGTTCCTTGTAGAGTTTTGCCGAATCAATTTCCTGCTGACACCAGTCCCGCAGCCGGTCCCAGAGCCGCGTAATCCGTTCCATAGACATGCCGATGGTGGTATGGATGTCGACAGGTACACCGGCCAGCGGCGTAAAAAAGGCAACATCCCGCGCCCGGAAACGGTCAACGACATCAAACAACAGAAAATCCGGCTGTCCGGTAATGATCCGGATGGTTGAGAGCGTGGTCGGGTTAACCACAATCCGGTCGTCGGAGCCTACCGAGATCAGCGATTTAAAAAACTTCTCGGTTGCCAGTTTGCTCTTTTCGGTCGGGAAACTGTTAAAAATCTCTTCGGCATGCAGCGAAATCGCCTGACTCATGGTGCCGATGGCTTCGTAATGAATCAGATCAATCGCCTGACTGGCAGTAGCTGTCCGGTTCCAGTAGGCCCAGGTACGCATGAGCGCATGTTGCAGCACGGGGAGTAGATCCGGATTTTTCCCGGTATCGTCGAGCAGCCGCCCGGTAAGCTGCGGGCTGATGGTTGCCTGCCGGGCTTCGATGGGTTTGGTGATGACCTCCCGGATTTCGTCCTGATTCATCTTGGGCAGAACATAGTACCCATGGTTGATCGCTTCGGTCAGCCCCTCATAGTTGGTACAGTGGTCGACGTAATCGGAGCGCATGGTCAGCACCACGTAGGCCGAGCAGACTGACTGCCGGCTGAACGACAGGATAATGTCGATGAACCGGGCGGTTTTCCGGTGGGCCTCATCCGTATTGGTCTGGTAGCGGAACAGTTCCTCAAACTGGTCAATCACGACAAGCAGGTTATGGTCGCGGCAAAGCGAAATAACTGCTTCCAGATCCGTTTCGAGCAGCTGTTCAATGGCTTCCGGCGAGGAGCTGGTGGCAAACGGATGGTTCCGCTGGCTGAACGACTGAAACAGGGCCGTTGCCAGGCTCTGTATCGGGGTTGCTTCCGGATTAAAGAAAACAATCTGCCAGTCGGTATGCGGCGCACTGCTGTCGTGGCCGGCAATCAGCCCCGGCAGCAGCCCTGCTTTTACCAGTGACGATTTACCGCTGCCAGAGGAACCGATAATAGCCAGAAACCGGGAATTGGTGAGCCGCTCACGCAATTCCCGGATCTGATTATCCCGGCCATAGAACAAGTGGGCGTCTTCGAATTCGAAGCTCCTGAGTCCGGGAAACGGATTGGTGACCGCACTTGTATTACTGACTTGTACCATCGTTCACTTTTCAGCTACCTGTTCAGTACAAGAGCGTATGGTAATGCTCATTAACGCATGTACTCAGGTGTAAATCAGGCGTCTGTGCCCTGAATGTTCATGATAAAAATGTTCCGGTTCCGGTTATTGACATACTCATACTGAAACGAATCCACGCCGTTGACAGTCAGGAAAATACCCATACCGCCGATTGGCCGTTCTTCGAGCGGTTTACTGAAATCTGTCTCGCCCGGCAGGTCTTTCTGCAACGGGTCAAACGGTTCGGCATCGTCTTCCACCACAATTTTGAGGTGGTCGCCGGTCAGCTCGGTAATTACATCCAGCACGCCTTCCTTTCCGGCCTGTTCATAGCCGTAGAGGATGATGTTGGTCGCGATTTCGTCGAGGGCCAGCATCAGTTTGTAGGTTTTTTTCTTGTCGAGATTGGCGCGGAGGGCCTTGTCCCGAACCAGATCCCTGAGGTCATCCAGTGAGTCGAGTGTCGCCGGAAAGGTTTGGTTTTCCATAAAGCATACGTTGAAAACGGTGAGGCACTACGACCGGATTCCGGCAGACAGGCGCGGCCGGAAGCGCCCGACTACATGTATTTGTCGACAATGTTGACGCTATGCTGGAGACCGGTTTTTTCGAGGGTGTCCACGATGTTGTCCTGTGGCTTCACAATGTAAATAGCTAAGTTGGTACCGATTTTCTGCTTGGCGAAAATAAGAACACGCAATCCCGCAGAGGAGATAAAGGTCAGGTTCTCAACGAAGAGAATCAGCTCGTCAGGGCCTTCGGCGGCTACCTTTTCGATTTCGCGCTGAAACTCTCTGGCCGACAGCGAGTCCAGTTCTCCGGCGAGGGTAATTTTGGCAATTTTTTTGGCTTCGGCTAGTATGTGAAAACTCATTGTGTTGCTCAGTTTATTGGTTAATGGAATTGATCTTACATAGCGACGGGATAGTACCTGGTTCATGGCAGCATGCTGTTTTCAGGTGGTATACCGGTATTCTTCTCAGTTGTTAAACGGGTTTGCCGACGAGGACAACCACGCTGCGGGCGCCCACCAGGAAGTTTTGCTGATCGTCGAGCAGCGGCTCGCGGCCGGGATCAAAAATGTCTTCCGGCGACGGCATGTCCGTATTCGCAAACAAGTGCCATTTCTGGTTTTCGGGCAGCTCCGGCAACTGGAAGTGCAGCGTTTCCCAGTACATGTTCATGGCCACGTAGACCATGTTGTCGGTAACGGCACCCTGTTTGGCATGGAACCCGCAAAGCATAAATGCAAAGGCCCGGCTCGAGGTCGACCAGTCGCAGCGCCACGCTTTGGTGCCGTGGAAACTGATGTCCGGGAAACCACTGCCTACATAATCCCAGTGCTGGAAGTGCTTCGGACTGCGCAGTACCGGGTGCAGGTGCCGGAACCGGATAATCCGCTGGGAGTAATTGTACAGGTCAGCATTCTTGTCGAGCAGCGACCAGTCGAGCCAGTTCAGGTCATTGTCCTGACAGTAGGTATTGTTGTTGCCTTTCTGCGTCCGGCCTACTTCATCCCCCATCAGAATCATCGGAATCCCCTGGCTGACCATCAGGATTGTCAGCGCATTTTTTACCTGTTTGTGGCGCAGCCGGTTAATGGCAGGGTCATCGGTTTCGCCCTCCCAGCCACAATTCCAGGAGTTGTTGTCGTTGGCACCGTCGTTGTTATTTTCCCCGTTGGCTTCGTTGTGTTTTTCATTGTAGGCGAACATATCGTATAGCGTAAACCCGTCGTGGCAGCAGATAAAGTTGATGCTGGCCGCAGGTCCCCGGTGGTAGTAGAGGTCCGGAGAACCCATGATGCGCTGGGCCATCGGCCCGACTTCGCCGGCATCACTTTTGAGGAATTTTCGTACGTTATCCCGGTATTTCCCGTTCCACTCTGCCCAACGCCCATACGCCGGAAATGACCCTACCTGATATAAACCACCCGCATCCCAGGCCTCGGCAATAAGCTTGCACTTGGCCAGAATCGGGTCAAACGCCAGCGACTCGAGCAGGGGCGGATTGCTCAGCGGCCGTCCGTCCATATCCCGCCCCAGAATCGCGGCTAAGTCGAAGCGGAAACCGTCGATGTGGTATTCCGACGCCCAGTACCGGAGGCAGTCGAGTACCATGTTCCGCACCACCGGGTGGTTACAGTTCAGGGTGTTGCCCGTACCCGAGAAGTTAAAATAATATCCCTCCGGCGTGAGCATGTAATACGTCTTGTTGTCGATCCCCCTGAAGGAGATCGTATGGCCCCGGTGATCGCCCTCGGCCGTGTGGTTAAATACCACGTCGAGGATCACTTCGATGCCGTTTTTGTGTAGTTCCTTAATGAGTGTTTTCAGCTCATCGACCTGCATCCCGAATTTCCCGGTAGCCGCATAACCGGCCTTGGGCGAGAAGAAGTTGACGGTGCTGTAGCCCCAGTAGTTGACCAGTGTCTCACCGGTTACGGGGCTTTCGCGGCTGTGTTCCCACTCGTCAAATTCGTAGACCGGCAGGAGTTCGATGCTATTGATGCCCAGTCCCTTGAGGTACGGAATCTTGCTCTTGATGGCACTGAACGTACCACGGTTCTTAACCCCCGATGACGGGTGCTGGGTGAAGCCGCGCACGTGCATTTCGTAGATAATCAGGTCTTCGGCCGGGGTTTCGAGCGGGTGATCGCCTTCCCAGTCGAAATCCTCGAACGCCAGCCGCGAGCGGTACGGGTAAATGTCGTCCCAGTTTGGTTTGGCCAGCCACATATCGCGGCCGCCGATTACCTTGGCATACGGATCGCTCAGGATTTTGGTCTTGTCGAAGCGGTACCCGGCCGCCGGATTAAACGGACCGTCCATGCGGTAGCCGTATTCCAGCCGTTCGTAGTCCAGATCAAAAACGATCATGGAATACACGTTGCCGATCCGGAATTCGTCGGGAAACGGAATTTCGGCAAAAGGTTTTGCTTCGCCCCGGTCAAACAAAACCAGCGTACACGAGGTGGCGGCGCTGGAATATACACTGAAGTTGACACCGTTTGAGACCATCGACGCCCCGAACGGCAGGACATGCCCCCGTCGGAACTTAATGCCGTTCAGCTCATGGGTGGGGTAATAATCTATCCGGCTATCTTCCATGGGCATTATGATTTAAGGGCAGCGATGCCTTCGTCCAGTGTATCGACTAAAATGAAAAAAGCCAGAAAACCGGTATTGGCCATGATGTCCTGAATCTCTTCGGAGGCACCCACCAATACTACTTTTCCGTTGCGTGACTTAATCTGGCGGTAGATCATGAGCAGTACCCGCAGGCCCGCGCTCGACAGAAAGTCGACTTTAGAAATGTCCAGAATGACAGCATTTTGCCCCTGAATGGGGCCCATCGCGCCGCGCTCAAAGTCGCCGGCGGTTTTGCTGTCAATACTGCCTTCTGCTTCAATAACCGTTATGTCCTGTACCGTTTTTGATGTAACGTTCATGCTCGATTCGGTTTGGTGTTTTGTGTTAACAGCATGGTGCCCGGAAACCTCCGGACACCATCGCGACGTAACGCAGTACTTGTATATTCACTTGTTAAACCGGAGTGATCAAAACCTTCACTCTTACTTGCTTGTCGGTTTCAGGGAGATTTACGGTCAGCGCATCGGCATCAAAGTCCGTATACGGCGCGTCGTCAATAAACACCTCTCCGATTTTAATGCTGCCTTTAGGCAGGATATCCGGCGATACGTGCAGGACATTGTTCTTGAATGAATTCGGATAGGGTTTGAAATAGAAATAGGTTGGCTGCTTCGTAATCAGCAGGTTAATGTACACGGCCGACAGGTAGCACAGCTCCGTTGAGTGGTAGGCACTCATGGAGTGGCTGCCCTTGAAGCGTTCGTGACCCAGCAGATAAGGCATCCCGTTGGCGAATACGTTGAAGTATACGCCGCCGTCGTCGGTATCGAGGAAGAAGGCATTGTAGAACGAAGCCGCTTCGCGGGCCTGCTTCTGGTAGTCACCCTCGCCGAGGATGCCGTACATGATCAGGTAGGCCAGAATCGCCTGTTCCTGCTGCCACCACGCCTTGCGGTCGTGCCATACGTACTGGTGATGCTTGCCGCCGATGAGCGTTTCGCGTTCCACCACGTCGTACCAGCCGCCGCGCTGCTGGTCAGAACCGGCTGCCGGCATCAGTTCCGCAATTTTCTTTGCGAACTCCAGGTACTCGTCCTTGCTCTTCAGCGACTGCATCCGCATCAGGTTCCAGGCGATCTTGAGGTTGTGGCCGACTACGGCACGGTTCTGCTGCCAGCCCCAGGTCTGGTCCTTGCTCCAGTCTTCAAAGAATTTCTCCTGCACAAACGGGCTTTTGTCGTAGTCAGGGAAATATTTGGTAATGGTATCGAACGTATATTCGAGGAAATCAGCGTATTTCTGCTCGCCGGTGGCCAGGTAGAGGTTAATCAGGTAAGCCGGTGCGTGGTCACCTACCGAGTTCCAGTTTTTCCGGGCGCGGTTATGGGCCAGCGACTGATCGCGCGGGTCAAGGCCGATCGGGTCGATGTGCGAGAAATAGCCTTCCTGCTCGTTGTCCTTGTAGTACTTCTCAAACAGGTCGATGGTTTTTTCGATATCCGCCATAATGCGGGTATCGCCGGTGATGCGGTAGGTCTGGGTCGGTCCGGCCAGGGCATAAATCTGCTCATACATCGGGATCGAGTAGTAGTCGTCGCCGAATTCAGAGGTAAGTAGTTTGGTCTCCTTGGCGCCGTCTACCTTGATACCGTGGTACCAGTAGATAAGGTCGGCGTCCTGGTCGTAGAACCGCATGTGGTCGCGGAGGTAGTTGGTACCCTGTTCGGCGCCTTCCAGAAAAGCGTCGTTGCCCGTCAGCATATAGGCCGACGCAAAGCCGTAGATCATCCGCGAAATCGTATCGGTTTCCTGCAGGTAATCACCGCGTTTCGAACCCGCCAGATGGAGTACGGTGCGGTAGTTATGGTAGTCAATCGGAGCCTCAGGGTAGTTGAACTGCCATTTCAGGTAGCTTTTGGCGATGGAATCAATTTGTTTGATCCACCAGTCCTGTCCTTCGTGGCGGTATTCTTCGGGCGTTTTGCCCGGGAAAATAAGCTGCTGCGCCTCAAAAATCATGTCGCCGCCGTCGGCACCAGGGTAGAATGTGCCGTAGGCAAAAACGTACTGCCCTTGTTTCGACAGAAACTCGAACATCACGCCGGTAGCATCCTGATAGCCTTCGTCGAGATTGCGCACGCTGCGGGCGTAGGTCGACGGAATCAGGTTAAGTTTAAACTGACGTTTGTCGGAAGTTTCGACAACAAACGCACGCTCGGCGGGGGTAAAGCTGACGATATACCCGGCAATGGTATCCGAAAATGTAAAGTTGAGTTTCATGGAAGATGAATTGACTACCGCAGGCAGTACTCCGATAGTGGTTTAGTCTAAATGAGGATTTACGAATTGATGCTGACGGAGCGGGGCTCAGCCCTGCCGTTCAGCCAGCATATCAATGATCCGGCGGGCGAACAGGTGCGCATGACCGCCGGAGCGTCCGGTAACCAGATTACCATCAACAACCACATCCTCGTTCGTGTAGATGGCACCGTAGGCCTTAGCATCGCCGATCAGGTTGTTATGGCAGACAAGTTTTTTACCCCTGACAAGCTCTGTTGCGGGGGCAACGAGCCAGAGGCCGTGGCAGATAATGCCTTTCAGGATGCTGTCTTCGGCAAATACGCGTTTCAGAAATTCAGTGGCAGGCGGTATTTTCTCAACATCCTCGGTATACCGTAACCGGTCTGAAACCATGCCGGACGGGACAATAATGGCCGCATAACTGCGGAGTTCTTCATCGCTCATGCCTTCGAATGTCTCCCGGCATTCCATGGGAGCGCGGTGTTCGTGGCCGTAGAACGTGATGCTGGGCTGGCCCCACAAGCGGGTCAGAAAGTGCACTTCAGCACCTTCTTCCGGAAACCGGTACTTGTAGTAAAAGATTTCGTTTTCGAAATAGTCGCTCTCAAACAGTATGCCGATTTTCGCGCCTTTCAGTTTCATGGGGTTTACACAGATACAGGGTTAATGAGAGGAAGGTTACTAAACCGGCGAAAGACAAAGGCTGTTGACAGTCAGTGTCTTCCGCCGGTATGTTGCGGATTAGCGGATCAGACGATCGAGCAGGCTCTGGTCCAGACCTACGTTGTGGTAGTGTTTACGGGCCAGCTCCAGCAAGGTGAAGCCGTCGTCATACGCCACGATTTTGCCGTTATCGACAGTATCCAGGTAGATCAGACCACCGGCCACGTGGAAGAACGTGATCATAGGCTCCGGCGCGTCAGCCGGTACAACCAGCGTGTGGGCTTCTCCCGGTGGCTCGTAGATAAACGTGCCCGGCGTAGCTACCCAGTCGTGCTCAAGGTAATGCCATGAACCGCGGAGCGTGTAGCCGTAAACGGTACTGATGTGATAATGTGGGTTCAGCATCGCGCCCGGTGCAATTTTCAGGACGTTGGTGAAACCACCCGTACTTACGTTGAAACTGCAGGCCTGAAACCATGCTCCTTCTACGTAAGGAATCCACAGCCGGTCATCATCCAGGTTTGTGTCGGTTGTGTATTCGGTGTGCGTACGCTGCTCGGCTAATAAGCCGTCGTTGAACGTGCGAAACGTGTTAATTGGCATTTTTTAACCCTCCGAATTTTAGTTTTAAGATTTGTTAAACCGGTAAAGTAACAAGTATTACTATGCTTGATTGAGTCGTTGTTAAGCCGTTTCTTTCAGGCGTTCGCGCAGCTTATCAGCCATGTGGTGATAGCCGAACGCAACTGCCAGATCGAGCGGGGTACGGCCGTCCTGCCCTTTCAGATCGAGGCGGACATTAGCATCTGCATCAGCACTCATGAGTACCTCAAACGCCTCCGTGTGGCCGTGCCAGATCGAATCATGCAGGGCTGTATAGCCGTTGTAAGGGCCTTGTGCGTTTACTTCAACCAGTCCCTGTTCGAGGAGCAGTTTCAGCGGACCCGGGTGACCGGAGAACGCGGCCTTGTGCAATGGCGTGGCTTTCAGGAGATAGTCGACAATTTTCGGGTTGGCACCGGCCTTGATCAGCTCACCGGCGATTTCGGTAAGTCCGCTGAAACAGGCCACCAGAAGCGGAGTTTGTCCGTCGTTGCCGCTGCCGATTACCGGCGATTTTTCGTTGACATCAACCCCCTCAGCGATCAGTTTCCGGACAGCGTCCACGTCGTTGCGCAGAACGGCCTGCATCAGCGGCTGCTGCTGGTTTTGTTCGTCGGCTGCCTGTTTGGCTTCCAGCATCTCGCGGATGCTTTTACCCCAGCTTTCTTCTTCCGGCGTAGTACCACCGGCAGTCCAGCGGGGTTCTTTACCGATAAAGTCGAAGACTGAAGCGCCGTGATGCCCCTTAATGGTGATGGATGCACCCTGATCGAGCAGGAACTTTACCATCGCCGGTTTTTTCGACCAGACGGCATCAATCAGCGGCGTATGGCCAACCGTTGCCGACTGCAGGTTGATAAAGGCACCGGCGCTGAGCAACAACTGTGCGACATCAACCACACCGCTTTGAGCGGCTTTGTGTAGCGGCGAGGCACCAAGGCTGCTGTCAACGGCATGGACATCGGCACCGGCGGCCAGCAGTTTGTCAGTCATCTGTACATAGCCTAAACCGGCAGCCACCATCAGAAGGGTGTAGGGAGTAGGGCCGCGGCGGTTCACATCGGCACCGGCCTTGATCAGTTCGGTAGCTGCCGTAAGGTCGTTAGCTTCAACGGCGGCCAGGAGAGCAAGTTCGGGAGATCCGTTTTTGTCGATCGTCTTCATTCGTCAACGGGTATGTATTGTAAGAAGTAAAAGGCTGTATGGGTAATGGTACCGGTTAACACAGTCTGGCGTAAATGCCAGGGCCGCCGGCCGCAAATAGTGTGTTGCTCTGATTTGTATTTATCCGGGTTTCTGAACCGGGTAATAAAAAAAAAGAGAACCTTTTCCGTGGACAGCTTTTGGGGCTGAACCGTGGAAAACGTTCTCTAAACTAGCTAAACCGGCAGTGAAGTGCGGGTATTTGGCCGTAAACGACAGGGGAAGGGGCGCGAACGACTACCTTTTGGGCGTCAACCGAAACCGCGCCGGTCAGCGGAAGCGGAAATGCTGTAAAAAGTCTTCTTTATACGCCCTGCCTAATGGTAAAACCTGACTTTTGATCTGTACTTCATAGTCATTAAAGGACTCAATCTGGGTCAGATTGACGGCGTAGGAACGATGAACCCGTACAAGTGCCTGATCCGAAAGACGTTGCAGCAACACGCCCATGGAGAGGCGTAAAACAAACTTCCGGTCGGAGGTAACCAGGGTCGTATACTTGTCGTCGGCTTCGACATAGAGCACATCGCTCTGCCGGACGCGGACGAATTGGTAATTTTGCTTGATAAAGATATGGTCGCCTACCTGCAGAATCATCTCGCTGTCTTTGGCAGGGGCCATGGTGATGGCCGGGCGCGGCTTCGGCGCGGCGGCCTGGTCGTGACTGGCCGGTACGAGGTAGGCAAAATTGCTCATCGCAATTTCAATGGCAATCCGGAGACAGTCTGTTGTTATGGGTTTGGTCAGGTACGCGGCGGGTTTGGTCGATTTGGCCATTTCGACGGTTTCGCGGTCAGTCAGCGCCGACAGGTAAATAACGGGAAGCGGTTTAAAGGCCAGAAGCTGCTGTATGGTTTCAACACCGTTCCAGTCGCCGGCCAGGTTAATATCGCAGATGACAATATCAGTCTGGTGCTGCTGGTAGAGCGTCAGTGCCTGTCGGCCCGTGGCCGCGGTACCGGTAACCTGATAGCCCTCGGCTTCGAGCCGCGCACACAGGTCCATTGCCAGGATGGCCTCGTCTTCAACAATTAAAATGGATACAGGCATTGAAGGATTCATGGAAAAGAAAGAGAGGTTATGTGATAATAGTCGTTATGCTGCTTTCGGTATACTCAAACGGAAACAGGTCCCGTTATCGGTAATGATATTCAGGTTCGCGCCAATCTGATTGCCAAGTGCTTTAACAAGTTGTTTTCCAAACGAACCGGCCGGTTTCTGCCACTGACTGATGTCAAAACCTGACCCGTTATCAGCGATCTCCAGCACCAGGGCGGGGTCAGTCTGCAACGCCACCCGCAACGATGGCCGATCGGTGTGCTGGTAGGCATATTTCAGCGAATTGGTAATTAACTCATTCGCAATCAGCCCGATCGGTATCATCAGGTCAACGTCCAGCCATTCGTCGGAAATATCAATCTGTAAGTCGAAGTCATTCGGGGTATACCCGTGTACCCGTAACAGACTTTCGATCAGATTGAGCAGATATTCACGTACATTAATCTGGGTTAATTTATCGGTTTGGTAGAGTTTTTGGTGAATTAAAGACATTGCTTCAATGCGTTGCTGTCCGCGGCGGATGGCCTCTACGGCTTCCTTATCCTGCATCTGGTACGATTGCAGGTTCAGCAGCCCCGACACAATGGCGAGGTTGTTTTTCACCCTGTGGTGCAGTTCCTTCATCAGTAATTCCAGCTGAACGGACTGCTGCTGTAATTTGGCTTTCGTCCGCCGGATCCGCTGGTATTGCCAGCCGAGGCCGCCGAGCGCCATGACCAGTAACAAGGCCCCGCCACCTAACAGGGCAAGCTGTCTGGTCTGTGAGTCATTTTCCTGATCCAGTTTCTGGATCTGTTCTTCTTTTTGCCGGGTCTCATACTGCACCTGTAGTTCGGCGAGTTGCCTGGCTTTGTCGGCCGAGAAAATAGAGTCCTGTAAATGGGTGTACCGCTTGTGATAGGCCAGCGCCCTGGGAAGTTCGCCCGCCTGCTCATAGCTCTCACTCATGGTACTGTAAATCTCCTGAATCCGGTTCATGGCCTTCTGCGCATAAGCCAGTGTCAGTGCCTGATTAAAGGAGGCTTCTGCTTCCGTCAGTTTATGCTGGTAAGCATAGATCCGGCCGGCATTTTCGTAGCTGTACGTCAGGGACCGCTTGTTGTCGTATTTTTTATTGAGGGCAATGGCCTTTTGTACCCATTGCAGCCCTTCGGCGGGTTTGCCCTGGTCAAGAGCAACCTTCGACAAGTTGTTATAAAAAGCCGTCAGCTCGTATTCTTTAAGCTTATCCCGTTGTTTGCCCAGTTCAACGGCTTTCAGGAAATGAAACCGGGCTATATCTAACTTACCAAGCTGCTTATAGACCAGACCGATCTGATTATGACTATCGGGCAAATAATCGAGCATCCCGGCTTTGATAGCAATGTCACGCGCTTTTTCATAGTATTTAAGCGCCAGCGGCAGGTTTGATTCACCTTCGAAAATAATGTAACCGAGGTTGTTATAGCCTTGATACAGGCCTTTTGGCAGACCCAGCTGCTCCCTTATTTTCAGCGATTTAAGCGTATACTCCTTTGCTTTTATAAAATTGCCTTCCTGCCGGTAGGTAACACCGATCAGGTTGTAGGCATCACCTTCGGCCTTAAGCATGTGCAGCTCTTTTGCCAGTTCAAGTGACTGTAGCGCATAGCTGCGGGAGACCTGAAAGTTCGTCAGTTTGTGCGCATTACCCAGTGCATAGAGGTATTCAAAACGCAGTGAATCGGGTGAAGAATGCGCAAGCAAATCCTTCAGACTATCAATCCTGGCCGCCGGAATCTGAGCCGGAAGCAGGGATACAGTCCATCCATACATGACCCCAATAGCCAGTACTATTTTCCGGGAAGCGTGCATGTTTAATAAGCGGGGTAGGGATTACGGTATAATAATCTTTCAGTAAGTTAGCGATGCATTCAATTATGTACAACTACCGGTACGTGTCGTTTTGGCTATGTAAGTTATCAGGAAATACGCTGTGAACTAAATTAACAAAGGGACAATAAATCATTGAATGATATTAAGTGCTTGTTTGTTAAGTATTTATAGTTGTAACTATTTATAGATATTGGTAAATTTTAATATTTTATTAGATAAGGTCAATGTTAAGCTGTTTGTATTAAAATTATTCAATAGCTGAAAAATTATGAATAATGTTGAAATGATACCAGAAAAAAAGAACGGTAACTTTCAATGAACAAATAGGTTAGTATATATACAGTATTCAGAAACGTAGACTTACTGTGTTAACTAGGCTTTAGGATGTGCCTGATCGTAGGTTTTTTTCAACTGTTCCAGGCTGTTGTGCGTATATACCTGTGTAGCGGCCAGACTGCTATGACCCAGTAAATCCTTAATAGCATTGAGGTCGGCACCGCGGTTGAGCAGGTGCGTGGCGAAGGTATGCCGCAGTACGTGCGGGCTTTTTTTCTCCAGCGTTGTCACAATCTCCAGATGCCGTTTTACAATCCGCTGGATCAGGACGGGGTAAGCCGGATTTCCCTGCTCACTGACGATAAAGCTTTCCGGATCGGCTTTATCGCCCAGTTCTGTTTTTTTGAGCTGAAGGTATTTTTCAATGACCGCAACCAGATTGACCGTAAGCGGTACAATGCGGTGTTTATTGCGTTTGCCGAGTACAATGATGGTTTTCTCGTACAGATTAACGTCGGTGTGTTTCAGGCCGATGAGTTCGCTCAGGCGGATGCCGGTGCCATAGAGTAGTTCCAGTACCAGTTTATCGCGGGTACCTTCAAAGTCGTTCGAAAACTCAACCTCGTCCAGCAGCGTTTCCATGGGTTTTTCTTCCACGTAGACCGGCAGTTTTTTGCTGGTCTTGAGCGCCTGAATTTTCAGCATGGGATCGCTGGTGATGACTTTGCGCCGGATCAGGAACCCGTAATAACTCCGGAGGGTAGCAATTTTCCGATTGATGGAGGTCTTATCCAGGTCTGCTTCTACAAGCGTAACAATCCAGGCCCGGATCTGGCGGAAATCGGCCTGTTCGGGGTGGGCCAGCGAGAACTCGTTTGCCAGAAACAGCTGAAACTGTTCCAGGTCCTTGCCGTATGCCGTGAGAGTGTGGTGGCTCAGCCGCTTTTCGAAACGGATGTAATTCAGGAAATCTTCAGTACTGATCTGCGGGGCGGTTGACATAAGGACGAAAATACGGGATTCCGCAGAACGGAGCGTTATACTGCATAACAAAAAAAGCAGCGAACTTCATAGCTCGCTGCTCTCTCTAAGATCTGTACCTGGCGTCAACGAAACGTTCGTGATTGCGCGCTAATCCGTCGGTTTGTCAGAGCGCCGGTATCAACAGACTATTGCTCGGTGTGCTTGCCGTACATTCTTTCCTTGTACGTAGCCTTGATAACCTGAGTACGACGTTTTACTGAAGGCTTCGTGAAAGCCGTCCGTGAACGCAGTTCACGCAATACGCCCGTCTTCTCGAATTTCTTCTTGAAGCGTTTCAGGGCTTTGTCAATTGATTCGTTTTCTTTTACGTTTACTATAAGCATATCCGGATATTAAAAATTTCGCTAAAAAACGGAGTGCAAAGATAGTATGTTTGCATTAATGAAGCAAGCAGTGATTGACTTAGGCACAAATACCTTCCATCTGATGGTCGTTGAGAAAGCGGCCGATGGAACGCAGACAACCCTGTTTCGGGAAAGCCGCCCGGCAAAAATCGGTAAAGCAGGCATCAATCAGGGAGTTATCACCGAAGAGGGCATTGGCAGGGCGCTCGGCGTACTTGGTTATTTCCGGGAGCAGCTCGACCGGCTGGACGTTCCGGCAGAACAGGTCGTGGCGATCGGTACGAGCGCTATCCGGGTGGCAAGGAATCAGGCTGAATTTATTGACCGCGTGCGCGAAGCGACCGGCATCCGCATTCAGGTGATTTCGGGAGATCAGGAAGCTGACTATATATATTATGGCGTAAAAGCGTCCGGAGCGCTGAAAAATCCCGACGATACCTGTCTGATTGTCGACATTGGCGGCGGCAGCGTTGAGTTTATCATCAGTGCCCGGGACCGGATGCTGTGGAAGCAAAGTTTTGAAATCGGCGGACAGCGGCTGATGGAGCGGTTTATGCCCGACCCGAAGCAGGCAATCAGTGCCGGGGCGGTCCGGCGGCTGCGGGATTACTTTCAGGAACAGCTGTTGCCGCTTGTGAATGCCCTGCACCAGTACAGCCCGCGGTCAGGAGCACCGCTCCGGCTGGTGGGCTCATCGGGGTCGTTTGATACGCTGGTCGATATGTGGTATATGCATAGTCAGGGCGTTTGGCCGCCGGCTGATCAGGCCGCCTTTGACCTGCCGCTCGAAGAATTTTACCGGTCGTTTGAACAGCTGATGACCCGCGATCATGCGGAACGGATGCAGTTGCCGGGCATGATTGAGCTGCGCGTCGATATGATTGTTGTCGCCGTCTGCCTGATTGACTACCTGATCCGGACGTTCGGCATTCAGCAGATTACCACTTCGACCTATTCGCTGAAAGAAGGCGTGCTGGCCAACATGCAGGCGATGCGGGATTAAGGCGCGTAAACCGGTAAAAGTCTGCGGATAACGCCTTTACGGAATAGCTCCTAACAAAACCCTTATGAAATCGGAAACCAACGAAAAATCATCGCTCAGCAACCTGCTGTACACCCTGCTTATCCTGATTGCGGTTATTCTGGCCTTGTCGTTTCCCGGCCTCTTTACGAGTGTGGGCGGCTTCCCGCTTAAAAGGCTGATTATTCCTTTGCTGCAGATCATCATGCTGGGGATGGGAACCACCATGGCCCTGAAAGATTTTGAGGGTGTGGTAAAGCAGCCGCGTGCAGTACTGATCGGCGTTGTGTTTCACTTTATAATTATGCCGGCGCTGGGCTTCACGCTGGCCAACGTATTTAATTTCCCGCCGGAAATTGCGGCTGGTGTGATTCTGATCGGCTGCTCGCCGAGCGGGCTGGCCTCCAACGTAATGTGCTTTATCGCAAAGGCCAACGTGCCGCTATCGATTACCGTAACGTCGATTTCGACGCTGCTGGCTCCGGTCATGACGCCCCTGCTGATGAAACTGCTGGCGGGGCAGTTTGTGTCGATTGACTTCTGGAAAATGGTGATCGAAATCATGGAGATCATTATCCTGCCGGTAATTCTGGGGCTGATCCTGAACCGGATCTTCCATAAATCGGCCGTAATCCTGAATAAGGTTATGCCGCTGATCTCGATGGGAGGGATCGTCCTGATCGTTGCCATTATCACGGCGGCCGGCCGCGACAGTCTGCTGACCGTTGGCTGGACGCTGGCTCTTTGTGTGCTGATTCACAACCTGAGCGGCTTTGTGTTTGGCTACTGGACCGCCCGATTGTTTAAACTCGATGAGCAAAGCAGCCGCACCGTAGCCATCGAAGTCGGCCTGCAAAACGGCGGGCTGGCCTCGGGCATTGCCCTGCAGATGGGGAAGGTCGCTACGGTAGGACTGGCCCCCGCCTTATTTGGGCCGATCATGAACATGACCGGCTCCTTGCTGGCAACCTACTGGAGCCAGCGGCCACCGAAAGAACAGCCGGCTGAACTGACGCCCGAGGTAGCCTGATCTTGATTTTAGCCCCTTTTATAGCACCGGATACGTAAAACTTCGCTGAAAGTTTTACGTATCCGGTTTTTAATTGTAGGATTTTTAGAAGTTACAAACTTTAATTTCATTAATTTGGTTGATATGTCAACAGTATTTATTTTTGTCCCATGTCAACGACAACAGCAGAGGATATTAAGGAACGGGTTGCAAAACAGTTAGGACGGCTGGTCGGATTTAATATTAATCACGTGGCTCACCTGATGGCAAAACACGTGAACCGGGAACTGTCGAAAACGGGCTATACCCTGCAAATGGAGCAGCTGCCGGTCCTGTTTATGATTTATTTTTCAACCGAACTGATGTCGCAGCAGGAAATTGCCAATCTGTTGCAGAAAGATAAGTCCGGTATACAGCGCACCATCAAAACACTGGAACGGGATGGTTATCTGCGGGTTCAGCAGGACGACGTTGACCGCCGTAAAAACAATGTACAACTAACGCCCGCGGGCCGGAACATTGTCGATCGTGTGGTTCAGTCAGCCCATACCTTTGATCAGGCACTGACCAATAAACTGACCACGGACGAGGTTGATACACTACTGGCGATTCTGAATAAGATTGCCGGTAATCTGGAGAATTAAACTTTTTTTTATAGTTATTGTTGACATGTCAACAGTAGATATGTCAACGGAGTCGGAGAATATAAATCATGAAAACCAGGATCATACTCAGCGGACTACTTGCCTTGGGCGTTACGCTGGGTGCAAAAAGCCAGTCGGCGACATCAGGGCAGCCGGCTGCACAGACGCAGCCGGCCGGATGGTCGCTGAAGGATTGTATTAGCTACGGATTAAAGAATTATGGTACGGTCCGTATTGCGGGGTATCAGACGCAGATTGCCGATCAGCAGGCCCGGGAGGCCATTGCAGGGTATCTGCCGCAGGTAAATGCATCCGGTAGCGTTACCGATAACATTAAGCTACAGACAACGGTATTGCCGGCCGGTATTTTCGGACCGGAGCCGACACGGGTTGCATTTGGTACGAAATACCAGACAACGGCCAGTGCGTCGGTTGATCAGGTGATTTTCGACAAGTCGCTGCTGGTAGGGATCAAGGCGGCAAAACCCAATACCGAAAAGGCCGAACTGAATGCACGGCTGACAAAAGAGGATGTGGTCTACGCCATTGCCAGCAATTACTATCAGGTATTTGTTGTGCAGCAGCAGATTGCGTTGCTGAACGATAACCTGAAACGGACGGAGCAGGTACTGAATATTCTGAAGTTACAGCGTGATAACGGCGTGATTCAGCCGGTCGATTACACACGGACGGAGGTAAATTATAACAGCACGAAATCACAGCTGACGCTGGCCGAAAGTAATCTGAAACTGGCGCTCAACCGCCTGAAATTCCAGATGGGTATGTCGCAGGAACAGAACCTGAATCTGTCGGATAACACGTTGACCACGAAAGTGCCTGTGATCGAAAATACCGGATTTGATGCCCGGAACCTGACCAACTTCCGGATTCTGGAGACAAACCTGGCCTTACAGAATCTGGACAGGGAGCGGATTAAAGCCGGTTACCTGCCTAAACTGAGTGCTAATGCTGCCTATGGTACGCTGGCACTGGGCAATAACTACTGGGAATCGCTCGGGAAATTCAGCGGTTTCGGCAGCGTAGGCCTGCGGTTAAGCATTCCGGTATTTGACGGTTTCCGCCGTGATGCCCAGATCAAGCAGTCAACGCTGAATATCAATATTCTGCAGGAACAGCAGCGCCTGAATGTAGCCTCGTATGAACTTCAGTTCAACAACGCGCAGACGCAGCTGCAGCGGGCACAGGTCTCATTGCAGAACGACGAGCGTAACATTAAACTGGCGCAGGAGGTTTATGATGTGACGACACTCCAGTACAAACAAGGTACTAAACCATTGACCGATCTGGTCAATGCCGAAACATCATACCGCCAGGCACAGAGCGATTACATCAATTCACTACTCAATTATAATCAGGCACGGTTAGACCTTGAACAGTCACAAGGTTCTTTGCTGTCGTTTTATAACCAACTCTAATTATCCGGAATCGGGCTCGATGAATGGGTGGGCCCTTTACTGACCTCAATCATCATGAAAAAGACAACCATTATTATCCTTGTCGCGCTGGTAGGTGTTTCGGCTCTGATCGCTTTCCGGCTGGCATCCAATAAAAAGGTAATTGATGCGAAAAACCAGTTGCCGACTACAGCAAACGTGGCGATTCCGGTTACGGCAGCAACCGTTGCGGAAGGGGCCGTTGACCAGCAGCTGGTGAAAACCGGTAATCTGATCCCGTTTAAGGAAGCTGATATCATGGCTACCGTAGCCGGTAAGGTAACCCGTGTCAGTTTTGATCTGGGTTCATCTGTCCGTCAGGGAGCAACGCTGGTGCAGGTAGACAGCAAGCTGAAAGAACTGTCGCTGGAAGCAACGGAACTACAGGTGGATAAGCTGAAAAAGGACGTTACCCGTTACAATACCTTGCTGGCCGGTAACGCAACCACCGAAATTCAGGTCAACGAAACGAATTACAATTATAAAAACGCCCTGAATCAGGCGGAGCAGATCAAAAAACAGATTCAGGATGCGGCCGTTCAGGCACCCATCAGCGGGCGTGTTGTAAAGAAAAACATTGAGCCGGGCGAGTTTGTCAATGTCGGAACATCGCTGGGTACTATTCTGGATGTATCCCGCCTGAAAGTACAGGTACTGGTGAACGAAAAGGATGTGTATTCACTGCGGGAGGGCCAGTCGGTACGGGTTTCGGCCGATGTGTTCCCGAACCGTCAGTTCGAAGGTCGTATCTCCTACATTGCGCCGCAGGGAAATGAGGAACACAACTACCCCGTCGAAATTACGCTGAGCAATGGCAATGTGCTGAAAGCCGGTACGTTTGTCAACGTTGATTTCTCGCAGAAATCAAAGCAGCAGGCGTTGCAGATTCCGCGTTCGGCACTGGTTGCCAGTATCAAGGCCCCGTATGTGTACGTAGTTGAAAACGGCAAGGCCCGCCAGCGGGTAATTACTATTGGCCGTGATTTCGGTGATACTGTGGAGGTGACCGGCGGATTAGCCGCAGGCGAGCAGGTGGTCACAACCGGCCAGCTGAATCTGAGCGATGGGATTGCGGTACAAGTAACGAAATAATCACCGGTAAGGTAAAGCCATGTCAATAACCGAAGTAGCCATAAAACGACCATTGCTGGTGACGACCATTTTCACCGTCATGGTCCTGTTCGGCTTCATGAGCTACAAGCAGCTGTCGTATAACCTGCTGCCAAAGTTCGAAGCGAACGTAATCAGTGTATCAACCATCTATCGGGGGGCTTCTGCCGATGAGGTGGAGACCAACGTCACCAAACGGATTGAAGATGCCCTGTCGTCGATCGAAGGCCTTGACCGGATCACATCGACCTCGCAGGAGGGGGCTTCCATCGTAATTATGCAGCTGAAAAACGGGGTAAACACCACCCTTGCTCAGCAGGATGCACAGCGGAAGGTAGATCAGATTCTGAACCTCCTGCCGGACGGCGTCGATAAGCCAACGATCAACAAATTCTCGACCGACGAACTGCCTGTACTCCGGATGGGTGTAACGGCAAAAATGTCGCCGACGCAGCTCTATGACCTCATTGATGATAAAATCAAGCCGCAGCTGTCGAACGTGCCGGGTGTGGGGCAGATCAGCATCATCGGGGGCAGCGAGCGGGAAATTCAGGTCAACGTTGACCAGGAAAAACTGAAAGCCTACGGGCTGTCGATCGGTCAGGTGTCGCAGGCAATTAACGCCGCCAACACCAGTTACCCGGCCGGTCAGATCGAGACCGACAAAAGTCAGTACTCGATCCGTTTCGACGCTACGGTTTCGACGACGCAGAAAATGCGGAGCCTGATTGTGGCGCGCCGGCCGTCGGGAGGTGAAATATTACTGAGTGACATTGCCGAAGTGGTAGACGGTACGGCGAAGGCAACGGCCATTAACCACATAAACGCGCTGCCGTCGGTTGGTTTGCAGGTGCAGAAGCAGTCGGATGCCAATGCGGTAGACGTGAGTAAGCTGGTGCGTGAGCGGCTGACGAAGATCGAAGGCCAGTTTAAAAGCGTGGGACTAAAGTTCAACGTGGCGTCTGACCAGTCAATTTACACCCTGGCCTCAGCCAATGCCGTCGTTGATGACTTGTTCTTGGCGGTATTAATCGTATCGGTGGTAATGCTGATGTTCCTGCACAGCTTCCGGTCGTCGCTGTTCGTACTGGTGGCCCTGCCATCATCGATGCTGCCGACCTTTGCGCTGATGTACCTGAGTGGCTTCTCGCTCAACCTGATGACACTGATGGCCCTCTCGCTGGTGGTTGGTATCCTCGTCGATGACTCGATTGTGGTACTCGAAAACATCAACCGCCACATGGAGATGGGAAAAGACAAGCGGACAGCGGCGCTGGATGGCCGGAACGAAATCGGCTTTACGGCCCTTGCCATTACATTGGTGGACGTTGTGGTATTCGTACCGCTGGCGATGACCTCCGGTCTGATCGGGAACATTCTGCGGGAATTTGCGCTCGTGGTTGTCTTCTCAACCCTGATGAGTCTGGTAGTTTCCTTTACGCTGACACCACTGCTGGTATCGCGTTTCGGGAAACTGGAAGTGCTGAATCCGAAATCACTCTGGGGCAAGCTGAATATTGGTTTTGAGCGGTTCCTCGATAATCTGAAAGAAGGCTATGGCCATGT
Organism: Arsenicibacter sp. R0_47; assembly: GCF_057652235.1. Lineage (NCBI taxonomy): Bacteria > Pseudomonadati > Bacteroidota > Cytophagia > Cytophagales > Spirosomataceae > Arsenicibacter > Arsenicibacter sp. R0_47. Next base: position 17,839 of record NZ_JBYFCJ010000029.1, on the reverse strand, counting down.
GCTGACCTGGTCACTGGGGCATAAGCGATACATTTTCCTGCTGACGATTGCCATATTTATCGGGGCGGTCGCCCTGGTGCCGGGTGGTTTCATCGGCGCCGCGTTTATGCAGCAAAGCGACCAGGGCGAGTTTAACGTCAGCGTCGAACTGGATCCGACGGCGTCGATTTACCAGACCAATCAGCTGTCGCAAAAGGTGGAGCAGATTATCATGAAACACCCTGAGGTGACGAATGTGTTCACCAACGTGGGGTATACCAACAACGGGGTCGCTACATCGTCGAACAGCAACATTGCGGACATCAACGTGAAGCTGGTTGATAAGAAGGAGCGCAAGCTGTCAACCGAAGAGTTCGGTAGCATGGTGAAGGGCGAAATTGCGCAGATTCCTGGTGTTCGCGTAACGGTGAGTCCGGTGTCGATTGCCGGTGGTACGCAGGCGCCGATCCAGATTGCGATAAAAGGTACTGATTTGCCGTCAATCCGTCAGGCGGCGGCGCAGGTGAAAGCCGTAGTACAGTCGGTGGCTGGTACGCAGGACGTTCAGTATTCGGTGAAAGACCCGAAACCGGAAGTAACGGTAAACCTGAACCGTGACCGCATGGCACAACTGGGCATCAGCGCCGCCGATGTCGGACAGGCGCTGCAGATTGCCTACCGTGGTGATGACCGGTCTAAATTCAAGCAAAACGGAAACGAATACGATATCCTGATCAGCCTCGACAAGTTTGACCGTTCGAATCCGAATGACATCAGTCACCTGACGTTTGTCAACAACCAGGGCCGTACGTTTGAGCTGTCGCAGTTTGGTACGGTTCAGCAGAATACGGGTGAGAGCGTGCTGCAACGGATCGACCGGCTATCGTCGATCTCGGTAAACTCACAGGTTGTCGGTCGCCCATCGGGTTCAGTAGGGGCCGATATTCAGGCTAAAATGGCCAAAGTAAAACTGCCGGATGGTATTTCGATTCAGTATCTGGGCCAGCTGGAACAGCAGTCCGATGCGTTCGGCAGTCTTGGTCAGGCCCTGTTACTGGGTATCCTGCTGGTGTACTTCATCATGGTAGCCCTGTACGAAAGTGTGGTCTATCCGTTTGTCGTCCTGTTCTCGATTCCGGTTGCGCTGGTGGGTGCCTTGCTGGCACTGGCCTTATCGATGCAGAGTCTGACGGTGTTCTCTATTGTAGGGATGATTATGCTTCTCGGTCTGGTAGCAAAGAACGCGATCCTGATCGTTGACTTCACCAACCAGCTGAAAGCAGAAGGCATGCCGGTGGTCGAAGCGCTGATTGAAGCCGGTAAAGAACGTCTCCGCCCGATTCTGATGACTACGCTGGCGATGATTGTCGGTATGTTGCCGATTGCGTTGGCCAGCGGGGCGGGTGCCGAGGTGAAAAACGGGATGGCATGGGTTATTATCGGTGGTTTGTCCAGCTCGTTACTGTTAACACTGGTTGTCGTTCCATCGGTATATCTGGTCGTTGACCGGATCATTGCCCGGTTTTCGGGTAAAAAAACGACGCCGAAGAAGCCGGAAGAACTAACGGCGGCTAAGGCAATAAGCTAAGTCGATGCATACTTTATCAACAGCAGGGCGGGCCGGAGCAATCCGGTCCGCCCTGTATTTTTTGTGGCTGGATTAGTTTGACGATGGATAAATTGTACCACATAGGCACATAGCTCACAGAAGTGTTTCAAAAAAACTATGTTTATCTATGTGCCTATGTGGTAAAATACGTGAAGTGAACGTCAGCGTACATGCCATTACATTGCTTTCCTGCTTAGGATGTCGGCATGGTGCTGCGTATGATAATCAGTGAAGTAAATCATCTCACGCACCGTAAACGGCCCAAGGAGCGGGTGTTTCCAGACGGTATAAGCATCCAGATCCGTTTCGGGAATAGCCTCAACATGCGCCAGCAGTTGCGTGGTCATCGACTGCCAGCTTTCCATCCATTGTGCCGGGCTAAGGCTTTCCAGTTCGGGTTTTGGGTTGGTGTTCGGGTTATTGGCCCCCGGAAAGCGGGCGAGTTGTTCGAGGTAACCGGCCTTGATCGCCTCAAAACTGCGCGATTCGCGGGCTTCCGGACGCCACGTGGCCCGACCGGCCTCACTCAGCAGGCGGCTTGTGCCATAATCGGCCAGGTAGATATGGGAAAGCTCCTGCGCGATGGTCCATTTGCCGTTCTGCGGGCGGTGAAGCTGCTCGCCGGTGACGGTACCAATAAAGTCAGCCATGGCCTGGAGGCTGGTGGCTAGTGAAGCGGATAAGGGTATTGCTGTCATGTTCAGGAAGATTAAGTTATCTGGTCAAATCTGAACAATAAAAGTTGCATATACAACTTTGTGGAATTAAATTTGTCTATGGACGCAGAAAACTACTGCATTGCGGGTCGGCTGCGCATGCTTTCCCGCATCATGACCAGCCTGTATAACCAGGCGTTTAACGGGGAGGAAGTGACCTTGCCTCAGGCAGGGCTCCTGATGTATATTTTTGCAAAGCCCGGCATTCGTCAGGTCGAATTAGCCCAGCTGCTGTATATCGAAAAGTCGGGTATGAACCGTGAACTGCAGCTTTTGCAGCGCAATGGCTGGCTGACCGATAACCTGAAACAGGGCCTTTTTCTGACGGAGGAGGGGCGGGTGAAAGCCAAACGATGTCATAAAATCTGGAAAGCCCTGAATCTGACCATGCGCGAACAACTCGGACCGGAGGCGGTATCAGGGTTAGACACACTTTCCGGACAGGTTTTCGCCTTTACAGCTCCTGCGGAAACGCAACAAACAATAACCGAATGAAACCTGATTTTTTGCACACAACCCGGAAAGAATCCTTTCAAACATGGCGGTTCCGGACATTTATGAACTGGTACCCGATGTTTTTTGGAACGGGCGGTAAAATTCTGTTCTGGTCGGGAGATTCGAAAGAGGTGCAGGTCAGGCTGCGCCGCAATATCTGGACCTACAACTACGTCGGGACGATTTTCGGTGGCAGCATGTTTTCCGCTTCCGACCCGTTCTACATGCTGATGCTCTACCGGATTCTGGGAAGCCAGTATGTTGTCTGGGATAAGGCGGCGAAAATCCGTTTCCGGAAGCCAGGACGCACTACGCTGTACGCCCGTTTTCTGCTGACAGACGCTGACCTGGACGAAATCCGGCAGGAAGTAGCCCGGAACGGGCAGATGGACCGGACCTTTGTTATTCAGTGGCAGGATAAGGACGGTGCTGTATATGCCGAAATCGAACGCACGTGTTACATCGCCGATAAAACCCATTATGAACAACGCAAAAATGACCGGCAGCACTCCCGGTTCCAGCGCCGCTGAGCAAATTATGGCTACAGAACATCAACTCCCGGTAACCCGTACCGCCCGTTTCTATACTCTTGGCGGCGACGGATCGGGGCAGCTGACCAACGAGGTAACAAACATCTGGTTTGTGCTGCACGGCTACGGACAACTGGCCCGGTACTTTATCCGTAAATTCGACGTCATTGCCGATGAAAAGACCCTTGTGGTTGCGCCGGAGGCGTTATCGCGCTTTTACCTCGATGCTGATTTTAGCCGGATGGGCGCTTCGTGGCTGACCCGTGAAGCGAGGGACCAGGAAGTAGCCGATTATGTGGCCTATCTGGATGCGTTATATGCCCGGATTATGCAGGACCGGGATCCGGCGTCGGTCAAGGTAACGCTGCTGGGCTTTTCGCAGGGCGGGGCCACGGCCTGCCGCTGGGTGAACTACGGAACGATCCGCTGCGACCGGCTGATTTTGTGGGCAGGCTACTTTGCCAACGGTCTGACTGATGTATTGCCGGCCGAAAAAGCGGAAAAGCTGCCGGTTACCTATGTGTATGGTCGTCAGGATGAGTACATTGAGCAGATGCCCGATCCGGAGGCGTACATTAACCGGCTGAAAGAGGATATGCCGCACGTACAGATCGATGCCTTCGAGGGCAAACACGTAGTAGACCGGGATGTACTGAAACGCTATAAATAACAGCCGTCCGGCAGCCAGTAGCTGGCCGGACGGGCCGTTTTATTTCCGGTAAATGGTTGTTGCGGCGGCCTGCGCGCTGGCCAGAATCGTCATATCGGCAATCGTGACATTAGCCGGAGCCGTAACGGCATAGACGATGGCATCGGCAATATCTTTGGCCGTCAGCGGGTCAAATCCTTCATACACTTTGGCCGCACGGTCGGCGTCTCCTTTAAACCGCACCACCGAAAACTCCGTCTCTACAGCACCCGGCGCAATGTTGGTAACCTTGATACCATGTTGGGTCAGGTCAAGCCGCATGCCGGTGCTGAGCGCTTCAACCGCCGCCTTGGACGCGCAATAAACCGCCCCGTTGGCATAGGTCTGCTTGCCGGCAATAGAGCTGATGTTCACAATATGCCCTTTCTGCCGTGCCACCATGCCGGGAATGACGGCTTTCGATACGTAGAGCAAGCCCTGCACATTCCCGTCGATCATGGCATCCCAGTCGGCCACATCCCCGTCCTGAACGGTTGACAGGCCGTGGGCATTGCCGGCATTATTCACCAGGACATCAATGGCTTTCCAGTTGTCGGGGAGAGAGGCAATGGCTTCCGTGACGGCCTCATAACTACGGACGTCGAATGCCAGGGTTGTAACAGTTGTCTGTTGACCAAGTTCGCCGGCCACTTCGGCCAGCCGGTCAGTCCGGCGGCCGCATAAAATCAGGTTGTATCCACGATGGGCCAGTGCTGCGGCAGTGGCTTTACCAATGCCGGAGGTGGCTCCTGTTATAAGCGCATTCATACTAGAAAATTAACGAATTTGTAAACCGTTTGGTAAAATAAAAAACATTTGAGTATAATCAGTAAGTTATCTTGCTGATTATGGTAGCATAATGGCAAATGCCATTATAAACCTATCAGAAAAAATCGGATTGACCTTCTGGTTTTTTGGTGTATTATTGGGGTTGCAAAATTATATTCCGGATTTGTTCACAAAATGGCACTGATTATCGAAAAGTAATTCTACGTACGTTATGAACCCTGAATTTTCGGTCGTTATCCCGACATACCTGCGGCCGACACAACTGATGAAATGTCTGGATGCCCTGAGCCGCCAGCAGCTCCCCCATAATCAATTTGAAATTATTGTGGTGGATGACGGCGACGACCGGGCAACTGCCGAGATTGTACAGAGCTTCCGGGAGGTCTTCGGGATCGAAGCTCGCTATCTGGTACAGGCTAAACGCCGTGGACCGGCTGCCGCCCGTAACCGGGGCTGGCGGGCCGCGCGTGGCCGTATTATTGCCTTTACGGAAGATGACTGTATGCCGCATCCGGATTGGTTGCCGGCTGTATTGCCCTCCTTTAAACGGGGAGCGCAGGCGGTTTCCGGCCAGGTAAAGCTGACGGGTGCTCCCCGGCAGTCAATGGCAGGAGGGAGTAAGGGTTTTATGGACCGCGCTGAGCTGTCGAGTGCTAATTTTTTCTGCCTGCCTGCGATCTTACAACGGGTCGGGGGCTTTACCGAGGATTTTGACATTGCCTGGCGTGAAGACAGTGATCTACAGTTTAAGCTGATCCGGGCGGGTGTCAGGATGGGTAAATGCCCGGAAGCTGTTGTTGAGCATCCGGTTCGTAAACCGCACTGGAACAGCCGGTTACGGGAAGAGCGTAAATACAGCTATGATGCCCTGCTCTACAAACGTCACCCTGAGCTATACCGCCAGCGGATGGGCCATGAACGGCATCAGGTGCTGGAATATTATGGTGCTGTTTTTAGTTTTACCACCGGCGTGTTCGCGCTGTTAAGCGGCCATAGTTTTGTGGCTGTGGTGGGGCTGGCGGTGTGGTTATTGCTGACAGCTGAATTTCTGATCCGCTTCTGGCCGAAAGAACAACCCACGTGGGATGGCATTCAGCAAACGTTTGTGACGGCTGTTACAACACCTTATCTGTCTATTTTCTGGCGGCTGCACGGTGCTGTCAAATACAGGGTTTTGTATTGGTAACGAGATTATTATAGCTATAAACGCGAAAGGGCGTAACCACTGGTTACGCCCTTTCGCGTTTATGCACTATCCGGCAGATTAAGCCTGCGCTTTGTCGCAGAATTCTTCAAATGCCATCACCAGGTGCTGAGCGATCATCTGAGCCGAGCGGCCTTCGATGTGGTGACGCTCGATGAAGTGAACCAGCTCACCATCCTTAACCAGGGCAATTGACGGCGAAGACGGCGGATAAGGCAACAGGTGCTCCCGCATACGGGCAGTCGCCTCAAGATCGCCGCCGGCAAATACGGTTACCAGACGGTCTGGCTTCACTTCGCTGGCAGCCAGTGCGGCTTTCACACCCGGACGGGCTGCACCGGCGGCACAACCACATACCGAATTAACCATAATCAGCATAGTGCCTTCGGTCTGTGCCATCGCGGCATCAACTTCGGCAGGTGTTGTTAACTCCTGAAAACCGGCGCTTGTCAGGTCCTGACGCATCGGAATCAATAGATGAGGAGGATACATGATTTACTTATTTTTTGATGTTTAAGATACTTATTTTAATTGCCTGACGGCAGGGAATTACATGAAACCGAGCTCTAGTTTAGCCACTTCCGACATCATTTCGGTCGAATACGGCGGATCAAATGTGAGCTCAACACTAACATCATTCACGTCTTCGATTTCCCGGACTTTCTGTTCGATTTCGGCCGGGATGGAGCCCGCCGACGGGCATGAAGGCGAGGTCAGCGTCATCAGGATATAGACGTTATTGACCGGGAATACCTTAATGTCGTAAATGAGGCCAAGCTCATAGACATCCACCGGAATTTCGGGGTCATAAACGCCTTTGAGGGCCAGTACGACCTGCTCTTTAAGTTCTGTTTCGTTCATATGGTTTCTTGCGGTTTGCCTGTCTGCCGCGTTCGGGCTGCTGTAAAGAACAGTTCCGGCGGGCAGCCAACCTGACCGGATTTATGCGATAGATGTAGGGACGATCCCATGTGGCCGCCCTTTTCCGGCAGACGAACTGACCGGATTTATGCGGGGTTCGTAGCGTATACCTGTCCGTAGGCCTTCATCTGTGCCAGCATGGATGCTAATCCGCCGGCGCGGCGCGAGGTAACCAGATTGCCCATACCGACCTTTTCGATAAAGTAAATATCGGCGCTGGCAATGGCCTCCGGTTTTTCGTCCGACAATACACGGATCAGCAGACTGATCAGGCCTTTTGAAATCTGGGCAGTCGGTTCGGCATCGGCAAAGAAATGAATCGTATCGCCCTGCTTTTCCGCCCCCAGCCAGACTTTCGACTGACAACCCATGATCCGGTTGTCGTCGGTCAGGTATTTTTCAGGCATCGGCGGCAGTTTTTTGCCCAGATCAATGATGTATTGTGTTTTGTCGAGCGGATCGTCGAACAGATCAAACTCGTCAATAATTTCGTCCTGCTTTTCGTTAATGGTCATTGTTTAGAATTTGCCAAACTAGGTACTGAACAGCCGGAAGGCTTCTTACATCATCATTTTCTGAACGCGCAGGATGCCTTGTGCCAGACGGTCAATTTCTTCTCTGGTGTTATAAACCGCAAAAGAGGCCCTGCTGGTTCCGGCAATACCCAACCGGTGCATTAATGGCTGCGTACAGTGGTGACCCGTCCGGACAGCAATGCCCAGCTGATCGAGAATTACGCCCGTATCCTGATGGTGAATGCCATCCAGCACAAACGAAATGACACTAACCTTTTCCCGTGCCTGACCTACAATGCGGAGACCGTCAATGTCGCCGAGTTTTTCAGTGGCATACATCAGCAGTTCATGCTCGTAGGCCGCAATGTTTTCCTTACCCAGTCCCTCAATATACTCAAGGGCTGTCCGCGCCGCAATCACATCGGCGATGTTCGGCGTACCGGCTTCAAATTTATAGGGAAGGTCGTTATAGGTCGTTTTGTCAAATGTTACTTCCTTGATCATCTCACCGCCGCCACGATACGGTGGCATGGCGTTCAGAATTGCTTTTTTGCCGTACAATACGCCCATGCCGGTCGGACCATAGAGCTTGTGAGCCGACATGACGTAAAAATCACAGTCGAGCGCCTGCACGTCGAGGGTAATGTGGGAGCTGGCCTGCGCACCGTCGATGAGTACGACCGCGCCGACGGCATGCGCCTTATCAATGATCGTCTTAACGGGGTTAATCGTGCCGAGTGCATTGGACACGTGAACGACCGAAACCAGTTTTGTCCGCTCCGAGAGTAGTTTTTCGTATTCGTCGATCAGCAGATCACCATTGTCGTCGATCGGAATTACCTTTAGTATACACCCTTTTTCCTCGCAGAGCATTTGCCAGGGAACAATGTTTGAGTGATGTTCGAGGGTAGAAATAATGATCTCATCGCCTTCTTTCAGGAAGCAGCGGCCATACGACTGGGCGACAAGGTTGATGCCGTCGGTTGTTCCGTAGGTGAAAATGATTTCTTCCAGGTGTTCTGCATTCAGAAATTCCTGAAATTTCCGGCGGGTTGCTTCGAAGGCGGCAGTTGCCTTCTCGGCCAGCTGGTGAATGCCACGGTGAATGTTAGCATTATAACCGCCATAATAGCCGCTGAGGGCATCTAAAACAGGCAATGGCTTCTGAGTAGTAGCGGCATTATCAAAATAGACAAGCTGCTTACCGTTTACCAGCTGATCAAGAATAGGAAAGTCTGCGCGGATGCGCTGTATGTCCAGAATGTCCGTGGCTGTTTGCATAATCCGAATGACTCAGTCGTAAAGAAAAAATCCTTAGCGGGTGAGTAGTTTTGAAAGATTCAAAATTACAACAAAAAACGGCCACAATTTGTGCGATCAGGGTGGGATAATCTTAAATACCGCAGTAGCAATGCATAATGTAAAATGAACAATGGGTAATGACTAATGTAAAATGGATAATGAGCAATGATAATGCCTCCGGAGGCCACATTATTCATTGCTCATTATCCATTAGTCACTGACCTCAGGCAAAATAGCTTTTCGCTTTAATGACTTTCGGGCCGGTATCGTCTTTGGTAACGGTGTAGCTGAAGCCTTTCTGGATGGCGTAGCCGCCGACTTCACCGGCTTTGTTGATCGCTACAAACGCTACCTGAAAATCCTTTGCTTTATCAGGATTCCGCTTTACAACACGCTCAACGGCTTTACGGCAGGCTTCTTCCGGCGACATGCCCTGGCGCATAAACTCAACGACCAGGTGGGTGCCGGCCACCCGGATAACTTCTTCGCCCTGACCGGTTGCTACGGCGGCACCGGCTTCGTTATCGACAAACAGCCCTGATCCGATGATAGGGGAGTCGCCGAGGCGGCCGCGCAGCTTGAAGGCCATGCCGCTCGTAGTACACATCCCTGATAACCGGCCGTTGCTGTCAATGGCAACCGTGCCCATGGTATCGTGGTTTGGTGTACCATCATCGAAAAATGAAGGCGCAAACGGCCCGTGGCCCTTTTTCTGAGCCGGTTTTGAGTTCTCGATGTTGATAACCGGCTTGTATTCTGATTTCTTCAGCCATTTGCGATAGGTTTCAGCCGCGTCCGGCGACAAGACGTCCGGTTCCAGTTTAAACCCGTTTTCAAGTGCAAACTGCTGGGCCCCCGACCCGACAAGCATGACGTGCGGCGTCAGTTCCATCACCTTGCGGGCAACTGAAACCGGGTGTTTGATCCGCTCCAGAAAGGCGACGGAACCACAGTTGGCCTGTTCGTCCATGATGCAGGCGTCAAGCGTTACGTGGCCGTCCCGGTCAGGATTTGCCATCAGCCCCACGCAGCAGCCGCCGTCATTTTCAATGGCAATCCCTGCCTGTTCAACCGCATCAAGCGCTTTGCCGCCTTTTTTGAGTACTTCCCAGGCCGCGTTGTTGGCAATAACCCCGCTATCCCAGGTCGAGATAACAACAGGTTTAGCCGGTGCAGAAGGAGTGAGGGGGCTTTTAGAAAAAGCGGCTGAGACTTTACCAAATAACGGGAGCGACAAGGCACCCAACTGAATAAACTTGCGACGTGAAGCCATTAGGTTGATGATAAATAATCTGTTCTGTTAAGGTTGAGGTGGAATAAGTATGCTAATTATTAAATTATTTTAAAATATACTATAGCGCCATCTTAATTTGTGTAATAACATGTATAAAAAGTGCATATTTTACTGTGAATAGCGTAAGTATAAGGTTCTTGGTAAACAGGTGTGGATAGCAGTATAAGGGTATAAACTTATGCGTTTACCCTATGTGATACAAACTGTAAGCAACTGGTTTCTAGTTTATTTTTTGTCATGCTGAGCTAGTGAAGGCCCTCGCCGGTTCTATGGCAAAGATTCTTCGCAGGCTCAGCATGACAAAACAGACGGGAGAGTCCCTTACGCCAGATTTTCCAGCGCGGCCGCTACAGTTGTGACCGGCATCTGGCAGGCACTGTTGTAGCATACATAAATGGCCGTTTGCCCGTTTATGGTCGTCCGGTCCTGCAGGAGGGGTAACTGGCTGCTGCTTTCGGTGCCGCAGAAAACAACATTCGGCAGGAAATGCTTATCCAGTTCACGCCGGAACGCCTGCGCATCGGGGCCGACAATGGCAATTTCCGCCGTTGGTTTCACCCGCAGCGTGTAGAGCGCGGCCCAGTTGGTCAGGTAATCGGCATTGGGCTGGAGTAACGGCTGAATACGCCCGAGCATCTGATCGGCCTTTTCGCCGTACTGCGGACGGTCGAGCAGCAGGCTGAGTGTATACAGATTACCGGCCATGATCGAGTTGGACGCCGGAATCACGTTGTCGAACAGCTCTTTCCGGCGGGCAATCAGTTCTTCGCCGTTTTTGTCGGTAAAGAACAACAAATCATCGTCCGGATCGGTGAAGTTGTCGAGCACGTATTTCGTCAGCCGGTCGGCTTCGGTCAGGAAACTTTCGGTGAAGGTGGCCTGGTACAGGGCCAGTAACCCGTCGATGACGGCGGCATAATCTTCCAGAAAACCAGGTTGTTTGGCGCGGCCCTGCTTATAGCTGTGCCAGAGCCGGCCGTTCCGCTGGTCGCGCATCTTGTGCAGCAGGAAATGGGCGAGTCGGATAGCGGTAGCCAGAAATTCCGGTTCATCAAAAACGCGGTAGGCCGTAACCAGTCCCTTCAGCATCAGGCCGTTCCATGAGCAAAGTAGTTTATCGTCGAGGCTCGGCCGGATACGTGCATCACGGAGTTTGAACAGCCGTGCATGGGCCGCTGCCAGCTGAATGTCAACTTCCTCCTGCGTCCAGTCGGCCCGTTCGGCAAAGGCCTCGTCGGTATCGATGCGGTGCAGGATATTCCGGCCATGTTCGAAGTTGCCTTCCTCTTTGATGTGGTACAAATCGGCGAACCAGTCGAAATCAATGCCCAGCGTCTGCCGGAGTTCGTCGGTGGTCCAGGTATAAAACTTTCCTTCTTCGCCTTCGCTGTCGGCATCGAGCGCGGAGTAAAATCCGCCTTCGGGACTGAGCAACTCGCGCTGGGCAAAGTGAATCGTCTGATAAACAACATGTTTGTACAACGGCCGTTTGGTCAGGCTATAGGCCTGGCTGTAGAGCGTCAGCAACTGACCGTTGTCGTACAGCATTTTCTCGAAATGGGGCGCAAACCAGTGGTCATCGACCGAATACCGCGCAAACCCGCCGCCCAGCTGATCGTAAATGCCGCCGAGTGCCATGCGGTCTAGGGTCAGTGTTACCTGGGCCAGCGCGGCTGACCGGTCGGGTGATTCAGTCAGTCGGGTATAATTGAGCAGGAAAGTGTAAATGCTCGGCATCGGGAATTTTGGCGCCCGGTTCATGCCGCCTTTCTGCCGGTCGAAGCTGCCGGCCAGTTTCTGGTACATGGCCTCAACGGTTTCGGCAGAAAACAGCGGATTGGCAGCGGCAAGGCTGAACCGGCTGCTTTCCGAAATGTTCAGTTCGTTGGCAAACCCTTCTGCTGATTCAAACAGCTGGTCGCGGTGCTCCTGAAAAGCATTCTGTACGCTGTTGAGCAGGTTGACCCACTGCTGCGGGGGCAGGTAGGTGACGCCGTAAAACGGTTTGGCATCCGGCACCAGAAAAACGTTCAGCGGCCAGCCTCCCCGAACGCCCATCGCCTGTACCGCATCCATGTAGATCGCATCCACATCGGGCCGCTCTTCGCGGTCGACCTTGATGCAGACAAAATGCTCGTTCATCACCCTGGCGATGCCTTCTTTTTCGAACGACTCGCGCTCCATGACATGGCACCAGTGACAGGCCGAATACCCGATGCTGACCAGAATCGGTTTGTTTTCATCGCGGGCTTTGGTCAGCGCTTCCTCACCCCACGGAAACCAGTCAACCGGATTATGGGCGTGTTGCAGTAAATATGGACTTGTTTCGTTTGCTAAGCGATTCATGGGCAATTGGTGAATGAGTGATTGTGCGATTGAGTGAACAGACGGAGCAAATTGCGTGGAACACTGCGGCAATCACTGATTATGAATAAAAAATGTTTTTTGAGCCTGCGCCGTTCCGACCTGGAACCGGACGAGGTAGAGGCCGGATGGCAGACCGGTGACGGGGACCGTGGCTTGATGGTTGCCGGCGACGATTTGTTTGCTGACCGCCGTAAGCTGTTTAACCACCTGTCCGGATACGGTTAATACGGATATGTCGGCCGAATTGTTCAGTCGGGCGGGCCAGGTAATGGTCACCTGGTCGGTGGCGGGGTTAGGGTAGAGGATAATGTCGGGCGACGCCAGGCCGGTCGCCGGATCGTCGGTACCGGTAATGACCGACAGATCGTGCTGACACAAATACACCTGCCGCCCCGTGAGCGTAATGGTCCGGCTCCAGTTTTTGTAGGTTACCGTCATCGTGGTTGTTTGCCCGTCGGCGGCGTAGGGGTTCTGGGCCGCAATCAGGATTTTGCTCCCGTTAACAACCCCCCGCCACACCGGTTTACGGGCGTCCATGAGGTCGCGGGCGGGCGTTTCGATGACCAGTTCGTAGGTACCCTGAAACATGTTGGCAAAGCGGGAGAGGCGGTACAGGCCGTGAATAAAGTGCTCGTAGGCCGCATAATTATCCTGCCGGGTTTGCTCAAATGCCGGAATCTCCCAGAGCCAAAGTCCTTTTGCGCCCGAGAAAAACGGGAAAATGGCGGTGGCTTCGGCCATAAACGGCTGGATGAAATTAGGGAAGTTGCCGCAGCAATCGTGGTAGCGCATCCAGACAAACGGGATTACCGGCTTCGTGCTCCATGCGCGGTTTACCTCCACCTGAAACAGCAGGTAGGCCAGGTAGTCGGGGGCGAGGGCGCTGGTGTAATCGTAGTAGTAATAGCCGGACGGAGCCAGGTAGTCGAGCTGATCGTAGAGCGGCCCGCCCACTTTAGCCGTGTTGGTGGTGTCTTTCGTCAGAAAATGCACGCGGTTGGGGTTGGTAGTCCAGTCGGCCCAGGTATTGCCGGGTACGTTGAGGTAAGTATTCCGGACCGGCACGTCGCTGTACGTACTCATCGGTATCTGGCTCAGGTCGGCGCGGTTGCGGATATAGCGCAGCGACTCGCCGTAGAGGGCGGTCATGTCTTTTTTGTAGCGGTCCAGAAACGCCGCGTCCGACAGCTGCCGGTACGGGGCAGGGGTATTCGGATCGGTTTTCAGCGTCAGAATCCGGGCATCGGTTTCCTGCACGCGCTCCACATCCACCATCAGCAGGCTGCTCTGGAGGTTAAATTTGCCCTGAGCGTTGGTCTGTCCGCCCGACGCATCCGACAGCCATCGGTCCCATTTGGTCCGGTAGGCGGTCAGGTTATTGTTCCAGGGACTTTCGACAGTCTCCCACGGCTGGTTAAGCCCGAACGCAAAACCCGACCATTCGAGCGCACGCTGAGCGGGTTTCACAAATGTGCCGAACTCATTGTCGCGGACGAACACAATGTGGCTGAATCCGTGTTTGAGCGGTTGCCCCTGAACGGCCGAAAAACGGGGACCGCCGTAGACGATGGTAAACGGCAGCGTAAAGTCCGGAAACGACTCCCAGTTGATGCGGTTCGTCTGCGACACGGGCGTAAACGAAAGCGGGTCGGCGCACTGAATCTGGCCGAAAGCGGTGGTTGAAACGAGGCTATATAGCAGGAAAAGAAACCGATTCTTCATGCGTTTGCTGGATACCTGATGGAGATGATCCGTCAAAAGTATTAACTTAGGCCCGTCCATTGCCTCAGAAAAGGCCATTGGGCGTATTATTAACCAAATATGGGGTGTTTTACCAGAAACATCGCATAAAAAGCCATGAAACGGTTCATCCCTGTCCTGATACTTAGTGTAAGCACACTCTTCAGCCAATGTAAACAAGGCAACGAGCCTGACACCTCAACCGCCACCCGCCTGGAGCTGATTACGGCGTCCAACTGGCAGCTTAATCAGTTGACCGATGCGAGCGGTAAAGTGATCAATCCCCAACAAACCAACCTGACGACGCAGGTTTTGTTTGGTCTGGATTTTCAGTTCCGCAACGACAATATTGTGCGTGCCCTTGACCGGACCACCAAACAGATCGTCAACGGCGGCGACTGGAAATTTACGAGCGACAACACCGGCGTTGACGTGAAGGTAACAGGCTTCAACGGCGTGTTCCCCATCGGCGAACTAAGCCGCCAGAAGCTGGTCCTGAAAAACAAAATCCCCGTCAACGGCGTCGAGCAGGAAGCCAACCTCGAATTTAAACCGTCACTGTGACAATGATTGAATGATTTAGTGATTGAATTTGCAAGGCTATTCACTATTCAATCATTCCATCATTCAATCATTCCCCTTTATGAAAAATAACCCCCGTACGTTGAGTGCCTGGTGTATGTATGACTGGGCGAATTCGGTGCATTCGCTGGTGATTGTGTCGAGTATTTTTCCGGTTTACTTTTCGTCGACGGCGCTGAACGACGCGGGCGGGCCGGTGATTGACTTTCTGGGGTATCCCATCAAAAACTCGGTCCTGTTCTCGTATACGGTGTCGGCGGCGTTTCTGCTAACGGCCCTGCTATCGCCGATCTGTACGGCCATTGCCGATTACAGCGGGCGCAAGAAAATCTTCATGCAGCTGTTCTGCTACCTCGGGGCGGTTTCCTGTTCATTGCTCTACTTCTTTACGCAGGAGACCACCACGTTTGCCATTTTCTGTTTCGGGCTGAGTCTTGTGGGCTGGGCAGGAAGTATCGTGTTTTATAACTCCTACCTGCCCGACATTGCCACCGAAGATCAGTTTGACCGCGTCAGTGCGCGGGGGTATACGATGGGCTATATCGGCAGCGTGGCACTGATGATTTTCAACCTGGTGATGATCATGAAACCCGAATGGTTCGGCGGTATTTCGGCCGGGCTGGCGTCGCGGATTTCGTTTCTGACCGTCGGGCTGTGGTGGATCGGCTTTGCCCAGATTCCGTTCCGGATCCTGCCTGACACCCGTTTCTCAAAAGGCGGCGGCGCTTCCACCAATTACCTGCTGAACGGCTTTAAGGAGCTGCGGAAAGTGTTTGTACAGGTTAAACATCAGTTGCTGATCAAGCGGTTTCTGCTTTCCTTTTTTGTGTACAACATGGGGGTGCAGACGGTGATGTATATCGCGACCATTTTTGCCAGCGACGAGCTGAAGATGACCGGATCGAGCCTGATCGTAACCATCCTGCTGATTCAGCTGGTAGCGATTCCGGGCGCATACGGGTTTGCGCGGTTGTCGGAGCGGTTCGGCAACACCTATGCCCTGATGACGGCCGTGACGATCTGGATCGGCATCTGCACGGCGGCCTATTTTGTGCAGAACCAGAACCAGTTTTTTATCCTGGCGGCGGTCGTCGGGCTGGTCATGGGCGGCATACAGTCCCTGTCGCGGTCGACGTATTCGAAGCTGATTCCGGAGGAAACGCCCGATACCGCCTCGTTTTTCAGCTTCTACGACGTCACGGAAAAGGTGTCTATTGTACTGGGAACGGCCGTTTACGGGTTTATTGAGCAAATTACCGGCAGTATGCGCAACAGCGTACTGGCCTTGCTGGTGCTGTTTATCATCGGGTTAGTATTATTGATGCGGATTCCGTCACAAAAAAATTACCGTGTCCGTTTGCAAACTGAATAAGTTTTGTAGTTTTGCAACCCGATTGAGGCAGGAAACTGCTTTAAGGCCTCGCAGGATGTTAGCTCAGTTGGTTCAGAGCGCTGCCTTGACAGGGCAGAGGTCAGCGGTTCGAGCCCGCTACGTCCTACTACCGGAAACCCCCGCCGAACAGCTGTTCGGCGGGGGTTTGTTTTTTGGTGTATGTACAACGGAATGCCATTCCGTTGCCGGATGGATGTAGAGACGCAACATCTTGCGTCTCCGGGTAGTCGTGGTGACACCATTGTTTTCAGGCACTGCCCGCCTGTCTGCCTGTCCTGTCTGTCTGTCCTGCCTGCCGGTAGAGGAGACGCAAGATGTTGCGTCTCTACGGGGTGGTGAATATCAGCTCGGTTTGCGCCGTGGTTAGTTTTCTGGCGGCTTTCAGGGTGGTGGCGGTGTCTGCCTTGATGCGGGCCAGCAAGGCCGTGGCCGGTTCATCGGCGGGGTCCTGCGCGACGAGCTCGCCACGGAAGGCTTTGGCCAGCAACGCCCCGGGCAACGCCTCGATCCGCTCCCGCAACGCCGCATACTGCGCCTCCAGCCGGTCCGCCACCCCAAACAACCCCTCCACCCGACGTACAATCTCCTCCTGCTCGGCAAGGGGAGGAAGGGGAATGGTATAATTTGATAGTGATCTAGCTGTAAGATGCATTATTCCTGTTCCTGTAAAATAAGAATTAAGTATTCCTGTTTCTGCATCTACTTTCAAATTGTAAAGAAACCAGTCCGGCATAAAATTTGCTTTGAACCTAATTCTATGTAAAGCTTTTTGAAAAACTAGATCATTTGACCCATTTCGCCAAATTGCAGCTCTTCCTGGCTCACCCCCTTCACAAATAAATAAATCTCCATCTTCGACGTTAAATCTAATCTTTTCATCAGGTGTAACTAGCATTGTTTGCAAGTCAGTAAGATCGAATCGAAACCACCTGACATTTATATTTCTTAAATATTGAAAAGCTTGACCTTTATTCTTTTTCTGATCAAGCATTTTACCGAGAATATGAGATTCTACTATGTCTTTACATGCTGCTGTTTGCCATTTCTCTGGTACAACATCAAGTAAGTGGCTGTTGTAATTTAAATTTATACTATTGGGCTTATAGTCTGAACCATCCCGCCAGTTTTCCGTCAGCTTCCCCGTAACCGCCTGTGTGAGTACGGTTTGGCGGAATTTTTTGAGCAGTTCGGGGATGCGGGCGAGGCTGCTTTTCAGCGTCTCCAGATGCCCGAACGCCTCATCTAATTTGGCCACAATCCGCCGCTGCTCCGCAAGAGGGGGGAGGGGGATTTTTAGTTCTTCTATTAATTTTGATGAAATATTTGGTTGTGCACCTCCGTATGCCTTTTCTTCAATTTCTTTTTTAAGAAACCCTAAAAAATAATAGATTAATTTACTGGAAAATATTTTATTGAACCGAGGAATTAAATTTCCTACCCGTTGATTTTGTAAAGACACAAAGTCTTCAGTATAAATCCCAAACTTCCCAGTAGTTGCACCGGACATTGCTATGAGTATATCCCCTTTATTTACAGCAAAGTCCTTGTTAAATAACTTTTCTGAAACGTATACGGAATTTTCAGTAGTTACGAATCCATTTTTGATGTCCGATATTCTTACTACAGGAATCCCAGTATTCAGGGCTTTCTCATAAAACCCTATGCATGGTCATAAATTCGATTAGTGAGTTAAAATCATCCGCAAACTGATCGAT
>NZ_JBYFCJ010000028.1:0-100686 GCF_057652235.1 Arsenicibacter sp. R0_47 | reverse complement strand
GTTTTAGGTCTGCTTAGTTGCTGCATGATCTTGCGAAGTTAAGCAAGTTCACTGTGCCGATAAATTAGACCATCTCACTCTGCAACTTTACACCACTCAATTTCAAGCTCTTCAGTCGTAACGTCTTCTATTGTCAGTTCGCGTAACTCTACAATTTCTTCTTCCAAGTGTCCAGCCAAAAGATCAATTTTAATGCTTCTGAACTGAGAGTCTTTTATGAGAATGGCGTGGCCCTTATTGTTATTGGTGAGATATTCTTTCTGGCTGATAGTGCAACAGTACAGCTTTAGATACTCACTTGAAACTACATGATTAATGTTGAAATCCCCTTCTATTCTACAATACGAAATATTTATGTTATGCTTAAGCGGCTCTTTAGCCGGCCTTGCTTCAAACGTATGTACTCCTCTGTATATATTAACCGAGCCAATAACTTCATGCATCCTAAGCTGACTAATATCAGGACGTCTGTTGGAAGGCATTGAGTCATAGCTCATCCGTAAAGTATAGTCCAAATATCTGGGTATAAAGATCGTAAATGGATTGAGCGGTAAGCCAAGTTTCTCTAGGTTTCGGTTTGTTTGCCTAAAAGACTCTCTCATATTTGATCCATTAGGATGAAGCCAAGTATCATCTTCGCCCTGAACTATGGAAGCAAATTTGTCACTCGTGAGTTGACTGATATTAATAGGGTTTGTAGGACGAGTTAAGTACATAAATGAATGATGAACAACAGCACTTGAAGAAAATAAAGATATATGATTTGCTGTTATGCAGGAAGCTTTTATTTGATTCCATCCCCGAGGAAAAACAAAAAAGGCTAGCCCGTTCGTTATGAACTTGTTAGCCTTTTTACTTAGTAGCGGGAGCTGGACTCGAACCAGCGACCTTTGGGTTATGCTTGCTACTACAACTTTCGTTGCTTCTGCTGATGCAGAATTTGTAGTCTGGACTGTCTCTTCACCCTCTCCATGACGAGGTAGGGGCCTGCCATTCAGTCTCTACACCTTTCCTGACGAGTCAGGACTTGGCTCGGGATTACCACACTACCGGCTTCCCCGAATTTGACAAGATACACGTAATCGTTACCAACTACGCTGCCCATAACTTCAGTTTCCGGTTTTACCCGCCCGATACAAATAAGTGCGATTTGTACCTGTTCTGCTGAAGTTGCATTGCTGAGCCCAACGAGCTACCAACTGCTCCATCCCGCGATTTTCGCGTCAATCATCTAACTGATTGGACTGCAAAGGTAGTAGTTATATTTGAAAAAACAAGCTACCTTTGTAAAAAAAATAACAGCCCTCCCCCAAAAATGTTTTGTGCGGGAGGGATTTTTTTCGGTAATCATTGGTTATCAAGAGAATGGAATCAGAAGAAAATTTTTCAATTGAACCGGTACAACGACAGGAAGAACCTTATCCCGGACGCGCCGGCTTTGTCAGTATCATCGGAAAACCCAATGTCGGGAAGTCGACACTGATGAATCAGCTGGTGGGCGAACGCCTTTCGATCATTACCTCGAAGGCCCAGACCACCCGCCACCGGATTATGGGTATCCTGAATGGCACCCACAACGGTGAAGATTTTCAGCTGGTTTATTCGGATACACCCGGCATCATTCAGCCCCAGTACAAACTCCATGAGTCCATGATGAGCTTTGTCCGCGGGTCGCTCGAAGACGCCGATGTAGTCCTGTTCGTGACCGATATTTTCGAAAAACACGACGAGAACGATGTGCTCAGGCGCCTGAAACATGCCGATGCACCGGTCATTCTGCTGATCAATAAAATTGATCAGGCAACGCAGGAACAGGTTGACGAAAAAGTGGCTTACTGGCAGGAAAACGTCCCGGCAGAGTTAATTCTTCCGATTTCGGCCCTTAACGGTGTCAACCTGGAGCCTTTGTTCCACGAAATCATTACCCGTCTGCCCTATCACCCGCCTTACTTCCCGGCGGATGAAATGACCGACAAGCCCGAACGCTTCTTTGCCTCCGAAATTATCCGGGAAAAAATCTTCCTGAACTATAAGAAAGAGGTACCGTATAGCTCTGAGGTAATCATCACGTCGTTTAAGGACAAGGAAGATATGATTGTCGTACAGGCAGAAATTCTGGTTGAACGGCCGACGCAACGCTCGATCCTGCTCGGTGAAGGCGGTAAAATGATTAAAAAGACCGGTATTATGGCCCGAGAGGAGCTGGAACGGTTCTTTGGGAAGAAAGTATATCTTGAAACATTTGTAAAAGTTGAGCCCGACTGGCGCAGCAAAGAACGTATGCTGAAGCGGTTGGGTTATGAAGAATAGCGTGAGGAAGGTTTCAGGGCTGCTTTAACCAAACCGGCTGCCCCCCTTCGCTGATCACCTCCTTTGACATTATGGCAAATATTGTTGCAATCGTGGGCCGTCCCAACGTCGGAAAGTCCACCCTATTTAACCGCCTGACCGAACAGCGGCAGGCCATCATGGACAACCAATCGGGCGTAACGCGTGACCGGCACTACGGTTTTGCGGAATGGACAGACAAACACTTCACAGTCATTGATACAGGCGGATACGTGGTAGGCTCCGAAGATGTCTTCGAAGGCGCCATCCGCGAACAGGTTGAAATTGCGCTCGACGAAGCCACTGTGGTCTTGTTTGTGGTTGATACCATGACGGGCATGACCGGCCTCGACGAAGATTTCGCCAACGTACTCCGCCGGTCAAACAAACCGGTGTATGTCGTGGCCAATAAATCCGAAACGGCCGACCGCCGGCAGGCGGCAGCCGAATTTTATGCCCTTGGCCTGGGCGATCCGTATCCGGTTTCGGCCCAGGATGGCGGCGGCACCGGTGATCTGCTCGACCAGGTTATCACCCATTTTCAGACTGACGGCATTGAAAATCCAAACGGCGGTATTCCGCGGATCTCAATTCTGGGCCGGCCAAACGTCGGCAAATCGTCATTCGTTAACATCCTGTTAGGGCAGGAGCGTAACATCGTTACCGACATTGCCGGTACTACCCGCGATGCCATCAACACGCGCTACCGCGCCTACGGACAGGATTTTATCCTGACCGATACGGCCGGTATCCGCCGGAAATCAAAAATCAAGGACAACATCGAATTTTACTCCATTCTCCGGTCGCTGAAGGCGATGGAAGAGTCGGACGTTTGTATTGTGATGCTGGACGCGACCCGTGGCTTCGAATCACAGGACTTCAACATCATCGGTCAGGCGATCCGGGCCAAGAAGGGTGTTGTAGTTATGATTAACAAGTGGGACGCCGTGGAGAAAGACCATAAAACGGCCGATAACTGGCGTAAGGAGATGATTCAGCGCATGATGCCGATTGATTACCTGCCGATCATGTTTGCATCGGTGCACGAGAAACAGCGGATTTTCCAGGTAATCGAAAAAGCCATGGAGGTGTATGAAAACAAGCACAAGAAAATCACTACCTCGAAGCTGAACGAAGCCATGCAGCCCGAAACTGAAGCCTACCCGCCGCCATCGACCAAGGGTAAGCAGATCAAGATCAAATACATGCTGCAGCTGCCGACGCCATCGCCGACTTTCGTATTTTTCTGTAATCTGCCACAGTACATTAAGGAATCCTATGAACGCTTCCTGGAGAACAAGCTCCGGGCGCATTTCGGCTTCGACGGTGTACCGATAACGCTCTTTTTCCGGCAGAAATAATACAGTTATCACCTTAGTTGCAGCCGATGGCCGTCCGTTCCGGACCAATAGCCATCGGCTGTTTTTTTTATATGGAGGTTTCCCGAATCCGCTACTGGCTGGGCGTTCTGTTCGTTTTTCTGGCGGCGTTCTGTTTTGCCCTGAAAGGCGTGCTGATCAAACTGGCCTATCAGTATCACATTGATGCGTTGTCGCTGCTGACGCTGCGGCTGCTGTTTGCGTTGCCGTTTTACGTTGGCATTGCCCTTTATCAGCAGCAGCGCGCTCCGATTACCCCGCTCACGGTTCGTGAATGGTTATGGCTTTTCTTTCTGGGGATCACAGGTTACTACCTGGCCAGTTACTTTAATTTTATTGGTCTGGTCTACATTTCGGCCAGTCTGGAGCGGATTCTGTTGTTCACCTATCCGACGTTTGTGTTGCTGATGAATGCCGTCACCAAAAAGCGTGGCATCAGCCGGCTGCAATGGGGTGCCCTGGCCCTGACGTATCTCGGCATTCTGATTGCGTTTGCTCCCCACATTCAGTTCGGCGATCACCATGCGGTTTTACTGGGCGCTTTCTGGGTTATTCTGAGCGGGCTGGTCTATGCGGTTTATCTCGTCGGCAGTGACTCAATGATTGCCCGTGTGGGCTCGCAGCGGTATACATGCTATGCGCTGATTGCGGCAACCATTCCGGTGGTTATCCACTGCCTGATTCAGAACGGCTTCACCCTCGCCAGCTATCCGGCACCAATCTATGGACTGACAGCCATTATGGCTGTTTTCGTAACTGTTGTGCCGACATTTATGATTGCTGAAGGTATTAAGCGCGTGGGATCAGCCAATGCATCATTGGTAGCCAGCATCGGGCCGGTCTTTACTATTGTCCTGGCATCCGTACTTTTAGGCGAAAAAATTACGGCATTACAGTTACTGGGAACGGCATTTGTTTTAGCTGGAGTATCCTTAATTGGGTGGCGTGGTAAAAAAATATAAAATTTTAAATCCAGATCAGGCGTTATTTCGTATAACTAACTGACGATGTTAAACGATCGGTCATATTAATTTATAACTCAATACAACAGGTGACACATTGTCCCATTAAATAATGTTTTCGATTACAAAAGACATCAAAAAACAGTTGTATGAGAATAAGTAGTATCTTTCATTCGCGCACGCACCTTAATGTTCTACGGATATGGTAATGGAAAAAATGATGGACGACGACAAACGTATTGAACGTGCCGCTTACGTGCTAAAGGCCGTGGCACATCCGCTACGCATCAAGATCATTCAGATGCTAAAGGAAAACAAAGAACTCAACGTATCTACGATTTATAAAAATCTGAACGCCGAGCAATCTTTGATCTCTCATCACTTGATCAACATGCGTGACAAAGGTATTCTGGAAATCCGTCGGAGCGGGAAAAATATCTATTATTTCCTGGTCGACAATGCAATGTCAGAAGTAATCGACTGTATTTACCGGAGTAAGGTTTTAGCTCAGTAACGTTGGATCTTACAGGAGCAAACAAACTTAGGTTGTTTGCTCCTGATACGATCATTGATTAAACAGTTCGCCAGTACGATAAGTAGGCAACACACCCAGGTGATGGTACGCCTTTTCGGTCGCCTCACGCCCCCGTGAGGTCCGCTTCAGATAGCCTTCCTGAATCAGGAACGGCTCATATACTTCTTCAATCGTTTCTGCTTCTTCGCCACAGGCAGTGGCAATCGTCGACAACCCGACCGGTCCGCCCTTAAATTTATCGATAATGGTCGATAAAATGCGGTTATCCATTTCATCAAGGCCATTGTGATCTACGTCAAGTGCAGTCAGCGCCATCTCGGCAATACCGACGGTGATATACCCGTTTCCCTTTACCTGCGCAAAGTCACGCGTGCGGCGCAGCAGGTTATTAGCAATACGCGGGGTTCCACGGCTTCGGCGGGCAATTTCAAAGGCACCCGTTTCATCAATCGGCGTCCCGAGGATGGCACACGACCGCTGAACGATGCCGGTCAGAATTTTGGCATCATAGTATTCCAGCCGGCAGCTGATCCCGAAGCGGGCCCGCAGCGGCGAAGTCAGCATACCCGCCCGCGTCGTTGCGCCGATGAGTGTAAACGGATTCAGTTTGATCTGTACCGTACGGGCATTCGGACCCGAATCGAGCATGATGTCGATCTTATAATCTTCCATCGCCGAATACAGGTATTCCTCCACAACCGGATTCAGCCGGTGAATCTCATCGATAAATAACACATCATTCGGCTGAAGATTGGTCAGCAGGCCGGCGAGGTCGCTTGGCTTATCCAGTACGGGTCCGGAAGTCATTTTGATGTTGGCTTCCAGTTCATTGGCAATGATGTGCGACAGCGTGGTTTTACCCAGTCCCGGAGGACCGTGCAGCAGCACGTGGTCGAGTGCATCGCCGCGCTGCCTGGCCGCCATCACGAATACCTGAAGGTTATCCAGCACCTTCGCCTGCCCGGTGAAGTCATCGAACGAAAGCGGCCGGAGCGCCCGTTCAATTTCTTTCTCCGAATTAGACATGCTGTCGCTGGTACCTTTTAAAATATCTTTTCGCATGTTTCCTGTGGTATAAAAGCGTACTGACAACGGTTATTTCAGGCACGCTTACCTAGTCAAATATACAAAAAAAAGGCGGTTTTTCCCATAAAAAAAGCCGCCCGAGGCAGCCCGTTCATACAGAAAAAGCCCCTCTCTGCCGTAACAGAAAGGGGCCTGTTTTATTACCGGATAACCGATACCGAACCGCGCTTGGTAACCCTCGGCCGTTCCGGAAAATACTGGCTGCCATAGGTTACGACATAGGCATATACCTGCGGCGGATACGAAACGCCTTTATAAAGCCCGTCCCAGGGTTCGGCCGGATTGGTCGTCATAAAGACGATCTCTCCCCACCGGTTAAAGATTTTCAGTTCAAAGTCGGTCGTGTAGGCGCTGAACACCTGCAGCACATCATTCTGACTGTCGCCATTTGGCGTAAAGGCTTCCGGAATAAATACCCTCGCCTCGCACAGGTCTTTTACATTAGCAAAGTCCCTGACCACACAATTATCGGTGTTGGTAACAATCAGCGAGTAGCTGCCCGACCGGTTGACCGTAATGGCCGACAAGCTCGAACCAACATCCGGCCACGAATAGGTCAGGTCCGGCGTACCCCGTACCAGCAAGGTCGTTGACTGCCCGTCGCCCACGCAGATGGCTGCTTCTTTGGTAAAGGAGAACTGCGGAACCGGCTTCACCCGTACCACCACGGCGTCGGTTACTGAACAGCCGTTTTGTGAAGCCGTGACCACATAAGTCCCCGACGATACCGGTCGCAGGATGGCACCGGCCGTTCCGTTCGACCACTGGAAACTGGCTCCGCTGGTTCCTGTTGCCGAAAGCGACTGCGGCTGGTTGGCGCAGAATTCCACATCCGGACCGGCATTTACCTGCGGCGGCGGCAACACACTGACCGCCCTCGTGGCTGCATTGGCGCAGCCGTTCTGCGTGACCGAGTAGGTCACCGTAATAATAGTCGATACATAGGCGGCGCTCGGCGTGAAGCTGCCCGCCGGCGTTACTCCCGTTCCGGACCAGACCCCGCCCGTTGGCGAATTACCGGTAAGCTGTACCGGCTGTACGCCGACACAAACCGATAAGGCCGGGCCCGCTGATACGGTTGGTTTCGGGCTGAAGGTTACATTTGTAAAATCACTGCCGATACACCCGTTCAGGGTATTGCGGATGGTAATCGAATACGAGCCCGGCGCACTTACCGAAATGGTTGGCGTTGTTGCACCCGTACTCCAGGTAAAGGTGTTCCCCGGCACATTAGCCCCCGCCGGTGTCAGCGACAATGCCTCGCCGATACAGGCTTGTGAGAGCGGCGGCAGATCGGCAAAACCGCGCGTATCGAGCCCGATATCCACAACAGGAATACTTAACCGGCAACCGCCCGCATCGCGGATTTCGACGTTATACCGGCCCGCAGCCGCGCCGGTAAACGGTTGCGTCTGGCTGACAATAGCACCGGTAGCATCCCGCCAGGCAAAGCTTGTCGGCGTTCCGCCCGTAATCGTCAGGTTCGCACTGCCGCTGTTTGGTACGCTACACAGCGCAGACATCGACGTTGGTGTCGCTTTCAGCGGGTTGGCCGGCGAGACAAGCGCAAACGAACTATCTACCGTACACTGGGCAGCATTGGTGGCCTTGACTTTGTAGGTCCCTTCCGAAACGGCTGACAGCAGGTTTGCCGTCGAAGGCAATACTGATCCGTCAGCGCGCGTCCACACGTAGGTATACGTACCCGCCGGTGTCGGTGTCAGGGTAATGGCACCGTCAAGGGTTGTACAACCTGTGGGGTGAGTTAACGCAGCTGTCAGGCGTGGTTTTGGTAGAGTACCAACTGTAATACTCTCAACCGAACTACATTCACCTCCTCCATTCACATCTGGATAGGATGCTGTCACAGAATAAACACCAGCCTGCGCAACGTTAATAGTCCTCTCTCTCTCTCCTGTGCTCCACAAAAATTTCTCATATAAAGGAGTACTAACGGTTAATGTTGTAGATGTGCCAGCACAAATAGTAGTACTTGGTGAAACTCTTGGTCTTCGTGCTGTTAGTTCTATTTGAACTGTATCAGATTTCGGGCATTCAGTACTATTATAGGCAAAGGCAATATACGTACCGGTCTGTGTGACCGTATATGTTTTATTGCGGCTTATGATCCGCCCATTCCGTATCCAAACATAATTTTGAGCTGTCGTATTTATCACTAGATCAAGCGATGTCTGACAAATAATTCGATCAGGCCCTAAACTGAATGACTGAGGTTTATCATAAATTTTTACAGTGTCCACTACAGTTGTAACACTACAGATATCACCAACCTGGCCCTGAGGTGCATTCTTTCGTGTCACTATCGTTAATTTTGCAATATATCCCGCAGGGTTAGCCTGTCGATAGACGTGTGTCTGTGTTTGAGCCGAGGTGAATGATTTAGGAACTGTTCCGTCGCCAAAATCCAACGTATACGTTTCCTTCAACTTCTGACAAAATGGCCCTATCGTAAACTGAACTTCTTCACCCACACATTCCCCTTCATGCGACAATCCCGGACTACTGCTCGGCGGCTGGGTAAAGTTCATGACCTGATTCGGCAGACCCAGCTGCGCCTGACGACCGCCCAGATCCTGTCCGTTGATGTTGAACCGGAGACTGTCCAGGAAGGTAGCGTTCGGATTTTCGATAACGCCCAGCGAGGTTGAGCCTGGCACTGAGACGTAGATTTTACCGTCGGTAGCCACCTGCAACGCACCGAACTGCTGCGTGGTACTGGTCGCAATTTCGGTACGGGAAGCCGTTAATGCATCCGGGTCGGTTTGCTTCAGGTCGTATTGTACAATATAGGAGGACGCATTCGTAGCGCTTGAGGGATTACCTAATAACGTTACGAACAGTTTTGTCCCGTCGGGCGAGAACTCTACCCCATACGCATCAGGCGGAGCCGGTCCGAGGTCAACCGTTCGTTTGTAAGTTAACTTACCTGTTTGTGTATCAAACTCGTACAGTTCAACCATGTTGTTCGGCGGTCCCGGCACCACACCCGGCACGACTACTGCCAATTGCTTAATGGCCGTATTCGACGCCCCCGGCGTGGCCGTTCCGCCTGTTGCCGAGGTACTGATGGCAGGCCCGAACTTCATATAGCCCTGTGCCTGCGCTACGTTTGTCTGCGAGGTACCGGCCGAAACCGTTGTCTGGGTCGGTGTACCGCTGCGGGTCAGGTGCGTAATCCGGAATACATCGCTGCCAAAGTCATGGGTTACTACCCAGTATGTTGTATCCGCTTCGTTCTGAACGGCGGCTGAGCGTTCGGTACTGAGTTTGGTCGGGTCGCTGGAGACCGGCAGGTTAACGGCCGTAATGGCTCCCTTGCCGCCATTTTCCCGCATATCAACAATACTGTAGGTCAGCTGCTTGGTACCGTTTACTTCCGCAGTGGTGTAAACGTAATACAGATATTCGCAGCCACGGCAGGTCGGTTTCGGGACAATCAGCGCCGATTGCGTTGATTTCTGATCCCCCCCCAGCAAGGCAGAAGCCGTTCCGGGGGCAGTGGCCATAATATTGCCGTCGGCATCGTAGATGTAAATACCATCGGTATAAAACTGAAGCTGGCCTTTGCTGTTGGAAATCGACGAAGCCCCTTCCAGGGTTTTCAGTTTCCCGTCGGTCAGCGGTTGTGGTGAGCCTCCCGCAAAGTCAAGACCGGCGTTGCTGCCGAAGTACCACTTGGCCGACGGTGATCCGGGCGGTTCAAAACACACATCCACGTGGATCAGGTCTTCATACGGACAGCCGTCTGACTTAACCTCGACCGAATAACAACCGGATTCGGTAACACTCAGCGTCTGAGTCGTTTGCCCTCTCGGGGCCCATTTGTAGGTATAGTCAGGCGGCGAAGTACCTTGATAAGGGTCCAGCACTAAGGTTTCACCCTTACAGATCGTCGTATCAGTCCGCCATTGGGTAAACGAATCGGGTGACTGCCCGACCGTAATCGGAATCGTACTGTTCAGTGTTGTCCCGTTGGCTAAGGTTCTGGTCAGAATAAATGTCTGCATCCCGGGGCTGCTGAACTGATGCGTTACCGTGCGGGTGGTAGCCGTTACGCCGGTGTTGCTGCCGGGTGTGGTTGTCCCGCTGCCGGGCGTCGAGGGGCCGAACTGCCAGCTCCAGCCGACTACATCGGTCCGTGAGTCGGTAAAGGTGACGGCTCCGCTACCACACGCCGTATTGGCGGTCGGTGAGCATAAACTTCCCTGTGCCGTGATACTGAACGATTGTAAAACGGTCACGTTCTGAGGAGGACCGGTAAGCTGTGCAAGTGCCCCGTTGATCCCCGGGAGTATGCCCAACCAAATGATCAGTCCAAGAATATAGTTGAGTGTAGTCTTTGTTGACATAAACTGTTTACCGCTCCCAATTGGCCTAAATTACACAAATCACATAACAGTTAAAGGGGGCACTACGTTATTGTTAACGAAATGAAAGACGCAAAATTTTATGTTCGGGCGGGTGTTTAACTGAAACCAAACCTTTACATTTAGCGAATTATTTTACGTCAAATCATATGCAATTCGTTGCAGATTCTTCGTTATTTCCCTGATTTGGCAAACTCTTTGTGCTGAAGCATTTATTATGGGTAAAAAATACATTTTGACTGGTACGCTACTCTTGCTGGTTCGGCTAGCGTTTGCACAGGATCCGCAGTTCACACAGTGGTATGCCGCTCCGCTTTATCTGAATCCGGCGTTTGCGGGTTCTGCGCTGGCGCCGCGCCTGACGGTGAACTACCGCAATCAGTGGCCATCCATCACGAGCTACGTCACTTCATCTGCTGGTTTTGACCACTTTATGCCAGGCATCAACAGCGGCGTCGGCTTCTATGTATTGAACGATAACCAGGGACAGGGTCAGATCCGGTCGACGGAAATTGCCGGCCAGTATTCTTACCAGCTCCGGCTAAGCGAAGCAGCAAACCTGCGTTTAGGCCTGCAGGCATCCTACGTAAACCGCAATCTAAACTATTTCGGGTTAACTTTCGGTGATCAGTTTACGAATCGCGGGTACACGGGCAACCCGACTTCCGATCCGATTGTGCTGCAGCCATCGCCAAAAAACAGTTACGTTGATTTTACGGTCGGCGGGCTTTATTATTCTGACTGGGCGTGGATCGGCGCAACCGCCAGCCACATTAACCGGCCTGCGCAGGGCTTTTTTGTCGGTGATAACACCCGCTTGCCAATAAAAGGCAATATCCATGCCGGTTTGCGGATTCCGCTTTTAGGCTTTACCGGCCGGGGTGATGAGATGGACCGCGAAATCAGTTTTTCGCCGGTGATTCTCTATAAATTTCAGGGCAAATACGACCAGCTTGATCTGGGTGCCTACCTGACTTACTCGCCGATGACGGTGGGGGTTTATTACCGTGGCCTGCCGTTCAAGCGGTATAATCAGTCGCTTAATAACCACGATGCCCTGGCGTTCCTGATCGGGTATCGCGCCGATAAGTTTTCGATTGGCTATAGCTACGACGCGACGGTCTCAACACTGGGCTTTGCCAGCGGCGGCTCACACGAAATTTCGATTTCATACACCTTCGACCCGATTGAGAAGCGCGCCCGCCGCACCCGCCAGAGCGCCCGGCAGCTGTCGTGTCCGAAGTTTTAATCAGTGCTATCTATCCAGTGGTGGCACGACCGGCAGCCGTTGCTGTCAGAGTCGTGCCACTACTTTTTTCAATACACCCACTCGTGCGGCAGCTGCAGCTGGCGGGCATAGGGCGCCGGACAAAAAGCATGCACCCGCTCCAGCAGCCGGTTTACCGATAGTTCAAAGTCAATATAGTAGTCAGGATTGAGCTTGTTCAGCTTCTTGAGCAGTTGCTCGGTGCGTTTGGCAATGTATTCAGCCGTTTTGTCCGACCGCGAATTATAGAACCGCAGCAAGTCGGTCTGTTCATCAAAATACGAGTTGAGCATGTGCAGTTGTAACTCCACCTCCCCATACGCATCCTTCGTAACCTTCACATGCCGCGTAATATCACCGCTCAGCGACCGCATGTCCATCATTGCCCAGCCCGGCCAGTCATAGCTGGATTTTGCCAGCCGGTTAATCGCCGATTTGATGATCTCACGACGCGTATCCAGCGTCTCCTTATGCTCGACCAGTTCGAACGCAAGACGCTCTACCAGAATATCATCTTTGGCAATAAGCCGGAGCAGCAGTTTATCTTTTTCGCCCTGCGGCATCCGGACAATGGCTTTTTTCAGGTCAGCATCCATGCAGTCTGATCAGTATGAGAATGTAGTTTGATACACAAACTTACAAACAACCTCACACATAAATCATTTTCCGCGTCATACCGCCATCGACGGTGAAGTTCTGGCCGGTAATGAAGTCATTTTCGTCGTCGATCAGGAAAAGCACCATACGGGCAATATCATCGGCCGTACCGACGCGGCCGGCCGGATGCTGGCTGTGGTCTTCGGGACGCAGGTCTTCCTGACGGGCTTCACCCGGCTTTTTCACTGCCGAGACATCAATCCAGCCGGGGCTGATGCAGTTAACACGAATAGCAGGGCCAAGGCTCACAGCCAGCGAATGGGTCAAGGCCACCAAACCGCCTTTCGACGCCGAATAGGCAAACGTGTCGGCCTCCGACTGAAACGCCCGCGTTGACGCCATGTTGATGATACTGCCTTCGTAACGGGCAATGTGTTCGGCGGTATATTTAGCGCACAGAAAAGCACCGGTCAGGTTTACGCCGATCACCTTATTCCAGTCGTCAATCGTAAAATCGGCCAGCGGTTTTTCGATACCGATACCGGCATTATTGATCAGTACGTCGATGCGTCCGAAGCGCGTCAGGGTTTTCCGGACCGCGTCCTTTACCGCCTCTTCCGACGAGACATCGCAGGAAACGAAAAAGGCATTCTTAGCCGATAGTTGTTTATTTATGTCAGCAAGTGCGTCAGGGTCGGTGTCCCACACAGCGACCGCGTATCCTTTTTCCAGCAGTCTGAGGGCCGTAATCCGGCCAATTCCCTGTGCTCCTCCGGTTATGATTGCAGTTTTCATACAGACCATAAGCCGTTTCCGCCCCCGAATGTTTCAACGGGTTAGTGAACGCAAACACACGCATTAAACGCCCACCGTATCGCTTTCGTCCGCCCGGATTTTTTCCTCAATGAAGGTCATAATCTGGCTGGCCACATCACAGCCGGTGGCTTTTTCAATGCCTTCGAGCCCCGGCGACGAGTTGACCTCCATCACCAGCGGGCCGCGATCCGACATCAGCATGTCTACACCGGCCACTTTCAGACCCAGTGCCTTCGCCGCGTTGATGGCCGTCCATTCGATCTCGGGCGTCAATTCAATAGCCCGCGCCTTGCCGCCCCGGTGCAGATTTGACCGGAATTCACCTTCGACGCCCTGCCGCTGCATGACCCCGACCACCTGCGTGCCGACCACAAACGCGCGGATGTCCGACCCTTTCGACTCACCGATGAATTCCTGAACCAGTACGTTTTGCTTCAGCCCCGTAAACGCCTCGATGGTTGATTTGGCCGTTTTAATGGTTTCGGCCAGCACCACACCGATGCCCTGCGTACCTTCCAGCAGTTTAATCACAACCGGCGGGCCACCTACCAGCTCAAGTAGCTGGGCCACGTCTTTCGGGTGGTTGGCCAGCACGGTTTTCGGCAGGCCGACGCCCGCCCGCGAGAGCACCTGCAGGCTCCGCAGCTTGTTGCGCGACCGGCTGATGGCCTGCGATTTGGCCGTGGTGAAGACCTTCATCATCTCAAACTGCCGCACAATGGCGCAGCCATAGTCCGTCACTGACGCGCCGATCCGCGGAACAATGGCGTCGATTTCGTTCAGGGCTTTGCCGCCGTATAACAGGGCAGGGCGGTCATTTTCGATCACAATCTGACATTTGAGGTAATTAATTACCTCAGTTTCATGACCGTGCTGGTGTGCGGCCTCGACCAGGCGCCGTGTTGAATACAGCGCAGGGTTAGACGATAATATTGCGATTCGCATGAGTTCCGGAGCTTTGTTGAGTAAAGAAATGGTGTCGGGCAGCCATGTATAACGGCCGGTACCTGTGGGCCATTGTGCTTTACAGCTTTTTGCCTTTGGCTTGAAACGATAGATTTTTTAGAGAAACGTCAACGATGAAACGGTTGCGCAGAAGTTTCCGGCCCAGCAGTACCGGATTACGCATCCGCTCCCGGTCAGCCAGTGTAAATTCGGTCTTTATGATACGACCAAACAGAACGATTTTTGTTTTGATGACATACCGCATTTCGGCGTGGCCAAAAGAATTGCGGACCATTTTTCTGGTAAAGTTATCCGAATAAATGCGTTTCGGCAACGGATGGCTCGGGTCAATGATATAAAAACTCAGCCGCGTTTTTGTACCGTCCTGAATCACCTCAACCTCCTTACAATGCAGGGCGGAGGTAAACGCTCCGGTATCCACTTTGGCGGGTACATCGCACAAACCCAGATCGGGAAAATCGACAAGATCAGTTGTCCCGATCAGCTGTTTTTCTTTCAGCTTCGACGCTTTCATTACGCTTGTGGCCACCTGACAGCTAACAACACATTAGCCCGGCCATTGTTTTCTTCTGTACGGTAACCGGATCAACAGGCCGCATGCTGCGGCAGGCGGATCAGTATTCATGTTTCAAAAGAAACGCACATATACCGCTTACCGTCTTTTTAGCTGTTAATTTTCTGTTATTTTTTCGTAAAGACAAGGCAAAGCAACGGATTAACAGCGCTTTTTACCCCACCCCCTGCCCCTCCCCTGAAATCAGGGGAGGGGTGTGAGCGCGATGCGTCCGATGGAAGATCTGGAAGACATTACCCATCACGAAAACAAGAGAAAGACGCAGCAAAAGCCCTTCCCCTGATTTCAGGGGAAGGGTTGGGATGGGGTACATTACGTCCGGATTAACCGCGTAAACGTCAGCGACATATCCAGCACAACCATTTTGGCACGGGCATTCCGCTCGAGGTGGTAAAGCGCTTCGTTGATGTCGGCGATGATGCGTTCGATGTGGGCGATCGTCAGGACCTTTGAGAAGTTTTTCACAAAAACCGTTTCCTCTTCCGGCAACCGCAGCAAGGATTCAGCGCCCTGCTTCCAG
The DNA here is from genome assembly GCF_057652235.1 of Arsenicibacter sp. R0_47. Classification (NCBI taxonomy): domain Bacteria; kingdom Pseudomonadati; phylum Bacteroidota; class Cytophagia; order Cytophagales; family Spirosomataceae; genus Arsenicibacter; species Arsenicibacter sp. R0_47. The sequence continues at coordinate 85,268 of NZ_JBYFCJ010000028.1, read as the reverse complement.
AGGAACAGATCACGGCACAGACGCAAGCCGTACTCCAGCAGGCCTTTCTGTTTTTCCTTGCTGTAGCCGTCGAACTGATCTGCATGTTTGACAAGTGCAATCAGGTCCTGCCGGTAGCAGGTGCGCATCCAGTCGGCGAACCAGACGTGCCGGTCGTTGGCTTGTTCGCCTTCCCGGGCTTCGGTGCGGGCCAGCATCAGCCCGTCGGCCATGTTGCCATCGGCCAGGAAAGCCAGCTGACGGGCACGCCCTTCGGCCAGATTCAGCTGCTGCCGCAGGTACATCGCTACCTCCTCATCGGTAAACGCCCGGACCGAAACCCGCTGCGTCCGCGACAGGATTGTAATCAGCAGCTTATCAGACTGGTTGGTTGCCAGCAGGAACAGCGTTTGTTCCGGCGGTTCTTCGAGCACCTTCAGCAACGCGTTGGCCGAAGCCGCGTTCATGAACTCCGGCAGCCAGATCACCATGATCTTGTAACGGCCTTCGTAGGATTTCAGCGAGAGTTTCTGGAGAATGTTCCGCGCTTCCTCGACCGAGATATTGCCCTGCTTGTTGTCGGCCCCGAGCGAATCGAGCCAGTCGGGCAGGGTTTTGAACGGCGAATCCAGCAGGAACTTCCGCCAGTCGGCCAGGAAGGCTTCGCTGGTTTTTCCTTTGCCTGCCAGATTGGCCACCGGAAAAACGAAATGCAGGTCAGGATGTACCAGCTTGTTCATTTTGACGCAGGAGGCACACCGCCCGCAGGCATCATCCGGCTGCTGGTCTTCGCAGTTTACGTAGGTTGCCAGCGCCAGCGCTAACGCCAGATTGGCACTCCCCGCCTGCCCGTCAAACAACAGTGCGTGGGCAAGGTGATTGCTCTGAACAGCCCGCAGCAATGTTTGTTTGGTCTCATCGTGACCGATAATATCAGAAAAAAGCATAATCAAGACGGCGCAATATCCGGTCTGGTTTTGTCAAAAATGGCCCGCAACACCTGTTCTTCTACCTCTCCCAATACCAGATTCCGGCGCTTGCAGGCCTCTCCGGCTACGTGCAGCGCCTTCTCCAGGCGATATTCGACAATACCGTCAGCGGCTCCGCCCCACGAAAAGGACGGAATATGTTTTGGCTGAAATCCGCCCCCGAATACGTTGACGCTCACACCAACCACCGTACCGGTATTGAACATGGTGCTGATGCCGGCGCGGGTAAAATCGCCCATCATCAGCCCACAGAACATCCGGCCGCTGTCTTCGAGTTTCCCCGTAGCGTAACTATATAACTTTACGTTGCCGTAATCATTTTTCAGGTTTGAGTTATTCGTATCAGCCCCCAGGTTGCACCATTCACCGATAACCGAATCCCCCAGATAGCCATCGTGCTGCTTGGCGCTGTAGGCAAATAAGATGGTGTTACCTACCTCACCACCAACTTTACAGTTAGGCCCGACCGACGTATTAGCCCGCATTTTTGACGTCCACTGCACAATCGAATTTTCGCCCAGTGCAAATGGCCCGATCACAACCGACCCTTCGTTGATCCGGGCGTCACGGCCAATATAAATCGGACCGTTTTCGGCATTCAGGATGGAAGCCCGTATGACTGCTCCTTCTTCGATAAAGATATTTTCGGTGCCGTAGCAGTGCGTAAACGGATCGGTAATGGGCTGTGATTGCCGGCCAGCGGTCAGGAACGCAAAATCGGCACGTATCTGACGGCCGTTATGCTCCAGAAACGAGGGCATTCCCGTCATCATCTCAACCGTGCCGGCTGCTACTACCGTATCGTCACCGGCCACCGGCTGCTCACGGAAAACCTCCGTTGTCCGGATCGCCAGCAACTGCCCGTCGGCGCTTACCAGTGACTGACCCACAGCCAGTTGCTGTACGGCTTCAGCCAGCGCATCAGTCGCCAGCAGCGCCCCGTTGACATACAGGTTATCCGTTCCGGCAATCTGTGGAAAAGTCACCCGCAGATAATCCTGCGTCAGATAAGACGGCACTGTTCCGAGCCGTTTTTCCCATTTCTCCGCGATGGTCAGAATACCCACACGGCATTTGGCTACCGGACGGGTAAACGTGAAAGGCAGTAAGGCGGTGCGGATCGTCGGATCGTCAAATAAGATTAGGTTGGTCATGCAGATCGTAAAAAGTCCCGCGCAAATATCCGGTTTACGACGCAAAGGCAAAACCGGCAACGTAATTATTCAGCATAAGTGCCAACGATTTCTTCGACAATTAACATCTTTGTTAATCAATCGTCAGAAACCATTGACACCCGATATGATAAAACTTAGTTTCCACCGTTACGATCTCCGGTTAAAGCATACATTCACCATTGCGCACGACAGCCGCGATGTGCAGCCGTCGCTGATTGTTGAGCTGGCGTATACCCTGCCCGACGGGCGGGTGATCCGTGGCTTCGGTGAGGCAACGTCTAATAAATACTACGGCATTACGCTCGACAGCATGATTGCTGACCTGTCGGCGATCCGGCCCCTGATTGAGTCAGGACAATGGCAGAGCGCCGAAGAACTGTGGGCGCTGGCGCACCCCCAGCTGCAACAGAACCCGTTTGCCCAGTGTGCGCTGGATGAAGCCGCCCACGATCTGATGGCGAAACGGGCCGGGCAACCGCTTTACGCCTATTGGGGGCTGGATGCATCCAATATTCCGCTGACGAACTATACCATTGGTATCGACACGGTGGAGAAAATGGTGGCTAAGATGCAGGAATTGCCGTGGCCGCTGTATAAAATCAAGCTCGGCACCAGCGACGATCTGGCCATTGTCCGCGAACTGCGCCGGCATACCGATGCCACGTTCCGCGTTGATGCCAACTGCGCCTGGACGGCCGCGCAAACCATTGCCTACGCCCCTGAATTGCAGCAGCTCGGCGTTGAGTTTATCGAACAACCCCTGAAAGCCGGTGATTGGGAGGGCCAGCAACAGGTGTTTGCCCATAGTGTGCTGCCGGTTATTGCCGATGAAAGCTGCATTGTGGAAAACGATGTGGATAAGTGTATAAACTACTTCCACGGTATCAACATCAAGCTCACCAAATGCGGTGGTCTGACACCGGCCCGCCGGATGATTGAAAATGCGCGGGCCAATAACCTGCGCGTGATGGTGGGTTGTATGAACGAAACCAGCGTCGGGATTTCGGCCATCGGTCAGCTGCTGCCCCTGCTCGATTATGTTGACATGGACGGTACCCTGCTGATTACCAACGATCCGGCGTCGGGGGTAACGTTTGATTATGGCCGGGTAATCTATGCCGCCGAAAACGGTACGGGTGCTCAACTGCTTTCGGTATAACGGATGGAACAGGCCTTTCATACCATCGACCACCTGCCCGACCGCTTCATAACGCTCGACGGGCAGCCCTATCTTTTTTTCAGCGGTACGGCTTATCTGGGCCTTCCCCAACATCCGTCGTTCCGGCAACTAATGACGGAAGCAATGGCCCGCTACGGGACAGTTTTCGGCAGTTCGCGGAACGGCAACCTGCGGCTGGCCATTTACGAACCTGCCGAGGCGCAACTGGCGGCCTTCGCCGGTGCCCCGGCAGCGCTGACGCTTTCATCGGGCATGATGGCGGGGCAGGCTGTGATTAACTGGCTGAAACTCCCCTCGGCATGGGCGGGCGTGAACAGTCCGGTTACGTTTATATACACCCCGCATACGCACCCCGCGCTCTGGCACGAGCCAACAGTTTCGTTACCCGGCTGTCCGTTCAGCGACTGGGTGGCGGGGCTGCCCGCATTACTGGCGCAGGGCGACGGACCGGTGGTGATTCTGGTTAACTCCCTGGATGCCGTCCGGTCAGAAGCTTATTTCTTTGACTGGATGGCTAGCCTGCCGACAAACCGGCCGATTACGGTAGTAGTCGACGACTCGCACGGACTGGGGGTACTGGGCCACGAGCGGCGGGGTATCTGGCAGCACCTGCCGAAACCGGCGGGCGTACGGGTAGTGGTCACGGCGTCGCTGGCCAAAGCGATGGGATTGCCCGGCGGTGTTGTCCTGGCCGGCGCGGAGCCTGTTGCGTCACTCCGGCACACGGCGTTTTTCGGCGGCTGCTCCCCCATTCCGCCCGCTTACCTGAATGCCTATGTCGAAGCTGGTACGCTCTACCAACAGGCACACGACAAACTAGGCCGGCTGATTCAGCTGGCCGAAACCTGGTTGTTGCCGACCGGTTTGTTTAAACAAGCACCGGACTACCCTGTTTTCTACACAGACGATGATGCACTGTATCCGTTTTTACTGAAACAGGGAATTTGTATTTACTCGTTTGCGTATCCGACCGCTGCCGATAAAGCCAACACGCGCATTGTTATCAGCGCGTTTCATGAGCCCGAAGACATTGACCGGTTAGGCGAAGCCGTCCGGCGTTACCGCGCGGAATTACCCACAGAGCAGGTGATTTCCGAAATAGTTGCCGACAGATCCTGAAGCGTCAGCGTGTAATAGGCATGCTCGTACGCAAACTCAAAAACATTGGGCTCATCAGGGTGGCGGAACAAATTTATCCGGGTCTGAATTCGTTTTCCATGCAGAAAGGCTGAGCTGATATAAAATCCGCATTCGCAGGGCTTCCGGTTCAGGTTCCGGCTGATGATCAGTTTGAGCGGATAAGACCGGGACATAAGGTGTATGTACAGGTCGCTGCGTTGAATAACGGTAAACGAAGCGGCTAAGCAGGTCGATGTCAACATGAATAGAAAGCGTCAGACAGGTAGTATAAACGTTCTATTCTGTACGACTATGTTTTTTACCAAAAAGTAACGGATCCTATGCAATCATTCATAAAAGTTCTTTCCGCTATCTTATTCGCCGGTCTTTTTCCGATTGTAGCGGCGGCGCAGAAGACCGATAAGCTGCTGAGCGATCTGTTACGCAAAAATCCGGAACTGTTCGGCCCGATCCTGCAGGACCCCGCAAAGTACGATGTGCAGATCATTTATACCCAGATCAACCGTGACCCGCAGAACCGGCCCGTTTTCCGTAGTTACTACTATCGGTATGACCGCAAACGCTATGTCTATCCGGCCAGTACGGTAAAATTTCCCGCCGTTCTGGTATCTCTGGAAAAAATAAACGAGCTGAAAGCCAAATACCCCACCCTGACGGCCAATACTCCGATGCTGACGGATTCTGCCTATGCCCGTCAGACGGCTACGACCAAAGATCCGTCGTCGGCCAGCGGACTGCCGTCGGTGGCGCATTACGCCAAAAAGATTTTTCTGGTTAGCAGTAACGACGCCTTCAACCGGCTCTACGAATTTATCGGGCAGTGCGATTTCAATACGAAGCTGCAACAGAAAGGGTACCGCGATACGCGCATGCTGCACCGGTTGTCGGTGTCGATGACGGCTGATCAGAACCGGCAGACCAACCCGGTCCGGTTTGTGGAAAACGGGCAGACCCTCTACGCCCAACCGGCACAGGTTTGCGCCGAATCATTTACACCTGACAGCAGCATCCGGCGGGGTACCGGGTTTATGCGGAATGACTCGCTGATCCGGCAGCCCTTCGATTTTACCGAAAAGAACGCCTTCGCCCTCGGCGATCAGCAGGAAATGCTCCGGGCAGTTATGTTTCCTGAGGCCGTGCCGGCCAAACGCCGGTTCAACCTGACAACCGACGACTACCGGTTTCTGTACCAGTATATGTCGCAGTTACCGCGCGAAACCACTTACCCGAATTACGGGGCGGATACCAGCCTGCACGACAGCTCGGGCAAGTTTTTTATGTTCGGCGATAACAAGGGAAAGATTCCGCAGAATATCCGGATTTTCAATAAAATCGGCGGGGCATACGGCTACCTGCTCGACAATGCCTACATCGTCGATTTTGACAAAGGCGTTGAATTTATGCTGTCGGCAGTTATTTATTGTAACTCAGATGGTATCTTTAATGACGATAAATACGACTACAATACCATCGGCTATCCGTTTCTGGCCAACCTGGGCCGCGTTGTGTACGACTATGATGTCAAACGCAAACGCCCCGAACGGCCCGACCTTCGGAAGTTTATGGTGACGTACGATAAGCAGCAATGACCCGACTAAAAGCCCTTTTTCTAGCCCTTTGCCTGTCAGGAGCGGCACTGGCCCAAACGGTACCCCAGACGATTGATGCCGTCCGGCAACAATACGCCCCGGACAAACGGGTAGCGATTTTCCAGATTGAGGTTGATTCGGCAGGGACGCTCAAGGGCAAAACCAACCTGCCCGAGGCTCACCAAACCCTCCTGACTAAACTCCGGCAGCAAGGCGCTACCGTGGCCGACCAGATTCAGGAACTGCCTGCGCCCGTCCTTGGCGAGCAGGTGTATGGTGTGGTTAACGTGTCGGTCGCCAATCTCCGCTCGCAGCCCCGCGACGCTGCTGAACTGGCCACCCAGGCACTGCTTGGTATGCCGCTGCGGATCTGGGACAAGGAACGGGGCTGGTACCTCGCCCAAATGCAGGACAAATACATTGCCTGGGTGGATTTCGGTGGTTTTCAGCGCATGACCAAAGCGGAGTTCGACCGCTGGCAACAGGCCGACAAAGTGATCTATACCCAGCCTTTCGGTTTTTGCTACAGCCAGCCCGACCGCGAGTCGCAGACGGTGTCGGATCTGGTAGCGGGCGATCAGCTGGTAGTTGAAAAAGAAGACAAGAAATTCTATCAGGTGCGTTATCCCGACGGCCGCACCGGCTATATCGTTAAAACCGACGCCCAGCCCCTGAAAACATGGCTGGCCGCCGCTAAACCAACGGAAACGTCGGTGGTGAAAACCGCAAAGACGCTGATGGGCATTCCGTATCTGTGGGGCGGCACGTCGGTTAAAGGCATGGATTGCAGCGGCTTTACCAAAACTATTTACCGCCTCAACGGCCTTGAACTCTCGCGCGACGCTTCGCAGCAGGTATACGAGGGCGCACCCGTTGAGACACCAAACGGCGACTTTTCGCAAATGCGCCCCGGCGATCTGCTGTTTTTCGGTGAACAGGCCACTCAGGCAAAACCGGAGCGTGTCGTACACGTAGGCATGTGGATCGGTAACAACGAGTTTATCCATGCGTCGGGCAAAGTCCGGATCAGCAGCATGAGCCCGTCGGCCCCGAATTTTGATGAGTATGAGCTAAAGCGCTTCCTTCGCGCCAAACGCATCATCGAGCCCGGGCGGCAGTAAGGATGCTGAACATACGGGAAGCGATATCTTCCTGTCAGCTACCACCATTTTATAATCTTACGGAAAGCCCTCAGCAGGCATTACATGGTATCATACCACACAGGCACATAGAGCACATAAGTATTTCAGAAATCTTTGTTTTCTATGTACCTGTGTGGTGCATTCGTTTTTGTGGTCTATTCATTTTAGCGGGCTCTGTCAGCAAACAGTGCCCGCACATCATCATTCATTCCTCCCCTTTTCCCTGATTTCTGTCAGTATTTGCTTTTTTTCTCAGCCGGAGCCCCTATATTTGCATCACATTATAATTAGTCTAAATAACAAGCATATATAAACGGGCATTTCACCGGCTTACGATCATGAAAAAGCTACTTGTTGCGATTGCAGCGATCTTTACCTTATCGGCACAGGCTCAGACCAATACATTACTGGATCAGGCATTCTGGCGCAACAAACCGGATGTCGGTCAGGTGAAAGCAGAGGTGGAAAAAGGCAACAGCCCGTCGCAGCTGAACCCGTCCTCGTTTGATCCAGTCGTAATGGCCATCAATGCAGGCGCTCCCGACGAAACCATCAAATACCTTCTCGAACAGCCCGGCAACGCCGTTGACAAGATCACGCACGACAGCCGGACGTACCTGCACTGGGCCGCAAGCCGGGGGAACACCGCGATCATGGAGGTTCTGATTGCCAAAGGAGCAAAAGCCAATGTTGGTGACAGCCACGGCATGACGCCCCTGAACTTTGCCGCCGCCGGTGGTCAGCAAAATACCGCTGTTTATGACCTTTGCCTGAAAGCAGGGGCCGATCTCAAAAAAGACCTGAACCACGACGGTGCCAATGCCTTGCTGGTAGCCGTTGCCAACGACAAGGAGCTCAAACTAACGGACTATTTCACGGCTAAAGGGCTGGATATTAAAAGCAAAGATGCGGCCGGCCGCAATGCCTTCGCCTATGCGGCCCGTGGCGGCAACATCACGGTGCTCAAAACCTTGCTGCAACGTGGCGTCCCGGCCACCAACGATGCGCTGCTGATGGCCAGTCAGGGCGGACGCGGCAGCTCGGCTAATCTGGAGGTGTATCAATATCTGGAAAGCCTCGGCCTCAAGCCAACGGCAACCGGCAAGGAAGGCGAAACGGTTCTGCACGCCATTGCCCGCCGCCCGGGTCAGCAAGAGATTATTACCTATTTTATCGGCAAAGGCGTTGACGTAAACAAAGCCGATGCCGAGGGGAATACGGCATTCATGAACGCAGCGGCAACAAACCGCGATACAGCCACCATCGCCCTGTTGCTGCCACAGGTGAAAAACATCAATCAGGCCAATCAGAAGGGACTTACGGCCCTGACCATGGCAGTACGCAGCAACTCGCCGGAGGTGGTGCAGTACCTGATCCGTAAGGGTGCCTCGGTGGCGGTAGTTGATCAGAGCGGCGACAATCTGGCGGCGCACCTGATTCAGTCATATACCCCGCGGCAGGCTGCCGATTTCGACGCGAAGCTGAAACTGTTGCAGGACAAAGGCGTTTCGCTGGCGGCACCGCAGAAAAACGGCAACACGCTTTATCATTTAGCCGTTACGAAAAACGACATTAAGCTGCTGAAAAAACTGGAAGCCCTTCAGATTGATATCAACGCTAAAAATAAAGAAGGCTTGACCGCCCTGCACAAAGCCGCCATGGTGTCGCAGGACGATAACATGCTGAAGTATCTGCTGTCGATCGGTGCCAAAAAAGAAGCACAGACCAGCTTCAACGAAACCGCCTTCGACCTGGCCAGCGAAAACGAATCGCTGACAAAAAACAAAGTATCCGTTAACTTCCTGAAATAACTATATGGCTGCGATCTGCCGCATTTTTGTGCTCATGCTGGGTTTACTGCTCGTAAAACCCGCGACGTCATCGGCGCAAACGACAAAGTATAAGTGCATGATTCAGATGACGAACTACATGGGCGAAGGGGCCTATATGGTCATCTCGATCATTGATCCGAAAGGTAAATACGACAAGACGCTCTACGTGCTGGGCTCCGACAAAAAATGGTATCCGGACATAAAGGAGTGGCACAAGGCCTTTGCCAAAAAGCCAGCTAACATCAGCGCCATTACCGGTGCGTCGGTAGCGGGCGGCGACCGCACCGTCAGCGTTATCGACATTGATAATGCGAAAGTAAATGCGGGGTATAAGCTGCGGTTCGAAAGCGCCGTGGAGGATAAGAAGTACTACGTAAACGATCTGGAAATTCCGCTGACGACCGAAAGCCTCGCGGCCAAAAGCGAAGGAACGGGCTATATCCGCTACGTGCGCTTTAGTGCAAACAACTGATTTACTCAATGACTATTTCAATCTGGAGATACAGCCATTTACTACTGGCTGTATCTTCTTCGTTATTGCTGGTACTGGCTTCCGTTACCGGCATCATCCTTGCGGTTGAACCCATTCTGGAAAAACAGCAGCCTTACCGGTCAGCTGACGTTGACCAGATTACGCTGGCCGAAACCCTGCCGGTCCTCAAAAAAGCCTTTCCCGACATCAGTGAACTCTCCGTCGATCATAACCGGTTTGTGGTGATCAAGGCGACCGACGACGATGGCAAAAACCTGACTGCCTTTGTTGATCCGAAAACCGGCAAGATACTGGGTAAACCTTCGGCGCAAAGTGAGTTTTTCCAGACCGTTACAACCCTGCACCGCTCGCTGTTCTACCACGAAGCCGGTCGCTTTATGATGGGGCTGACCGCCTTTCTGCTCGTTCTCATTGCCATTTCCGGGACGGTCCTGATCATTCAGCGGCAACGGGGTGTCAGGCGTTTTTTCACCCGGATTGTCAAGGAAAACTTCGCACAGTATTACCACGTCACACTCGGCCGGTTATCCCTCGTGGTCATCCTGATCATCGCCCTGACCGGCACCTACCTGTCGGTGGTACGCTTCGAATTACTACCAACAAAGGTTCTGTCGCTGGACGTTGATCTGGACGCCATCCGGACGAAACCGGCTCTTGCGCTGGCTGAGCTGCCGGTCTTTAAAAGCACCCGCTTAGCCGATGTGCAAACCATTGCCTTCCCGTTCTCCGAAGATGCGGAAGACTATTACACCCTCAAACTAAACGATCGCGAAATCACCGTCAATCAGGTGACCGGCGATGTGCTGACCGAATCGCCCTATCCGACGGCGCTCGTGCTAAGCCAGCTGAGCCTGAACCTGCACACCGGCCGGACTAATACATTCTGGGCCCTGATACTGGCCATTGCTTCGGCCAACATCCTGTTTTTCATCTACTCCGGCTTTGCTATTACGCTGAAACGGCGCGGAAAACGGACCCAAAATCAACATACGGCCGACGAAAGCCGGTTTATTATTCTGGTTGGATCAGAAAATGGCAGCACGTACCGGTTTGCGCAGCTCGTGCATCAGCAGTTGGTGCAGCGCGGTGAAAAAGCCTGGCTCGCCGAACTGAACCAGTACCGGACCTTCCCCAAAGCAGAGCATCTGATCATCCTGACCTCGACCTACGGGCTGGGCGACGCACCAACCAATGCGGCTAAATTCGAGGCCCTGCTCCCGACCGTCTCCCAGCCGAATCCGCTGCGGTATTCGGTAGTCGGCTTCGGGTCAACGGCTTATCCGGACTTCTGCAAATTTGCGTTCGATGTGCATAACCGGCTGGAGCAGCAACCCTGGGCTACCCCGCTGGTCGATGTGCATACCGTCAATGATAAATCGCTGGCAGAATTTGGTCTGTGGACCAAGGCATGGACACAGCAGGCGGGCATACCGATTGACGTAGCGGCCGAAACGCTGGCCATTGATCCGGCTACGCTGGACACGCTACAGGTAACGGCCCATTCTGCGTCAGACGCCAACGACGATACGTTCCTGATCCGGCTGAAAAGCCCATCGGCCGCCCGCGTTACCTCCGGCGATTTGCTGGCCATTTACCCCGCTAACGACCATCGGGAGCGCCTGTATTCGATTGGGATTCTGGGTGATGAGATACAGCTCAGTGTCCGGCTGCACGAAGGTGGGCTGGGTTCCGGATTCCTGCACCGGTTAACGGCCGGCGAAACCATCCGCGCCCGTCTTGTCGGCAACCCGCACTTTCATTTTCCGGTCAACACGCCGGCCGTTGTCATGATTTCGAACGGTACCGGCATTGCCCCGTTTCTCGGTATGATCAGCCAGAACACGACGCAGACGCCCTGCTACCTGTATTGCGGTTTCCGGAACCAGGCATCGCTTGGCCTCTACCAACCGTTTCTGGATCAGCAGCTCACCGCACAAAGGCTGGACACCCTCGCGGTCGCCCTTTCGCGCGAGGGAGAAAGACAGTACGTCAGCGATCTGATTTCCCGCGACCGTACGTTAATCGGCCGGGTATTAGCGGAAGGCGGTGTGTTGATGCTGTGCGGCTCACTGGCCATGCAGAAAGATGTGCTGGCCATTCTCGATACGATTTGCCGGGACCGGACCGGTCAGGCCGTGAGTTATTACCAGTCCCGGAATCAAATCCGGACGGATTGTTATTAAACTTGTACACGGAATGATATTCCGTGATACATGAGTCGCCTTACAACTTCAGATTTTTGGAGGTGAAGACGCGGCCGTCGTCGGTGATCATGATGCAGCTGTAGGCGGGATAGCGGTTAATGAGCCGGAGACCAGCTTCCCTGCCAAGTACCATCAGTGAGGTACTGAAGCCGTTTGCGCGTTCGGCGCCTGGCCCAAACACCGTGACACTGCACAGCCCGGTGGCCGGATAGCCCGTTGCCGGGTTGATGATGTGGGCGTAGCGTTTGCCGTTGAACTCCACATATTTTTCATAACTCCCCGAGGTCACAACCGACCCTCCCTTCAGCGGTACAACGGCAAACAGGGTGTCATTATGAAACGGGTTGGTGATGCCAATCTGCCAGTCGGAACCATCAGGCTGTTTGCCCCACGTACTCATATCGCCCGAGCCGTTGACAATACCTGCCTGAACACCTTTGGCCAGCATCATGTCGCGGCACCGGTCAGTAGCATAGCCTTCGCCGAGGGCGCCAAAACCGATTTTCATGCCTTTCTGCGTCAGGAAGATGGTGGATGCTTTTTTATCCAGGACGATTTTCCGGTAACCCACCTTTTCGACCGATTTCCGGATGGCTTCCGGTGTCGGCATGGCTGTCATTGATCCGTCAAATTTCCAGATGCGGTCCATAGCCGCGAAGCTGATGTCAAACGCGCCGTTCGTCAGTTTCGACAGCGCAATGGCCCGTTCGGCAAGGGCAAAGACCTCGGCATCTACCTTTACCGGCCTGATGCCGGCCTGCCGGTTTACTTCCGAAACCTGCGTTTCCGCCTTCCAGTCCGAAATCAGGTATTCGATGCGGGTCACCTCCGCGATAACTTCGTCAATGCGCTTTTCAGCCGTCAGCGAGTCTCGGCCGACAATGGTAATATCGAAGCGGCTGCCCATGAGCTTTACGGTCCGCTTCCGCAGCACCTGGGCCGGGGCCGTAATCGTCAGCAGCGACAGCCAGAGAATCAAAACATACTTCATATTACCTGAAAAAGCGGGTTTGGCCCGAAACGGTTCAGGCCAAACCCGCTTTTTTACATCAGAGCCTCTTTCACCTGCGTATCAAACACCCCGGTCAGTACCTTGCCATTCCGTTTTACCTGCACCCAGATGCGGTAATGCCCTGCGCGCGGGAACGCATACGGAAATTCAACCATGTTATTGGCCTTCATCGCATGGCTCATCGCCGGCATACTGCTTATCAGTAGTTTGTTTTTTTCGGCTTCGGGTAACGTTTTAAGCTTCGCGACATACGCATCAATGCTGTCGCGGAATTGCTTTGGATTGGGGTATTTGAACGAACGGGTTGTATCGGCAATGCGGTTCAGCATGGTTTCTTCCGCCGCCATTGAGTAGGTCCCGACAGGGTGCAGGTGGATATACACCGTACCGTCGGAGCGCACAATGGCCGCGTGTCCCTGCATGCCCAGATACGGCTCCAGTTTAGCTGGTTTTCCGGCTTCATCCGCCACGGCAAACCGGAGCGTATACATCTGATTGGCTTCGAGGACCGGCCCCGGTTTATCGTTCCAGAACATGGTTGAGCCATCCTCCAGCTTCACACTGGCCGACGGCTTACCGCAGGCCACCATGTCGTCATCGAGATGGAGCTTACCGATTGCGTTTGATTTCACGCCCATGGGTTCGGTCACGAGCCAGCTGTCGTCTGGGTCGGTCTGGGTACGGGCTGCCGCCTGTGCCGCCGATACTTTTACAGACGGAATCGCTACCGTATCCACCATCGTTTCGGCAAAACCGCTGCGGTAGACGACATCGGCGTAGACCAGGTATTTACCGCCCGGCAAATTCGGCAGTTTGCTTTCGTAGTTCAGCGTATCGCGCCGGTCGGGGTGCAGGTGGGCAAAGGCGTCGAGGCCGGGCGTCCGGACCAGAAAAACGTGCATCAGTTTACCGTGGTCGGGCAGGATAAAGCTCACCATGCGGCGGCGGCTCCGTTTGTTGAAGTCGCTGGAATCAATCTGCACCGTCAGCACCGGCTGGGCTTCCTTAACGGCAACGGTCGTGTTGATGTTTGTGCGTTTATACAGCTGGCGGTTCTGATAATTATCGGCCCAGCTGTTCCACCAGAACCGGCCGCCGGTCAGCATCAGGACCAGTACTAATGCACCAATACCCATACTAATCAGCCGCTTACGCCCCAGCCGCGCCGGTGCGGCCGCCCCTGGCTTAATGACACTATCTGCAGTACTGGCCCCAATGATTGTCACCATCAGAATAACGAGTAATATGCCCAGAATGGCCAGCACGACACCAGTTCCCGCAGGCATATCGCGCTGCGCCGTTGCCATGGACATTACCGGCGCAACGACCATTTCCTTACCATCGGGGCCGTTCAGCTCCAGCTGGATGCTCGATGATCCGGAGTCCATCAGCCAGACCACGCCTTCAAACCGGCCGGGAGCGCCTTTGACCGGGGTGAGCTCATCGTGCGACGGCGCCCCTTCATCACCCGACCAGAAATAAACCGGCCGCGCCATGATTGAATGAACTTCGCCGCTCTCCACGATGACCGTAACTTTAGCGGTTCCGGGTACTACGTCCGGCGGATTCACGCTGATCAGCAGCTGGTATTTACCGGCCTGCTTCTGGACAATCACACCCGAGCTGCCGACATGCGCCCGTACCGCAACCGGCAGCAGGCAAATCAGGAAAAGGACTAGTTTTATGTATGGTTTCATTCGGTAACGAATGTTATTGTTTTATTTAAAAAGCCTCCCCCAACCCCCTCCGAAGGGGGAAACCGGCCGGCGCTTTGACTCCGTAAGGAACAGCACGCGGAGCTTTCCCCCTTTGGAGGGGGCAGGGGGAGGAAAGCATGACAAAAAAGATACAACACATCAACGCTGCACCCGCTTCATCCAGTTGCCCCACCACAAACCGATCCGGGCCGACGCCACGGCATAGACCATAGCAATGGCAATGCCTTTCAGAAATACCGGCAGCGTGTCCTCATCATTGGGGTAAAACTTATACCGGTACTCCCAGGTCGGGTCACTGCCATAATACCACGATGTTGACAGGAAAATGCGGTTACGCGACAGCGGCGACTCCAGCAGAAATGTGCCCATGTTCCACTGTACTACCGACAACACCGCCACAAACAGCACACCGGCCAGCAATGCCAGCAGCCAGTCATTGACCTTACCGCTGTAGCGGTGCATCAGTTTATCGAGCAGAAAACCGGGAATAATCAGGAGCTGCGGAAAGACAAATGCCTGATAGTGGGTAATCGGGTTCAGGACCGGTCCCAGTTTCGGCGTTGCCGGAAAAAAAGGTAGAATCCAGCTCGGAATCAGCATAGCCAGCATGTAGACGGCCGTAATCGTCGTAAGCGGGTAACGCAGCAACGAGGCCCGGCCAACGGCCAGCAGGTAAATCGGGAAGAAAATGGCCGCCGTCTTGTAATACGACGAGCTGTGGGCATCGTAACGCCCCATTTGCTCCGACAGCAGCGTAAACAACACCGCCAGCAGCAGACCGGCCGAAATACCGAACAGTACCTTCAGGCGTTGTGCCTGCTGTTGCTGCGCCTCGGTTTCGGGTGCACGGTCGCGGAATTTGTTCTGAACGGCCAGTACGCCGATCATCGCCCCGAACTGCACAAACATCATTCCCAGCACCAGTACCGTATGCGGCGGCGTCAGAATCTGGACATCCAGTCCGTAGGTATTGTGCCACCAGTCGTCGAACGGAGCGGAGGTCAGCATCGCAATGGCGCCCCAAACGCAGTACAACGCCCCCAGTGATCCGTAGAAGATGCCCCAGAACCGCACGGCTCCGGCCCGCTCCGGATGATTCCGCCGCAGGGTAAGGTCCAGAATTTTGTAGCCCGAGAACAGGCCGGATACGATCGCGCCGACATAAATCAGCAGGTGCGGCGGCGACAGCAGGCCGTCGCGGCCAATGCTGGTGTGCCACATGATGTCCCAGAGTAAGCCCCAGACAATGCAGAGCGACGAAAAAACGACGGCATAGACATAGGTAGGGATCGTGGCTTCGGCAGGCCTGCTTCCATCCGTATGCATGGAAAAAGGTATTGCAGGATTCATAATGATCTTGTCGGATTACGGAATTACATGAATGAATAAAACTACTAAAACTTAACACGATATGCACTATACAGTAACAAGTAGTGACAAATTTGTATTTAAAGCCACATTACTAATCTTCATATACCAAATCCCGTTAGTTTAGTACTACTTCTATACACGCGTTATGACAACCATGGCTTCCAATCCCCCTATGCTACCGCATCAGATTCCGGTAGCTGATTTACCCGCGCACTTTAAGGTCGATCTGCAGCGCGGATTGACTGACGCTGAGGCAAAGCAGCGTTTTGACGAACATGGCCCGAATGCGCTTCAGGAAGCCAAACGGGAGTCGGCTTTTCAGATCGCCGTCCGGCAGTTTAACAGCGTTATTGTCTGGATTCTGGCCGCTGCGGCCATCATTTCCTTTGTGCTGGAAGATACCGTTGAGGGGTGGGCCATCATTGCCGTGGTGCTGATTAACGCCATCACCGGATTTGTGCTCGAATGGAACGCCCGGCAGTCGATGGAAGCGCTCCGGCAAATGGACACGCCCCCCGCCCGCGTGCTGCGCAACGGTCGCATTCATGAAATCTCCTCCGAAGAGCTGACCATCGGCGATGTACTGATCGTGGAAGCCGGCGACGTGGTGGCGGCCGACGCCAACCTGTTCGACATTAACCAGCTTGAGGTCAACGAATCGTCGCTTACCGGTGAGTCGTTGCCGGTAGCCAAGGAGACTGGTATACCCGAAGCCGATGCACCGTTGGGCGATCAGCACAACCGGCTGTTTAAGGGTACCGCCGTGACGGCCGGCAACGGGAAGGCGGTCGTTACCGGCATCGGGCAGGATACCGAACTGGGCAAAATTGCCACGATGGTCGAAGAAGCCGAACGGACGGCTACTCCGCTCGAAGAAAAACTCGATTCGCTGGCCAGAGTCCTGATCTGGGTGACGCTCGGATTGGCCATCCTCTTTCTGGGTGTGGGACTGCTGCGTGGCGAAGAAACGGAATCGCTCATTAAAACGTCGGTAGCGCTGGCCATTGCCGCCATTCCGGAGGGGATGTCGGTAGTGTCAACGATCGCGCTGGCCTACGGCATGCTCCGGCTGGCCCGAAAAAAGGTGATTGTCAAACGATTGTCGGCAGTAGAAACGCTGGGCAGCACCAACGTTATTTTTACCGATAAAACCGGCACACTCACGCAGAACCGGATCGAAGTCCATGCCATCCAGACACCGGAGGGGTACGCTGCGCTTCAGATTGATGCCGCTGCCCGGAAAGCAGCTGTTGTTGACGGTGACCAGGAACTGCCTGCAACAGAAAACAGCCGGCTGTTGATGCTGACCGGTATCCTGTGCAACAATGCAGATTACGACACCGACCAGGAGCCTCACAAAGAAATCGGGGATCCGGTTGAGGTGGCGCTCCTTAAATGGGCATACAGCGCCGGCAACGATATTGACACGCTCAAAAGTCAGTTAACACGACAGGCGGAAAAAGCGTTTAGCTCCGACACCCGCATCATGGCGACACTGCACGAAGTAAAAGACGGTCAGCCGACCGGGATGCCTGCTATCAGCGGGAAATACGTCGTCGCGGTGAAAGGTGCGATTGAGGAGGTAATGGAGCGGTGCACGGGCCTTGATGAAGAGACCCGCCAAACGCAACAGGAAGTATCGGAGCAAATGGCCACCGACGGGCTACGGACACTGGGCTTCGCCTGGCGCACGACGGACACCAAACCCGGCGATGACTTTGCCGGCAGCGACCTGACTTATCTGGGCCTGATCGGTTTTCTGGACCCGCCGCGTACGGAGGTGACCCCGGCGCTGGAAGAATGCCGCAAAGCCGGTATCAAAGTCATTATGGTTACCGGCGACCATCCGGCCACCGCCCTGACCATTGCCCGGCAGGTAAAACTGGTGGATGAGGATGAAAAGCTGGTACTCACCGGCAAAGACCTGAAACCCATTGACGAACTATCGGAGGCCGAGAAAGTGCATCTGATGGAAAGCCGTGTGTTTGCCCGCGTCAATCCGGCACAGAAACTTGATATGATTGACCTCTACCAGCAACACGGCGACATTGTCGGGATGACGGGTGATGGGGTAAACGATGCTCCGGCGCTTAAGAAATCAGACATTGGCATTGCGATGGGGTTGCGGGGAACGCAGGTGGCCGCCGAAACCGCCGACATGGTCCTCAAAGATGATTCGTTTGCGTCAATTGTGAAGGCCATCGGGCAGGGACGGGTTATTTTTGAGAACATCCGCAAGTTTGTACTCTTCCTGCTATCGTGTAACCTCAGCGAAATATTCGTCGTTACCTTCGCCGGTTTTCTGAACGTCGGCAATCCGCTGCTACCGCTTCAGATTCTGTTTATCAATATTGTCACGGATGTATTTCCGGCACTGGCACTGGGTGTCGGCCGCGAAAACCGGCAGTTGATGCACGAACCGCCCCGCGACCCGAAACAGCCGATCCTGATCGCGGCCGACTGGCGGCTGGTGGTAGCCTATGCCCTGGCGATGACGGTTTCGGTCCTGGGTATTTTCTGGATCGGGATTCACGAACTGGGCTTTACGCAGGCCGAAGCAAATACCGTAACGTTCTATAGCCTGTCGGTTGCCCAGCTCTTCCACGTATTTAACCTGTATTCCGGTGATGTAACGTTCCGGCGGCTGTTTACCAACGAAATCACAAGGAACGGCTACGTCTGGGGAGCCATTCTGCTATGTCTGGGCATCCTGCTGCTGACCTACTTCGTGCCTTTCCTGCGCGACGTACTGTCTATTCAGGAGCTCACAGCCGCCCCGCTGGAACTGATTCTGGCAGCCGGCCTGCTACCGGTTGTCCTGATTCAACTGCTCCGGAAAGTCACCGGCTGGGGTCATTAATACCTGCCTTTTATGACCGCCGGCAGACGCTGTATTCGTCCATTAAGACGCTGCGTCTGTCGACCGGACGGCAGAATTCATCGATTTTTACCGGCGGTGCGTTAAACAACCGGTGGCTTCGTAGTGTCTAACTTTTTGTTCAACCACTGGATAAGCTGGTTTGTACCGGCGGAAGGACAGGAAACTAAAAATCCTAAACCTTCATGTAAGCTGGTCAGTTTGAACAATAACCGTAAGTAAGTCAGCACTTAAACGACAAAAAACGATGAAAACGATTCGCAATTTATTCATACTTACACTGGCCCTTGTGCTAACAGTCGATGTATCAAGCTTCGCGCAGCGTCGTAAATGGAGCCCGCAGGCTCGTGGTACGGTGATTGGTGCAGCGGCCGGTGGCGCCGCCGGTGCCATTATCAACAAACGGAACCGTGTAGTTGGTGGTGTTATAGGTGGTGTGGTCGGCGGAGCCGCCGGGTATGCCATCGGTAAACATCAGGATAACAAAAACAAAGCCCGTGCCCGCGCCGCGGCTGAACGGGCTGCCGCCGAGCGCGCCGCCACTGAACGGGCCGCACTTGCCAAAGCCGAGGCGGCTAAAAAACCATTACCGGCAACACCGGCTAATGCAGCGGTCAATGCGGCTGCACAGGCACCGGTCTACAGCGCCGTAGCCAGTCCGGCGGCCTATGTTAATACGGCGGTTTATCTGCCTAATAACACTGTCGGTGATCAGTCGGCCCCCTATGGTTCGTCGGAATACCGGCGGAAAAGCTGGTAATCAGACAGGCATCCGGCAAGGTGCCGGATGCCGTTTTTCATCATTCACAAAAAGCTCAACATCATGAAATCATTTCTTTGGCTTGTTTTCGCAACAGCCCTCTTAACGTCCTGCTCAAAATCGGGCGACGCTGTTAATGTAACAGACCTGAATCAGCAGTTTATTTCGGCATGGAACAACAAGGAAGCCGACAAAATTATTGGCTTTCTGGCCGAGGATGTCCAGTTTGTTCAGGGTAACGCCCATTATAAAGGAAAATCCGAAGTTGGCAGCAAATGGGTACGGGAAACGCTCCCGACGCTCAACGACCTGAAAACGAATGTCATCAGCTCAACCGTTGATGAAAAAACAGCCTACGAAGCCGGTACTTTCTCGGTCGATGTATTGCCGGAAACGCCCGACCAGCCGCACGGCATCGGCGAAGGGAATTTTATGCTGCTCTGGAAAAAAGGGGATGATAATACCTGGAAGCTTAGTTACGCCCAGCTGGAAGACTTGCCGGTTCAGGTGAAACGATAAAAAAAAGCCGGTGCAATGCTCCGGCTCTTTTCACCTAACCTATGAGATGAGAAATTATAGTTTATGTCTTTCCAGTAAGTTCTTTGCAAAAGTAAGGCCGCCCAAAGCCGTATTTTAGCGCATAACTACGCGATGATAAAATTCGGTGTTTTTCGGGTAAGCTTACTACGTAAAACTACGCATTCAGCCCGGGAAAATTACGGCTTTTCTTCATATATTGTATTGACAGGTGCATTATTGATACATATTTGAAGAAAAATACGACTAAATTCCTGAAACAGTGAAAGACCTAACAGACCCATTCCCATTTGACCGCGCCGGCCGGCAATTTAAAATAGGCGAAGTGCGCCCCCGTATTGAGGCATACCAGAAGGAATTTCCGGATCCAGCCACCCGCATTAACGCTGAGGCGTTCAGCAAGGAAATGTTTGAGCAGATTTTCAGCAATACTGAATGCAAAGGTATCCGTATTTACTACGGTCGCCATGACGATAAACCAAGCCTGATTCTGGTAGGAATCGATAAAAACGGAAATGATCTTCACCGCGTACCTGGCGGATTAAAGGATATGCCGGGCGATGACGATTCCGGTACCTACGGCGATGGGATGCCATGCCCCACACATTGTTCAGGAGGTCAATAATTAATCGTTTATGTGGGATACTATACTAAGCAGTGCCCAAAAATATCCCCTCGACTACATTGAAGACATACTGGTATTACTGCCGGTCGTGATTGGTTTTTATCGTTGGCAATACGAAGAAAAAGCAATCCGGCTGGCAGTGATCTATTTTTTATTGTCCTTCCTCAAAATCAACCTGACGATCTGGTACGCCCTGAACGGCTGGCACAATCTCCACATCTACAACGGATCGATCCTGATTGACATTCTCCTCCTGGGCGGAATTTATGATCAGGCGGCCTCCTTCCCCACCCAACGCTTCTGGATTCGCCTGCTGACGGGCCTGGCCTTTGTATCCGTCGCCATCAGTTTCCGGATCGACCTGAAAGCCAATGAGTTTTCGGCGTTCGGCCATGCCATTTTCCGGCTGATGATTATCGTAATTATCCTTATTACCTTTTCGTGGTGGATGACCCAGCTACGGGTCCGCAATCTGTTGGTTTATCCGCTTTTCTGGCTCAGTGCCGGGCTGCTGCTCTATAGTACAGGCACCTTCTTCATTTATCTTTTCAGTCAGTACGCCTTCACCGAACACGAGGCCGAGCGCTTCGACTTTTACTGGAAAACCAACCAGATTCTCTACATCCTGCTCTGCATCTTCGCGACCGGCAGCTTCTGGGTCAGCAAATACAACCAGAACAACCTCGCGTAACCTAACCGGCACACGCCGCATACTTATCTGATTAATATCATATTTCGCCGCTGATACCCATCATGTAGCCACAGAGGGGCGGGCGGTAGCTTTGTGTATCCAAAACGACAAAGCTATGGCTGCTATCTATGTACTTATCACCTTTAGTCTGATTGTAGCCGGGGGGTTCCTGGGTGCTTTCGTCTGGTCGGTCCGGCGGGGGCAATTCGACGACGACTACACGCCTTCGGTCCGGATCCTGTTCGACGATAACGAAAATCCTTCTTCCGTCCTATAATTACTCAGTGCCATGATTCAAAAAGACTTGTTGAAAGAAACCGCCGGCGGAGGCGTTGCAACCGACCTGCCACCGGCCCCCGGTCACCGGGACCCGGCGCAGGCCCGTCCGGTGGATCTGGAGCAATTTTCCTACGACAACACCATTGTCCGGAACTTTGCCGTTGCCACGCTGATCTTTGGCTTTATCGGTATGCTGGTTGGGGTATTAGCCGCTTTCCAGCTGGCTTTCCCAAGCCTCAACTTCGGTATACCGTATACAACCTTCGGCCGGATCCGGCCACTGCACACCAACGCGGTGATCTTTGCCTTTGTCGGTAACGGTATTTTCACCGGCGTGTATTATTCGATGCAGCGCCTGCTGAAAGCACGGATGTTCAGCGATACCCTCAGCAAAATTCACTTCTGGGGCTGGCAGCTGATTATTCTGGCCGCTGCGCTGTCGCTACCGCTGGGCCTCACAACCGGTAAGGAATATGCCGAGCTGGAATGGCCGATTGATATTGCCATTACCCTGATCTGGGTCGTGTTCGGTATCAACATGTTCGGTACCATCATCAAACGCCGGATTGAGCATATCTACGTCGGTATCTGGTTCTACATCGCTACCCTCGTAACGGTTGCCGTGCTGCACATCGTGAACTCCGTTGAGCTGCCGATCAGTCTCACAAAAAGCTACTCATGGTATGCCGGTGTACAGGATGCGCTGGTGCAGTGGTGGTATGGCCACAACGCAGTGGCATTCTTCCTGACAACGCCGTATCTGGGCCTGATGTACTACTTTCTGCCAAAAGCGGCCGGTCGCCCGGTGTACTCATACCGCCTGTCTATCGTTCACTTCTGGTCGCTGATCTTCCTGTATATCTGGGCGGGTCCTCACCACTTGCTGTACACCTCGCTGCCAGACTGGGCCCAGTCGCTGGGGGTTGTGTTCTCGATCATGCTGATTGCTCCGTCATGGGGTGGTATGGTGAACGGGCTGATGACCCTGCGCGGTGCCTGGGATAAAGTCCGTGACGATGTGGTGCTGAAATTTATGGTTGTGGCCGTTACAGCCTACGGTATGGCTACGTTTGAAGGCCCGATGCTGTCGCTGAAAAACGTAAATGCCATCAGCCACTTTACCGACTGGACCGTAGCCCACGTACACGTTGGCGCCCTCGGCTGGAACGGTTTCCTGACCTTCGGTATGCTTTACTGGCTGTTCCCTCGCCTGTATGGAAAACCGCTGTTCTCGACCAAAATGGCCAATTTCCACTTCTGGGTTGGCACACTGGGTATCCTGTTCTATGCCGTTCCGATGTACTGGGCCGGTTTCATGCAGAGCTCAATGTGGAAAGCCTTTACGCCTGAAGGATTCCTGAAATACCCGAACTTCCTGGAAACTGTTACGGCGCTGAAACCATTGTATGCGCTGCGCGGTATCGGCGGGGTACTGTACCTGGGTGGTTTCGTGGTGGGTTGCTACAACCTGGCGAAAACAGCTCTGACCGGCAAACTGATTCCGGAAGAGTCAACGCAGGCGGCCCGTCTGTTCCATGCAACCCATGAAAAAGGTGAGTTCTGGCACCGTGCCCTCGAACGCCGTCCGATTCAGTTCATGGTACTGTCTCTGGTGATTGTGCTGATCGGCGGGCTGGTCGAAATCATCCCGACGTTCATGGTTGAATCGAACGTACCGACCATTGCCAGCGTCCAGCCGTACACGCCGCTTGAGTTACACGGCCGTGACCTGTACATCCGCGAAGGCTGCTACACCTGCCACTCGCAGATGGTTCGTCCGTTCCGCGATGAGCTGGAACGCTACGGCGAATACTCGAAAGCCGGTGAGTTTGTGTATGATCACCCGTTCCAGTGGGGATCGAAACGGACCGGTCCGGATCTGCACCGCGTTGGTGGTAAATACCCGGATTCATGGCACTACAACCACATGGAAGACCCGACCAGTATGTCGCCGGGCTCGATTATGCCAACCTATGCCTGGCTGCTAGACAACGACCTGGATATTTCGAACACAGGGGATAAAATCAAGGCCATGCGTACGCTGGGGGTACCTTACTACGACGGCTACGAAAAATACGCCAATGAAGACCTGAAAAAACAGGCCGGTAAAATTGTCGCAAACCTGAAAGGTGCCGGCATTAAGGCAAATCCGAATAAGGAGATCATTGCCCTCATTGCTTACCTGCAACGGCTGGGTACTGATATCAAAGCAAACCCCGAGAATCCTGAGACGAAATAAACATTGACCCGATTATGAAATTCCGTCATTATCTAGAATCAATTACCGGCGTGAGTGTTTACCCGATGTTCTCGCTCCTGCTGTTCGTTGCCTTCTTTCTGATCCTGTTGTGGATGGTATTCCGGATGACCCGCCGGGAAGTAAACGGGATGAAAAACATTCCGTTCCAGGCCAATCTGCTGCCGTTATTACTTCTGACGGTGGAAGCACCCGGCACCGAAGAATTTGTGCAGTACCTGTTACTGGCGCTGCTGCTGATCGTTGCGTTGTTTGTGATTGGCCTGCTGGTTGCCATTGTGGCCCTGATGCGTAAGATCATCAATGTAAACGAACCAGCCACTGCGACAAACACGTATGCCGAGCCGGAAGGCAATGGCCTGAGCCGCTGGTGGAAACGCTTCGGCGGGGTAAACTATGCGATTTCGGAAGAGCACAAGCTCATGATGCAGGACCATGAATATGACGGCATCATGGAACTCGACAACCGGATGCCGCCGTGGCTGCAGTTCCTGTTCTCGACTACCATCCTGTTTGCACTGATCTATCTGGTACATTACCACATTACCCGAACAGGTGATTTGCAAATGGCCGAGCTGGACAAAACCATGCAGATTGCCAGTGCCGAGAAAGAAGCCTATCTGAAAAAGGTAGCCGCTAAAATCAACGAAAACACGGTAGCACCGGTGGCCGACAAGGCACAGCTGGCCGAAGCAAAAACCATGTTTGAGCAGAAATGTGCTGCCTGCCACGGTGCAAAAGGCGAAGGTGGTGTCGGGCCGAATCTGACAGACGAGTACTGGCTGCACGGTGGTGGTATCCACAATGTATTCAAAACCATCAAGTATGGCGTGCCCGACAAAGGGATGATCTCGTGGCAGAATCAGATGACGCCGATTGACATGCAGAAAATCGCCAGCTACATTCTGACCATTAAAGGTACGAACCCGCCGAATGCGAAAGCTCCGCAAGGAGAAGTTTACAAGGAAGAAGCCACCAAAGAAGTAGCGCTTAAATAATACCGCGACCAGGGGCACGCTTTACAGCCTCGCGTGCTCCTGGTTTGCCAAGTACACTGCCACCGGACGATGGCAGAATTGATATTCTCCCATGACCGCCGAACCATCAACTAATCACCTGCCAAACGACCATACGGATGATTCTTTCCGCGATCACATCTCGATCGTTGACGAAGCAGGCCACCGGATTTGGCTCCATCCAAAGAAACCCAGAGGAAAATGGTATCGCTACCGCTCTATATTTACTGCCGTACTGTTAGTGGTTCTGGTAGCGGTACCGTTCCTTCGGATCAACGGCGAGCCGCTGGTTCTCTTTAATTTTTTCGAACGCCGGTTCATTGTCTTCGGCGTTACCTTCTGGCCTCCCGACTTCTGGATGTTCGGGCTGGCCATGGTATCCTTCGTTGTGTTCGTCGCGCTTTTTTCCAGTGTTTACGGCCGTTTGTGGTGTGGCTGGGCCTGCCCGCAAACGCTCTTTATGGAAATGGTATTCCGTCGGATTGAATACCTGATCGACGGTGATGCCCCTAAACAGAAAGTATTGGAAGCAGCCCCGTGGACAGGTCAGAAGCTGGCAAAACGGGCGCTGAAATATACAATCTTTCTGGCCATCTCGTTTTTTGTGGCCAACCTGATGCTGTCTTACCTGATCGGTACCGACGAACTGCTGAAGGTCATTACCGATACACCGGCCCACAATTGGGGCTTATTCATTGCCATTCTGGTCTTTACGGGCCTGTTTTTCTTTTCGTTTACCTGGCTGCGCGAACAGGCCTGCACCATCGTATGTCCGTATGGCCGCCTGCAAAGCGTCCTGACCGATAAAAAATCCCTGACGGTTGCCTACGATTACCGCCGGGGCGAGCCAAGGGGCAAGCTGCGGAAAAATACCGACCGTCAGATCGGCGACTGCATCGACTGCAAGCAATGCGTGTTTGTCTGCCCGACCGGTATCGACATCCGCAACGGCGCTCAGCTGGAGTGTGTACAGTGTACAGCCTGCATCGACGCCTGCGACTCCATCATGGAGACAGTGAACATGCCAACCGGCCTGATCCGGTACACCACCGAAGAGTCTATCCAGACCGGGAAGCCGCAGCGGTTTCCGATGCGGGCCATCGGCTACAGCGCCATTCTGATGATCCTGTGGGGCGTACTCGGCTTTGCGCTTGTTACCCGGACCGACACCCGCACGAACATCCTGCGGGCGCCCGGATCGCCGTACCAGGAGCTGGCCAACGGAAGCATTCAGAACCTGTATACCTATAAAATTTTCAACCGGACCAACGGTGTCTTAAAACCCGAAATCCGGCTGGAAGGCATCAAGGGTACGCTTCAGTTTGTCGGTAATCCGCCGGCAGCGGTTCAGAAAGGGCAGTCGTGCGAAGGATCGGTATTCATCTTGCTGCCGGCTAGCGCCCTGAACAAACGTAAAACCGAACTTACGTTAACGGTTACGACCACCGGTACCAAACCGGAAACTGTTACAACGACATTCATTGCACCGGAGAGGTAAATCATTTAACTGATAACATTATGAAACTGCATTGGGGTTGGGGAATCGGATTGTTGTATGGCGGATTCGTGGCCATGATCGGCGTATTGGTTAGTCTGAGCATGAACCAGAAAATTGATCTGGTCACCGAAAAATATTACGACGAAGAGATTCAGTACCAACAGAAAATAGACCGGATTAACCGGACAAGGGCGCTGAAAACGCCGGTCCAGTGGCATATAGACGGCAACCGGCTGCTTGTCGACTTTCCGGACGTACCGGGCAAACCAACCGGTACCATCCATTTTTACTGCCCTGCCAACAGCAAAAACGACCGGACCATCACCATCACGGACCAGCATCAGGTGCTGGGGCTGGAAAGTTTGCCGAAAGGCCATTACAAACTCCAGATCGACTGGAAAGCCGGTGATCAGGCGTACTGGAACGAAGGCGTTGTGAACAGGCCTTAACAACCAACCACTATGATTTACCTTGGTTTCACCCTTGGTTTACTGAACAGCCTCCACTGCCTGGGTATGTGCGGGCCCCTCGTCTGGGCCCTCACCGCTCAGGGAGGGCGGTTCAGCGCGCGGACCTGGCCATCGGTAACAGCCTATCACATTGGCCGTATCGGCGTTTACAGTGTGCTGGGCGTTATTGCCGGCAGTCTCGGACATCTGGTTAGCTGGGCAGGCTGGCAAAGTTACCTGGCTATTTTTGCCGGGGTTATGATGCTGCTCGGTGCGGTAGGTCGGCTGCCGCACATTGCGTCCTCACGCCTGAGCAGCTGGCTGCACAAAGGCCACCGGCTTTTTGCAGGCAAGCCGCACCCGATGGCCCGTCTGGCCGTAGGTGCCCTCAACGGGCTGCTGCCCTGCGGACTGGTGTATGGCGCGATGGCGGGAGCCAGTGCAACCGGTACGGCTCAGGAAGGCGCCCTGTTCATGGCCTTATTCGGTGCCGGAACCTTGCCGGCGCTCTTACTCATGCAGGCCATCCGGCCACAGATTGAGCGATTGTTTTCGGCCCGTATCCGGCAGTGGGCTCCTATCGGCCTGCTGCTTGTGTCAATTATCCTGCTGAGCCGGGGCTTTCAGCATATTTCATTCACTCATCCGTTTGGCGTTGCGGATGAAATTCCGGTATGTCACGGTAAATAAAAGCCCGCACGGCATGGCAGTACGGGCTTTATAACGCTCTTATGTATACGCATCAGGAAAAAGTAGCCACTTCTGAGGTGACCGGTATCTGCCGGACGGCCTGTGCGGCACTATTCATTTCCCGCAGTTTAGCATATTTTACAACCGGATACATGGCCGAGAAAAGCGACCACATAAAGCCGGGGTATCCGTTCAGTACGTTCCGCTTCACCACATACTCCCGTACAAACGAAAACGGCATCCGGAACGCGATTTTAGCGATTGACGTCTGCTTACCACGGACCGACAAATCCTGCGCCCCGGCCGTTGTATAGCGGTTAAACTTCTCGAAATACTCATGGATGGAAGCATAGCTGTAGTGCAGGCAATGATGCTTCAGATTAGCAACCTTCCCGTTCAGCAGCACATCTTCGTGCACACGGTTAACGTTGTAGGTACCATACCGCCGGTTAAATAAGCGCAGGTGGCGCATTTTGTATTCGCCGCCATAGCGCATGAGCTGGTTCAGGAAGACCAGTGAGATCGGGACCTTGTATCCGGCAATGTCCGGTTCGGTACCGACACGCGCCAGGATTTCATCGCGCAGCGCAGGGGTTACGACCTCATCACAGTCAACGACAAAGACCCAGTCGTTGTGTGCCTGCCGGACAGCAAATCCCTTTTGCGTACCGAATCCATCAAAATCACGGTGCATAACACGGCAGCCGAATGAGGTTGCAATGGCAATGGTCTGATCCGTACTTCCCGAATCAACCACGACAATTTCATCACACCAGGAAAGGGCACGCAATACCTCTGCCAACACCCGCTCAGAGTTGTAGGTAATCATGACTGCACTGATCGCAGTCGTTTTGTGCATAAACATGCGTTACGGATCTTTTAAACTTGCCAGATAAGATTAGATAGCACAAATATAAGTAGCCAAACAGATACAACCAATTGTTACCATATTTTGTTATTCGCCCACAACACGTTGATTATCAAAGACAAGTACCGAAATTAGAATATTTCTAAGAATAAACTAATCCGCTTCTAAGCAAGTAGCTGAAAGCCTAGAGGTTATAATTTTCCATCATTTACTGTTTACTACGAATCACATTTTTTGCCTTGCGAATGCCTCAGAATGGGTTAACTTTGTTAGCGATTTGAATGCTTCTTTCCGCTGCCCGGTCGGGGCAGCCCGTCACTATAATTAACAGATACATGATACAGAACGCTGTGGTTGAGCCAATCCTCGAAGAGGACAAAAGCCGGTTTGTGCTTTTTCCGATTAAGCATGATGACATCTGGCAGATGTACAAGCAGCACGAGGCTTCTTTCTGGACCGCTGAAGAAATCGACCTGTCACAGGATTTGAAAGACTGGGACACGATGACTGATGGCGAGCGGCATTTTATCTCCCACGTCTTAGCTTTCTTTGCCGCATCGGATGGTATTGTCAATGAGAACCTTGCGGTTAATTTCCTCTCAGAGGTGCAGTATGCCGAAGCCAAATGCTTCTACGGTTTCCAGGTAATGATGGAAAATATCCACTCGGAAACCTATTCGTTGCTGATTGACACCTACATCAAGGATCCCGTCGAAAAAGACCGGATGCTGAACGCCATTGACACCATTCCTTGTGTGCAGAAAAAAGCCGAGTGGGCACTGCGCTGGATTGACAACGGTTCATTCGTGGAGCGTCTGATCGCTTTTGCGGCCGTTGAAGGTATTTTCTTCTCGGGTTCTTTCTGCTCGATTTTCTGGCTGAAAAAACGGGGGCTGATGCCGGGTCTGGCGTTCTCAAACGAGCTGATCTCCCGCGATGAAGGATTGCACCGTGATTTTGCGTGTATGCTCTACACCGACCACATCCGCAACAAACTGCCGGAATCGTCGATCTACGACCTCATTAAGGATGCTGTTGCCATCGAGCAGGAGTTCGTCAGTGATGCCCTGCCGGTATCACTGATCGGGATGAATGCCGACCTGATGAAGCAGTACATTGAGTTTGTCGCTGATCACCTGCTGGTATCGCTGGGCCTGAAAAAGCTGTACAACGTCACGAATCCGTTCGACTTTATGGATATGATCTCACTACAGGGTAAAACCAACTTCTTCGAGAAGCGCGTGGGTGAATACCAGAAAGCCGGTGTTATGGCCGGTACCAAAGAACGGGATGCCGCTAAATTCTCGGTTGACGAAGATTTTTAACGAATGCGTACGCATTAATGAGTTTCAATTTGTCTAATCACGTTAAACTTAGATTAGGAGAACGTGGAATCACTGAAAATCTCATTTACGACATTCTTAATAACCCGCAACAAATCGTTGATGATCTTTCTAACGGTCCGGGAAATGGACAAAAAGTTTATCAGTCGATCATTGAATTTAGCGATAAAAGTACTTACTTAGTTCGTGTGTTCGTTAACACAGATATAGAACCGAATGTGGTTAAAACTGTTTATAGGACATCGGATATAAGTCGGTATTGGTATTATGAAGGTGACGTATGACAAAGAGGTGGACATCTTATATATTAAATTAAGTGATTCACCAATACAAGAGAGCAGTGAAGATAAACCGGGAATTATCTTAGATTATAATGCTGAAGGCATGGTAGTCGGGGTAGAAATACTCAATGCCTCACATAATATCAAGAATCCCAATATGGTTGAACTAGAAGTCGCTTAAACGATTTCACACATATTTAAAGCCGGAGCCTGACCGCTCCGGCTTTTTTGTGCCCCCTGAAAGCCGGGCCACACACAGTGTCGGGATTAATCCTATCTTGATGTTTATTTTAGACCCGTTACCCTTCATCCTTTCCTATGTCTGAGTTTAAACCCTTTATTCCGGCCGACCAGTCGCCGGCGGAATTTACCCTGAAAGCCATTCTGACCGGAGCTCTTTTCGGCGTTTTGTTCGGGGCGGCTACCGTTTACCTGTCGCTGAAAGCCGGGCTATCGGTTTCGGCTTCCATTCCGATTGCCGTACTCGCCATCTCCCTGGGCCGGCGCTATCTGGGCACTACCATTCTCGAAAACAACATTATCCAGACCACTGGCTCGGCGGGTGAGAGTATAGCGTCCGGTGTGGTATTTACCCTGCCGGGCTTTCTGTTTCTGAGCCAGACCGAGGCGGGGCAAAGCATCGGGGCTGATTTCTTTAATTACTGGACCATTCTGACGCTCGCCATCCTGGGCGGTCTGCTGGGCACGCTGATGATGATTCCGCTCCGTAAATCGCTGATCGTCGACGAACACGGCAAACTCCCCTATCCCGAAGGTACCGCCTGTGGTTCAGTGCTGATTGCCGGGGAGCGCGGCGGCGATTTTGCCAAAACGGCCTACCAGGGCTTAGGTGTGGCTCTGCTTTATGCGTTTCTGCAAAAGGTACTGCACGTCATTGCCGAAGTGCCGGTCTGGGCAACCAAACAGGCGAACCGTTATTTCCCGTCGGCACAGGTGTCGGGTGAGATTACGCCGGAGTACCTGGGCGTGGGGTATATCATTGGTTTCCGCATCTCGGCAGTACTGGTCGGTGGCGGAATTCTGGCCTGGCTGGGGTTAATTCCACTGCTGGCTACGCTGGTGCCGGGCGACATCATTGCGGCCCAGCTCGTAAAACTCGGCTACCTGACCAGTCTGACCACGGCCGGTGGTCCGGGCAGCTGGAACCCCGAAACGCATGCTTTTGGTGATACGGCCGCCGCTATTTACCGCGCCTACATCCGGCAGATCGGCGCCGGCGCCGTTACGGCCGGTGGCTTTATGACCCTCCTGAAAACCATTCCGACCATTGTGGCATCGTTTAAGCAAAGCCTGGGTGGCAACCGTTCACTGGGCGCCGGGGAGACGTCAGCCAAACGGACGGAGCAGGATTTATCGTTTAAAATTGTGGCTGCCGGTAGCCTGGCACTGGTACTGCTGATGGTGGTTATGCCGCAAATTCCGGGCGATACCATCCTGACCAAGCTCCTGCTCGGCATTCTGGTGATCGTGTTCGGGTTCTTCTTCGTCACCGTCGCCAGCCGGATTGTGGGCCTGATCGGCTCGTCGTCGTCGCCGGTATCGGGGATGACCATTGCGACCATCATGGGCACGGCCCTGATTTTTATCGCGTTCGGTCTGACCGGCAAAGCGTTTGAGCCGGCGGTGCTGGTAGTAGGTGGTATGATCTGTATTGCCGCCGCTACGTCGGGCGCCACGTCGCAGGATTTGAAAACCGGCTATCTGGTGGGTGCTACGCCGAAATACCAACAGATGGCCTTGTTTATAGGCGTCATTGTTTCGTCGCTGGTGATCGGGGCCACGGTGAAAATTCTGGATACGCCGACGCCCGATCTGGTGGCGCAGGGCATCACCCACGCCATCGGCAGCGACAAGTTTCCGGCGCCGCAGGGCACGCTGATGGCGACCCTCATCAAAGGATTGCTGTCGTTTAACCTCGACTGGCAGTTTGTACTGGTGGGTGCATTTTTTGCTTTTGTCTTTGAGCTGTGCGGCGTGAGTGCGCTGGCGTTTGCCGTGGGCCTCTACCTGCCGTTATCGACAACATTGCCGATTTTTGCCGGTGGTCTGGTAAAAGCCATTGTCGAACGGAAGGATAAAAACAACCCGCAGGCCGAAGAAGACGCTGATCTGAGCCGTGGTAACCTGTTCTCGACAGGATTGGTGGCCGGTGGTGCCCTGGCGGGTGTAGCCGTGGCCTTACTTTCGGTTAACGATAACGTGTTTAATGCCCTGGCCAGCATTTCGCTGGAACACGGACTTACCGGTATGTTGGGCGCAGAAGGCTATATGCTGCTGGGTGCGCTATCGTTTGCCGGGCTCGCCGCCATGGTCTGGCGCATCGCGACGAAGTAGTGTTTTCAGGATCTTTCCCAAAGCAAACTCCCCGAAAGTTTAAAACTTTCGGGGAGTTAATACAAGTATCTATCCAAACAATTCCGACGACAGGTAACGGTCACCGCGGTCGCAGATGATGCAGACGATGACGCCGGATTCCAGCTCCTGCGCTAACTGCAACGCCGCCCACGTTGCGCCGCCACTGCTCATGCCGGCGAACACGCCTTCCTCCTTCGCCAGCTGACGGGTTGTCAGCGTAGCATCTTCCTGAGAGACCTCGATAACACGGTCAACACGCTGCGGCTCAAAGATTTTCGGTAAATATTCCTGCGGCCATTTCCGGATGCCCGGGATCGACGAACCATCCGTTGGCTGACATCCGACAATCTGAATGTCCGGATTTTGTTCTTTCAGGAAGCGGGATGTCCCCATGATCGTACCGGTTGTCCCCATGGATGAGACAAAATGCGTCACTTGTCCGGCCGTGTCGCGCCAGATTTCCGGGCCAGTTGTCCGGTAGTGAGCCAGGTAGTTATCGGGGTTGGCAAACTGATTCAGCATCAGGAAACCACCTTTCTGCACCTGCTCTTCGGCATAGTCCCGCGCGCTCTCGATGGTTTCGGTCAGGGTTACGGTTGCGCCGAAGGCTTCCATTGTCAGAACCCGCTCGCGGGTTGAATTTTTAGGCATTGCCAGCTCAATATCAACCCCGAACAGACGCGCGATCATGGCCAGCGCAATGCCGGTATTACCACTCGTTGCCTCAATCAGCTTCATGCCCGGCTTCAGGTCACCACGGTCCAGCGCACCACGGATCATGCTGTAAGCCGCACGATCCTTGACACTCCCGCCGGGGTTATTCCCTTCGAGTTTCGCCAGGATTTTAACGTTCGGATTGATACCCGCTGAAGCCGCCATGCGGTTGAGTTCGACGAGGGGCGTATTACCTACAAGGTCTAAGAGTGTAGCCATAATCAAAAAGGGGTTTGATAACGTCAACCGCCGGTCGGGTTTCTCACGTTCAAAATTAATGAAACTTCCGAAAATGACGACAGTCGGGCAGGAAACTTCCTGGATGTTTTGACCTTCCTGGATGTTACCTGCCCGACTGTTGCTTCCTTCTATAGTACTAATTTTACTTCTTCAGCTTCGCCAGTTCCTCTTCGCGCAGCGGCCGGCGCAGGATTTTACCCACGTTCGACTTCGGCAATTCGGTCCGGAATTCGATCTGTTTCGGTACTTTATAAGCCGTCAGGTTTTCGCGGCAGTAAGACTTGATCTTGTCTTCGGTCAGGCTCTCGTCTTTCTTCACCACAAACACCTTCACTACCTCATTCGACCGCGCATCCGGCACACCGATGCAGGCAACTTCCAGCACGCCCGGGCATTTCGCAACTACATCTTCAATTTCGTTTGGATACACGTTGAAGCCGGATACCAGAATCATATCCTTTTTACGGTCAACGATCCGGAAATAGCCATCGGCATCTACCACGCCGATATCGCCGGTTTTAAACCAGTCGCCTTCCATCACCTTCGCCGTTTCGTCGGGGCGGTTGTAATATCCTTTGAATACCTGCGGACCACGGGCCCAGATTTCGCCGGGTTCGCCCAGAGCGGCTTCGGTACCGTCGTCTTTCATCAGCTTCAGCTGTGTACTTGGCCACGGGATACCGATTGTCCCGATCCGCGCATTACCATCGACCGGGTTTGACGACAGAACCGGCGATGTTTCCGAGAGTCCGTACCCTTCCGCCGGTTTGCAGCCCGTCAGCGCCTCCCAGCGTTCGGCTACTGCCGTTTGCAGCGCCATACCACCGGCAGAGGTGATTTTCAGGTGGCTGAAATCAACTTCCTTGATCCGCGGATGGTTCAGCAGCCCGTTATACAGCGTATTCACGCCTGTCATGGTCGTGATTTCGTATTTCTTGAGGTCGTCGATAAACGCATTCAGGTCGCGCGGATTGGTAATCAGCAGGTTCATCGCCCCCGACTTCAACGCCGCTAATGCATTTACTGTCAATGCATAGACGTGATATAACGGTAACGCGGCAACCAATACTTCACACTTACCTTCCACCGTTGCCGGTTTCATCCAGGCATCCTGCGCCTCTACGTTGGCAATAATATTCCGGTGAGTGAGCATGGCGCCTTTCGACACACCGGTTGTTCCACCCGTATACTGGATAAACGCCATGTCCTGCCCGCTGACCGATACCGGTTTCATCGGATGGCTGCTGCCTTTGGAAAGTGCGTCGTTAAACGAAACAGCCCCCGGCAGCGTAAACGCAGGCACCATCTTTTTCACGTATTTCACCACCGCATTGACAATCAGCTTTTTCGGGAAGCCGAGCATATCGCCGATCTGGGTCACAATCACGTGTTTAATATCTGTCTGAGCCAGAATTTTCTCCAGATTGCTGCCGAAGTTAGCCAGGATCACGATGGCGGTTGCCCCCGAGTCCTTGAACTGGTGCTGCATCTCGCGGGGTGTATAGAGCGGGTTGGTATTCACCACAACCAGCCCGGCCCGCAAGGCACCAAACATGGCAACCGGATATTGCAGCAGGTTGGGCATCTGAATGGCCAGGCGGTCGCCCTTTTTCAGACCAAGGTCATGCTGCAAAAACGACGCAAAATTTTTCGATAACGTATCCAGCTCACCGAACGTAATTTTTTTGCCCATGCAGGCATATGCAGGCTGATCGCGGAAACGCTGGCAGCCTTCTTCGATCAGGCCAATCAGCGATGGATAAGCATCGGGATTGATTTCATAGGGAACCCCCTCTGGGTAAAAGCGTAGCCAGGGGTAGGTCTTTGCCGAAGTTTGTGACTCCATGTCTGTGGGCTTTTGTATGTTATAAAGCAAAAATAAAACGAAATCGTGACAGGTATAGTTTTATTTCCTAAAATATCCGGACCGTTCATACGAATAATCCGGCCTATGACTAAAAGTCGTTACGTGGCTAAATTTCTCTAACTTTTACACCATCCGTCTGTTTATCAGGCAATGAAGATGCAACGGATTTTTGGTTTATTAACCTGCTTTACACTACTCTTACTGGCCATTGGTTGTAAAAAAGTAAAACCGCAGCCGCCTAAGGCTGAAGGTTTTGACCCGGCCATCCCCGATCAGATCTCGTATCTGGCCGGGCCGATATCGTTTCGCCTGTCTGAACTGGAGAAAAAAATAAATGAATCACTGGATCCCGTCCTGATCAGTCAGGAATCAAAGAAAGGGAAAAAAGGTGGTTTGCTGCCCTTACGCGTTGAACGCATGGGGTCAGTAAAGATCAACTACGTGGGCGAACGGGTAAGTTTTTCGGCCCCGATTCAGGTATGGCTGATTAACCCGCTGAAGTCTGAAGAAAAACAGACCGATAAGGCCTTTTGCCAGTTACATGTCAATTTCAACAGCACCCTGGCCGTAACGCCTAACTGGCGGCTGCTGACCAAGGCCAAATTTGCGGATTACAAATGGATCAAAAAACCAGGCATTAAGTTGTTCGGCAAAGAGATCGAACTGACCAAATTTGCCGACGATTTGCTCAAAAGCCAGCAGACCCGCATCGAAAGCGCCATCGACTCGGCCGTGTATCAGGAACTGCGGCTCGATAAAATGGTAAAACCCATCTGGAAAGACCTGCAAAAGCCGCTGCGCCTGAGCAAGGAATACGGGTTGTGGCTGTTACCAAAACCGATCAGCGTGGCGGCGGCAACCATCAGAGGCGACAGCCAGTCTATCACCATTCCGCTCCGGATTGCCTTGCGCACGAAAACAGCCCTCGGCGAACGCCCCGAAGTAGTCCCGGATTCGATATTACCCAACCTGCAAAAGCGCCCTGACGTACCGGAGCGCTCGGATTTACACGTCATGAGTTTTGTCCGCTACGAATCCATTAACCAGCTGCTGGACAAAACCTTACATAAAAAGAAATTTTCACTGGCCAGCGGTATGCTGACAATCCGGAAGGCGTCGGTATATGGCGGGCAGCGGGCCATTATTGTAAAGGCCGATGTGGGCGGGCTGGTGCGGGGCACGCTGTATTTTCGTGGCCGACCGGTCTATGATACGCTGACGAACACCCTTCGGATTGAAAAGCTCGGGTTTGACGCTAATACCGAGCAGGTACTGGTAAACAACGCGGCCAGGCTGCTGGAAGACCACCTGCTCGACTCGCTCCAGCATGTCCTGACGTTCCCGCTCCACGATCAGATCGAGGCCTTGCCGCGCAAGATTGGCCGGGCCTTTGAACAATCGAACGCCGGCCGCAAAACCGACCTGACGATTCCCTATTTCCGGTTTGCCCCCCAGCGCGTCGCTGTCCGCCCCGACGGCATCCAGACGCTGATCAACGTACAGTCACGGGTAGAGGTGCGGGTACAGGAGTTGTGAGGACCAAAAACAAAAAGGCTAATCAGTTGATTTTGAGCTTTTTTGCTCGCAAACTGATTAGCCTTAATTAGCTAGTTGTGCTCCCGAAGGGATTCGAACCCCTATCGATGGTACCGGAAACCATAATTCTATCCATTGAACTACGGGAGCAGTTTCCCTATTTGGGAGTGCAAATATACAAAAAAAATATATTTACAACAATTTCATCGTCTCATAATCGCCGACATGCTGCAGGTACAGGAAGTTTAACAGCAGCCCGTTTACGTTGTTGATCAGCTTGTGTGAGGCCGGCAGGGTCTCGACTGCCGTCGTGATCCGCTCAAACTCAGACTGATTGCCCATGTCGCGGTGATGGTACGCCATAATCTCCGCCCGCGTCAGCTCCTTCTCAATAAAGTAAAAGTGCATGCCCTCGTCGCTGGTGCCGGTGCTCGGGAACCATAGCCGCGGGTTCAGGCGCGTAAGCTCGGCGGCGGTGGCGGTCAGACCGATTTCTTCGCCCAGCTCGCGGGCCGCTACATCGGCCGCATCGTCGTCGGCATCCACCATGCCGGCCGGATGCTCATACGAGTGCGAACCGTCGCAGATACGCCGCTGCCGCACCAACACCACAAACTTTTCCCGCGTCTCCCTGTCGATCAGCGCAACCAGTACCGATACCGCATGGCCTTTCAGAAATAAGGCCGGCGGGATTTTATCACCCTCGGGGGTGTCGGCGTCGATTTCGAGCATCGCAAACAGGACTTCGCCGTTGTAGCGGCGGCGGATGTAAAAATTATCGACCTTGTTGATTGTCAGGCCGTTTGATTCGGCATTCTGCTTCCAGAAACGGAACTTTGGTGCGTCTTCCAGTTTTTCCATAAAAGTAGCGCGGAGGGTTGCTCCGCGCTGTAAGAACGTAAATAGATCGGGATACCCGTCGTTTATTTTTGCGTTAACCCCGTCGCGCCGTTGCCGACATACCGTTCGAAAAATTCATAAATCCGCAGAATCCGGTCGATCCGCTGGCGTACGTTGCCCGTGCGGCTCAGCTCGTGCGTGGCACCCGGCATCCGGACATATTCTACCGGACGACCCAGAATCTTCAGGCTCTTGTACAGCATCTCGCTTTGCGACACACCCGTCCGCAGGTCATTTTCGCCGTGTTTGATCAGCAGCGGTGTTTTGATTTTATCCACGAAGCTATAGGGCGAATTGGCATCCAGAATGGCCTGAGCACCGGCTACCCACGGATACGCGAAGTAGTTCGGCACCAGCCGCCAGGCATTGGCTTCGCCCATAAACGTCGTCAGTTCATAAACGCCCCGCTGCGCAAAGGCGGCCTTAAACCGGTTGTCGTGTCCGACAATCCAGGCCGTCAGGTAGCCCGCATACGAACCGCCGGTAATTACCTGGCGGCTGGTATCCACCCAGTTTTCCTTTGCGGCATCGGTCGCGGCAGCCAGCACATCTTCGGCCGGGCCGGTGCCCCAATCCTTAATGTTGGCACGCTGAAACGCAATACCGTAGCCGCCCGAGCCACGCGGGTTGGCATAGACAACGCCATAACCCTGCGCACAGAAGTACTGCAGCTCGTGCCACATCGATGCCTCGCCCGGACCCCACATGGCCGTCGGACCGCCGTGCATCTGCAACAGCAGCGGGTATTTCTGATCTCCTGCCGCCTGCCCCCCTGCCAGTGCCGCCGGTTTCATGATCCAGTACTCAACCGATTGCCCCAGCGAGTTTTTATAAATCCGCTTTTCGGGTTTGCTCAGCAGCTTGCCATCCACCCAATCATTGTGGGCAGTCAGTTTCTGCGCATTTTTAGCAACGGCATCGGCCACAAATAATTCGGATGGGTTAGCCACTTCCGTTTTGGCAAATACTACCTTTTCGCCTGACGCGTCGAAGCCGGTCACCCCGCTTTCAACATCGGTCAACTGGCTGATTTGCTTCGTTGCCGGATCAAGGCGATACAGCGGCACCCCGCCGTTCGACGGAGCCGTGAAGTACAGCATCAGCGTCGTAGCTTTTTTGCCCTTCCCGCTGGTTGTCGTTGCGCTGACCCATTTCAGGCCACCGGCCGCGCGGTCGAAGGTTATCTGTTCTTTGCCGGCCACCGACAGTCCGTTCAGCGTAGCCACACCCAGCTGACCGAAATTCACGCCTTCCGACGGACTGGTCAGAAACGCCAGCAAACGGCCGTCTGGCGAGAGTTCGGGCGCGGAATAGCTGCGTCCTTTTTCGTCGAGCAACACCGTCCGGCGACCCGACCCGTCGATGGGCAGGGCAATGATGGCATTCGCATTCTCACGGTCCGGATGCTGGAGCGTATCACGGTCGGTTACCGCCAGAATGTTTTTGCCGTCGGGCAGCCAGGCCGCGCCCTGAAAGGAATAAAAGCCGTGGGTCAGTGCTTTAGCCAGTGCCCCTTCGCGCACGTCGGTCACGTACAGGTGCGTAAACGACATGTCCGGCTCGGTCGTAAACTCACCCTGAAAGTTCAGGCGGTTAATCACCTTAGCCTTTTTATCGTCCACGTCCTTGTTCAGGTACGCACGGATTTCGGCCAGGGAACCATCGGGATTTGGCTTTGTTTTTTTGTCGGGTTTAATGTAGTCGTTGCTGGCAAAGCCCGGCTTTTCGAGTGACCAGGCCGGTGTCCGTTTACCGGGGTTCAGTACCGAGTCGGCCAGCATCTGGGCGAAGGTTACGCCCGTTGAAAAAACAATCTTCGACCCGTCGGGCGACCACCGCGGACTTGAGGCTCCGTACGGGCTATTGGTCAGCTGCCAGGCTTCGCCGCCATCCAGCGGCATCACAAAAATCTGCGACTTACCGCGTACCGTACGCGCAAACGCTACCGACTTGCCATCGGGCGACCATACGGCACCACGGATACTTTCGGCACCACGGGTCAGTGCCCGGGTGGTGCCTGGTTTAAAATCCGTGACGTAAAGATGGGTTTTGTATTCGTATTCTTCCCGTTGTTCGGGGTTTGGCTCAATGGTCGTCAGCGTATAGATAGCCTGCTGACCATTCGGAGCTACCTGAATACCACCGACTTGTTTAATACGGGTTAAGTCCGTCGCCACGATTTTCTGTTTGGTTTGCGCATAGGCAACCTCAACCGTTAAGGCAACGATCACGAAGGTTTGTTTCAGCATGTTGATTGGGTCTTGAAGGACGAAAATACAAAACAATCTCCTTTTATAGTGACAGGTCGAAACAAGCAATGCATCCGGCCTAATTATCTTGACAGGATTTCAGGATTAACAGGATTTAATAGCCTGTCCTGTACAGCCTATAATCCTGTTAATCCTATAATCATGTCAATCCTGTCAAAAATTTAAGCGCTGAGCAGTGGCAGGTAGCGTTCCTGAATGACGTGGCCGTGGTGGATCGGGTGACCAACCAGTATAAAGCCGATGGCCAGCACCGAAACACGTTTGTTAAAGCAGATGCCCGTCCGCAGCAGCATTTCCTCGTCAAAGCTTTTGAAGAGCGCAATCGTCGCCTGACGAACAACGGCAAATTCATCGAGCAGGTCTTCCAGGCTACGAGTGGCAGCATGCGCCGACGTACTGAACAAATCCTCGTCGAAGCCCGGCAGCGTCGTCTGGTCGTTACGGGCAAACCGGAGCGCGCGGTAGCTCATGATGCGTTCCGTGTCAATCATGTGCTGTACAATGTCCTTCATCGTCCATTTACCGGGCGCGTAGATAGAGTCGCCCAGCGCGGTCAGCGTTTCGGCGGGGACAATTGTTTCGAAGCGGTCAAAGGCAGACAGTGCGTCCAGGAGTTCGATATCGGCTACGCGGTTGATATAGCGGTCGAAGAACTCGGGCATGAAGGGAATTTCGGAGCGTTTCATCGGGATTGGTTTACCGGTTAAGGCCCGAAGCTATAAAAAAAGGACAAGTCTTTCGACTTGTCCTTCCGGAAAACGGCCGGTATGCGGCCATTTTATATGGTATTAGCTGACAACCGCTTCGGCAAGTACCAGCACTTTGTTGCGCAGTACTTCAACCACACCACCATCAACGGTAAATGTCTGTTGGCCAGAGGCTGTCTGAATCGTAACCGGTCCGCGGGCCAATGTACTCACCATGGGAGCGTGGTCGTTCAGTACCTGAAACTGTCCTTCGCTACCCGGAAACGTAACGGCCGTTGCCTCTCCCGAGAATACTTTCCGGTCAGGCGTTATGATTTCGAGCGTCATATCGTATGAATGAATAATGGATAATGAACCATGTAAAACGGATGCAGAAATATACCTGCACGCTCATTATCCATTTTTATTATTGTCCGGCTTCTTTCATCAGACGCTCGCCTTTAGCCGCTGCGTCTTCGATCGTACCAACAAGGTTGAACGCCGCTTCCGGCAGGTGATCCCACTTACCGTCGATGATTTCGTTGAAACCTTTGATGGTATCTTCGATCGGAACCAGTACGCCTTTCAGACCGGTAAACTGCTCGGCAACGTGGAACGGCTGAGACAGGAAACGCTGTACACGACGTGCCCGTGATACGATCAGTTTATCGTCTTCCGACAATTCTTCCAGACCAAGGATCGCGATAATATCCTGCAATTCCTTGTAGCGCTGCAGAATCAGTTTCACGCGCTGAGCCGTGTCGTAGTGTTCGTCACCAACCACTTCGGCGCTCAGGATCCGTGATGTTGAATCCAGAGGATCCACCGCAGGATAGATACCTAACTCGGCGATTTTCCGGCTCAATACGGTTGTGGCGTCAAGGTGGGCGAATGTTGTCGCCGGCGCAGGGTCAGTCAAGTCATCAGCAGGTACGTAAACGGCCTGTACCGATGTAATTGAACCGCGCTTGGTTGACGTAATACGCTCCTGCATGGCACCCATTTCCGTAGCCAGTGTTGGCTGGTAACCTACGGCTGATGGCATACGGCCTAACAGAGCGGATACTTCTGAACCCGCCTGTGTAAAGCGGAAGATGTTGTCGATAAAGAACAGGATATCACGACCCTGGCCTGAACCGTCGCCATCACGGAAGTGTTCGGCAATCGTCAGACCCGACAGGGCTACCCGTGCACGGGCTCCCGGAGGTTCGTTCATCTGACCGAAGATAAACGTCGCCTGGCTTTGCTCCAGCTGACCCATGTCTACTTTCGACAAGTCCCAGCCGCCTTCTTCCATTGAATGTTTGAATTCGTCGCCGTACTTGATGATACCGGCTTCGATCATCTCGCGCAGCAGGTCATTTCCTTCGCGGGTACGCTCACCCACACCGGCAAATACCGACAGACCTGCATAGGCCTTCGCGATGTTGTTGATCAGCTCCTGAATCAATACGGTTTTGCCTACACCGGCACCACCGAAGAGACCAATCTTACCACCTTTTGCATACGGTTCGAGCAAGTCAATTACCTTGATACCGGTAAACAGTACTTCGGTTGACGTAGCAAGATCTTCAAATTTAGGAGCCGCACGGTGGATCGACATACCGCCTGAGCTTTTTGGCTGAGGGATACCGTCAATGGCTTCACCGACGACGTTGAACAGACGACCTTTGATGCCTTCGCCTGTTGGCATTTTAATCTGGCCACCAAGGTCAATTACATCCATGCCCCGACGCAAACCTTCGGTAGAGTCCATGGCGATTGCACGCACACGATCTTCACCCAGGTGCTGCTGGCATTCCAGTATAACTTTCTGGCCGTTTTCTTTAGTTACTTCGAGGGCGTCCAGGATAGCCGGAATCCGCGAGCCTTCGCCCTCGAAACTCACGTCTACTACCGGACCGATAACCTGTGTAATCTTGCCCTTATTGACTGCCGTTGCCGTAATCATTGGATTATCAATAGGTGTAAAAGAAGTTGCTTGTATTTCAGGACGCAAAATTAGAAGAAAATCAGCGGAAAGGCAACGGTCATTTTAATCAAATATTATTGACTAACAAGCAAAACCGTTTTTCTGACAAGCTTTTGGCCCAAATTCTGACCCAAACCGCGATTTGCAGAGATTTGTACAAAAGTAAGTCGCTCAATTTTTGAGCACTACGCCCGGACACCGGTTATTTTTTACTATATACACCCTCCGCAGCTTTGGTGACAGGCCGGAAAAAATTATCTGCGGCGGTATCCCGCTTTACCATTTTTCAGTATGTCTGAAGCCACCCGGGACCATTTTTCCGTTGGCAATTCTGCCCTGTCAGAACACTATCTGCCCCGCCCGTTCGTTGCATATCTTTAGCATCCATTAATTTTGACACCGAAAACCGGCCAGCCTCACTGACCGGTGCGTTCATCACGCTTCTTTACACGCATTCATGTCGCTGCTTTTCTGGAAAACCTGGAGCCGGTCCTACCGGATACTATATTTACTTTCGCTGCTGTTGCTGCTGGCCGGTATTATTGCCTTTTGCCTGGCCTGGTGGCGGGGACTGACCAACATGATCCGCTGGGATGTTCTGAGCGAACTGCTCGACCTGCCCGCAACAATCTATACCTTCAGCGACGGCCTGCTCGATTTTCCGGTCCGCGGCAAGACCTATG
Organism: Arsenicibacter sp. R0_47; assembly: GCF_057652235.1. NCBI lineage: Bacteria > Pseudomonadati > Bacteroidota > Cytophagia > Cytophagales > Spirosomataceae > Arsenicibacter > Arsenicibacter sp. R0_47. Next base: position 42,028 of record NZ_JBYFCJ010000028.1, on the reverse strand, counting down.
CCGTCTCGGAGCAGTTCGTGGCCTCGGCCATGACCATCGCTCCCTGGATGGCAACCGTTCTGCTTACGGGCGTCTGTGTAGCCATGACCATGATTCTGAGTGCGCTTACCCGCCTGCCCCGCCTGAAATACTTTATTGGCATGGGTCTTTTTCTGGTGGCTCTGTCAACGTTCCGGTTCGAGATGCTGGCCGTTCCCGGCTTCGACGGGCTGGGTGCCGACAGCCGCTACCTGTTCCTGGTCATCGCCTTTCTGCTCATTTCCCTCAGCTATTACTTCCACGCGTTCCGCCCCGATGTACTGCTGCCGGTCCGGCTGGCGGTGTTCGGCGGGCTGATCGCTGCCATTGCCGGCGTGCTGGGCTATTTTGCCCAAACGCCGTTTCCGGCCCTGACTACCATTAGTTACGGGATGCCTGCGCTGCTGGTGCTGGCCATGGGCTTTATCTTTTTTATCAGCGCCGAGATTGTGGCAGGACTGGTCTGGCTGACATCCGCCAACTTTTCGGGCAACACGGACGTAGCCGAAAAACGGATTCTGGGTTTTAACAACCTTATTTATATCAGCCTGCTCTACTTCGTGAACCTGCTGCTGATTGCCCTGCGTAACACCAAGGTCATTGACTGGGACCTGCTGGCCATCAGCCCGTTTGTCATTTATCTGCTGTCTGCCATTGTCGGCGTCTGGGGATTCCGCCGGTTAACCGAACAACAGGAATCGTTTTCATTCGGGGAGTCGGGCGCCTTTCTGTATGCCGGTCTGGCGCTGCTGAGCACCCTGACCATTGCCTACCTGTTCGGCACGGCCAACGACCCGCTGATTGAAGCCTTTGAGGACGTTATTGTGTATAGCCATCTGGTTATGTGTGTGCTGTTTCTGGTGTATGTTGGTATCAACTTTCTGCCTATCTACCAGCAAGGGCTGCCCGTGCACCGCGTTCTGTACAAACCTAAACGAATCGAACTAAGCCTGTTCCGCGTCGTTGGCGTATTCGGCGTCTTTGCGGTCATCGGGTTACAGGACTTTTTCCCCTTCCGGCAGTCGGTGGCGGGGTATTACAACGGCCTCGGCGATCTGTACATTGCTACCGGCGAACTGGCCTCGGCCCGGGCATTTTATCAGCAGGCCCTGGAGCATGAGTTTCAGAACCATAAAGCCAATTACTCTATGGCCTCGCTCGCCGTTACCGACGAAGACCGGCCCACGGCGGCATACTATTTTTCACAGGCCTTGCTGAAACAACCTAGTCCGCAAGCTTACGCGAGCCTGAGCCAGACGTATTTACAGAACAGCCTGTTTTTCGAAGCGGTGAAAATCCTGCAACGGGGCATCAAGGCATTTCCGCAAAGCGGTGAGCTCCGGAACAACCTGGGCTTCCTCTACGCCCGGACCAGCGTTGCCGACTCGGCTTACTATTATTTCGATACCGCTGCCAAAACCAGCCATCAATCCGACGTACCGAAATCGAACCTGCTGGCACTTTATGTCAAGAACCCGCAGGTACTCGCGGCCGACTCATCGCTGGCGACCACCGAACCCATTACCTACGAATCCTATCAGGCCAATGCCCTGGCCCTGAGGCTGATCGCGCGTCAGGACACCAGCCAACCGGAGGTACCCGCCTGGCTTTCGACCGGCCAAACCGATATGGGCCTGAGCGTCGGGCGGTTTGCCAGTCTGTATAATTATGCACTCGGGGCTGTCAAACCCGTCAACACGTTACCGCAAACCATCCGGAAGGCAATTGAACGCCCCGATAATCAAGACTTTACCGACGATCTGTTGTTTGCCCGCGCAATGGCTGAATACCACAACCATCAGCCGCTGACGGCATTCAGTCTGATCGGGCAACTGGCCGAGGGAACGTCTGTCCGGAAGCCTAACGCCCTGAATTACCAAAGTATTCTGGGCCTGCTCATGATCGACCAGCAGCTGTACCGGCCGGCGGCGGAGCAGTTTGAGATGAACAGGGATACGGTCTCGATTTATTATCAGGCTATTGCCTACACCAAAGCCGGCGACCTGCCGCTGGCACAGTCGCGGTGGGAAGCCGCCGCCCGCGGTGACTCATCGGTGACGGCCATCAAACGGGTCCTGTATAGCGAACGGCCACCACAAACGGATATCGAGCGGGCCTTTTACGTTGTTTACCGCACCGACGACCTGAACCGCGGTAAGCTCTGGGAGCAGATCAACACACCCGACCTGAAAGCGGTAGCCGGTAAAAGCCTGATTGAGCAGTACATTGCCTCAAAGCAGTGGTTCTATGCCCAGATGATTCTGAGTCAGCTGCCGAAACCGGACCGGCTGAGCGCCTATGCCTTATCGCTTGAAAACGTACTGGCCCTGCGGCTGGCCGTGGCCCGCCGCAACGGCAATGCCGCCATCGCCCTGGCAAAGCAGCCCATGTTGCCGCTGCATGCCGCTGACCGCGCCTTTTACCTGGCACAAGCCTATGTGCTGAAAAAAAATCCGGCGCAGGCGCAGACGTATTTCAATCAGGCCCTGGCGCTGGCTCCGCTACGGGCCGACATTGTTACCGGCGTGGCCCGCTTCAGGACCCGGCAAAAGCAGATTCAGCCGGCGTACAAAGTATTGGTAGCCGCCCTGCCCTTTAACCGCGACCAGCCCGAACTGCTCAAGACCTACATCGAATTATGTCTGGCAATGGGCCTACGCGATTATGCGGCAAATGAGCTCGTTCAGCTACAGCAAACCACAACGCCCGCCGACTATCAGGCTTTTTTAGCGGCTTATCAGGAAAAGCTGACATTAATCGAAAAGTCGAATGAGAAATTCGGGCAATAAGTTAGCTTTGTTGACTATAACTGCCCGACACAGCCGCTATTCGTTCTTAAAACCTGATACGACGTGAACATCATTGAAACCCACAACATTGCCAGACGCTACATCATGGGTAGCGAGATAGTTGATGCCCTGAAATCCATTACGATTTCGGTAAAAAAAGGAGAATACGTTGCCTTCATGGGGCCGTCGGGTTCCGGTAAATCAACGCTGATGAATATTGTGGGTTGCCTCGATACACCGACCTCAGGCCAGTACATTCTGAACGGGCAGGACGTCAGCAATATGGGCGAAAACGCGCTGGCCGAAGTCCGCAACAAGGAGATTGGCTTCGTGTTTCAGACCTTTAACCTGCTGCCCCGCCAGTCGTCGCTCGAAAACGTTGCTTTACCCCTGATTTATGCGGGTTACAGCAAGGCCGACCGTACCGAGAAGGCAATGCAGGCGCTTAAAAATGTAGGTCTCGAAAACCGCGCGCATCACAAGCCCAATGAGCTATCGGGTGGTCAGCGCCAGCGGGTAGCCGTTGCCCGTGCGCTTGTAAACGACCCGAGTATCCTGCTGGCCGATGAACCGACCGGTAACCTGGATACCAAAACGTCGTACGAAATCATGGACCTGTTTGACCAGATTCACAGCAAGGGCAACACGGTGATTATGGTAACGCACGAAGAAGATATTGCCGAATATGCCCACCGCATTGTCCGGCTCCGCGACGGTCTGATTGAAACCGATCGTGTCAATACCAACATCCGTAAGGCAAGGGCTTTTATAAGCTCCCAGGCTGAACAGTAAACATCCTTTTCCGGTTGAATCCAGAGGCATCGGTTTGGCGTACATAAAATCAGACCGATTCTTTTTGTATGTATTCAACCCATGCTCATTCCCTGCGACACTCCCATGGCACGGCTTATTGGCCGGTCTGGCTGAGTGTCGTATTTTTGTTGTTTGTTTCCTGTACACAAACATCTTCTGACCCGATGGTTTCCTCAACAACGCCCAATGCTACCTATTCTTTCCTGTCGCTCGGCGATTCGTATACAATCGGCGAAAGCGTCGGGGAGGCAGACCGCTGGAGTGTTCAGCTGGCCGGTCTGCTCCGGAAAGACGGGGTAGATGCCGGTACCCCGGATATCATCGCCCGCACCGGCTGGACCACCAGCGAACTGCAGGCGGCCATTAAGGCGTCGGGTAATACAAAGACCTATGACCTGGTCTCGCTGCTGATCGGGGTAAACAACCAGTATCGCGGCCAGTCGCTGACCACCTACCGGACGGAGTTCAGAGAATTGCTGCAAACCGCTGTCCGGTATGCGAAGGGAAAACCCAATCACGTCTTTGTCTTGTCGATTCCGGACTGGGGGCAATCGCCGTTTGCAGAAGGTCGTGACCGGCAAAAAGTAGCGGCTGAAATTGATGCGTTCAACGCCGTGGCGCAGGAAGAGTGCCGCGCGGCAGGCATCGCCTATGTCGACATCACTCCTTTGTCGCGGCAGTATGCGAAGGATGCCAGCCATTTTGCCTCAGACGGGCTGCATTATTCCGGCAAGCAGATGAAACTCTGGGCCGAACAAGCCCTGCCGGTTGTGAAGAAGTTATTATTGTAGCTTCTGAGAGAAGATGAGACCTTCCTGGAAGTTTAGAACTTCCAGGAAGGTCTCATCAGGCATTATTCCTACACCGCAACCGCCACTTTTTTCGGGGTGCTGAATTTGATTTTGTAGTAACGGACGGTACGGCCAATCAGCATACCTCCGATCAGCGACGGAGCAATCCAGCCGGCCAGACCCAGCCAGGCCGGTACATGGTCACCGGCGATCCGGCCGATATTAACGACCACAAAGGCCGTGAATGCCGAAATATACGAACCACCCATGCGGGTAAAGTGCTGAAAAAACCAGTGCTGCGCTTCGGGTGTCTTACCAATCAGACGCACATCCTGGACGGCAAACGTCATCGTCAATACTCCGAAAAAGGTGAATAGCACACTCACCACCGAGAACGACTGCGACAACAGCCAGCCGCCAAACCCGATCATGCCGATACTGACGGCCAGCGTTACGAATGTCAGTACACGGTCACCGAAAGCGGGGCCGGTCTTTTTCTGTTTGGTGGCCCGCCAGCCCGTAAAACTCAGGTAAAAGCTAAACACAGCGATACCGGCCAGGAAAAGACGGAATAGTTTAAACGGCTGGAACACGCACAGCAACACCGCTGACGCCGCCACCGCAATCATGCAGTACACGTAGAGCAGACCGGCACGGTTATGCAGGCGGCTACCCTTTTTGGCTAACATCGGAATCAGACCGGTTAAGAGCGCAATGGTACCGGCAGCAATATGGGTGATAAGCGAAAGTTTTATGAGCGTTTCCATCGTTTTTGTGTTTTCGAATTGATGGAACAAACGTAGCCGGTCTTTCTGATGGCCGCAAAAAAGAGGGCTGTTTAGCAACTTTTTGGGGTAATCGGGGCGATTTCGGGGGATTAGGGACGTTTGGCAACCTCTTTCAGCTCTGCAACAAGGGTATCGTTGTACTTCCGGGCCACCGGCACCTGGTACTCACCCGCCTGCAAATGGAGTTTATAGCCCTGTGCATTACCGGTTACCTTGACTACCTGATCCAGATTGACCACATACGACCGGTGACACCGTACAAACGGCGAATGGACCTGTTGCGGCAGCTGTCCCTCCATACGGCTCAGGCTACTCCGCAGCAGGACCTGGGCAGGCTGCCCCTGCCGCAGAAAATGCACGGTACAATAGTTATCGCTCGACTCGATAAACAGCAGCTCCGCCGGCAACAGAGTAAGGGTATCCTTTTCATTCTCGGCTACCAATGTCAGCGGCATTACGTCCGGGTGAGTCGGCGCTGTAGTGTCCGGCAGCGGGTGCTGCGGCGCTGGTTCATGAGGCGTAACCGGCAACTCAGCAGCAGCCTGGCTGTATTTCCGGAGCTGAACAATGTAATTAATCAGTACGGACCCTACTGTCGGAAAAATACCGATCAGGAGGGTAGCCAGCAGCATCCAGATGAAATTAGGCAGACTCGCGTGCTGGTCTGTCAGGTAAACCAGGTAAAACCGGTTTGCCAGGGCAATCAGCAGGATATTGAGCAGAATAAACAGAATTTCCTTCCAGACCGTCCACCGCTGTTCGGCAAAAACGGCCGGAAGTAATCTGGGCCAGATCGTAAAATGGATAAACGTCACCAGAAACGTGATCCCCCCGAATCCCAGTATTTTCAGCGCTTTGGCTTCGGTACGCCAGATGTTCATTCCAAACGGCTGAAACAACAGTAAAAACAACCCGACAAAACCACCGATGATGCCGGCCCGCAGCAGTTGGCGGCTGACCGGTAAATCAGAAGACGGGTATGGCTGGGTCAGTATCCGGAGCATTGTCTTGGTTATACACCCCGCCCTGCCAGCACGCTTTCAGCCCAGTGCAGGTCTTCGGGGGTTGTGATCTTTATATTTTCGTAAGTCCCTTCTACCAGCGTTATAGCATAACCGGCAAACTCCATCACACTGGCGCAATCGGTAAAAAACGGCTGTTCCTCTACAGTGAAGGCTTGCCGGAAGTCGCTCAGCCGGAAAGTCTGCGGGGTTTGCATTAACCGGTACTGGCTCCGGTCAACGGCCTTGCTGGTCCCATCGGGTTCGACAACCCGCACGGAGTCCTTTACCGCCACACAGGTTACGGCGCTGCCTTGTTCAGCGGCCGTATCAAAACCGGCACCAATCACGTCGGTCGTAATCATCGGCCGGACACCATCATGGACGGCAACCAGGCCTTCTTTGGCCGAGATTTTCTTCAGTCCGTTCCGAACCGACTGGAAACGGCTGGCTCCGCCGATCACCGTCTGAATCGGAGGATAAAAATTATGCTGATCGCAAAGCTCCGTCCAGCGGTTCATGTCGCGCGCGGGCAGCACAAGGATGATCCGGAGGTTAGGCGAGTAAGCTAAGAAGCGTTCAATGGTATGTTGCAGAATCGGCTTCCCGTTCAGGAGCAAAAACTGCTTGGGCACGTCGGATTTCATCCGGCTACCGCTGCCGCCGGCAACAATAATACAAAAAAGAGGCTGGTGACTAGTGGCTAGTGGCTGAGGATTCATTGGATTCTGAATTTCTCCGCAAACTAATCACTAATCACCAGCCCGTCTATACTGGTCTTTATAAAATTAACATCGCATCGCCGTAGCTGAAGAATTTATACTTCTCCTTTATGGCGGTTTCATAAGCTTCCATCACCAGATCGTAACCACCGAATGCCGACGTCATCATGATCAGAATCGACTCCGGCAGGTGGAAGTTGGTCAGCAGCGAATTGGCAATTTTAAATTCGTAAGGCGGGAAGATAAACTTATCCGTCCAGCCTTCAACCGCTTTCAGGCGGCTATTGGCCGACACCGACGATTCAAGGGCTTTAAGCGAGGTAGTTCCAACAGCACAAACCCGCTTGGTTTCATCGAGCGCCTTATTGACAATCCGGGCTGCCGTATCTTCAATACGGTAATTCTCTGAATCGGTTTTGTGTTTGGTCAGATCCTCAACATCAACCGGCCGGAAGGTACCTAAACCAACGTGCAGCGTAACAGGAGCAAAATGTACACCCTTGATCTCCATGCGCTTCATCATGGCCTTGGTGAAGTGCGTACCGGCTGTCGGGGCAGCAACCGCACCGATATGCTCGGCAAAAACAGTCTGATACCGCTCACGGTCAGCATCTTCTGTTTTCCGTTTGATCTCACGGGGCAGTGGCGTTTCGCCCAGCTCGTCAACGGCTTTCATGAATTCTTCGTGTGAGCCGTCAAACAGGAACCGGATTGTACGACCGCGTGATGTAGTATTATCAATCACTTCGGCCACCAGATCGCTATCGCCGAAGTACAGCTTATTTCCTACCCTGATTTTACGGGCCGGATCAACCAGAACATCCCATAGTTTCATGTCGCGGTTCAGTTCACGCAACAGGAAGACTTCTATTTTTGCGCCGGTTTTTTCTTTATTACCGTACAGCCGTGCCGGAAATACCTTGGTGTTGTTAATGACCATTACATCCCCGTCATCAAAGTAACTGAGGATATCACCGAACATTTTGTGTTCGATTTTTTTCGTCTTGCGATGAACGACCATTAATCTGGATTCACCGCGTTCCGCAGGGTACTTGGCAATCAGACTTTCGGGCAAGTCAAATTTAAATTCAGATAGCTTCATAGAATTTTTACACCCAAAAAATCAACCGTATGGCAACCTCTCTTGCTGGTTGCCTATGCAGTTCGACGCATCGGCGCGGGGCCGCCCACGCGGTCCGACCCGATTTTGTGAAGATCGCAAATATACACAAAAACCCGTAAGACCGTTCGTCTTTCCGGGCTTTGCCAGTGAATAACTTGACTTTTACTTATTTACCGCTCTCCGGCATCGAATTTATGGGCTGTACAGCGCCTTCTGTATTGACATCGGCACGGTCAGAAATCGAAAATTTAGCCATCAGTTCCGATGACGCTTCGTTGGCATACGTTCCCTGCGCCATCACAAAAATCCCCTTCTTTCCGTTGCTGGTCGTAATGCCGAAAACGGTCATTTCGTCACCCGGATCAGACGTACCTTCAAACCGGTGAAATTCATCCACGTTAAATTCGTTGCTGCGCACCCGCATCTCTTCGCCGTTTGCCTTCAGGTGATTTCCTTCCGGCGCAAATTCATAGGTGTATCCGCGTTGACGGAGGCTCTCCATGGCCTCGGTCACAGTAGTGAAATGTTCCATAACGTTGTCTGTAGACGATTGATGCTTTATCAACCGACTACGCCTGAAATAGTTTTTCACCCCGCCAATAAACGAGGATACGAGCCGCCGGGTCATAGCCGACCTTCCTGGAAGTTTTGAACTTCCAGGAAGGTCGGCTATGAATAACAACGTTTACTTCTTTCTCTTAATTCGACTGCTCAACCGGAGCGGCATTGGCGCCGATATTGCCGCCTGCCACTACCGTCGTCCCCGCCAGCACCTTTACATTGGCGTTATAGGTAGTCAGTTTGTCGTAAAAACCGGCTTCGCTGATAGTGAAGTACTTGTTCGTAGCAAAAGCGCCCGTTGCCCCGCTCACCGTATCCAGCGGTTTGAGAACGGTAGCCAGGTTACCCGCCAGCGTCCCCTGAAAAACAGAAGCGGTGTAGGTAGCTGAACTTGCCGTGTTGTATAAACCAATCTGTACCAGGGTCACGGCTGTGCTGTATTTGTAGAACACCACACGGCCATAGATATTTTTGCTGTCGGCCGACGCCAGTGTATACGCCTTGTAGGTTGATACTGTACCGCCCCCCGGCGCCACGCTCATATTGGGATCATAATTCGTTTGCTCACAAGCCGTCAGGAAAAACGCGGCCAGCATCATCAGCACCAGACCCGGCAAAAAAAGACGCTTCTTTATGATGTATGAATAATTCATGTTGCTCCGGAACGTAAGATTAAAGATTGAATGAAAGACGGCCATAATAGTAAGCACCGTTTGACCCCTGCTGATTGTTCGAGTAGAGGTAGAAGCCACGGTTTTCCGAACGCAGCAGCTCAGGGTATTTATCGAAAATGTTGCTGCCACCCACGGACAGTTTCAGCGAACGCGACACGTTATAGCCAACGCTCAGGTCAAATACGGTCTGCGCTTTAAATGTCTGATCGTAATAACTTCCTTTTTCATCCGCCGATACCGAGCGCTCGGTTACCGACCCGAAGTAGGTGCCCCGCAGCATGACATCAAACTTGCTGAAGCGGTACATAACCGACCCGATCAGCTTCTGACGCGGTGTTCCGGTCTCGAACTGACCGATCACATCGCGGCTCAGGTATTTTTCAACCACCTGGTCCGGCGTCAGGTTTGCCACGTTCAGGTTCAGTGTTTTGCGCGTCAGGATGGTGTTTTTACTGAGGATCGCGGCCAGGCTGAACGTCAGACTCCGCTTGCCGGACATGGCGTGAGTATAGTTGCCCACTACTTCAAGTCCCCGCGAACGTACATTGGCGCCGTTGACAAAGAACTGAGCCTCGCCACCGCCGATTACTTCGTTGTAGTTGTTGCCGACTTCCGAGGCGTTGAAGTAGCTGGTCCGGAAAATCCGGTTCCGCACATCAATCTGGTACGCATCTACCGTCACCTCAAAGCCGTGCATTGGCTGATAGGTCATCCCCAGCCCGTACGTACGCGAGTTTTCCTGCTGCAAATTCTTAATACCCAGTACCCGGGCGGCGGTACTGTTGGTCGGATAGGTCGTTACGTCCAGCGGCTGTGGTACCCCGTTCGCATCCGGCACAAACGCCGTTGCCGTATGCGTATAGTTCATTTCCTGAAGCGACGGCGCCCGGAAACCCGACGCAATCGACCCGCGCAGTGTCAGGTTGCTGGCCAGCGAGTAGCGGGCAGCCAGTTTTCCGATGGATACCGCGCCGAAATCCGAATAGTTTTCCAGCCGGACCGCGCCGGTAACCAGCAGCTTTTTCGTCATTTCCAGTTCGGCATCCAGATAGGCACCCATGGTCGTACGGTATTCATTCCGCTCGTTTTTAGGCCCGAAACCGGCAAAGCACTGGCAGTTCGACGAGAGCGACTTCACAATAACCTGCTGACCGGCATAAACCGATACCGGATTACCGCTTGGGTCCAGGATCGGTACACTGGCGGCATTCTGCAAAGGCTTTCCGTCCGGCCCGACCAGCAGCCCGGCCTTCGTAACCGTTAGCGTACCGGCATCCCCGTAGGTGTAGCTCTCCTCCTGCCCTTTCATGATCCTGTAGTTCTCCAGCCGCATCTCCGCACCAAACGCCACGTTCAGGCCTTTCATAACGCCCTTGAAATAGCGCGAGAAGTCAAGGTTGGTCGAGTTCTGGGTAAACTGGTGCGTACCCAGATACATGTTTACCGGCGAATTTGACCCGTAAGACGCATTCATGGTATTCACCATACCGATGCGCATGGCGTTCCGGCCGAATGTATTGCTGAAATCAACGCTGAACTCGCCGATTTTACTGCGAACGCCGATCGTGTTCGACACATCAGACATGTTCGATGTCATCTGCGGCCGGAACCCGTTCGGATACAGCAGGTAGTTGAACCGGTCGGTCTGCCCCGGACGACGGTAGTAACACGAGAAGCCTTTCAGGTATTTGTACGACGCCCCGCCAAAAGCATACAAGGTGGTGTTCGGGTTGATTTCGTAGCCGGCGTTGTAGAACGTGCTGCCCATCGTAATGCCAGGCATACCGGCATACACGGCAAAATCGGCCGGTGTCAGGCCACGGGCACTGAGCAGACCGGCCTGCGTTTTCAGCGTATTGGCCAGTGTCGTATTGCCGGCGGCCAGCGCATTAATCAGCTCCGGATTGGTAATCACCGGCTTGCCGTATTTGTCCGTACGCTGGTTGGTGAGGTAGGTCGCATCGTAAATGCCCCAATCGTTTACGAACGGGCGCAGCGTCGGGCGACGCTGGGTAACCTGCCCTGACACGTTCAGATAGCCCTTATCACCGATTTTGAAGCCGTAGTTTGCATCAAACTGGTAGTTAAACCCATCCGGCTTACCGGCCTTTGTGAGCGTACCGGCACTACCACCGGAGTTCAGATACCCGCCCCCGGTCAGGTTACCGGTCAGCTGGTTGGTGCCTTTTTTGAGGATGATGTTCACCACACCCGCCACGGCATCAGATCCGTACTGGGCCGCCGCCCCGTCGCGCAGGATTTCGACCCGGTCAATCGCCGCTGCCGGAATCGTCATCAGATCCACCGACGATGACGGGCTGCCCACGGCGGTGCCGGTAATGAGCAAGGCCGATGTATGCCGGCGCTTTCCGTTGACCAGCACGAGAATCTGGTTCGGTGCCATGTTCCGCAGCTGTACCGGATCGACGTGTGAGTCGAGGTCACCACCCTGCGACCGGACAGCATTGAAACTCGGGGCAACATAGGCCAGCATCTGGGCTAAATCCATCTGCGGCAGGCTCCCCATCATTTCCTTGATCGAAATTACATCGACCGGCACCGGCGTTTCCAGTGTGGTCCGGCCCACGTTACGTGTTCCCGTCACGACGAGTTCGCTCAACTGGCTTACATCATCGTCCAGCGATACATTGATGGCGGTACTTGTACCGACTTTTATCTCCTTTGATTTAAAGCCGATGAAACTGATGACCAGCACATCGTCCGGAGTAGCGTCAAGGGCAAATTCACCGAGGTTGTTGGTAATTGCCCCTTTCCGTGAATTTCCTTTCACCAGGATATTCACGCCCTGAATAGGTTCGGCATTGATACTTGTTACGACCTTGCCGGTGACACGTTTCGTTTGCGCCAGTGCTGCTGACGGAGCCAGCAGGCTCAGCACACAGCATACCGCCGATACGGCAAACACATGGAGTAGAGGATGTAATCGTTTCATCATACAAGTAGAAGAACAGGTTATATTTTATGGTTAAACAGATGGTTTTAAAGGCAATAGCAATCCTGCTCAGCGTACAGTATGTACCTGACCGGAATGGGAATCCGTAAAAGCGAAGCGGTTAAAGCGGAGGTTTCGCCTTGAAGAGGCCTCTGGCAGCGTGGTAATTCATCGTTGTACAGTTTGTTTATGAATGTTGAAATGAACAGGCAATAGTTTTCCCGATAACCGCACCGGCGGTTTTCAACGAGACAATAAAGGACTAAGGAATTCAGCCAGCCTGTCTGCTACGTCAGGAACATAACAGCCTGTCTGAACGATGATTTACGGGTGCTTCCTGAAGATCATTTGCGGCTGTGACCGGAAGCATTGCTTTGTTGCACTTTGTCAAATATACCAACTATACTATCGCTGTCAATAGAAAACTCAAAATATTATACCTGTACATTCCAATATTTTGGAATAAAATCAAAACACCAAAATTATATATAAAATAAATCACATTTTTGTTGTTCTACTATCAGTTAACACCGGCAACGATAAGTACACAAATGCTATCAATAAGTTGTTTTATAGGGCTTTAACAAAAAAAGGGGGCAGTACGCTATGTACTACCCCCTTTCTGGATTTGCCTGTCAGGAAAGGCGTCTTTCTTTCCAGCGGCTGCGTTGCTGCGCTGCCGATACGGCTGTCTGTTGCGTTGGTTTCTGCGTATCCAGCAGAAAGGCACCCAAGACGGCAGCCAGGTCTTCTTCGGCTTTATCAACGGCTGGTTTCAGCACGTCAGGCGTAAAATAAAGGCTCACGAAACGGGTATCGAAATTAGCCGAGCGAAAGGCTTCGTGTTCCATTACAAACCGGCAGAACGGCAACGTTGTCTGTACACCGGTAATCTGGTATTCGTCGATGGCCCGGATCATTTTCTGAATTGCTTCTTCACGGTCGGCACCGTAGGTGATCAGTTTGGCAATCATCGGGTCATAATAGATCGGGATTTCCATGCCTTGCTCAAAGCCATCGTCTACGCGGACTCCGTTTCCTTGCGGGCGTACGTAAGTTTCGAGTGTACCTACATCGGGCAGGAAGTTATTGGCCGGATCCTCGGCGTAGACCCGAACCTCCACGGCATGGCCTTTGATCTGCAGATCATCCTGCTGAATGGTCAGCGGCTTGCCCTCCGCAATGTAAATCATCTGCTTCACGAGGTCAATACCGGTAATCTGCTCCGTCACAGGGTGTTCTACCTGCAATCGGGTGTTCATTTCCAGGAAGTAGAAATTCAGCTGATCATCGACGATGAACTCAACGGTTCCGGCGCCGTAGTACCCGCAGGCACGCGCCACATCGACCGCGCACCGGCCCATTTCGGCCCGGATTCCGGGCGTCAGAATGGCCGACGGTGCCTCTTCAACCACCTTCTGGTGACGGCGCTGCACCGAGCACTCCCGCTCAAATAAATGAATGATATTGCCATGCTGGTCGCCCAGCACCTGAATTTCAATGTGTCGCGGTGAGGTAACGTATTTTTCGATGAACACCGATCCGTCACCGAACGCCGACAGGGCCTCGCTCACGGCACGGTCCATCTGTTCGTCGAACTCGGCTTCGTTTTCGACCACCCGCATCCCTTTTCCTCCTCCGCCTGCGCTGGCCTTGATCAGGACCGGATAGCCGATTTGGGCCGAAATCACCTTTGCTTCATCACGGTCAGCAATCGCCGAGGGCGTTCCCGGCACCATTGGAATGTTATAGGTGGCGACGGCAGCCTTGGCAGCCAGTTTACTGCCCATCACCTCGATACTTTCCGGCGACGGCCCAACAAAGATCAGTCCGGCATCCCTCACCATCTGCGAGAAACGGGCGTTTTCCGACAGAAACCCGTATCCGGGATGAATGGCGTCGACGCCCAGCCGTTTGCAGACATCGATAATGACATCGCCCTTCAGATACGACTCCGCCGAAGCCGCCGGCCCCACACAGACTGCCTCATCGGCATACCGCACGTGGAGTGCATTCCGGTCGGCTTCCGAGTAAATAGCCACGGTTTTGATCCCCATCTCCCGACAGGTTCGCATTACCCGCAGAGCGATTTCGCCGCGGTTGGCAACGAGTAGTTTTTTGATTGTAGTCATCTGGCAGTTAAGCGGTCTAGTCTGTGCACAAATGTAAAAAGAGCGACAGAGTTACAGCACGAAAGCCCCTAAAAATCCGGTAATTTATTATAGACGGGGATATTTATCTGTTCCGGGTTATTATTCAATTGTTGCTGAGTTGTTTCTGGGTTGCTGAATTGTTTCTGGTTGTTTCTGAGTTTCGGTTCAGTAACCACCAGAACCATCAGCAACCACCAGAACAACCAGCAACCACCAGAACAACCAGCAACCACCAAAACCATTAGTAACAACTAAAACCATCAGCAACAACTAAAACCATCAGAACCATCAGCAACCACCAGTAAAAATGAAACGAATAGTAAAAGTCCGGCGGGTAACCAAAACGTCATTTCTGTTGGCTGTTGTTAACATTTAGCGTATTTTTGCATTTATTTCTATATCCAACGCCGTATTTCCCTAATAATTAAGCGTCTAACCCGCTAAACAGCTATAAAAAGTGGATTTATTTGAGAAACTGCGCACGAATCTGGGCCCTATCGGGTCATCGTCGAAACAACTAAAAGGCCACCATTATTTTGCTTTCCCTAAATTGGAAGGCGAGCTGGGACCACACATGACATTTCAGGGTCGTAAGATGCTGAACTGGAGTCTGAATAACTATCTCGGGCTGGCCAATCATCCCGAAGTCCGCCAGGCCGATGCCGAAGCGTCTGCGCAATGGGGTCTTGCCTATCCGATGGGTGCCCGGATGATGTCCGGCAACTCGGACCTGCACGAAGAACTGGAGCAGCAACTGGCGCAGTTTGTCGGCAAAGAAGACGCCTTCCTGCTCAACTACGGTTATCAGGGCGTAATGTCGGCCATTGAAGCGGTGGTTGACCACCGCGACGTGATCGTTTATGACGCCGAGTGCCACGCCTGCCTCATCGACGGTATCCGCCTGCACAAAGCGAAAATGGGCGAATACTATAAGTTCAACCACAACGACATGGAAAGTCTGGAGAAAAATCTCCAGCGGGCCACCAGAAAAGCCGCCGAAAAAGGCGGTGCCATTCTGGTAATTACCGAAGGCGTCTTTGGTATGTCGGGTAAAGTGGGTAGTCTGGACAAAATTGTTGCCCTGAAAGAGAAATACAACTTCCGACTGCTGGTCGACGATGCACACGGCTTCGGGACTATGGGCGAAACCGGTGCGGGTGTCGGCGAAATGCTGAACTGCCAGGATGGTATCGACCTGTACTTCTCAACGTTTGCCAAGTCGATGGCGGCAATCGGTGCCTTCATCGCGGCTGATCATGATGTGATCATGTACCTGAAGTATAACATGCGCTCACAGACATACGCAAAGGCACTGCCAATGCCGTATGTAGTCGGTGCAATGAAGCGTCTTGAGCTGATCAAAACCCAACCGGAGCTGCGCGCCAAACTGTGGGAGAACGTAAACGCCCTGCAAACAGGTCTGCGCTCACGGGGCTTCCATATCGGTGATACTACATCGCCGGTTACGCCGGTGCTGCTGCAGAACGAAGGCGGTATTCCGGAGGCGACGGCACTGGTACGGGATCTTCGCGAGAACATGGGTATCTTCTGCTCAATTGTCGTATATCCGGTTGTCCCGAAAGACGTGATCATGTTACGGATTATTCCAACGGCATCGCATACGCTTGACGACGTCGAATATACTCTGAATAGCTTTAGTGAAATTGCAGAGCGTCTGAAGAATGGCGTTTACCGGCAGCAAATCGCAATTGAGGTGGCAGAATAGGCCAAATTAGCCTGAAAATAGCCATTGAATAAGAAGAACTTACAAAAGTTGTACTTTTTGGATATTTTTTTGGGCAAACTATTGCGCAGTGTTTAAGAATGCTTAAATTTCGCCCAAAACCGCGTTTTTAGCGGATTTAAGCAGTTTTTTCACACAAAAAACCTCATCCGTTCTGCTATGGCACGCTTTGATGAAGTAAAAAACCTGATTATGTCCTTAGAAGCTGACTTCGAAAAGTTCTATGATAAGAACAATCAGGCAGCTGGTACCCGCGTCCGTAAAGGCATGCAGGACCTTAAGAATCTGGCACAAGAAATTCGTGCAGAAATTCAGGAAAAAAAGAATGATGGTACTGACAGCTAATTATAGCGATAGTAACTTCATCAACGAGAAAGCCCGTCCTACATGCATGTAAGACGGGCTTTTCCGCTTTTTATCAGTATCAGATTTTTTCTTTGTGCATCAGCGTAGCAACGCCTTTTGTCGTTACCTTACCCGTCTGCACATCCCGTACTTCGCCCAGGATTTCGGCAATGTGTTTTTCGGGATTTACCGACTGAACCGTAAAGGTCACCTCATAATCGGTATCAACAAACATCGGGCGCAGAAACTGGAACGTCTGGCCGATGTAGACCGAACCATACCCCGGAAACTCGGTACCAAGTACTTTTGTGAATACGCTGGCACCCAGCATCCCGTGAATAATCGGGCGCTTAAACGGGGTCTGCGCGGCAAAGGCAGCATCTAAATGTAAAGGGTTATTATCGCCGGTAACACGGGCAAAATCTTCGACGTCGGCCTGCGTAAAACGAAACGCATAGCGGTGAACAGCGTTTAAACCAAATTCGGGTGTCATGCTGAAAAACGGAAATTGTTCAATAAAGCGTGAAAGTACAGCATCTGCCCCATTTTTTTACATCTTCGCCGGATTAACTTACCGCAGGCTATTTTCCTTTCCCGGATGCCGAAAAGCACCGTAGCTTTGCAGTCCGTTTGTTTATTGAGATCACAGCACTATGCCCAAACATATATTTTCGTTAGGTTCCGACGCACACAACCGGGTTTTCGGATTAGACTTGCTGCGGGCCCTTGCTATCCTTATTGTCGTCGATGCCCACTCGGCTATTGCCCTCGGCCGTTTTCATACCGGAAACCTGCTCCATCAGTTTTTACCCGACGGCGTTGAACTGTTTTTCGTCCTCAGCGGCTTTCTGATCGGCGGTATTCTGATCCGGATTTACGAGAAGCAACAAAAAATGAGCGGACCGCTCATTCTTAATTTCTGGACACGGCGCTGGTTCCGGACCCTGCCCGCCTATTATTTCGTACTTGCCGGACTTATTCTGGTTAACCTGATCAGAGCCTGGCGCAGCGGCCTGCATCATACGCTGCCCGACAAATGGACGCTGGCCAAATACGTTGTGTTTCTCCAGAATTTTGCGACCTATGTACCTGATTTTTTCCCCGAAACATGGAGCCTGGCTATTGAAGAATGGTCGTATCTGGTGCTGCCGACACTGCTGCTGGCCTGGCATCTGATTGCGCCGAAACGGTGGCCGCGCAGGTACGTCGTACTAGCCGTCATCCTGACCGTAATACTGGGCACCAACGCCTTACGGCTCATTCAGGCGATCCGTATTCCGATCAGTGAAGGCGAATTGGGGTATCGGGGAATTGTACTGACACGGCTCGACGCCATTTCATACGGTGTACTCGCCGCCTATATCAAGCAGTATCATCTGTCGTTGTGGCAAAGTCCGCTGGCCCGTAAAGCCGGCTTCTGGTTCGGGGTATTGCTGACAGTTTTCCTTGCGTTTACGGCGTCGATTTTCATTTTACCGTATTATGTTGATGGTGGCGTATACCCCGCCTACGTGTTTTATAAACGCTCGCTCTATTTCACAGCCATTGGTCTGAGTACGATGTTGTTACTACCACGCATGGATAACTGGCGGAGCAGCAGCAGCTGGCTTGCCGGTCCTGTCACCCACATCAGCCTGATCTCGTACTCCATGTACCTGCTCAACCTGTCGCCCCTTATGATTCTGGTCATTGACCGGATACCGACAACATCGCTGGCGGTTGGTTACGCTAAAATCGGGCTGTTCTGGACACTGACAATTCTGCTGTCAACGCTGCTTTACCGCTTCTACGAAAAGCCCATGACCAACCTCCGCGACCGCCTGACCCCGAAAGAGCCGAAGCAGGTTTAAAGAGTGAAAGTGATAAAGAGCGAAAGAGTGATTCCAGTTCGCTCTTTCACCCTTTCGCTCTTCCGCTCTTTAACTCGAATGGTCGCTCACGATCAACCATTGGCCTTTGATTTTGCGCCAGAGCAGGGTAAAGTGTCCGCCCGCATCACCAACTTCAGGCCGGGTCAGGTGCCAGCGGCCAATGACATAGGCAGCATCCGGCGCCACGAAGTCAAGTTTGAGGATTGAGAATTTTAATGTTCCCATCGACGCCCGGTTCGGATACCGCTTTTTGTAGTTCTCCAGCGTTGCCTGATAGCCCTTTGTAACGCCGACCTTTCCGATAAACGTCAGCGAGTCAGAGGGCCAGTAGCCATTCATAAATGATTCTACCCGGCCGGCGTTCCAGTCTCCCTCCTGCCGGCTCAGAATACCCAGAATTACCTTCCGGTCGGCAGCTGATTGTGCCATTACCTGGCCGCAGATCCAGAAGCAGGCCAGCATCAGGCCGAAAAATGTTTTTTTGATCATGGTTGACAGCGCGTTAATGTTCGACCGTCAAGATACACATTTTGCCGCTTACCGGAGCGTGTCTACCCGCGTGGCCCCGCCGCGGCGTAATGAATCCGGCCGCAACGGGCGTGGTTTCGTCACAGGCGTATCTTTCAGCGCCTGCTGCTTGCGCAGTGCTTCGCGCTGACTTTGTTTTTTGGTCTGCCCCATTCCCCGCTTTTGCGTTGTCGAGGTCGATTCCTGCATAACAGGTGACTGATTTTGTGCGGCGACCGGCAACGAAAGACCGATACTCAGAAGAAATATACCAATGGTGCTGGTTTTCATATCGTTCGTAAAAAAAGGAGTTTACCGGTCACCGCCCTGACTAGTGTCAGCAGCATGCTGCCGGTAAACTCCATGTTCACATTTAGCTGTCTGATGTTATCCTACCGGAGCGTATCCCGACGCATCTGGTTCTGGCGCGACCGGCGATCCTGGCGATTCATTTCACGGCGGGTTGGCCGAGTCGAATCCATCTGGTTAGTCGTGCGGTCCGTTGAACGGTTCAGGTTCCGGTCACGGGTTCTGCCCTGCTGCATGGTCCGGTCCTGCTGAGTCGGATAGGTTGTATTACCCTGCGTACCCGTCTGCGAAGTCCCCTGCGTGTTGTAGTTACCCGTGTTGCTATTCTGTGGATTCGTCTGAATCGTACCGTTTTGCGGGTTGGTCTGCATCGTACCCACCGGCGGATTTACCGTTGGTACCTGTGCGCCGGTTTGTGTGTTGCTTCCCGTGTTATTGTTATATGTTCCCGTCGTTGTCGACGTTCCTTGCTGTGTCGGATTTGTTGTTCCCTGCTGTGTCGGGTTTGTTGTCTGCGCCTGTGCGCTAAGGGTCAGGCCGGCTACCAGCATGGCTCCTACTACTACTAGCTTTT
Organism: Arsenicibacter sp. R0_47; assembly: GCF_057652235.1. Lineage (NCBI taxonomy): Bacteria > Pseudomonadati > Bacteroidota > Cytophagia > Cytophagales > Spirosomataceae > Arsenicibacter > Arsenicibacter sp. R0_47. Next base: position 22,292 of record NZ_JBYFCJ010000028.1, on the reverse strand, counting down.
TCATATTAGCTGGTTTGTCTATAGTTCTAGTTGTTTATTAGACTAACAGCCAATAAATCCGGAAGTTTGCTATAATGAGGAAACGGTCCGGAGCTTAATAACGCAAACCAAACGTCAGCCCGTACATATACGGACGGATCAGAAAAAGACTTTTGTGGTCGGAGACAGCATTCCAGCCATACTGCACCGTAGGTTCAACGCGAAACCACAGGGCGTTAGCCAATGGCCGTTCAATACCGAAGGAGCCCTGATAAAAGCCAGAAAACCGGCGGATAGGGCCGATATACCCCCCAACCGAAGCGCCGGTTGTGGCATAGTAGGTCCAGTTTTTACCCGCGCCAAGGTGCCAGACTGCATCGGCGCTGATGCCGGCATATTGCCAGTTCGTCGTCTGCGTCTTGACCACATCACGGGTCACCGGTGTCAGTTGCAGGGTCTGGTCGTCAATCAGATTGGAGATAATTGAATCAGGTCTGGCCGCTCCGACGCTGTACTGCACCGTTTGCCGGAACTGGCCGAAATTAACACCAAGGCGAAGACTCGCCCATTTGGTCAGACGCCACTCGCCGCCGGCCTGCATCCGCCAGCCGACACGGTCGCCCGACAGGCCGTTATCCGTTTTAATCTGCCGCACATACACATCATCGTCTGTATTCGGACTAATCTGCCGGAAGGTATACAATGGCATCACCGCGACAAACCAAACCGGCCACTGACGTGGTTTTGACTGAGCGGGCTCACCCGAAGCAGATGCCTCAATACCTGGCAGGCGTGTGGTCTGTTTGTGTACAGCAAACCCTTTTCCCGACAGCGTCGGCACGGCTAAGGCAGGATTACGCCACACGACGTCTACCGGTGACGCCACTCCGGCAGCGCCGGATGCAGCTACAGTCTCTATCGGGCCGGCATCAATAGTCGTTAATTTATTTTGCTGATTACCAAGGCCTTTCATCGACCCGGCAACAACCTGATCATTTATATTCACCTCCCCGTCGGCTCCGCCTGCGGACTTACTCCGAAACAACTTCCCTAAACGAACAGCTGATTTTTCATCTAAAACAGTCTTGCTACCCGCTGTCGGCTTACGGCTCACCGATGCTGTCAGTTCGCTCCTGCCAGGCTTACTTTCAGGTACAAACTTATGACCGGTAGTAGTACCATCGGCTGGTTCACCGGCAGGGCCTGCCAGTGAGGTATGGGATTCCGTTAGTTCACCGGTTTGTGCCGGTTGACTTACTGATCCCTGAGCATGCCCCTTTCCGGCGGCTATTGGCGGGCTGGTCGCCGGATCAGGTACTGTTTTTTCCGGCAACACTACCTGATCCGGCGACTGTTTCAGCATCAGGATACCGACGATGCTCAGCAATACGCCAATCAGGGCCAGTGCCCCATATTTCCGCCAGCTCCTGCCGGCCGGTGGCGGAGGCGCCGGTGCATTGGCCTGCATCAGTATGCGGGCGAGGGCATCTGCCGGTGGTTCAGCGTCAAAATGCTCAAACCGCTTCCGGAATTCATCTTCCCAGGGATCGGTTTGGTCAGGAGTTTTCATAGTTTATAATACCCCGTAATTTCAGTTTTTTCTGTAATACCAGTTTGGCCCGCGCCAGCTGTGATTTTGATGTACCTTCAGAAATGCTCAGCATGTCCCCGATTTCGGGATGGGTATAGCCATCGATCACGTACAGGTTAAACACCATCCGGTAACCGTCGGGTAATTCTTCGATAAGCTGGAGTAATTCTTCGGTTGAGATGCGGGCCAATATATCCATATGCTCCTGAGACCCGTAATCCCAGGCGGTTTCGTAATCGGTCTCCGCGCCCTGCTTTTGATTTTTATGGTACAGGTTTATGGCTGTGTTGACCATTACCCGCTTCATCCAGGGCAAAAACTTTTCCGTTTGCTCAAGCGTATGGAGCTGCTGGAAGATACGGGTAAACCCCTCCTGAAACATGTCTTCGGCTTCAGGAATACTACGGGCATAGCGGCGGCAAAGGCCCATCAGCCGTGCCCTATACCGCTCATACAAAGCGGTTTGTGCACGGGGGTCTTTCTGCTGACATCCTCGTAACAATTCCTGTTCCGTCATATTCACAAAGGACGCAGAAATCGCGAAATTTTCACGTATCGTCCCCTCAATCTGTCCTTACTTTACAATTATTTTCACCTGGGCTGAGGCCTTATTATCGCTGGCGTCAGTCAGCTCATACACAAAACTAAACGTTCCGGTCTTAGGCGTTGTCTCCAGCCGGTAGAGCAAACGCCCGTCGCGCTGAACATCCAGTTTCAGGTTTGAGGGGTTTTCTTTTATGGTAATTGATTTCAGCAAGTTACAGACCATATCATTGGCCAGGATGGGTAGATAAATGCCGTTCGTACGGGCGTCGTCTGACAGACCGGACAGCGTAATGGTGCGTGAATCGCCGGCAGCTGTCAGGACGCAGTTAGCCACCGGCGGCCTCCCCTGAATAACCACTACAGCATCCAGACAGGTACCGTCGCAGCGGCGATAGGTCAGCTCATCAGAGGCTGCCGATACACGGGCCTTATAGACAATTACATTGCTTTTATTCACGTAAGCCGATCCGAAAACCGGCGGTAATGCCAGCGAAACCGGAATCGTCCGGCTGCTCTTACAGAGGACATCATTGCTCAAGACCGGAATCCGGATAGAATCGCCGACAAAAACCGGCTTAAAGGAAACTACATTATCATTAAGCGACACGGTACAGGCCTGCACCGGATCAATAACTGTTATGGTTACGGCTGCCACCGAACAGTTCCTGGTCGAGGCACCGCTGTTACAGACTTTATAAATAAAGGAATCTTGGCCCTTATAGCCCGCTTTGGGCGTATAGATAACGGTACCGTTGCTGCCTTGCTGAACCGTACCGTTTTTAGGCTGTGACTCAATCGTCAGCGAGGATACATCTACATTACCTTCGCAAAAAACGTCGTTCTGCAGCACCGGAACCGATATGGCCGTACTCATCACGGCCTCGGCCTTGTCAGAAACGGCGCCAAGCTGGCAGGGCAGCTGGTCCTCGGGAGTTGCCATTGTAATGCGTAGCGGAACCGCCGAAACGGCGCTGTTTTGCTGATCGGCACTGAGGATAACCTCATCGTCACCGGCCACAAATTCAGCTTTCGGGGTATATACCAGCAAGCCCTGGGTAGTAAACCGGGCGTCGCCCCAGCCAGGCTGCTTCTGTATCCGGAACGTAGTAACGGTACTAAGCCCCGGAATTTTCTTCAGGTCAATGGCGAGCTGCTGATCAACAAGGGCGACAAACTGATTATCACCGGAAATCGGTTCAGCGGGCGGCATCAGGTCAGGGTTAATCTGATCACAGGAAACCAGACCAATCAGCCCCATATTGAGCCAGTACATGTATTTAGTTAACCGCTTCATCCGTACACTATCATCCTGTTCGTACAGCTATAGAGACAACTGCCGGATTAAAAGGGTTGCACCACCAGAAAGAATTTGCGGTTATTCGTCCGTTTCGCTGCTTTCTTCACCAAGCACCTGCCAGATCAGATCGGATTCATAGCCCCGGCTCAGGGCAAACCTGACCAGTTTTTGTTTGACGACCAGCGGGTTATCATCACGCAGGGTGCTGCGTTTTTTATCGAGCAGGCTACGCAGGGTTTGCCGGTAATCGTCCGGCTCAATTTCCTTCATGGCCTGTTCCAGATTGTAGCCGGTAATACCACGCTGCTGGAGGTGCTGTTTGATTTTGCGCTTTCCCCAGTTTTTAACGCGGAACTTTCCGCCGGCAAAGGTTTTGGCAAACCGCTCCTCATTCAGGTAATTCTGCTCAATCAGATCGGCAATGACAGCTTCGGCCTCATCGCCCCACACGCCCCAGTCAGCCAGCCGTTCGCGGACTTCCTGCTGGGTTCGTTCCTGATACGCGCAAAACGAAGCGGCTTTGCGCAGGGCATCCTTGTGTCGTTCGGTCATTCGTGATTTACAAGACTCAGCGCAGGTATACGGCCAAAATCTTTCAAATTATCTGTTGCCAGACGCAGTTTATGTCGTTTAGCTGTCGCAGCAATGAAAAGATCATTAAACTTATTCCCTAGCTCCTTGCCTTCTTTTTTTAACAATAACAAATCCTGAGCAGCTATTTCTGCAGCTTCTTTATCAAACGAAAGTATTTGAATCCGGCCAAAAAAAGCCTGCCAAAATTGTCTTTCAGCAGGCAAACTCTCTCCTTTGGTTAACTCGAAGACTGTTATTGCCGAAACAGCAAATTGATAACGACCTGCCAAGGTAAACAACCTTGTCTCTTTCTTGTCAAGCGCCCTGTAATGTTTAATGAGAATATCGGTATCTATTAGTATCGTTTCTACCGGTACATAGACCATTTGGGCAGGCCCTTCGGTGACAGATATTGACATTCTTGCTATGTTTGCTTAAACTGATTTCTTTGACCATGATTCAAATCCCTGTTGTTTTTCCTGATAAAGCTTATATTCTTCATCGGACATAACAGGCCAACTCAGTAAGTGCTGTTGTAGATCCGTCAAAAGCACTCCCTGACTCTGATCTTTATTTCTTTCACCTTGGTCTTCAGCTTCTACCGGTAGTACGATGAGTTCAACTAACTCTGCAATAAAGCTGGCCGGCAACTCTACTGTAATTGTATTTCCCTGTCGTCTAACAACCTTCCGAATTGCCTCCATAGATCAGCTTTTTCATGAATATAATACTTTTCTGATTAAGTCAGCGCCAACATTTACAACAATCCGGTAATCAACCGGCCGATTTGCTCAAGTCCGTTAACGTCATCCTGCGTAAAGTCATTGAGCTGATCGCTGTCAACGTCCAGGACCATCGCAACCGCACCTGCCTGGTCGAAGATGGGCACGACTACTTCTGATTTCGAGGCTGAGCTACAGGCAATATGGCCCGGAAACTGCTCAACATCCGGCACCAGAATTGTTTCCTGCCGCGTATAGGCAGCTCCGCAAACGCCTTTGTCGAAGCGAATACGGGTACAGGCGATTGGCCCCTGAAAGGGTCCCAGTACGAGCTGATTTTCCTTTTTCAGGTAAAAGCCGACCCAGAAAAAGCCAAAGGCTTCTTTCAGCGCGGCGGCAATATTGGCGAGATTCGCCGTCAGGTCAGTTTCGCCGCTGATGAGTGCGTCAATCTGCGGCACCAGAGATGCATATACTTCAGCGCGGCTGGTGGTTTGCGGTATGATGAGTGTTTCTGCCATTGTAATCGTTCAATACGCCGGGAATCCCATGAAAGGGCATTCGTATTCCCTGAACTTACGCAACAAAAGCCGGACGCGGCCGGTTCAGACCGGCGTCCGGCCCGGGCTTAATTACTATCGCGTTCAATAATTTTTCCGCTTTGCTTTTCCTTCAGAATGATTTTGTGGCGGCCGTCGTGGGTAACTTCCTTCTTGATCAGGTAATGATCGGCATCGTATTCCGTGAGTGTTGTTTGGGCCGAAAGGCCTTCCTGCCCCCGCCAAACCGGCAACGCTACCGGCTCCCACTGCTTTGAGACAGCTGACCGGTAGGCCGCATCCAGGATGGCATTCACCACATACCCGTCATAAAACGTTTCGACCGGTTCGCGGCCCGCTTCGCAGGCGCTGAACATATCGGTAAACATGTGATTATACCCCAGATCGTTCACTTCATCACCCACCGGAAAGAGCCACCCCGTGTTTGATTCGGCTTTTTCGGCTACGTACTCTTCGCCCTCTCCTTCGCCCGTTGTAAACATTTCGAAACCGGTCCGCAGGAAATTATTGATCCAGATCGTTCCTTCGGTACCCATGACCTCATCGCGGAGATCCATGCCGCCCCTGAATGTCCAGCTGACCTCAAACTGCCCGATAGCACCGTTTTCGTACTTCACCAGCGCAATGGCGTGATCCTCGGCGTCAATGGGTTTTACCTGCGTAGCGGCCCAGCACATGACTTCAACCGGTCTTACATCCTTGCCGATAAAGCTCCGGGCAATTTCGACGCAGTGGCAGCCCAGATCGAGCATACAGCCTCCACCCGCCTGCTCCTTATCCCAGAACCAGTCAGAATGCGGGCCGGGATGAGTCTCTCTGGATTTCGCCCACAAAATCCGGCCGAGTGCCCCGCGTTTTACGCTTTCGAGCGCTTTCAGGAATTTGGGGGTGTAGCACAAATCTTCCAGGTAACCGCCAAAAATACCGGCTTCTTCCACGGCCTGCATCATGCGCAGCGCTTCATCGGCATTCCGGCCCAGCGGCTTGGTGCAGACAACATTCTTTTTGTGTTTGGCGCAGAGCTGCACCGCCGGTTCGTGCAGGTTGTTGGGCAGCGCAATGCAGACCATAGTTACCTCAGGGTTTGCAATCACAGCTTCCATTTCCGTTGACCAGAAATCGCAGCCGTAATCGGCCGCAAACTTCCGGGCGGTTTCTTCGCGGCGGGCATAGATGGCAACCACACGGTCGCGGCTCCGCTGCCCATGCAGCGATTCGGCATAGAAGCGGCCGATGAAACCGCCCCCGAGCATGGCTATTTTTTGCATAATGAACAGGGTTTAGTGTTTGCGCATGGCCTTTCGGGTATTCTTCCGTTTTTTGCAGTCGAAACGAGCGGCCTGTTATACTGTCAAAATCAAGCCGCGCAGACTTCCTACTAGCAATGCCTGACTTTTTCGATATTAACACAATTTTCTTTACCGTCTGGGGGTATCCGATGAGCTACCTGGAGTTTTTCGGGGCCCTGACCGGAGCCGTTGCGGTCTGGCTATCAGCCCGTGCTCACGTCTGGAGCTGGCCCATCGGGGCGGTTAGCGTTGCCTTGTTCTTTTTCCTGTTTTACCAGATTCAACTCTACCCCGACATGTTTCTGCAGGTCTTTTTCTTCGTGACCAACCTACAGGGCTGGTGGCGCTGGACACACCCGAAGGCCGGAGAAGCCAATCAGGAGCAGGAGCTAAAAATCAGCCGGTTAAGCCCGCGGCAAACCCTGACCTGGTCGCTGGCCGGCGTAGTGGCTTCGCTGGTCCTGGGGTCGTTCGCTCAGAATTTAAACACCTGGTTTCCGGTTCTGTTTAGTAAACCAAGTGCATTTCCATACCTTGACTCATTCACCACGACCATGAGCATCGTGGCCACCTTCATGATGATTCAGAAGAAAGTCGAGTGTTGGTATGTGTGGCTTCTGATCGACATCATTCTGACCTATATCTATTATGTCAAAGGGGTAAAACTGGTCGCATTTGAATACGGCATCTTCTGCCTGATTGCCGTGCAGGGCGCATGGCACTGGACAAAAGAGTATCAGCAAGACCTTGCGGTCGGTTCAGCTAAGTAATCGACTTTTTTACAAGAGTTTTGTTACTCCGCGAGTACAATATATGACTAAAGAAAGAATTTCAATCTACAACCCATTGATTGACATTGCTTTGTATTTATTGTTATATAAATTTGATTCTGGAACCAAACTTTACTAAACTGTATGGCACTAGCCAAGCAATTCTTAAAAAGCAAGCCTGTTTGCAAAGTTACCTTCTCTGTAACGCCTGAATCTATCAATGGTGCCAAGTCGGTAGCGCTTGTAGGTGAATTTAACGAATGGAATGCAGAAGCGGCTCCGTTGAAGAAACAGAAAGACGGTTCGTACAAAACGACGGTTGAGTTACCGGTTGGCAGCGAATACCAATTCCGGTATCTGATTGATGGTGAGCAATGGCTGAATGACGAAACCGCCGACAAATATGTGAGCAGCGGCGTATCGGCAGAGGATAACTGTGTTGTTGTACTGTAATGGAACGATAGTACAGGAAAAAGCCTGGCAATAAGCCATTTGGGCTACCAGGCTTCTCCTGCGAGTATATTATACCTGAAAGCTGTCAGATTCGATATACGCCTTCAACAAGGCTTCCTCTCCTTCTTTTCCGGGTCGTGAATTGCCGTGCTCCATACCGAAAATAAACTCTTTGTTTTCGGCTTTAGCTTTCTGGTACACGTGCTTAAAGATATTTTTGTAATTGATCTCTCCCGTTGTAGGCTCTTTACGACCCGGATTATCGCCAATCTGAAAATACCCGATCTCGCTCCAGCACCAGTTGATGTGCGGAATGATGTGCCCTTCGTTTTTCTGCATGTGGTAAATATCAAACAGAATTTTGCAGGCAGGGCTGTTTACCCCACGGCAGATTTCATAGGTCTGATCCGATGTCCGTAAAAACAGGTTGGGCGTGTCGCTCAGCGGCTCGAGTACCATCGTCATATTGTGTGGTGCCAGAATGTCGGAGCCACGCCGGAGGGCATCAATCACGTTTCCGGTCTGAATCCCGATCGGCAGGTTACGCTCAAAGTCACCAGGCACAACCGTCATCCATTTGGCATTCACACGCTTGGCCACATCAACCGCGCGCTTACAGCCGTTAAGGAAAATATCGATATACTCCTGCTTGCCGGCCGCCAGTGAGTTCTGTGAGTTACCTCCCTTATCGACCACAAACACGCCCATTTTCATGCCCAGGCGGTCGAGCTCCTTACCGATCTTTTCCTGTACATCTACCGGACGCCCCATCATCCCATTGTCTTCAATGGCCGTAAACCCCTGGTCGGCCATGAACTTCAGCTGGTCAATCAGGTCTTTGCCTGCACTGTTCTCGAACATGCCGAAGTGAGGCGCATACATCAGCTTAAACTTGTTTTTGGCCATCGGGCCGCCCGTTGCTACCTGATCAGCAGCAGCAGCAATTGACGACGTACCAGCCAGCATAGCACCGGCCGAAGCAAGGGTATTCTTCACAAAATCGCGACGAATCATACGTTTGAGTTGTGTTTGGTAGTTTCACTTTTCACAAAAAGATAATCTGCGCATGAACATACCTTGCCAGGCCATAAAATTTCCGGAATACGTGGTATGGCTGGCCCCAACAAAAAAGGACACTCTGTATAGAGCATCCTTTCCGGGTAGTTACACTGTCTGTTCAAACTACTTTTTCCGCAGGCTAGCCAGGTACTCGACCAGATCAACCAGCTCCTGCGTACTCATATTGTCCTGAAGACCGGCCGGCATCATGGAGCTATCCGTTTTTTTCATCGAAACGACGTCGGCCATTTTATAATTCTGTACTACACCGCCCGGAAATTTCACCTGCAGATCGGTTTCGGTTTTGCTGGAAACAATACCGGCAATGTTAGTACCATCCTTAAACTTGATTTCCCAGCCTTCAAATCCGAAACTGATACCGGCATCCGGATGCAGAATGGCCAGGTACTGCCCTTCACGCGGCAACTTGCTGCCGATTTCCGAGAGCTTCGGCCCGAAGTCCATGCCTTCGCCATTGACCTGGTGACAGATTGAGCAGTTGTTTTTGAAAACCGTTACACCACGGCTGGCATCACCTTTCATGGCCAGCAGCTCGTTCATCGGCGGTGTCTTTTTAGCCGTAGAACCGCCGATACCATCCAGATAGCTGGCGGCTTCGGTCCGTACTTTCTTACGCCAGGTATTTGCAACACCCTGTACGGCAGCTGGTTTATATTCATTTTTAATATCCCCCGATTTCAGCAGGGCCAGAATCAGGTCTTCGCCGTTACCGCTGCCACCGATGGCGCGGGTCGCATCTTTCCGCAAGGCTACCGGCCGTTTTTCGTCCAGGGCAACCGTTTTCAGGATCCCGAGCGACTGATTGCTGCCGACCATACGCAGAGCCATCACCATTTTCGAAGCAGCCTCGGCATCGTTGCCGTTGATCGTTTCCCAGATCAGCGATTCACCACCCTGCTTAAGCAGTTGGCGCGAAGCATCCCGTCCCATGCCTTCGAGGTACTTGGTAAGCGCCAGCTGACGCAGACGATTGTTTTCAGCTACCGGTTCGTAGCGGGCTACCAAATCCATGTATTCGGCCGTACCATACACATCGTTCAGCAGTTTCTGCAAGGCAGTCATTGCGGATGCGTTGTTTTTGGCCGTTGCCGGATCCAGGTGCCGGAACGCCAGTTTGGCAATATCCGGCGAGCCGCTGTTCTGTTGAAGGATGTCCAGCAAAGCACTTGATTTTTCCGACAGCCCCGGATTAAAATCGAACGCCCGGAAATAGCGCAACCGCTCATTCAGCGATACATTCCGGTCATTGGCCAGACGCGCCAGCAGCGGTACGGCATCTTTGGTACGTGCCCGCCAGACAATATCGCGGCCGGCCGCACTGCCCGTCGCTGCTTCGCCGGCGCGTTTCTGCCACGCCGCAAAACAGGCATCCCACTGCCCGTCGGCACCGATACCCAGCGCTTCCAGATACCAGCGATCTTTCCCGTCGTGTGCGGCTGCCAGGTCTGCCCACAAGGCCGGCATTTCCGGCGACTGATTTTGATGCAGCGCCAATGCGCATTCACGAAGTACCTGACGTTCTGTATCTTTTGCCAGTTGTTTTACGGCCTTGATCGTCTCCTCACTGCCTAGCTGACGGGCGGCCCGAAGCGCTGTAATCCGCAGGTTCGGGTCAGTTTCTTTCAGACCAGCCGCCACATACTGCCGGCCTTTGTTGTCCGGCAGCTTGCTGAGTAGCCACAACGCACGGGCTTTCATCCGCGAATCGGTCGTATTTTTATAGAACGCCGCCAACGGCTTTTCAGCTTTAGTACCCATGCCCTTCAGTACGTTCCATGCCTGATGACGCACGTTCATGCTCGGACTTTGCAAGGCCTCAATGGCACCAGCCACGGTGGTCAGATCCAGCTTCGGCATTTTATACGGTGTATTCGGCGGTGCAACGCGGTAAATACGGCCACGGGCCTGATCACCGGCCTGGTGTCCACCCACGCCCGGATCATACCAGTCGGCAATGATCAGCGAGCCGTCGGGTGCTACGCACACATCAGCCGGCCGGAACCACTGATCCCGCACCCCTTCGAGCACCGGCAGCATACTCGCCTTGTAGCCGGCACCATCGTTCTGCACCGGATAGGCCCGAACCACATTGGGCCCGGCATCGCAGTGAATCACCTGGTTCTGAAACGCCGGTGGCAACAGTTTTCCTTCATAAACAATGATGCCAGTTGGTGAGCCCGCCCCTGTTTGCAGCAGGTTCGGTACTACACCGGGATCGTTCAGGTGCCAGTGGCGCAGCGGGATTTCCGTTTCCATGTTTGTGCGGTTGGCCTGCCAGCCCGCGCCGGTCATTTCGTCGGTATAGCCGTAGTTGCCATACTCCATCACGTAGTTGATCCGAACACCTTTGTTACCGTCGTCGTCGTTGTCCGACTGCCAGAGGGTGCCATATGAGTCAACCGCCACTTCATAATTATTCCGGAAATTATGGCCGAGCAGCTCAACGTTTTTCCCGCCGGGATCACAGCGGAAAACCATTCCCTGCTTAAAGTTCGCCGGGTTGATTACCTTGCCGGTAACCTTATCAATGATAGGATTACCGTCTTTATCTTTCAGTTGTTTGCCTTCGTTACCGAAGTTAAAATACCATTTCCCATCCGGTCCTGCCACGAACGTGTGCATACCGTGATCATGCTGTTCGCCGCTGATGCCGGTAAACAGGATTTCCTTCTTATCCGCCTTGTCGTCGCCGTTCTCGTCGGTAAAAACAAATACGTTCGGGCTGTTCGACACAATCACCTGATTACCCTGCACCCAGATGCCGAGCGGCGATTCCACTTCGGGGCCCTGGTAGAATGTCTTGCTGGCATCGGCCTTACCGTCGCCGTTAGTATCTTCCAGAATCACGATCCGGTCACCTGCCGCGTGTGTCGGGTTACCGTTGATGGCAGGCCGGTAATTATAGGCCTCGCACACCCACACCCGCCCGCGCGTGTCTACATCGATATTCGTCGGATTGACCAGCATCGGTTCCGAGGCGAAAAGCGTCGCCTCCAGGCCGGGCGCTACGTTCAGGCTACCAACGGCAAACTTCGGATCACGTTTATCGTCATCGCTCAAGCCGGCAAATAATTCATTCAGAAACGATTGAGATGCCTGTCCGGGGTTTGTCTGCTGATAGGCGCCCATCAACAAGCCGCCGGCCAATAGCCCGGCCGCCGATATACTGAGCATCCGGCGCTGACGAACAGACCATAAAAAGAAAGATTTCATAGAAAGGATCTGGTATTTTTCAGAAATATACGTAGCAAAGACTGGATTTTATACTGCTGAACGGAATGTACATGCATAAGATTGAATTGTGTCAATTTTACTCTTTCTCCTTATTTTAGTACCGGTAATGGGTACTAAAATAAGAAATAAAAACCTGTATATCTGTATTATATGGAATATGAGTAACAAATACACAACATTTTTTGCAGCCGTTTTCAGTACCAGAAACGGCGAACCAGCTACCAGCATTTGTTACGCGTTGAAAATGATAATTTTAATCAGCCGGCGATATCCAGCTCAGGTAAACGGTTCACGGCTGTTTGCTTCAGGGCTTCAACTACCCGGACATATTTCTGTGTATGGGTAAGCGAGGTATGCCCTAACAGCGATGATACCGTTTTCAGGTCTGTCTGGTGAATGAGCAGATTGGTCGCGAACGAATGGCGCGCCACGTGGAAGGTTACTTTTTTGCCAAGACCGGCGTTCTCACGCCAAAGCCGCAGGGCACTTAGTACGGAGGTGTGTGAAGGCAGTGCAAAAACCGGCTCCTCATTCCGGCCGGCCGGACCAAGCAGTTTCTGTGCCGTTGCGTTCAGGTTTACCCAAACGATCTGGCGTGTTTTCTGTTGCTGCAGCCGGAGCATCCCGCGCTGAATATTCGTCCAGCGTAAGGTGTTCACATCGCACAGGCGCAGGCCGGTGTTACAGGCGAAGAGAAACGCCCGCTTTACTTCCGGGTTCGGGCAAGGCGTCTGCGCCAGCAATTGCAGCTCTTCGGTGGTCAGCACATCTTTCTGCAAACTGTTGGCCGACCGCTTATTCGTTACCTCAATAGCCGGACTAGCTTCCAGCAGTTTGTCGCGCACCGCCTGACGCAATACTTTCTTGAAACGGGCAAAGTAGTCGTGGGGTGTCTCACCGGTAAGGTTGGCGTGGCCGTCGAGGAAATTTTTGAAGGAATAGCAAAAGCTCTCAGTCAGTGCCTGTACCGACAGGTAGTCGGTTTGGGCAAACTCCTTTAGATAACGCAGCGTACCTTTAAACATGCGACCGTCCTTTTTAGGGTACGCATCAATAAACGTCTGAAAATACGCCAGAAAGTTAACCTTTGTTTTCTGGACCGGCGTCAGGCCGTTGCGTTGGGTACTTTGCTGAAGTTCACGTTTGGCGCGCAGGTGCTCGGCCGTTTGCAGCACGGTTTTGTTATGCTGTTTTTCCAGTTCGTCCTTAGGGCGTTTGTGCAGGTAAAGGCGGAGAAACTCATAGGTCCGTTCTTCGCCGTTGTAGGCATCAAGGTACAGACTGATTTTACCGCTTGCCAATGTCCGCCGTCTTAACTTTACCGCCATCGCTACTGTTCAGAGTTGTTGTCTATCTTCAGGCAATTTACAAAAAACGGAGGGCATTGCGTATGCTCTTATCCGGCAGTCTGTATCCGGCAACAGGTTTAATGTTTCGATAATACCAGCGTAGCAATGACATGAACCTGCGCTGTTATCTTTAGTGCTGTAAATAACCCAATTAGCTCTGCAATGCTAAACCGACGCTTTTTTCTGAAAACACTTGGCTGGTCGGGTGCGGCCCTCACTGCTACTCCGGCTGCCATAGCCCGAACGGATGCACCGGCAGCCCCTCCCCGGCTAACCGGCCGTGTAACCGGCCATGGCAAAGGACTCGCCAATGTCTCTGTAACGGATGGCTTCACCGTTGTACAGACCGACGCAAACGGCAGGTATACGCTACCCGCCGACGGTCACGCAGAATTTGTATATATCAGCATACCAGCCGGTTATGTGTTTCCCGCTGACAAGGGGACGACCCGTTTTTATCAGCCCATACCCGTTGGTAAAGATACCTTCACGGCTGATTTCACCCTTGAAAAACTGCCGGTCGATGATACCCGGCATCAGTTTGTGGTTTGGGCTGATACCCAGATGATCTCCAAAGCCGATGCTGAGCTGCTGAAGACCGGCGCTGCTCCCGACCTTCGCGATCTGGTGGCGACTTACCCTAAGGGCGCCTTGTTTCATGGTATCGGGTGCGGGGATCTTGTCTGGGATCATTTTGAGCTGTACGACGATTACAAACAGGCTGTTACCACAACCGGCATCCCGTTTTTCAACGTTATCGGGAATCATGACCTTGACCTGGAAGCACGTTCTGACGAGGGTTCTGCTAAAACCTTCAGGCAACAATTCGGGCCGACGTATTACTCCTTCAACCGGGGCAAAATTCATTATGTGGTACTCGACGATGTGTTTTTCATCGGCACCGCTAAAAAGTACATCGGCTATCTGCCCGAAGCACAGCTCCACTGGCTCGAACAGGATTTAAAAACTGTTCCGAAAAGCTCAACAGTTGTGGTCAGTCTGCACATTCCGACGCAAACGGGACATGCCCGCCGCAATAAGCTTAAGGAAGAAGAGATCAGCGGCACCGTTGCTAACCGCAACCATCTCTATGAGTTGCTGAAGCCGTTTAATGTCCACATCATGTCGGGCCACACACACGTCAATGAAAAATGGCAGGCAGGCAACATCACCGAGCACGTACACGGTACCGTCTGCGGTGCCTGGTGGACCGGCCCGATTTGCAGCGATGGTACACCCGCTGGCTACGGTGTTTATGAAGTTGACGGAAACGACATCCGCTGGTACTATAAATCGACAGGCAAACCGCGTGAGCACCAGTTACGGATTTATGAAAAAGGCAGGATTAAAGACGCGCCGGAGCTAATGGCCGCTAATGTCTGGAACTGGGACCCGTCGTGGAAAATTGAATGGCTGGAAGACGGTGTAGTAAAAGGAACGCCGGAAAGCCGTGTCGCGCTGGATCCGTGGGCCACCGAGCTTTATGCCGGTTCGGACTTGCCCAAAAAACATAAATTCGTAGACCCGACGCTTACCGATCACCTTTTCTTTTTTACGCCATCAGCCGGCGCGAAAGAGATTACCGTTCGGGCAACCGACCGCTTCGGGAAGGTGTATACTGAAACGGTGAAGGTAAGTTAACATCTCCTGCTTTTCCAATTAACTGACTTATACCCGCGTGTATGAAACCGACGTTCCCTGCCAGTTACTCAACACTTTGTCCGGATGCACTGGCTGAACTCCTCGCCAACGTATATCCGCTGGATGATGTCCGGTGTACATTTCTGACGCGGGGCGTCGGTGACACCTACCTGGCTGATACGCGGCAAGGCAGGTTTGTACTGCGTATCTACCGGACTTCGCACCGGCATCTGTCGCACGTACAGGCAGAAGTTGCCTTACTGCTGGCCTTAAAAGCAGCAGCAGTTTCAGTGTCCTGGCCGGTAGCGGACCGGACCGGTGAAACAATTCAGGCGATTGATGCCCTTGAAGGAGTGAGGTATGCCGTACTTTTCAGCTATGCCCCGGGCGAGTCTGTCCGGATGCCGGATGATCAGCAGCTTTACCTTTTAGGCCGCGAAATGGCGCGTTTTCATCAGGTATCATCGACAATCAAGTTGCCAGGCGAACGATGGTGTTTTGATTTTAATACAACGTTTACTGAGCCTCTGAAAACGCTACAGGACAGATTTTCAGATAATCCGGACGTATATGACTGGTTGCAGCGTGCGGCCCATATGGTTGAAAAAAAACTGGCCGCCATCGACCGCTCCGCTTTATCAACAGGGTACTGTCATTTTGATTTTCTGCCCAAAAACATGCATTTTGAACGGGATAGAGTTAACTTTTTCGATTTTGATTTTATGGTGTATGGCTGGCTCGTATATGACCTTGCCTCTTTCTGGCAGCATCTGGCCATTGAGGTCTATGCAGGGCGGCTAACGCCTCAAGCCTGTGAAAAAGCTTACGCTGGTTTTCTGGCGGGTTACCGTGAGCATCGTTCAATCAGCGAAGAAGAATTGGCATTAGTTCCTTATCTGGCTATCGGTTTCTGGTTGTTTTACATGGCTTTTCACACTAGCCATGATCAGTTTTATAGCTTTACCCAGCCAGCCCAACTAAAGGTATATACCAGCTTTCTCAAACACCTGACCGAAACGTACTGGGATCAGCAACCGGTCTAAAACGGAAAAAGCATCGCCTTAGCGATGCTTTTTATTGTACCGGGAGCGGGACTCGACGCAAAAAACAAGATAATTACCTGAAAATCAATACATTGACCACATCATTAACGTTTGTCTTTATACGCAGCGAGCCGTACAGGTAAGTCTGTGACCACTTTTTTAGGCAGTTTTACCAATCTATTTTGTGGCAAAACCAAAGGTTTAAACTACTTCCTTGACAAGGCATTAATAAGCCTTTCTTTTTCCTCTAAGAGTTGATTCTTCAGTTCCAATTCAAGTTTAAGTTTCTCATTCTCACTCCTCAGTTCTTTGTCTCGCAGGCTTCTCGCCCCACCCATTTGCAGCCCTTCATTCTCACTCGCAAAAAACGCACTAACTGGAATATTCCAGTACTCCGACAACTTCACAACGATCTCTGTACTCACCGCAGGCAAGTTAAACTTCTTAAAAACGCTACTGGAAGTAAGTTCCAGTACAGGAGCAAGCGTCTCTGCGCTATCTCCCTTCATCTTGGCTAATGCCTTGATTCTCTGACCAATGTGTGTATTCATATATCTAGCTTTAGGTTTTTTTGTAATTTTTTTACTGTAAAAATTTGGAAGTACATGTATAATAATTTTACATTGCATCGAAAATTTACAACAACACTACAAATTTTTTACACTTAGAGATGAAAAATATTATTATGCGGATGTACGATGATTTGCCGTACTGGAAGCAGCGAAAGTTAAAAAAACTCTGGACGCAAGAATTTGGCAGTAAGTCGTTTGGATACAGAAAAAAACACCCCAAAATCGAGGATTTAATCTGGTACGCCGAAATGCTTCAGGTCTCGGTAGAAACCCTAACAAACTCACTGTATCGACCTAAGTATACGCACTGCGATCTTGTACGAGAAGATCAGGCTCTGGCAAGCAAATACAACATGAAGGCAGCAGCATGATAACGCTCATATTCGTGGTATTGGCAATTATCCTGGCGGGATCAGTCCTATCTAAGCTTTCTGGTTGTATGAAAGATGACATTGAGTCAAAAATCTATCAAAAACGATACAAGGAATATGAGCGCCGGAAACACACAACAAACTGAAGTAAGACACTTCAGAGAATTGTACATCAAGGAAGCAGCAAAAACCGCAAAAATGGAGAGTGCTATGACGGCACTCGAAAATTACGTTAGGACGTTTGAGTCTGGCAGTTTGCCAAAGTGTCTTGCTCCGGTTCTGAAAATCCTAAATGACTCAAAATAATGATGTTCGCTCTAACAATACATAAACAAGTATTTTACCCCGGCGGCAAATCAGCCGGATATATGCGTGAACATTACGAGGGACTTACTACTGAAGAAGTAGCCACGCAACTTAACAGTAACGGCTTTTCGGGCATTACAGCGGCTTATTTAAGCCGGATCGTTTACAGTCGGAAACCCTATCATATTGCCCCAATTAAAAAATCGAATAGCACAACAAAGGCGCTATTGATTCCTAATTAATTAATCAATCATTATGAAAATCAGATTCCGACACATTCGCCTTAGCAAGGCGAACCGGGAGCGTCTTGCTGAAATAAACAGCATAATTGAAGAATACCAGGCACAGAACTACAAATTAACCCTTCGCCAGCTGTATTATCAGTTGGTGAGCCGTGATATAATTGCCAACAAACAGGCAGAGTATGTCAAGATTTCAAACATACTAAAAGAAGGCCGTATGGCCGGAATTGTTGATTGGGATGCAATTGAGGACAGATTACGACGGCCGCAAACACCGCCGTCATGGGAATCGCCGTCTGAGATCATGGACTCAGTTATTTATAGTTATCAGTTACCACGCCTGGCCGGCCAACATAATTACATTGAAACCTGGGTTGAAAAGGATGCCTTATCAGGCGTTTTAAGTCGGGTAACCTCAAAGTACCATGTACCCATTCTGGTTAATCGGGGTTATAGTTCGATTTCAGCAATGTATGATTCCTATAAGCGTTTTTTTAGCGCATTTCAAAGGAAGCAAAACGTAACAATTCTTTATCTGGGGGATTACGACCCTTCAGGTATTGATATGATCCGCGATATTGAGGCAAGGATTATAGAGTTTTTTTCAGGCTGTACAACTACAAAAAAAGGCTTTACCGAAATCTCCAAGCACGAAATCGAAGAACTGTATGACAAGTATTACTTCGATGAATCTTGTTTCAACGAAGATGACGATTTTGATAGTTACAGAGCCTACATAAAAAGTCGATTTACGGTTACGCCAATAGCATTGACCAGAAAGCAGATCGACCAATATACGCCTCCCCCGAACCCGGCAAAAACGACTGATCCACGGTCTAAAAAATTCATTGAAGAATTAGGGGATACAAGTTGGGAAGTAGATGCATTACGCCCTGAAGTCCTAAACAGCATCCTTACAACTGAGATTGAGAGCCGCCTGGATTTGAATCTGTATGAAGAGCAGCTACAAAAGGAAAAGGAAGATTTAAAGCAGCTGGAAGCCCTGAAGGGGCAACTCCGTTAACCCTAAGTCATTAATTATCATGTCAGAATCTCAAAATTATCCCTTTCGGCTGGAACAATCGCCCAAGAAAAAGGGCATCTGCCCGAATTGTGGCCATGATGGTCAGTTCCGGTTTTATGAAGACCTGAACGGCAACCGTTTAGAAGAGTACGGCCGTTGCGAACGAGTCAACAGCTGCGGCTATCATGTATGGCCAACCGGTAAAGCTGTACCTAAAACACCCGGAGATTATGTACCACCACCAATGCCTGTTCAAATTTATCCAGACAGGCTACAAAAAAAGAAATTCGACGATTATCTAATCGACCAGGAAAGCAATTTTCACAGATTCTGTGTAGGACTAGGTATTTCCTATGGGCACTTAGCCAAGTGGAGAGTAGGAACCGAAGAGCGACCAAATAAGGGTCTTCTGACAGTTTTTGTATTTGTTGATCATCATAATGAAATCGTAAATGCAAAATGGTTTCAGTACCATTCAACCGGCAAGCGAAACAAGGATTTTGAGAGCCATTCACTCCGTCAGCCTACGGAAAAGGATGGCGATGAAGCCCCAAAACGTTATGGTATGTGCTTGTATGGCGAACAGTTGTTAGATCCTGAACGGAAGCGGATTGTTTGTCTTGTTGAGTCAGAAAAAACAGCCGTTATCGCCAGTTGGTTCTATCCTCATTTTGACTGGATTGCTGTAGGCTCCTGCAACGGCCTGACAGATGCGAAAATTCAGGTGCTGGCTGGCAGAACTATCTACTGGCTGGCAGATGCAGACGGGGATGAAATCATAATCAATGATAAGAAATCCAAGTCAGAGGACTCCAAAAAAACGTATGGCGGTCGGCGCAATAGCAGTATAAAGAAACTTCAGGCTTATCAATTTAATCACGAAGTCCTTGACCTTTATCCTACCCGCAAAGATGGCTTTGACATAGCTGATGGTATAACGAATGAAATATGGCCTGTTACTGCACTCCCGGAGCCGGAACAGCCATATCTACCAGAAGTTTCTAACACAGATGATGATAATGAAGATGAAGACGATGAGTATGAATCGCAGAATGTAGAAGCTGACTTCAGCGAGGAATGGGATCATGTGATCGGTCTGGATAAAGCGTTTTTCTATAGAGCTGATACCCAAAAACATTACCGGCGTTTCGGCTTTGTCGAGTATAGATCGAGATATTGGTTTGGCAGTATCACAACGAAAGACGACATCAAAACGCTAACCTTCCGGAGCGTCAGTAACTGTGTAATTAAGCCGCTATTACTTATTGACAGCAACGACCCTAAACGGGTCTATGAGATTTTCAACGTTTTTGGTGAATCAAAGTTAAAATCATTTTCTCCTAAAGAGTTCACTACTCCACAAGGGTTTACAGAGCAAGTTGAGTCATTAGGTAATTTTTACATTCACACATCAAAAACACAATTCAACAGAATCAAGATTAAACTATATGAGTTATGTTTTTCAGCGATAGAAATTAAAACATTAGGCTACCACAGAGACGGATTTTATGCATTCTGTAATGGCATCCAGACAGACAAATGGATACCATTAGACAAAAAGGGATTTGGGATCGTTGAACATAATAATCAGCGTTACTTCATTCCTGCCATAAGCAAAATAAACCCACATGACTCTGATGATTTCGAAAATCATAAAAAATTCAAGATGGATTTGCCGTCAAAAGCAGTTTCATTTACTGAGTATGCCAAACGTTTTTGTGAAGTATATCCCTTGAACGGGAATGGCCAAATTGGTTTGCTCTACTTCATAACATGTCTATTCCGGGATATTATATATAACCGGTTCCGGTTTTTCCCCCACCTGTTTCTGTTTGGCCCACCGCAATCCGGAAAGTCATCAATTGCCTGGTCAATTATGAAACTATTTGGAGAGGCGAGATCACCATTCATGTTGAACACCGGTACAGCCGTTGCCTTTTACAAACAATTTGCGGAGTTTGAAAATGCAATTGTCTGGTTTGACGAGTATCAGAATAGTATCGACTACGCTCGTATTCAAAGCCTTAAAACCGCATACGATGGCGCAGGGCACACAAAATCAGAAAATTCAAAAGACAACAGAAACCGGTCAATTCCTGTTAAATCAGGCTGTATTATTTCGGGTCAGGAACTACCCACGGCCGACAACGCTCTTTTCACCCGTTGCATCCTTTTACAATTCACTAAAACCGATTATTCTGAAAAAGAAAAAGAAGAACATTCAAACTTTTATCAGGACATTGAAGTGCATGGAGTCAGTTACCTTACAGCACACATAAGCCAATATAGAGATCATTTTAAGGCCGATTTCATGAGACATTTCGATAACGAATTTTCGTTATTGAAGAAATATTTCAACAAATGGGGTATTGATGACCGTATTGCTAAAAATATGTCTATTCTACTCAGTACATATAGCTGTTTAAGTGATCAGTTAGATTTTCCATTCACGGTTACTGAACTCCGAACATCAGCCTACAATTTAGTTGCTTCTCAAAATAGTCTTATTTCCGGCAACAAAGAGACTTCTGTATTCTGGAAAATGGTCATGTTTATGAGTCGCAGTAAACACATTAAAATGAAAGTTGATTACCGGATTGACGTAAAATCTTTTCTTGATGTTGATGTACCAAGGGGATCAGAAGAAATCCGGATTAACCTAGTTAATAATGAGACTCAACAAGGCCGAAAAGTTCTTTTTATCCGTCTGACAAACATTCACACTTTTTATCAGAAGTTGTGCAGAGAACGCGGAGAAAAGGCACTGGACGAAGGTACAGTCAGACATTACCTGACTAATCAAAAAGGCTATCTGGCAAAAGTTCGCGGCCTGAAGTTCGGTAAGGTATCATCAACGGCATTAGCATTTGATTACGATTATCTCACAGAAACCATCGAAGACTTCAGCCTGGAAGATATAGAAGAAGAGCTACAGACAACCGATCAGGCGAAAGACGATACTGGCTTTTAACACCTCCTTCAATGAAAAGCTATTCAAACAGCTTATTTACACTGGCCTGGACCTGTGATGGATCAGAGCCTTTTTCAGCAGTCCTGATTGAAAAATCAATTTTGCTGAAAGCTTGCTACGATGGTCAGGATTCACCACAACTATCTAAATACTGTGGTGCCAATGGCTCAAACGAATACGAGTTTGGCTTTCTTGGCCACCCTGCCGCCTTTTTGAATTGGGAAATCAACCCAATGGCCTGGCTTCACTTCTTTTCAGGTAGTGGTATAGCTGTGTGTATGCAGGAATCCGATAGATCAATTGTGCTCAATCGAAAAGGGCCGGGCTTTCAGTTTCTGTACTACTCACATTTCGCCCGATCATCACATGAACCCACCCCAACAATGCAACATTTCATTCAGCACGTCATTGGGTGGCTTGACTTCATCGAAACACAATTAGCCAGTGCAAAGGAAACGGGATTTTTTTGGGCGGCACGGTGCCGCCGCTCCTAAAGCAGCTCATGTGAGGCATTTTTTAGGTCAACCTTGTCAACCTTGTCAACCCTGAAAAATCGGTGGCCCCGGCCCTATATTAAGATTTTAAAAATCAATTAATTAAAATAGGACTTACGCAAAAGAGTTAAATTGAGTCAAAAAAAGCCATGAAAGTCACGGCCCAACTTTACGGACAGTTTCTG
>NZ_JBYFCJ010000027.1:0-103561 GCF_057652235.1 Arsenicibacter sp. R0_47 | reverse complement strand
AAAAGCCCTGAACAGTTTGAGCAGGAGTATTATACTAAACTTGCAAGTTCAGTGTGCCGCTAAACCGGACCACCTCATACAGTATTTACCCATTGCCTAAACAGATATTTTTTATCGAATGCCTTGATTTGGTTAGACAAAAGGCATATGCTAACTTACAAGTTCAAAAACAACCTGCACGTTTGTAAGCATCTATGTTGAATATGCCTGCACTCTCTTTGAAAGTCGCCCGGATTCCGTTTGCAATAGCAGTACTGATACTACCCTTTCTGAATCTGTTTTTTCCGTTATCGCCAATAGACCCGTCTGGCTTTGGCTACCGCCTTACTGATTCGTTTAGCCGTGTTTTTCTCAACAACCGGGTGCTGGTTACCCCGGCCTTCCAACTGATACCAGGTGAGTCGGTGGCAAGTCTCAAAAAGCGAATCCGGCAAACATATACACCCAACCTTCACCCTTATTTAGTTTCGCACGGGCACTCATCGAACGTGCCGACGGGCTGGATCTATACAGAGTTGACCAATCCCACGGCTAAGCCCTCGGAGGTAGTGCTATCGTTCCTGCCGCACCGTTGCGGGCGGGCTACGTTATTTCTGGTTCGGCCGAGCCACGTTCGGCCGGGCCACGTTCAGCTCGACTCAGTGGCAACCCTACGCCAAAACACGCCCCTTTCGCAGCGGTTTTTCACCACCTATCAGTATGCCCTGCCCTTTACCGTGCCGCCAGGCCAAACCATAGGCGTGCTGCTCCGTACCGACACCTATGTGGGTTACAACGAGGTAGACCTGACCCTAAGCAGTCGGGCTTCGTTTATGGAAAAGTTACTGGTTAACAACATGATGGAGCTATTGGTCATTTTCAGTTGCCTTGTTATCGGGCTTACTACCCTGGCGGTGGGTATCGCTACACCCAGTCGGTTCATGAGCATCTTCGCCTGCATGATGCTGGTCATTATGCTACAGGTTGCTGCGTTTTATGGCTATCTGAGCGCCCTTCCTTATCCCGGTTTTATGTCTTTCAATAGCAGTAACATTATTTCCTGCTGCTGGTTTACGCTCATCGTTACGAGTCAGCTATTTATTTATGAAGTCTTTAAACCGGCAATCCAGGCGGTGCGCTGGTATAAACCCTGTATGTACACCCTGATTGGGATTTGTCTGGTTGGGGTATTGCTGCATTTGCTGCCCCCCCAGGTATATTCGTATCTGAATGTACCTATTAACCGAACCTTGATGGTGACGACCTATGTGGGCCTGTGCTTTCTGGGTTATTTCAGTTTTGTGGCCTACCGGCGGGCAGGTATTGCCTATATGGGATTGTTTACGCTGGTGTTTGTTGGCGATATGGTGGTGCGAAAATTGATCGAATTGTTGATAAACCAAAACTTGTCGCTGCTCAAATTTCCGTCGCCGGTCCATAATCCGCTGTTGCTGATTGGCTTGCTCACCTACCTGACCGTGATGCAGTTCCGGCGCGAACTCATTAGTAAACGCCGGATGGGCCAACAGCTTCGGCAAACTCAGGAACACATGGACGCATTGCGCCGACAGGAAATTGAGCGCATTGGCCGCGACCTGCACGATCAGGTGGGCAATACCTTAGCCTCAGCCACGGGCTACCTCAGCCACCAGCAGGCCGACCCGGGTAAAAGCCTTCAGCTCATTCGCACGGCCATTACCGAGCTGCGCTTTCTGAGTCATAACCTCGTCAAAGACGACAACCGCCCCCTGACCGAAAAAATCCAGACGCTGGTGGAGCGATTCAATGACTTCTCCGACATCCGGTTTGTGTTTAAAGATTATTCGGGCAACCGGGCCGACCAACTCACGGCTACTCAGCAACAGAGTATCTATCACATTGTGCAGGAGTTGTTTACCAACATTGTGCGGCACTCAGGCGCAAGCCGGGTGTATGTGCAGTTTTTTGTCGATGACCAAACCCTGGAGGTGTCCGTAGAAGACGATGGTGTTGGCTTTGACTTGACAACCGCCCTCGAAAAGGGCGTGGGCCTGCAAAATATGTTTAAACGGGCCGAACTGGCCCGGATTACCCTCTATTTCGATTCGACCCCTACCGGAACGAATGTCCAAATGACGCTACACAATGAAAAAGCCCTACCGAACCATTCTGATCGACGACCACAAGTTGTTTAACGATGGCCTGAGCCTGATCCTGAACAACTCCCCCGACTTCACGGTGGTGGCGCAGGTTTTTGACAGTCAACTAGCCCACGATGCCTGCGACCAACACCGCCCCGATTTGGTGCTGGTGGATTTCAATATGCCCGATCTGGATGGGTTGGCCGTTGTGGCGCAGATCCGGCAATTGCCTTTCCGTTGTCGGATTGTGGTGGTCAGTATGTATGCCGAGCAACCCGAAATTGCCCGTTTCATGGCCCTGAACGTGGATGGCTACCTGGCCAAAACCATTCCTGCCGTGCAACTGCTGGAGTCCTTGCAACGGGTGATGCAGAGAGAACGCGTGTTTTTGAGTGACAAGCGTCCCGTCACATCAACACTCCCCCCCGATTATTTCTGGCTCAACTACCAGCTCACCCGGCGCGAAGTGGATATTCTGCAACAGCTCAAAGCCGGTCTGTCGTCGGAGCAGATAGCTGTTGCGCTGGAGCTCAGCTATCATACAGTACAGACTCACCGCCGGAATATTAACCGCAAACTGCCCTTCAAAACGGATAAGGAGTTTTATGATTTTCTGAATATGCTGGGTGAGTGAGCAATTTTTACAGACGTACTGATCCAACGATACTCTGAAGATATAGGTTTTAGAATTGATGCGCTAAGGCTGGCAGGGCAAAGCGACAACCAGGTAAGAAAGGCCCTATCCAAACTCAAAACACATCATGACTCATTGGGCCCGGTTTCTCATTGGGAATCGGGCCTTTTTTGTAGATAGGCGCCCTTTTTCGCGCGCCAACCACTTCATTTTGATGTAGATCCCCACCAAAATTTTAATCTAAAATACCGGGTACCCGGTATTTTTTAGTAGTCTGATTTTTTCTTTTTCGAGAAAAACAGTAAGTTCTTTGGGGTTTGATAATCTAAACCGCTTTTTATGCAAACCTCTCTACTTACTACCCGAACTTCCACGGCGGGCATGTCCTGCCCGGCGGGCCAATCGCGGGACTATGCGCTGCTCCGTTTCCGGAGTGGCTTACTCTTCTCTCAACAGCTGCTGCCCCTAACCAGCCCCGACCTGAGCCGTTGACCTCATTATGGTGGCAGCAGCGCATCCTTAATGAGTGATGATCCGGAATAGCTACCACCTGCGGCTTTGGCCCAACCAAGTGGGTTGCTGTTCATTCTGTGGGTATCAGACAAACAGCATAGCCAAAGCCATAAGGCGCAATGCAATGTCACGTAAGTTTTTCAAAAGTACAGATACAATCAAGTCATTTATTAGTCAAAGCATGATTACCAATACTCTATTCTCTCTTGAGCGGCTGCGGGCTGCCTGTTTTCATTTGCTATCCGGGGCCGTCCGTAAGCGCACCCCGCCGGGCATCCCCCCCCTATTCCTGAGCCTGTTGGTTTGTTTATTTACCGCCCCCGACTGCTTTGGCCAGGCACCCACCAGCACCACGTTCAGCTACAATGGAACCAACGGCACCGATGGCTCGGTGCAGAGCTTCACGGTTCCCACGGGCGTTACCCAACTCACGGTGGTGGCCTTTGGGGCAGGGGGAACAAACAGTTCTGGGCTAGGTGGCCGGGTGGATGCGGTGATGAGCGTCACCGCCGGTCAGGTACTGAACATTTACGTGGGTGGATCGCCCGTTAGCATCGGGAACATAGGCGGCTACAATGGGGGGGCTGCCGGTGGTAGTGCCGGGAATAGTGCGGGTGCGGGTGGTGGTGCTACGGATATCCGGATTGGGGGTACTGCATTAGCCAACCGCGTGCTGGTAGCCGGTGGTGGTGGTGGTAGTGGTAATCAGAATCCTGGTCCGGGTGGTAAGGGTGGTGATCTAACGGGTGGTATTGGTGGTGGTACTGCTGGTGGTGGTGGTGGCACTCCATCCGCTGGTGGTGCTGGTGGTACTGGTAATCCTGGTGCTGGTTTTGGCGGTGCTAACGGTAATCCTGGTAGTCTGGGGCAGGGTGGTGTTGGTGGTAGAGGTGCTAGTCCTGCTGTGGGTGCTGATGGTGGTGGTGGTGGCGGTGGTTATTATGGCGGTGGTGGTGGTGGTGTTAATAGTGTTAACAGTGGTGGTGCTAGTAGTACTGGAGGAGGTGGTGGTGGTAGTTCCTATGCCGACCCCACCCTCGTTACATCGGTATCTCACACGCAGGGAGGCAACCTTAACGTTAGTGGTAATGGGTCCAGTCATGGGCGGTTAACGATTTCGTATCAGACTGGCCCCGCCCCGCAGACCAGTCCCGTCTCGTTCAGCTACAATGGCACCGACGGCACCGATGGTTCAGTACAGAGTTTCACGGTTCCCACGGGCGTTACCCAACTCACGGTAGTGGCCTTTGGGGCACGGGGACGGACAGGCGGGACCGCGGGCGTAGGCGGGGGCAGGGTAGATGCGGTGATGAGCGTCACGGCTGGCCAGGTACTGACCATTGTCGTGGGTGGGCAACCCACGGTCCCCCAAACGGGCGGCTACAATGGGGGTGGCACAGGTGGTACCACGGGTACCGGCGGTGGCGGTGGTGGTGCTACGGATATCCGGACTGGTGGTACAGCGTTGAGCAATCGCGTGCTGGTAGCCGGTGGTGGTGGTGGTGGTGGTTGTAATATTAATTTTGGTGGTCCTGGTGGTGGTCTTGGTGGTGGTGGTGGTTTTCCAGTTCTTGGTGGTGGTGCTGGTGGTCAGCAAGGCAATGGTGGTAATAGTGGTGGTGGTACTAGTACTTCTGGCGTTTTGGGTATTGGTGGTGATGGTGGTGATGGTGGTGGCGGTGGCGGTGGTGGTTATTATGGTGGAGGTGGTGGTGATGGTGGTAGTGGTTGTGCTACTGATGGTTCTGGTGGTGGTGGCAGTTCCTATACCGCCCCCAGCATTACATCGTTCACGCACACGCAGGGGGCAGGGTCCGGCAATGGGTTGTTAACGATTTCGTATCAGACTGCCAGCCTCTCGCTTTCCCTCATTACACAGACCACTCCCAACCCAACCAGTAGCAGCGCAACAGTCTCTGTCACGGCCACCAATGGAACTGGACCTTACAGCTACACATGGATTGCTCCGGCAGATATTACGCTCACACCCGGCACTAACAGTTCGTCGGTACAGGCCACGGCTAACGCGTGTATCACGGGGACTCGCACCCTGACGGTTCTGGTACAGGATAGCTCGTCGCCTCCCGTCAGCACGTCAGCCACGGTCACCCTCTCCTTTACCGGGGTTTCGGTTTCAGTCATAGCCACACCGTCGCTCACCATCGCCTCAGGCAGTAGTGTAACGCTCACCGCATCGGGGGCTGATAGCTACACCTGGAGCAATGGCTCAACAGCCAACCCGCTTGTTTTGAGCAGTGTAACCTCAGCTACGGCTTTCTCGGTGACGGGCGTAAGGGGCGTGTGTTCGGCAACGGCCAGTGCGGCTGTGAGTGTAACCCGGTCGTCGCCCTGTACAGATGGGTTAACCACCCCACCCTCGGCGAGTGGGTTTGCCGCATCGGGAACTCTGGACGCGAGCCACTGCACTATTGATCTGGTGGCAAATGGTTTTGGGTCATCGTTTGTGGTAACGGGGCCCGGCGGTTATGTGTATAGCTGTGTGTTCCGCTGCACGGGTCAGTATGCGTTGGTATTCAAAGGAGTGAAACTACCTGGTGAGTACACCTTGCGGGTATATAACCAGAACCTGTTTGCGCCGGTTGTACAGACCATCACAGTGGGCGGTACAGGCTGTAATTGATGCGAATCAATGGTACGGCTATTCGATAAATTAACGTAACAAACGGAAATAAACAGTCTGCTATGAGTCATAGCAGACTGTTTGAAGTGCCAAATATTGATCTGTAGTATCACAATCTAAGGATGAATATTTAGACATTTTTCTATAAAGGAAGTAAAAAAGTCCGGAGTACGAAGAAGAGGTAAGCTTTCTTCATGCTCCGGACTTTTTCATTTTATGCCAGGCAGGCGGGTATCATTTCTTATGATATGGCGTTTAGTAAGTGCATCAGGGAAGGTCTCGCCTCAACAGAGTCCCCTTCCCCCTACTCCCGCACCAGCGTCACCGCCAGTAGCCCGATGATTACGTCGTTGGCGATGGCCCGTACCCGCAGTTGTTTCAAGGTCTTGCCCGGCTGAAGCGGCAGGTCCAGCACGGTGGCCGCCCCGCCGTCGATGGCACGGTTGGTGAATCCCTTGATGCTGGTATAGTCAGTCTCTCCGCGTACGATCCTGCCCGTTTTCAGATGGACCCGGTACGGCACCGGCTGCGCCAGCCGGAAGGCATAGCCATCGACATAATAATCCTGCTCAACCGGCCACCAGGTATCGGGGTTGCGTAACGCTAACCGGTCGTGGGTGCCGTCGGTGTACTCCACCAAAACCTCTCCGTTATCGAGCTGACTCTGCATCGGGTTTGAGGTTCCGGCCATCAGCAGGTAGGCGTGTGCGGCACGGCCGGTCAACGGGACACTGGCTTCGTGCGGGTAATTATCCCACTGCGAGACGAACAGCGTGTTCGGCTGCGCGCCAACGCCCGGCGTCCGGAACGGGATACCGCCCGGCAGGTAAATCTCCTCTTTCGCACCGGCGAGCTGCCGCAGACCGGCGTCATCAATAACCGCGTCAGTGTTCGGGTAGCACCAGTTGCCGATGCCCTGCTCCGGTAGCTGCAACGTGGGCGAATCAGGGCGGGGCGACAGATACTTATTGCGGAAAATGTTGGTAATCCGGTCATTGAACAGCCCGGCCATCGGGACCGGTTCTGTGCGTTTGGGCGATGTGGTGGCCGTCCAGTTCATCAACTGACCGGTTGCCGGCTGACCACCCTGCCAACGCAGTGCCAGCGTGTTACTCCCCAACACAACCTGACTGGCGGGCACCGTAATCTCGCCGGACGCACTCCCCGCAGCCACCGAAACCGGCAGACTGTAGGTTGCATTTACCCGCAGGGTTCCCCGAACCGGTGTCTGCGTATGGTTCACGATGCGGAAGCGCAGTTCAGGGCTTTCTGCCGTCGTCGTGTGTTCAAACGATATCGGGTCGGTTACGGTAATGTGCAGCGGCTCCCACCACGTAAATGCCCCCTGCCGGAGCTGAACAAACATCGTCCGGTGTCCCTTTTCACCGGCAACGGTGCCGCTCAGGCTGCGGTCATCGTTTGTTAACCGGCCTGCGACCTGCTGCGGGTCAGCTACCCCGACAACCTTTGCCCTGGCAAACCGCGCCGATAACGCCGCACCAATCGCCTGTTCCGGCAGGGTCGGTGCGGCTTCCAGCGCTGCCCCCGACCAAACCAGGTCTATTTCATACTGTGCTGCGGCCTCCGCCTGTATGGCCACTACCGGACTACCAACCGAAGCCGGTACAACCGACCAGGAAACAGGCTTCCCATTGACGGTTACCTGCGTGAGTTGTTCCGTGTGCGCTTTTACCTGGAGCCGGAGCGCCATCGGCTGACCAAACGTTGGCTTGATCGCGTAGCGTTCGGTGGTCTGCCCACTCCTGCGTTCGCGGGTAAACGAAAACTGCACGTCGGGAATCGTCAGATGAGCCGTATCCCAGGCGTCGGGCAATCCCGGACGGATGGTCAGCGTATGGCTCAGGGCATCGGGCACAATCCCGAACAGGCCTTCCACCACCGACCGCGCCGCCATGCCGACCGGATCGGCAAAGTCGCGGTAGAGCTCGCCCCGGTTGGCATCGTAAAACGACAGCTGCTGAAAATTGCCCGGACTGGCGCCCACATACATGCTCTCGACCAGGGCACTTTTCCAGAGCCGGAAGGCTTCGTTCGTACGCCCTCCCTGCCAGTAGGCCAGGCTGGTGTGCATCAGTTCGGCCAGCACCACATTATTCAGCGACCAGTCATACGGCATCCAGTTGGTGGTTGACAGGGTATACAGGCTGGTGTCGGCCAGGCCCGTCGCCCGGATCGGGATGTGCGGGATTTCATGGTCGACATACCGAAGGGTCTGGTAGGCCCGCATCGGGTCGGGCACGTCAGAGTCAATGGCGTGGTAAACGGTCCAGAGTCCGGCCGCCGGATGCAGCAGTTGCTTACCCAATAAATCCTTGTATTCTGCGTACCAGCCTTTGCGCGGCAACCAAAGCTGGCTGTTTACCGCCCGTAAAATCGTATCGGCTTCCTGCCGGTACGGTTCCGGATTCTCGCCGATGAGTGCCGCCAGCCGCGCGGCTATGCGGTTAGCGCGGTAGTTATAGGCCGACGAATGCGTCACCCCGCCCCCGCTGTACTGTAAGGCATCGCTGGCCCAGATACAGCAATAGGCATCGTAAAGGCCGTCGTTATTGGCGTCGAAATTGCGTTTCTCCCAGGCCAGGTGGCGGGTCAGCACCGGCCAGATTTCACGGACAAAGGCTAGGTCGCCCGTCCAGTTGATGTGCCAGAGGAGTTCGTCGATGTAGACGAGGTTCATGTCATAGTGGTGTGGCCGGAAATCACCGTTGGGGTTCCGGCAGATGTAGCCGCTGCTGAACACGGTATTCCCCAGCTTTTCCTGCTGCCGGGCAAAATGCAGCAGGGTGTCCGGCACATTCGGGCCCGTCAGCGGTTCGGTGAGCTGCGATTTGGCATAGGCCCGGAAGTGGGTCCGCGACCGGTCGTGCCAGCCCAGCGGGTCACCGGCATACGGTCCCCGCCAGCCATTCAGCCGCATGCGCCAGGCCACGGCCCCGTGCATGTACGTGGGCGTTTCCCAGATGGCATCGGCCGCCACGCTCAGGGCACCACCCAGGGTATTGATCCATGGGTCCGGCGTCCGGATAATGACCCGGTCAGCCAGTGCTTTCCGGGCCTGTTCGGCCTGCACAGCCAGCGCCGGCAGTTCGGCAGCGGTCAGTGTCTGGCGCGTACCGGGCACCTGAATGCCCGCAACCACCGGCACACCGGCCGCTAACACCACTGACCCGACTACCACCGGCGCACCGGCGGCTTCCGAACGCAGCAGCTCAGCCGGAGAGGCTTGCTTCCCGGCGTCACCGGTTTTCAGTGTGGTACCGGCGGGGAACGTCCCAATCAATTTCCGCCGCTGAGCAGCAGCCCCGAAATGGAGCGTAAAGCCGGACGCGTTCAGGTCAATCTGGTTGGCCGCACAGTTTTCGGGTTTCAGGTAAAAGCTCGATTCCGGGTCGGCACCAATATCACCGTCGCGGTTCAGCTTTTTACCCGTCGCACCGCCAAAGGCATACACCAGCGACACCCCTTCGGACAACGTTCCGGTAGCACGTGCCTCAACCAGCAGCCCCTCGGCATCGCTCATGGCCCATACCGTCAGGTGCAGGGTAGCCTTGCCTAACAAGGGGTCTTCAATGGTATAGAGCATGGCTCCCGGCCGGTAGCGGGCGGTAATGGTGCCGGCGTCCATCAACCATTTACCCGTTCCGTTTGCCGCCAGCCCCAGCCGCAGCGTACCGCCGATACCCGGCAGGTAGAGCGCAAACTCCGGAAGATCCCCCGCTTCGGCGCGGAAGGCGGTGTTGGTCCCGTACAATGCCCGGTTAAACCGCCGCTTCCCATTGACCGTGACAAAATCGCCGCCGTCAGGGCGGTAATGCAGGGTACGCGGCTGGTTGTGCCAGCCCGGCTGCATCTGGGCGAACAACGCTGTATGCAGGCAAAGGCCGGTAAGCAACAGAATGAGTTTTCTCATAACAAACAAAACTTCCCGAAAGCAAAGGCAATCGGGAAGTCGGTTTACAAACAAATAATCAGCAAACTAGTCCGGTAACACGGATTGCCAATCCGTGCTACATAATAGCCTAATAACCGGCGTTCTGGACGTACAGTCCTTGTTTTACGTCCAGCTCGGTTTGCGGAACCGGATACAGGATGTAGTTTTTCTGGAACGGCAGCATCACTTTCTGGACATCTTCGGCCGTTACCCAAGCCGGAATAACCGTATCCACCACGCCAAACCGCACCAGATCATGCCAGCGCGAGCCCTCCGCCGCAAATTCGAGCCGGCGCTCTTTCAGCAACTGTGTCAGCGTTACGTTGGTCGTTGCGGCCAGCCCGGCGCGGGTCCGGATCTGGTTCACGATGGCATCTACATCGGCCTGCGCACCCGACGCCCCGCGCAGGATGCATTCGGCTTTCAGCATCAGAATATCCGCATACCGGAAGACAATGAAGTTGATCGGCCAGTCAACACGGTTAGTCGGCACCTTGGTCAGGTCAACGTATTTCTTGAAGAACGAGCGTGTTTCAGCCACACCATTGTAGACGTAGCCCGACTGGATGGTAAATGCCTTGCGCGTGTCTTTGGCATCATAGGCGTTCAGCAGGTCGGTCGATACCGGCCGGATCGTCAGACCACCCTGCACCGCTTTCCCCTGCGACTGAAACCAGGTATCCGGCACCAGTACCCACGGGAATGTGCCGCCCACCACCGGACTCAGACCCGTCTGGTACTGAATGTCAAAAATCACCTCGGCGCTGTTCTCGTTGGTGTAGGAGAACACGTTGGCATAGCTCGATTGCAGCGAGAACTTACCGCTGGCAATGATTTCGTTCAGCAGCGACAGCGCATTGCCCCACTCATTGGCACCCACACCCGGCCCTTCGATGTCGTAGTTTTTGCCGGAGCGTGTCATATACACCAGTGCCAGGGCCGCCTTTGCCGCAAATTTGGTTGGCCGGCCTTTGTCGGCCGTGGCGTAGGTTTCGGGCAGGTTGGTATTGGCAAACTGTAAATCGGAGATAATCAGCTTGTACACGTCTTCAACCGGACTGCGCGGAATCGCCAGTACCTCGTTGGCCGTAGCCGGTTT
This sequence comes from Arsenicibacter sp. R0_47, assembly GCF_057652235.1. Taxonomy (NCBI): domain Bacteria; kingdom Pseudomonadati; phylum Bacteroidota; class Cytophagia; order Cytophagales; family Spirosomataceae; genus Arsenicibacter; species Arsenicibacter sp. R0_47. Next base: position 92,623 of record NZ_JBYFCJ010000027.1, on the reverse strand, counting down.
GTCGATCACCGGCACCTTACCGAACCAGCGTACCAGGTCAAAGTAAAAGAATGCCCGCAGGAACTTCGCTTCGGCTTCGAGGCGCGTTTTCAGGCTCTGGTCGGTAATGACCTTGCCGTTTTTCGCCAGCTGATCGAGCAGGACGTTGGCGCGGTAAACGCCGTTGTAATTGGCACTCCACGCATCCGACACGTACGGGTTCGAGGCAATCGTTTTGTGGAAGCTGTTGATGCCTTCCCAGTCACGGACACCACCATCCGACACGGCATAGAGGTTGTCTGAACGCGTTTCGGACAGGTTCAGCTGCCGGTCCGGATAGCCCCGCAGATCGTTATAGATTGCGTTTGAGGCTTGCAGGAAGTCATTGGTCTGCGTATAGAACGTAGCCGTTGTCGCCTGCGAAATAGGAATCTGCGTCAGATCGCTGGTACACGATTCCAGTACCAGAGTCGTTAAAGCAGGGAGTATATAGGATTTGAATGATTTCATGTCTGTTTTATTAAAACGTTACGTTCAGACCAAAGACCAGCGAACGAGGCAGCGGCAATCCGCCGTAATCACCCGGCTCAGGGTACTGCGAGCTACCCGACAAATCGGTATTCGACGCTTCGGGGTTGAATCCACCCTTGTATTTATCGAATCCGAAGAAGTTTTCAGCCGTCATGTAAATCCGCGCGCCCTGAACGAATTTCGTTTTCATCAGGCTACCCAGGTCATAACCCAGCGTAATGTTCCGTACCCGTACATAGTCCGATGAGTACAGCCAGTCCGTATTTTTAATCCGTCCGAAGGTTGAATACGCTTTACCCACAACACCATCGCCCGGGTCTGACGGCGAACGCCAGCGGTCACGGTAGAAACCCAGGGCGTTGTCGGTGAAGCCCTGACCTGTCCGGCCCAGCGCACGGCCCAGCAGTGAGTAAATCGAGCCGCCGTTCTGGCCCTGTACCAGCACCGTCAGGTCAAAGCCTTTGTAACGCAGGGTATTGGTAATACCCCACATGTATTTCGGCGTCGGCCGGCCCACAATCATGCGGTCGTTGGCATCAATGACACCATCGCTGTTGGCATCGAAGTATTTCGGATCACCCACGGTTTGCGACCCGTATAGCGCGGCCTTGTTGTCAATGTCCTGCTGACTCAGAATACCGGTTTGCTTCACTACGTAGATGCTGTACAGCGGCTGACCGATTTTCAGCATTGAATGCGAAATATCAAACGACGACGGAATCAGGATCTGATCGACACCGCCGGCCAGCGACACCACCTTATTGGCGTTGTGGCTGAAATTGAGCGAGGTATTCCACTTCAGGGCGCCGGTGGTATTCCGCGTATTCAGTTCAATTTCCCAGCCCGTGTTCCGGACACTACCCGCGTTGCTCAGGTACGAGGCGAAACCGGTTGCACCCGGCAGTGGTACGTTCAACAACAGATTCGTGTTCAGCTTGTTGTATACATCAAACGCAGCCGAAATACGGTTATTCAGGACTGATACGTCGAAACCAACGTCGAATGTCCGTGAGTTTTCCCAGCCCAGATCAGGGTTGGTCACCCCTGCCGGTGCCTGACCAACGGCAGCCACTCCGTTAAAGGTATAGTTGTACGTACCCAGTGTCGGGATGGTGCTGTAATCGCCGATGTTGTAGTTCCCCGACGTACCCCAGCTGGCCCGCAGTTTCAGGTCATTAATCGCCGGCACAGCCTTCATAAATGCCTCTTCCGACACGCGCCAGCCGACCGAAGCCGACGGGAATACGCCCCAGCGTGTGTTGGCCCCGAAGCGCGACGAACCATCGCGGCGGATACTGGCCGACAGCAGATACTTGCTGGCATAGCTGTACTGAACCCGACCGAAATACGAAATCAGGACGTTACGGGCTTCCGACGTGTTGCCGGTTACGCCGTTTGCTGCATTCAGCGTTGTAATGGCGTTGCTGCTATAACCGCCGTTCGAGCTCAGCGATGCCGACTCAATTTTATCGGAGTTATACGAAAGACCGGCCAGAACGGTTACGTCATGCTTGTCGGCAAAGAGTTTGCTGTAGGTCAGCGTATTTTCGTTCACAAACGTCCGTTTCCGGTACGTGCTGAACGAACCCGAAGTCAGGGTGGTCAGCTGTGCCAGACGGGTCTGGTATGAACCGGATACGCTGTACGGCGTGTATGATTTTGACGCGTTGTCGGTGTTATCGAGGTTGATGGTTGTCCGAAAGTTCAGGCCGGGAATGATCTGGTAATCCGCGTAGGTCGATGTCAGCGTGCGGAACCGCTTCGTTTCGCCGATGATGTTCTGCAACTTACCGATCGGGCTGTTCGGCGACACGCTCCAGCGGTACTGACCGTTGTTACCCACGTTCGGATAAACCCCCATTGTGTCTTCCTGTACCGGTGTAAAGCTCACCATCTGGTGCAGAATGTTATCTTTACCTTCTACGCCCGGATCGTTGTTCACCGAATAGGTCGGCGCAATGTTGAGGCCCAGTTTCAGCTTCTTGCTAGCATTGACTTCCACATTGGCCCGTGCCGAATAGGCTGTATAGTCGGTGTTGATCACCATACCTTCCTGACGGACGTAGTTACACGATATGTAATAGCGTACAAATTCGTTACCGCCGCTGGCCGACAGCTGATGGTTCTGGGTCAGCCCTTTGCGGAATGCCTCATCCTGCCAGTCGAGGTAGCGCAGGCCGGGGTGGCCCGGCTGTGCCCAGCGGTCGTCGGTCATGTAGGTTGTGTTCACCTGCCCGACCGGCAGACCCAGAATCACGCGGCGCTGTTCGTTAGTTTGGGATGCCGTCCGGTTCGGAGCCGATGCCACCCACTGGGCATTGATCATTTCCGTCGCGCGGTCTACCCACTCATCGGCGCTCAGCATGTCCAGTTTACGGCTACGCTCCATATATCCCGTAAAGGTGTTCAGCGTCACTTTCGGACGGCCTGACTGACCACGTTTGGTAGTAATCAGGACAACCCCGTTGGCGGCCCGCGACCCGTAAATGGCGGCCGCCGCGGCATCTTTCAGGACCTGAATTGACTCAATATCGTTCGGGTTGATGTTATCCAGCGGGTTACCAGTGGCAAAGTTACCCGAGCCGTTCGGGCGGGCCGTTGCCAGCGGGAAACCGTCAATCACATACAACGGCTCGTTACCGGCCGTAATAGAGCCCGTACCCCGTACCTGAATGCTGAAGCCTTTGCCCAGTGCACCACTCGTCTGCTTTACCTGCACACCGGCCATCTGACCCACCAGCGCCTGATCGACGCGGAGAATCGGCCGCTGGTCAATTGTTTTGGCATTGAACGACGCCACAGCGCCGGTTACATCGGCTTTCTTCGCCGTACCGTACCCGATCACCACCACTTCGCTGAGTGATTTAGTATCCGGTTCCAGCTTAATGTTAATGACTGACTGGCTTTTAACCGGAATTTCCTGCGTTACATAACCGATAAACGAAAACGTCAATACCGCATTGCCGGCATTGGTCAGTTTGAGGCTATAGGCGCCTTTTGCATCTGTAACAGCGCCGGTACTTGATCCTTTCTGCACCACGTTTACGCCTGGCAGCGGCTCACCGTTTTCGGATGTTGTAACAACACCCGTTATCACCTGCGCCATCGCCATACTGCTGAGCAGTAGCAGCGCGCTCAGGGCGAACGAACATACATAAAACAATCTCCTCATATCACATCAAAGGTTTCAAACTGATAGTATTAACCAAATAGTACTTTAATAGCGACAAATTTGACTTAAACCAGCCCGTTTACCCTCCCGTACCTACCTGTTATGATTATTTTTTGAATTTGTAAGTCATTGCCAGGACAGATGAATTGTATTATTTTTATACGTGCACGGTTCGCTCTGTACGCGTGCTGAAAACAGAAAACCGGGCTGTGTGTCGCCTTATACAGGAGACATACAACCCGGCTTCCGGACTCATAAACGGGCCTTACCGGCCGTGCTTACTGACGTTGATAATCGGCCTGAATACCTTCGTAAATCCAGTTTGCCAGCGCCTGCCGGTTGTCAGCAATCAGGAACCGGCGCTGGTCCTTGGTATTCTGAATATTGCCTAATTCAATGAAGACGGTCGGCGGATGGCTGTTTTTAACCACATACAGGCTGCTGCGCTCCGACACACTGCCCAGATACGAGCGGTTGGGCTGACAACGCCGGTAGCAATTCCCGAAACGCTGCTGTAAGGTGGTCGCCAGGCGCTTGCCCGCCACACTGTCTTGGTGGTGGTAGAAAAACACGTCGATCATTTCCCGCTCGCTCCGGCTATCGACATGGATGGCCAGCAACCGCTGGTAAGCATTCTTATGTTTTTTATGTAGCTGGTTAACCGCATCCGTTCCCTGTTTCAGACGGGCTGTCTGGTTCAGCGGAATCGCCAGATTCGGGTACGCCACCTCGTCATGGTCGAGTTTCAGGATTTTTTCGTCCCGGATACCGTCGTTTTTGTCCTGTACTGTCATGTATACCGTAGCGCCGTGTTCTACTAAAACCCGGGCGAGGCGGATGGTTACGTCATAGGCATATTCATCTTCGGCCAGTTTATGAACACCATACTGGCCGATCGCGCCCGGATCGGGACCGCCGTGACCGGGAGCCAGATAAAACACGGCTCCGCTCAGTTTCCGGTCTTTCACCACCACCCGCGCGTATTTTTCGCCCAGCAGCGGCATGGTTACCACGCTGGCCGCCGTGGCCACTTTTTTAGTGTCCAGCCGTTTGGTTGCCGCCGTGCGGGTAGTCTTTTTCACCGCCGTCGTTTTTTTCACCGACTGTTCCTTTTTAGGGTTACTCATAACCGGCTGCACCACACCGGCGGCCAATGCCCACAGTAAAGCCTGAAGCATTAGTTTCTGCCCTTTCCTCATTCCGTTACACATTGCTTTTCCGGGTAGTATACGCGTATTCATATTCAGTAAACGACTTTTAAAACAAATAGATTGAGCCGGCATTATCTAATGAACCAACTAGTCCATATGAAAGACCCGTTCGAGGGCGATGACCACCGGTGAGTTATCCGGATTGGTATCCATCAGGTCGGCCATGTAAGCCCACCAGCGTTTCATGATGTCGAGGGCAGGCAAGGTATCCGTTGTATGCCCTTCCACGCGCTTCTGTACCGCAAAGAGGCGGCCCGTTGACCTATCCAGAAAAATAGAATAATCCCGGACACCGGCTTCCGTCAGTAAGGCCGATAATTCAGGCCAGATTTCATCGTGCCGGCGCTTGTATTCTGCGTCAACGCCTGGCTTCAGCTGCATAGTAAACGCTATTTCTTCCATTTTTTGGGGTCGGGGTAAACGATTTCGGATGATGTTCAGCAAATTGGGGGCCAAACTTAGGAAACTCTCCTCTTTTTTTAAAACACTCGTTACTTACCGTACCGTTACCCCACGATTTCTATCTGCCAGTATGACAATTGCAAGTTTTCCCTGGACTAAGCAAAACCGGTTTTTTTGTGTTAAATTTGTAGGATAGTTGCTCAATGATTGGTACTACTTTTTGGCAAACTTGTCTACATATCACAACGAATCAGTCCTCTGGGATGCTTTCCGGCAAGGAGATATAGAGGCATTTGAGCAAATCTACCGGACCCACTCATCGGCTCTGCTCGGCTATGGCAAACGCCTGTCAACGGATCATGATCTGGTGAAAGACGCCATTCAGGACGTATTCATCGAAATCTGGAAACGCCGGGAAAACCTCCGCGATCTGCATACGATCAAATTCTACCTGTTCCGCGTACTCCGGAACAGACTGACCAATCTGCAACAGAAAGCCCTGACAGTCAGCACCGAAGAAGCGCCGATCGACGAAGAATTGCTGCTCACTCCTTCCATTGAGCTGATTCTGACGGAAGAAGAAACCCTGACCGATCAGCAGCACCGGTTGCAGCGCGCGATTGAGGCGTTGCCCAACCGCCAGCGCGAAGCCATTATGCTGGCCTTCTTTCACAACTTCAGCAACGACGAAATTGCCCGCATCATGGGCATCAATCATCAGTCGGTGATCAACAATCTCAACCGCGCCTTTGCTGCTCTGCGCGTTTCGCTGACCGATTTCTCCCTGATTCTCTGCATGCTTTTAAACTATTTTTAATTTTTTTTAAAATCCCTGAGTTGTTCGGGCCGGTTCTGCTCTATTGTCTGTAGAACGGTGCCTGAAGCATGAAAGAAAAAAATTACCGACGGGAGGATTTTGTTGCCGATTCCTATTTCCGGCAATGGGTAAAGAGTCCCGACGAAGCCTCTTCAAAATACTGGCAGCTCTTTCTGGACCAGCATCCCGAACAAGGGGAAACGGTCCGGCAAGCGACGGATCTCGTGCATAAACTTAGCGAGGTCACGACTCGGCTGGCGGGTACGGCAAATCCGGCCGAAGAGGATGCTATCTGGCAGGCAATTCACCAGCAGATTGTACAAAACCAGGAAGAGCCCCACAGTCCTGAACCGGTCGCCCGTCCGGTATGGGGCCGGTTCCGCTGGGTCGCAGCTGCCTCCGTGGCGGTAGTGGCCGGGCTAAGCTGGTGGCTGCTTTACCCGGACACGGCACCGTCTCAGCAAACACTGACTCACCAATCCGCTACGTCAACACCGCCGCAACTTGTCGAAAAAGTAAACACCACCCAACAGCCTGTATTCGTCGTGCTGACGGACGGCAGCTCTGTTATTCTGCAAAAAAACAGCCGCCTGACTTACGACAAATCGTTGTCGGGCAATCGCCGGGAAGTTACCCTTGACGGCGAGGCCTATTTCGACGTAGCCAAAGACTCTCATAAACCCTTTATCGTCTATGCCAACGATCTTGTAACGAAGGTATTAGGCACCAGTTTTAACGTCCGCGCCTACAGCGGCGCCAAAGATGTGGTGGTTACTGTCCGGTCCGGCCGGGTATCGGTTTTCCCACAGGCAGACATTACGCGTGCACCCGAACAACTTACTTCTGATAAATTGACCGGAATGGTTCTGTCACCAAACGAGCAGGCTGTATATAGTCGTACAGATGCCCGTTTGGTGCAGACCAGACCGAACGAAACAAGTGATGCCAAAGCACTTGCCTTCCAGCCGGTCAACGCTGACTATCAGGCTGTTCCTGTTCGGGAAGTATTTAAAGACATTGAACGATCGTATGGATTACCGGTTGTTTTTTCCAATCAGGCAGTCGGCAACTGCCGCCTGACCGCTGACTTACGGGAAGGAACGCTGGCGCAAAAGCTCGACATCATCTGTGCAACTGTCGAAGCAAACTGGGACATACAGGCTACGCAGATTGTTGTATCCGGAAGAGGCTGCCACCCTTGATCCTGATTTCCTGAATCCCTGTTACCAAAAATCCTGAATTATTAACTAATACTATACGTTTACGATGGCTTAAACGCGTTATCAATAAAAAAGGAGTCAGTAATGCACCACCATCACTGACTCCCGAAGATCCCCAGGTCCTGTGTAGAACATCCGAAAAACGGATGGCAGGGAAGATTTTGCCTAACCAAAAAACAAAACCCGATTCAAAGTTATGAAAAGACACCTATTCTCCAAGAATATTGGATGGACTGTCATGAAGTTAACTTTACTACAAGTAATATTAGCAGCTTTATTTACGAATGTTTCCCTCGCACTCGATGGACGTGCGCAGGGCGCATTAGATCGTCGGATTACACTTCAGATCGCCAATAAACGGATAAGCGAAGTGCTTGGCCGGCTGGAAAAAGCAGCCGACGTTAAGTTCTCGTATAGTCCTGATTTGATCCAGGCAAACCGGCAGGTTTCCCTGCGGGCGTCCAACGAAAGTCTGGCCAGTGTATTAACAGAACTCTTTGAGCCTCTGTCGATCCGCTATGAGATGATCGGTAACCGGATCGTCCTGAGCCGTGGCTCGCTGGTGTTTCGGGGCGCACCCGCTGCTCTCAAACTGCCCACTATTCCGCTATCGACGGCGATGCCTCCTCTGACCGTTCGCGGCCGGGTACTCGACGAAACAAACAAGCCGGTGCCAAGTGCCACGGTGTTGCTGAAAGGCACCTCAACCGTCGGTACGGTAACCGACGTGGAAGGCCGCTTCAGCCTGAATGTTCCGGAAGGAAATTCGGTGCTGGTTATTTCGTCGATCGGCTTCAAGTCGCAGGAAGTGCCGGTAAACAACCGCCTGACCATCGACGTCATTCTGGAATCGGATGTCCGCTCGCTGAATGAGGTAGTCGTGGTTGGTTACGGTACCCAGCGCCGCGCCGAAGTTACCTCAGCCGTTACGTCGGTGAAGGTAGAAGACTTCAACCAGGGTGGTACGCGGAACGCGCTTGACCTGATCCAGGGGAAAGTGGCCGGTCTGCAGATTACCCGTACACAGGGCAACAACCCGAACTCAGGTGTGGCCATCCAGCTGCGGGGTATCGTTTCGATCAACGGTGACCGCTCACCGCTGGTCGTTATCGATGGTATTCCGGGCGGTAACCTGGACCTGCTGCAACAGGACGATATCGAATCATTCGACGTCCTGAAAGACGGTTCGGCCGCTGCCATCTACGGTACCCGGGCCAACGCCGGCGTTATCCTGATCACAACGAAAAAAGGCAAGGCGGGTCCTGCCCGGTTCGACTACTCGACCTATGCACAGCGCGAAGTAGTGGCCAAGCGCCCCCGTTACCTGACGGCCGAAGAATGGCGGAATTACCGCAATGACCCGGCCAACGTGAAGGCCGGTCAGATGCAAGACCTCGGCGCGTCAACGGATTTCTACGATCTGCTGCTCGACAAGCAAAACATCAGCCAGTACCATAACCTGGCAATGTCGGGCGGTAGCAGCAACAGCAACTACCGGGCCTCAATGTACTACAACGAAGCCAACCCGATTACGATCCAGAACTGGCGCCGTCAGTACGGTGGCCGTCTGAGCTTCAACCAGCGCGGACTGAACGACCGGTTAACGGCTCAGGTGAATCTGGCCACGAACTTCAACCGTGCCAACCTGCTGGGTGGTTCAACCGGCGACTTTGAAAACGCGCTGGGCCGGAACCCGACACAGCCGGTGTTCGATACCAACGGTAAGTACTACGAAGAAGGCTCAACCACGAACCCGATCGGCCGCCTGAATCAGGAGAAAAACCGCCGCGATCAGCAGACGACATCGGCTGATGTCCGGTTTACGCTGGAACCAATCGACGGACTGAAAGCATCGGTATTCGGTGCCCTGATGCGGGATTCCCAGAACGATAACGAATACCGCCGGACGGATTCGCGTTTCTCACAGATCGGTACGCTGAACGGTACGCCGGTAAACGGTACAGGCTACGGCCGTAAGCGGAATTACCTGTTGAACAACTACACGTTCGAATCGACACTGGAGTACAGCCGTCGTTTCAACGACGATCACTCGATCCGCGCCCTGGCTGGTTACAGCTACCAGTACGGCGTAGAAGAATCGTTTGAAGCCGCAAACTCAGGCTTCCTGAACAACGCCTTCGAAGAAAACAACCTTGGTGCCGGCAACTTCATCCAGTTAGGTAAATCGTCCCTGGCCAGCAGCAAACAGGATAACACACTGATCGCGTTCTTCGGCCGGATCAACTACGATTATAAAGACAAGTACCTGTTGCAGTTTATCCTGCGTCGCGAAGGTTCGTCACGTTTCGGTGCCAACAACAAGTTCGGTAACTTCCCTGCGGTATCGGCGGGCTGGAACATTACCAACGAGCCGTTCATGAACCAGTATACGTTCATCAACAACCTGAAACTGCGTGCCGGTTTCGGGGTAACGGGTAACCAGGGTATTCCGAACTACCAGTCGCTGGTACGGCTGGGCACAGGTAACCTCTACCTGAACGACGATGGTGTATGGCGTCAGACGTATGGCCCGAACAACAACCCGAACCCGAACCTGCGCTGGGAACGGAAAAACGAAGTAAACGTCGGTCTTGATTTCGGTCTGTTCAACAACCGCCTGTCGGGCGCTATCGAGGTGTACAAACGCCGGACAACCGACCTGCTGGGTAACTTCAACACGCAGTTGCCGCCGTATATCCAGTCGACGCTGTTTACGAACGTAGGTACGGTTGACAACAACGGTATCGAAGTAACCCTGAGCGGTAACATCATGAAAAAAGGTGATTTCCGCTGGGATATGGACCTGATGGGAAGCTGGCAGAAAAACAAGCTGGTTGCTTTCTCTGACGACGTGTTCAAGGTTACGTTCCTGACTTTCGGTGATATCGGTGGTTTCGGTGCCCTCGGGCCGGCTATCCGTACGATTGAAGGCGGGCCGCTGGGCAGCTTCTACGGGAAGCGTTTCGCCGGTTTCACACCGGAAGGCAAATGGTTGTTCTACAAAGCAACCGGCGAAGCGGTAACGGCCGACAAAATCGTACCGAACGACGACTTCTCGTACATCGGCAACGGTATTCCAAAATATTATCTGTCGTGGACAAACAACCTGAAATACAAGAACTTTGACCTGACCGTTTTCTTCCGCGGCAAGTTTAAGTTCGACATCCTGAACCTGCAGCAGGCGTTCTCGGGTAACAAAGTGTATCTGCCAAACAACGTATTACTGGATGCCATTACGCGCAACAACCAGATCAACGACGTGTTGCAGTACTCTGACTATTACCTGGAGCGCGGCGACTTCGTGAAGCTGGACAACCTGACCCTGGGCTATAACTTTAAGTTCAAGACGCCGTTTGTCCGCAATCTCCGTCTGTATGCAACAGGACGCAATCTGCTTACGATCACCGGCTACCGGGGCTTAGACCCTGAAGTAGACGATACAGGGCTGGCACCTGGTATCGACGGCCGCGGCTTCTATCCGCGCACCCGCTCATTCACCGTTGGTCTTAATGTCGGATTTTAATCAGAACCTACCCTATGAATCGCATAACAAAAGGACTTTTGATGACCGGCCTGGTTGGCGTTATGTCAGGCATGAATGCCTGCACAAACCTCGACGAAACGCTGTATAGCCAGATCAGTGCCGATAACTTTTACAATAACCGTCAGGAAATTCTGTCGGCCGTACTACGGCCTTATACCCACGCCAATGCCTGGATGGCCCCGACCGGTCAGCGCAGTTTCTGGCGGTTGAACGAATTCTCGGCCGATCAGCTGGCATGGCCGCAAAAAGGCCGTCACGGCTACGACGACGCGCAGTGGATCCGTCTGCACGGCCACAGCTGGGTATACACCGAAAGCAACATCTGGGACCCATGGCGGCTGATTTTCACCGGTATCGGTTTCTGTAACAACACCATCGGTGATTTTGACAAAATCAACTTCCAGGCAGCCGGTGTCTCCAACCAGGAGCGCGACGCCTTCCTGGCTGAGCTGAAAGTGTTCCGGGCGTACCACTACATGAAGCTCATGGACCTCTACGGCAATATCCCGCTCGTAACTACAGTGGGAACGCCCCTGAGTCCGCCGACGGTGCCGCGTGCCGAAATCTTTGCCTTTGTCGAAAAAGAACTGAAGGAAAACGTTGACAAGCTGCCGAACCTGAGCAAGGCCATGATCGGCCGGGTTACCAAGGCGGCCGGTTACTCGATGCTGTCGGAACTGTACCTGAACGCTCAGGTATGGTCAGGCACGGCCCGCTGGGATGAGTGTATCGCGGCTTGCGATAAAATCCTCAAGGGCGAAACCGGCGGCCTGAACGGCACTCCGGCTCTGGATGCCGACCTGCTCGCCACGTACAGCAATACCAACGACAACTCAAAGGAAATCCTGTTCCAGCTGGTGTATGACTACCAGCTTACGCCGACACGTTGCGGCTGGAGCGGCGACTTCTACCACTTTGCCCAGCGGTTTATCTACGACGGTGACGCCAACGGGAACAACGGTGTGGTGGTTATCCCGAGCGCCTACGACGCGTTCAAGGACAATGACCTCCGGAAATCGACCTGGATGCTGATCGGGCCGCAGGTATATGCAACGAACCCGTCGCAGCCGGTACTGGCAACGGAAGAATACAAAGGCAAGCAGCTGGTATTCGTGAAGGAAATCCGTCGTGCATCGGAAGGCGGTACCCGTTCGACGATGATCGACGGGGAGGAAAACAGCGGCGCGCGCTTTAATAAGTACCGCCCGGGCCGTCAGTCAGAAGCGAAATACTGGAGCAACGACTGGGCGCTGTACCGGTTGACCGACATCTATTTCAACAAGGCCGAGGCCCTGATGCGCAAAAACAACGGAACGGCCACGGCCGAAGCCGTTCAGCTGATCAACGATACCCGCAAGCGGGCATTCAGCGCGGCTGATTTCGCCAAAGAAGCGTATACGACTACCACCCTGACGATGCCGGAACTGCTGGCAGAGCGCGGTCGTGAGTTTATCTTCGAAGGCAAGCGCCGTACCGACATGATCCGTTTCGGAGCATTCCATACGTATTCATGGTGGGATCACCAGCCAAGCAACGAGTCGAAGAACCTGTTCCCGATTCCGCAGCTCCAGATGGCAGCGAACCCGAACCTGAAACAAAACCCCGGCTACTAATCGGCCGTAAATGAATATACCACATAGTCCCATAGGGCACATAAGAGATAATAAATCTTTATTTTTCTATGTGGCTATGTGGTATAAAACCATCAGACAATGTTTGTGTGCTTAGTGATTGAGTGATCCGCCCGCTGTCTTGACATCCTGTACTTATTGGCAGTTCAGGGCTATTTACCGTGAATCCTGTACCTGGTTACCAACGAGCCGGGGGATTATATAAAAATGAAAAAACGCCTAATCGCTTTACTACTCACTACCGGTTTGGTTTACCAGGCCAACGCCCAGCAAGTTACCAACGTTACCGACCCCGTCGAGTGGGTTAATACTCTGATGGGTACCGACTCCAAACCGTCGCTCTCCAACGGAAACACCTACCCTGCTATTGCCATGCCCTGGGGGATGAATTTCTGGATGCCGCAAACCGGCAAGATGGGAAACGGATGGGCGTATACGTATGCATCCGACAAAATCCGCGGGTTTAAGCAGACACACCAGCCGTCGCCCTGGATGAATGATTACGGCCAGTTCTCGATCATGCCTGTCAGCGGCAAACTCCGGATCGACGAAGACAGCCGGGCCAGCTGGTTTTCCCACAAATCCGAAGTGGCCAAACCCTACTACTACAGCGTCTACCTCGCTGATCACGACATTACCACCGAAATTGCCCCCACGGAACGGGCTGCCATGTTCCGGCTGACGTTTCCTAAATCCGACAGTTCATTTGTTATTCTCGATGCGTTCGATCGTGGCTCATACGTAAAAGTGATCCCGTCGCAACGAAAAATCATCGGATATACCACCAAAAACAGCGGCGGGGTTCCTGCCAATTTTAAAAATTACTTTGTCCTGACGTTTGACAAGCCGTTTGCCATGGCGCAGGGCTGGAAAAACTACAAAGTATCGAAAGACACCCTCGAACTTCAGGCGGCTCACGTTGGTGCGGTGGTCGGGTTCAAAACGACCAAAGGCGAACAGGTGCACATCCGCGTCGCCTCCTCGTTTATCAGCTACGAGCAGGCCGAACTGAACCTGCGCGAACTGGGCACCGACTCATTCAACGGCGTAATGGCCAAAGGTAAAGCGGCTTGGAACAAGGAACTGAACCGCGTGAAAATCGAAGGCGGCAGCATTGACCAGACGCGTACGTTCTACTCGTGTCTGTACCGCGCCCTGCTGTTCCCGCGTAAGTTTTTCGAGATTGATGCCGCCAACAAGGTGGTTCACTACAGCCCCTACAACGGCGAAGTGCGGTCGGGTTATATGTTTACCGACACCGGCTTCTGGGATACGTTCCGGTCACTGTTTCCGTTCCTGAACCTGATGTATCCGTCGCTGAATAACCAGATGCAGGAAGGTCTGGCCAACGCCTACAAAGAAGGTGGCTGGTTGCCGGAATGGGCAAGCCCTGGCCTGCGGAACGTGATGGTAGGATCGAACTCGGCGTCTATCGTGGCCGAAGCCTATCTGAAAGGCGGCCGTGGCTACGACATCAACACACTGTATGAAGCCCTGCTGAAAAACGCCAATAACGAAGGCCCGATGGATGCCGTCGGCCGCCGTGGCGCGCAGTACTACAACAAACTGGGGTATGTGCCGTATGATGTAAAAATCAACGAAAACGCCGCCCGTACCCTCGAATATGCCTACGATGACTTTGCCATTTACCAGCTGGCGAAAGCCCTGAAACGCCCGCAGGCCGAAATTGACCTGTTTGCCAAACGCTCGCAGAACTACCGCAACCTGTTTGACCCGCAGACCGGTCTGATGCGCGGTAAGAATCAGGACGGACAGTTCCAGACTCCGTTCAATCCGTTTAAGTGGGGCGATGCCTTTACGGAAGGCAATAGCTGGCACTATACCTGGTCGGTTTTCCACGACGTGCAGGGCCTGATCGACCTGATGGGCGGCCGTCAGAAATTCGCGGCCAAGCTGGATTCGGTGTTCAGCCTCGCGCCGGTTTTCGACGAAAGCTACTACCGTGGTGTCATCCACGAAATCCGGGAAATGCAGATTGCCAACATGGGCCAGTATGCCCACGGTAACCAGCCAATCCAGCACATGATTTACCTCTACAACTACGCCGGCGAACCGTGGAAAGCCCAGTACTGGCTGCGTGAGGTGATGAACCGCCTGTACCTGCCGACGCCGGACGGCTACTGCGGCGACGAAGACAACGGTCAGACCTCGGCCTGGTATGTCTTTACGGCCCTTGGCTTCTACCCTGTCTGCCCCGCCAGCGACCAGTATGTGATCGGCTCACCGCTGTTTAAGAAAGCAACACTCACCCTGGAGAACGGTAAAAAAGTGGTTATCAATGCTTCTAATAATAGTGTCGACAACCGGTACATCAATACGGTTTCTGTAAACGGCAAACCGTATGCAAAAACGTGGCTGAGCCATCAGGCGCTGTTACAGGGAGCAACCATTGATGTAAACATGAGTGCCACGCCGAACAAACAGCGGGGCACAAAGCCGGAAGATGCTCCTTATTCGTATTCAACTGACAAAAAATAAACGCGCTATCCCGAACCCTTAAACACCAAATTTAATCCTTGTTTTTCAATGCTCACAAAACCCTCACAAGTGCTTACGCGTTCGGTTGCCACCGGCTGCTGGCTGCTGAGCCTGGGCCTTTTCAGCCCGGCTATGGCCCAGAACGGTCAACCGAACACGGTTTCGCTCAACGACTTGAGTGCTTTCCGGAATCCGGGCGGCGGTAACGTCGGCAAAAACTGGCAGATCGCCAGCGACGTCACGGCTGATTTTGCCAAAACCAACGTGCTGACCAGCAAATCCGGCTCCGGTGTGCTGGTGAACCTGCCGACCGACCGCGAGAAGGCCAACCTGTTGTCGGCCCTCGAACACGGCGACCTCGACCTTGACCTCGAGTACATGATGGCCAAAGGCTCCAACTCAGGCATCTACCTGCAGGGCCGCTACGAAATCCAGCTGATCGACAGCTGGGGCCAGAAAACGGCGAAAATCGGCGACAACGGATCGATCTACCAACGCTGGGACGAAAGCCGTCCGGAAGGCCAGAAAGGCTACGAAGGCCATGCCGCCCGCCAGAACGCAACGAAAGCGCCCGGCCTGTGGCAGCGTATGCGGATTTCGTTCCAGGCGCCACGCTTCGACAAAAGCGGTAAGAAAATCGAAAACGCTAAAATCCTGCGCATTGACCTGAACGGCGTGACGATCCACGAAAACGTGGAACTGACCGGCCCGACGCGTGGTCCGCTGAAAAACGACGAAGTTGCCATTGGGCCGCTGCTGATTCAGGGCGACCATGGTCCGGTAGCGTTCCGGAATATCCGGTATACCGTTTATAATAAACCTCGTCCCGAACTGACCGGCCTAACCTACGCGGTATATGCAGGTCAGTTTGACAAGGAAAATGCCCTGGGTCAGGCGGCTCCCGAAGCAAAGGGAACAGCTCCCAAACTAACGGCTAACGTTACCGTTAGTCCGAATAACTTTCTAGTGCGCTATTCTGGTTTACTCAACATTAAGGAAGCAGGCGAATATGCCTTCAATCTGGCCGGTGCAGGTGGGTTTACATCCATGAAAATCAACAACCAGACGGTTTTCCCATGGGCTAACTCAAACCGCCGCTCCTCAGCCTCTGTTTCGCTGCCGGCCGGTGATTTACCGGTTGAAATTATCTATTCAAAAGTACAGGGCCGCGCCACGCCGTCAATCGGTCTGTCGCTACAGGGTTCAGGACTCCGTGAGTTTTTCATCGGCGATAACCTGGCCGAAGGGGGCTTCAACGACAACGGCCCGATCCTGATTCACGCGCCGAACAACACAATCCTGCGCAGCTTCATGGACGTTCCGAACGAGAACGGCATGGGCCGCCGGATGCGGGTAACGCACGGTATTTCGGTGGGTAGTCCGGAGCAGATTCACTATACCTACGACCTCGACAACGGGTTCCTCGTACAGGTATGGCGTGGTCAGTTCCTGGATGCAACACCGATGTGGAATAGCCGGGGCGACGGTTCATCGCGGCCGACGGGTATGGTGCAGCGACTGGGTCTGCCGCAACTGGTGCTGAACAAACTGAGCTCACCGCAGGCAGCCTGGGTTACCGACACCACCGGTACCGGCTTTAAAACCGAAGGCTACTCGCTTGACGAAAGCGACCGCCCGACGTTCCTGTACAAAATCTTCGGTTCAGGCGTGCAGGACATGATCCGTGTGCTCGACAATGGTAACGGTATTCAGCGCGACATCACCATCAGCAACCCGGCGGCAAATCTGTACGCCCGGCTGGCGGATGGTGCTTCGATTGAAGCGGCCGGCGACGGTTCGTACCTGATCGACGGCAAGTCGTACTACATCAAAACGGCGGGCAACGTTAAACCGGTGATTCGTCCGGCCGGCAACCGCCAGGAACTGATTGTTCCGGTCAGCAGTGGTAAACTGAGTTATTCGATTCTGTTCTAAACTCCATGAGAAACTTACATAAACTTTTGCTTTCCACCTGCCTGATGACGGCTTTCCTGTCGACGGCGCAGGCGCAGGAATCTCCGAAAGAAGAAGATTTTTTCCGGATCATGCGGGTACCGGCTCCGGAAGGGACCCTGCTCGAAGTCGGCGGTCTGACTGTACTGCCGAACGGTGATCTGGGCATCGGCACCCGTCGCGGTGATGTATTCATCGTTGAAAACCCGACCAGCCGCCGGCCGTTTTTCCGTAAATATGCCTCAGGGCTGCACGAAATTCTGGGTCTGGCCTATAAAGACGGCTCCCTGTATTGCGCGCAGCGCGGTGAACTGACCAAACTGGTCGACTCAAATAAAGACGGCAAAGCTGATTTGCTGAAAACGATTTTCTCGTGGCCGTTATCGGGTCACTACCACGAATACAGCTTCGGGCCTAAAATCGCACCGGACGGCTCGTTTTTCGTATCGGGCAATGTAGCCTTCGGTGACGAAGAATGGTGGGCGGGCGAAAGCCGTGTCCCGTGGCGGGGCTGGGTGATGCACATCACCGAAGATGGTAAAATGGAACCATGGGCAACGGGGGTTCGCTCTCCTTGCGGCCTGGGTATGATCGACGGTGAACTGTTCTACTCCGACAACCAGGGCGACTGGATTGGCTCGGGTGGTGTATGGCACCTGAAAAAAGGCGCGTGGGTAGGTCACCCGGCCGGTCTCCGCTGGTCTAACATGCCAAACTCACCGGTGAAGCTGACGCAGCAGCAGTTGTATGCCAAAATCGACCCGCGGAAACGCCGGAACGAGCAGGGCCGCGCCATCAAACCGGAAAACGTAGCCGACGAAACACCGATTCCACTCTACACGCTGAAGGAGCAGTTCCCTGAATTGCAGCTACCGGCGGTTTGGTTACCTCACGGTATTTTCGGGATTTCGAACTCCGAAATTGTGGCGATTCCGGAAGGCAGCTTCGGTCCGTTCAGCGGTCAGCTGCTGGTTGGTGATCAGGGCCAGAGCAAGATCATGCGCGTCTACATGGAGAAAGTAAACGGCGAATTCCAGGGTGCGGCTTTCGATTTCCGCGCCGGCTTCCAGTCGGGTGTACTCCGGATGGCGTGGGGCAATGACGGCTCCCTGTTTGTCGGTGAAACTAACCGTGGCTGGGGCTCTGCCGGTGAAGCAACAGAAGGTCTGCAACGACTGGTCTGGAACGAAAAGATGCCGTTCGAGATGAAGGCGGTCCGTGCCATGCCGGACGGCTTCGAAATCGAATTTACATCGCCGGTTGACCGCAAGTCGGCCGAAGATCTGGCTTCGTATTCGGTCAGCAGCTTTATCTACAAATACCACCCGGTATACGGTAGTCCGCCGGTAAACCGCGAAACAAACGCGATTAAAGGCGTTAAACTGTCGGCCGACGGCATGAAAGCCCGCATCATTGTGGACAACCTGCGCCGCTACCACATCCACGAAATCCGTCTGGATGGTGTTCGCAGCACCGATGGTTCGTACTCACTGGTTCACCCGCTGGCGTTCTATACGCTGAACAACATTCCGACCGGCCAGAAACTGGCCATGAGCGAAGTAAGCACGTTCAGTTCCGAAGCCAAACCTGCCGAAACACCGGCCGCCGCCCCCGTACGGGCGACCCCAAGTGGTCGCCCTGAAACCGGAAGTGGTCGCCCGAAAACCGCACCCAAAACCGGTGCCGCCACCAAACCGGCGTCAACAAAAACCGAAGCGGTTGCCAGCGCCAAAGCACCAACGTACGACGAAGTAAAAGGCTTATTAGCGAAACATACCTGTCTGGCCTGCCATCAGGCGAACAAGCGTCAGGTAGGTCCGGCCTATTCCGAAGTCGCCAAACGAGGCTATACCAACGAACAGATTGTTGAACTGATTCACAATCCGAAGCCACAAAACTGGCCGGATTATGCGACAGAAATGCCGCCGATGCCACAGGTTCCGAAGGCAGACGCGTTAAAGATTGCCGCCTGGATCAACTCCCTGTCGACAGAAAAAAAGTAGACTAAAACTAACAGCAAAAAAGCCTGACCGCATTGTGTCAGGCTTTTTTTATGCTGTATGTAGCCAAGAACTCCTACCGGCAGGCCGTGCCACTCACGACAAGAGGCACAGTTGCCGAGCACGCGCCGCTGGAAACAGTCAGTGTATAGGTTCCGGGGGTAGTCACACCCGGAATTGTAACCGTATGCGTTCCTGCCTGCCGGTACACGGTTGAATAGACAAAGCCATTGGGGCCTGTCATGACAAAACTACTGCCAATGCCGGTGCTGCTCAGATCGACGGAACAGGTGCCGTTGCCCAGCACACCGCCTGCCACCACACTGCTGACAGATGGCTGGCTCCCAACCGTTACCTGAGCGGTGGCCGTTGCACTTAGCCCGTTGCTGTTCACCGTCAGCGTGTAGGTATAATTTCCGGGACTCACTCCGTTCAGCGTTTGCGAAAAGGTAGCCCCCGCTGATGTTCCCGTGAGCGGATTACTTCCGTTCGTCAGCGTGTAGGCATAACTACCGGTCACATTACCGATGGTAGCCGTCAGGGTTAGCGGAGTACCTTCACAAAGCGAGGCCCCGGCTGACGCAAAACCGGTTACGACAGGGGCTGCAGCAATTGTAAACGAATTTGTACTGCTTACGGTACCGGTATTTCCGGCAGCATCCGTTGCTTTGGCTTTGACCGTATGAGTGCCCTCCTGTAGGGCACTGCTTACCGTATAAGACCAGTTGCCGGATCCGTTTGCCGTTGCCGTTCCGATGTCTGTATTATCAACCGTGACGGTCACCGTACTACCGGCTTCAGCCGTTCCGCTGACGGCAGGTTTGGTATTACTTATCACCGCACCGTTGGCCGGAGCACTCACCACCGGGGCAGCCGGTGCAACCGTGTCAACGATAAATGTATTGGTATTACTGTCCACGCTGGTATTACCGGCAGCATCCGTTGCTTTAGCTTTGACGGTATGAGCCCCATCCGACAGGGCACTGCTTATGGTAAAGATCCAGTTACCCGAAGCATTGGCCGTAGTAGTACCAACAGTACTCCCGTCAATCAAAATTGTTACGGTGCTGTTAGCTTCGGCGGTTCCGATAACGGTAGGTTTGTTGTTACTCGTTGTAGCACCGTTGGCAGGGGCACTCACCACCGGGGCAGATGGCGGAGTAGTATCAACCGTCCAGGTGTAACTAGCCGGCGTCGGATCGACGTTACCTAACAAATCAACCGCCTGCACCTGAAACGTATGCAGTCCGTCGGAAAGGCCGGTATACGTTTGCGGAGAAGTACCAGTGATAAAGCCTCCTGTGTCCAGCTTAACTTGAAAGCTTGCCACACCAGACCCACTGCCATCACTGCCGCTGAAGGAAATCATTGCATTTGTAGAGTTAGATATAATGAGCGGGGTAGCGGTAATAGTTGTATTCGGCGGAGTAGAATCAACCGTCCAGGTGTAGCTAGCCGGCGTCGGATCAATGTTGCCCGATGCATCGATCGCCCGCACCTGAAAAATATGCATCCCGTCGGAAAGGCCGGTATAGGTTTTCGGGGAAGTAGCGGCGCTAAAACTTCCGCTGTCCAGTTTTACTTCAAACGTCAGACTTGCGGCGGGTGTCTCATTATCCGAGCCGGAAAAGCTAAACGTCGCAGATGTCGAATTCGTCGGATTAGACGGATTCGACATAATGGTTGTATCCGGCGGGACTGTTTCAGCCGACAGGGTATTTCCGCTGACTGTGGCCCGAGCGGCACTGCGCTGCATGGCTGCGTTGGTACGCCGGCGCTTGTATTCCAGGGTGCGGGTTAGCCGCACCGTATACTGCCAGCTACTGGTTTGGTCGACTACAGCCGACGTATTTAAACCGGTAATACCATACTCAGGTGTACTGACAATCGTACCGGATTGTCCTGATTTGGTATCCAGCCCCAAACTAATACTGTTATGACCAATTGTAAGAAAAAGCAGCGTCAGAAGCGCATGCCACCATGGCTTCATGCGCCTTCCCCTGTGCAGGTAATGTGTTTTCATAGGTAAGTTTAGGTTTCTAAAACAAGCTCTCAATTAACAAATTGGGGATTACAAAAACTAACATATCGGCATGAATCATCCGTAAGATCAGGTCTTGTATATCGGTTAACAAACAACAAAAGGCTCCGGATGTCCGGAGCCTTGACACTAAAGCCGTTTACCTTAAAACGTCCGTTTCACCGGTCGCAACGTGACCGGCCCGAGCAGACCCGAAGGTCGGGGCAACCAGTTTTCGGCGGTGAAGTTGCCGTCTGTGCCACGGTTTTCGCGCAGCCGGGGCGACATGTTAACATTATAAAACGTCTTCCAGGCCACCTTCCGCTTATCCAGGTCAGCAATGCGGTTGGCCATTCCGTTTGATACCGTTACGGTCAGCGTATTGGTCGCCGCCAGCGCACTTGCCGGTATTTCCAGCTGATAAACCGGCCCCAGCACCGTCCCCAGTTCTTTGCCGTTGAGCTGCACGCGGGCACTCTCAGCGACCTTACCTAAATCCAGCACCCAGGCATCGGCAACGCCCGCCGGTTTCGGAAAGCTCAGCGTGTAGGTAGCGGCCCCGGAAAACGTCTTTACCGCGTCTCCGTCAAGCTCGGTCCACGACCCCAGTTTTTCCGTCGTCACCGGCGACGGCAATGCGGGTCCGCCCGACACAAAGTTGATCGTCCATTTACCAGTCAGCGGAATGGCCGCTGCCACGGCCTCGACATACGGATAACCCGTCGCCTTGATCATTCTGGCAGAGGTTTCGAGTATACACGATTCGCCTGGCTGCAACTGCACATACACGTCCATCCCCGTTGCCGATGCCTGCTTCCGGGCCATACCCAGCAGCTCCGTCATCGGGTTATACAGGGCCACCGAATTAGCTTTGGTAGCCAGCGGCACCCAGCCGTCGATGGCTTTGTCGCTCCAGTTCGTAAGAAAGTAATAGTTCCCTTCGGCATGTTCGCGGCGGATAAACTCCAGTCCGCTGTCAACCAGTGTTTCCCGCTGTACACCGGCCGCTTTCAGGGTTTCGTCTAAGCTGGTCCCGACAAAAATGCGCCCCTGCCCTGCTTTCGCCTGTCGGATGCCGCCGGTTTCGGTAAACGCCAGACCGGCCAGCAGTTTTTTGAAGGCCGCCTGCCGGACGGTCAGATTGGCCATCCCCGGCACATCGTCGGGCAGCTTGTTGGCAAAGACGATGGTTGCTCCCTGCTGCGCCAGCTTTATCAACTGCTCCAGCGTTGGCAGCGGCATGTACTGCGCTTCGGGCACTACGATGGTCTGGTAGCCAGCCCCGCCGGTCTGCAGCCTGCCACCCGTAGCCGTCACACCAAGCAGCTGCTTATCCGAAATAAAATCAAACCCATAACCCCGCTCCCACAGATCTTTAGCATGATGCTCAACCGGCAACCCCTTGAAGCCATGATCAATACCGTCGAAATGTTGCAGCATCACCTTACCCTGACGGGTATACGCATCGAAAATAGGCAGGTATACCAGCACATCATTGCTGGCCTTACCTTGTTGCAGAAAGGACTGACAACGGGCCACGTACTGGTTCAGTTTACCAAAATCAGTCCAGAAACTGTTGTTCGGGTTAAAATGAACGGCGGCGTAGAACAACCAGCCCGGCCACGCTGCCTGCTGCGGCGAATAGTTGGTGCCGTGGTAAAACGTGTGGTTGACGCCCCCGAGCAGAAAACGGTCCATGGCCTTTTTGACATCGCTCAGTTTGGTCAGAAAGTGTTCGTTTTCCCAGGTCGCGGACTCGGAGGAGGTCAGTTTTTTACCCGTCACGTGGGCCGCCGACGAGGCAAATTTAATCCGCATCACGTCGATACCCTCGATTTCGGGAATGTCCGTAACGGCGTAGAGATCCAGAATATTAGCCGGTGAGCCGTGGGCCTGATTCCGGATAATTTTACCGTGTTTCTTCGCCCAGTCCGACCAGACTTTGGTGTAGTTTTCGAGCAGCAGCTCCGAGATGGTTTCACGGTAGTCGCTCAGCACCCGTTTGTTTGGCTCGGTGTCGGGTTTGCCGAACAGCGCGGGCAGGTGCAGCCGCAGGTCATAGCCGCGCCGTTTTTTAAATTCATCGAACATAGCCGGTGTCCAGTTGCTCTCTCCGCTGGCATCGTCAACCTCATAGGAGTCGTTGAAAAACGCCCGCAGACCGGTCAGGTCACGGCCCTTAAACGCTTTATCGAAATAGCTCAGGTAATGCTCCGTGGCGGGTTTCGAGAAGTGATCAATCACATCGCCCTCGCCGCCGGGTCCGGCGCGTTCGACCATTTTACCGTGCCAGCCTTCAAAAACGGCGTAAAGCGTCCAGGTTCCCGCCGGAGCAGTCCAGTTCAGCCTACCACTGCCGTCTACCTTTCCGGTGAGGTCAACGATCTGGCCGTTATCGGCA
Organism: Arsenicibacter sp. R0_47; assembly: GCF_057652235.1. Lineage (NCBI taxonomy): Bacteria > Pseudomonadati > Bacteroidota > Cytophagia > Cytophagales > Spirosomataceae > Arsenicibacter > Arsenicibacter sp. R0_47. The sequence continues at coordinate 69,243 of NZ_JBYFCJ010000027.1, read as the reverse complement.
TAGGCCATGAGGCACTGCAACGGCAGTGGTTTTTCGAAACGCACCTGATCAAAGGCATGAAGCTGAAGGTCCGGATTTTTCGTGATCGGCTCCACCAGCTGTTTGATGTCAATCGGCTGGCCGACAATGCGCGTGATCGGTTTCTGGCTATAAGCGACAGGCTCCTGAAGTTGTTCGCCGGCCTTCAGCGTGAAGGTTTTTGAGGCCACATACTTACAGGCATCCGCTTGGTTTACCCACGGACCGCCAAACGGCCAGCCCGAGGCCTGCGCCATATCAACACCCATGTTCAGGCGGCGGGCTTCTTTCAGCGTATGACCCAGCACATCCATCCATTTCGGCGACAGAAAATTGATAAACTGGCTTTCGGCGCCCTTAACGCCATAAATCGGGGTTATTTCGACGCCGCCCAGCCCTGCTTGCTGATACTGTTCCATCAGCCGGGTCAGGTCAGTCGGGCTTACAGCACTGCCCATCCACCACCACCGTGTCCAGGGCTTTGTCTCCTGCGTGATGGCCGGCCATTTGGGCTGCGCCTGTGTTAGAGTTGAAAGAGCAAAGGCGGGAACGAGCGACAGGTACACAGCTCGTTTTACCAGTTTAGTTGATATACGCATTGATGTTGTCAGGGCTTTCACTTTTATGCCTAAAAGAAGAAAATCCTGACATTCTAGCCGTACTGTACTTATCTGGTTTTGGGGAAATGTACTATTACTTTCCCCGTTTTCACATTAAAGCATCCATTATTATCTATAATATGCTAATATTTATATTCATATAAATTAATACATAAATACATATGCGCTATTTCATCACAAGTTTACTGTGTTTTTTTTGTTACCTGGGATACTGCCAAAACAAACTTTCTATTGATGATCAAGGATTTATTATTAATGCGTTTGATACCCGCTTCAAGGCGGGCGATTCGCTAATGTGGGCAACGACGACGTATTCTGACAAAAACTGGGACACATTTAGGGATACTCCTGAACAACGTACAACACTTAATAAAGCCGGATCAGGCTGGTTCCGCTGTCGGATACAAGGTAAAAAACGTTATAAAGAAGAAAAGTGGGTGTTGATAATAAAGCAGTCAGGAAACTCAACCATTTATCTGGACGGGAAACGAATCGCCAACGTTGTGGCTGATCAGCGAGCGAATTCCGGGGAGCGGATAGCTCTGGTGCAACTACCTGTTACGTTACCCGACACCGGAAACCATGTGCTGGCCATCCGGCATCAATTCCGTGACGAAGATCTTTTGTTTGCTGATACAGATACAGAACCGTTTACAATCCGGATCGAACGGCAACAGAAAAGTCTGATGAATCAGATAATTGTTTCGTCTATGACCACTGCGTTTAACGCGGTGATCACGGGCTTCTTTGTCATTCTGGCCTTACTACACTTCATGTTTTACCGGGCCAATCCGGATCAGCGGGTAAACCTTCTGCTTGGTATCTCTTCGCTATGCTTTGCCTGCATGGCCGGCATTCCGGTTTTTGACTACTTTGTTTCAAATCTCAGAGAACAATCCGTACTCAACCTGATACAATATGCCGGATTACACATTGGTATGAGCGGCTTGCTGACGGCTGTATATACCTATCTGCACCGGTCCAAAGGCTGGCTGTTCATTATTTCAATTGCTTTGCTAAGCATCCATTTCGGGTATCAATGGCTCATCGGAAGTCCCCCAGACTACCTGATTGCATTAACGTTCTGCTTGTATGCGTTAGACTATATCCGGACCAGCTGGCTCGGTAAAAAACGCGGACAGCCGGGTGACAGATTACCCTGGAACTCGCTGCGGTTTTCATTTGCTACCCTTAGCCTTATCATTTTACTAGCTATCCTGAATGGTTTGCTTTCTTCTAAATTAGTAATCACCAGTACACTGCTGTTGGTAGTATTGATTTTGCTTTTCTTTTTGTTCCTGCTAAGCGTACCTATCGGGCTATCCTTTTCGCTGGTTCACGACTACACACACACACATGCCTCGTTACAGCAGAACCTTGATGAAGTGCAGCGGCTTTCGGCGCGTTCGCTGGCTCAGGAACAGGAGAAACAACAGATTCTGGCCGCCCAGAACGACACCCTCGAACGGTTAGTACAGGAGCGCACGGCCGCCCTGAATGAATCCATTGAACACCTGAAAACCACTCAGGATCAGCTGATACAGAAAGAAAAAATGGCTTCACTCGGCGAACTAACCGCCGGTATCGCCCACGAAATCCAGAATCCGCTCAACTTTGTCAATAACTTCTCGGAGGTCTCGGCCGACCTGATTGCTGAGATCAAAGACGAACAACAACGCCCCGCCGACGACCGCGACGAAGGGCTGGTCGACGAGATTCTGGGTGACCTGCGGCAAAACCTCGAAAAGATCACCCACCACGGCAAGCGGGCCAGCTCTATTGTAAAAGGCATGCTCGAACATTCCCGGACATCGGCGGGCGAGCGGCAGCCAACCGACCTTAACGCCCTTAGCAGTGAATACCTGCGGTTGGCCTATCAAGGTTACCTGGCAACGCACAAAACCTTCGACTGCCAGCTCGTTACCGACTTTGACCCTGCCCTGCCACTGGTTAATCTGGCAACGCAGGATATTGGCCGTGTTATCCTGAGTCTGCTTAATAACGCCTTTTACGCCCTCAATCAGAAACAGCAGGCCATCCCTGACGGTTTCCAGCCAACTGTCTGGCTAAGTACCACGAATTCAAATGCCACGAATTTTGTCGCACTGAGGATCCGTGACAACGGTCCCGGCATTCCAAAGGACATCCTTGGCAAAGTGTTTCAACCTTTTTTTACAACCAAACCCACCGGCGAAGGCACAGGTCTGGGTCTGTCGCTCGCCTACGATATCATAACCAAAGCCTATAAGGGCGACCTCCTCATCGACAGCACCGAAGGTGAAGGCACGACCTTTACCATACGTCTTCCTTTATAACTTTGAGTATCTGGCTAATAAACCTTCCCTTCACCCTACGTTCGCTCACTAGCCCCCTCTCTATGCAATCAGGCTTTGGATGGGGCTAGTTCAAGCTAAGCCGAATCGATCAGGAACCTGGCTTTTATTCAGAAGAAATGTACTATCTTTCTTTATCATCCTTATCCGAAAAATGCTTGCCAATTACCAGGGATGTACTAATATTGATCTCTCGGTAACAGCCTTTTCCTGTATTCATGCGCTACGCTATTCTTGTTTGCCTGGTTTTCGTTAGTCATCTGGCCCACTGTCAGTTTATTTCTTTTTCCGGGAGTAATGAAGGTTTTAGTTTCAAAGCAGACGATTGCCGGTTTAAAGCGGGCGACTCGCTGACCTGGGCACAGCCCGCATATAATGCTAAAAGCTGGGATACGTTTGATGATACGCCTGAACAGCGGACTGCTCTGCTGAAGGCAAAAACGGGCTGGTTCCGCTATAGCCTACAGGGAAATAAACGCTATAAGGAACGAGCGTGGGACCTGATTATCCAGCAGTTAGGCGATTCAAAAATTTATTTCGACGGCAAACTGATTGCCACTGTTGTGGCCGACCGGCGATCAAGTACTGATAATCGGATGGCTTTTGAACCTATCCCCGTTATGCTGCCGGACACGGGGAAACATGTGCTGGCAATCCGGTTTCAGTATCAGGATGAAGACCTCCTGTTTGCCAATACCTCCCTCGAGCCGTTCAGAATCTGGATTGAGCCACGCCAGCTCACACTGGTAAACCTGACAGCGAATGCCTCTGTGAATGCGGCTGTCGGTGCCTTAATTGCCGGCATTTTTGTCATTCTGGCCTTGCTTCATCTGATGTTCTTCCGGGCAAACCCAGAGCAGAAAGTCAATGGGCTGCTCAGTATTTCGTCCGTTTCTTTTGCCTTGATGTTTGGCGTATCGGTTTTTGAATACCATAATGCCAACCTGAGAGGTCAATCGGTGATTGACCTGATCCAGTATGCCGGGCTGCATATCGGCGCGGGTTGTTTATTGATGGCTGTCTATGCCTATTTGCAACGGGCGAAGGGCTGGATATTCGCTATTTCGATTACGCTGCTAACCATCTCCTTTGGTTACCAATGGCTTGTCGGGAGTCTTCCGTCCGGCCTGGCGGCGCTTACATCTACTTTTTTTGCCTTTGATTACATCCGGACCAGCTGGCTTGGTAAAAAACGTGGTCAGGCCGGTGATAAATTACCCTGGAATTCCCTGCGGTTTTCGTTTATCTCCTTTTTACTAGCCACCGGACTGAGCCTGGTAAACGGCATCATGGCTGGCTTCTATGATTGGGATTTCAATAACCTGATGTTTCTGCTGATCATTATTTTGCTGTTTTTCCTCTTTCTGCTGAGCGTCCCTATCGGACTATCCTTTTCGCTGGTACAGGATTACACGCGTACGCATACTTCGCTACAGAAAAACCTCGACGAAGTGAAACGGCTTTCGGAGCGCTCACTGGCTCAGGAACAGGAAAAGCAACAGATTCTGGCCGCCCAGAACGAAACCCTCGAACGGCTGGTACAGGAGCGTACCGCCGCCCTGAATGAATCCATCGAGACCCTGAAAGCTACGCAGGACCAGCTGATCCAGAAAGAAAAAATGGCCTCTCTCGGTGAACTGACCGCCGGTATTGCCCACGAAATTCAGAATCCGCTCAACTTCGTCAATAACTTCTCGGAAGTATCGGCCGACCTCGTTGCCGAAATTGAAGACGAACGGCAACGCCCTGCCGATGACCGCGACGAAGGACTAGTCGACGAGATTCTGGGCGATCTGCGGCAGAACCTCGAAAAGATCACCCACCACGGCAAACGGGCCAGTTCGATTGTTAAAGGCATGCTCGAACACTCCCGCACCTCGTCGGGCGAGAAGCAGCCAACCGACCTTAACGCCCTCGGCGACGAATACCTGCGGCTGGCGTATCACGGCTACCGGGCAGCCCACAAAACCTTCAACTGCCAGTTGGTGACCGACTTTGACCCTACGCTACCCTTAGTCAATCTGGCAACGCAGGACATTGGCCGCGTTGTACTGAATTTGCTCAACAACGCCTTTTACGCCCTTGACCAGAAGCAGCAGTCTGCCCCGGCCGGCTTCCAGCCAACGGTTTGGGTATCAACTCATGTATCAGCTAGTGGCGGCTCCCAAACAGCACCGGCTGCCGGTCGTGCCCCCACTACGGCAAACACGCCTGATTTTGTCACGCTGGTGATCCGCGACAACGGCCCCGGCATTCCCGAAGACGTCATTGGCAAGGTGTTTCAGCCTTTTTTCACCACCAAACCTACCGGCGAAGGCACAGGGCTGGGCCTGTCGCTTTCCTTCGACATCATCACCAAAGGCCACCAGGGCGACTTTTTTGTCGACAGCACCGACGGCGAAGGCACGACGTTTACAATAAAGTTACCCATATAACTTTTGTTACCTTTTGTTCTGGTTGTTACTGGTGGTTCCAACCTTAGGAACCACCAGTAACCCTGGTAACAACTAGAAACAACCAGCAACCACCAGAACCATCAGTAACCATCAGCAACCCCAGTAACCACCAGAACCATCAGCAACGATAGGATTCAAGGAGAAATTTTGGTTCCATAAGCGGCAACTTAGCGTATCTTTGTGTGAATTTTATCGGGAGTATCACCAATAAGTTAACAATCTAATGGTTGATGTATTATTAGGCCTCCAATGGGGCGACGAGGGGAAAGGCAAGATTGTGGATGTTTTGGCGCCACAATATCAGGTAGTTGCCCGCTTTCAGGGCGGCCCGAATGCCGGTCACACCCTCGAATTTGATGGTTTCAAACACGTTTTACACCAAATTCCATCGGGTATTTTCCGGAATGAAACCCTCAATATTATCGGTAACGGCGTTGTATTAGACCCAATCGTGTTCCGCCGCGAAATCGACGGCCTCGCCAAATACAACCTCAACATCCACCAGAATCTGGTCATTTCAAAAAAAGCATCAATCATTCTGCCAACCCACCGTCTGCTCGACGCCGCCTTTGAGCAGTCGAAAGGCGAAGCAAAAATCGGTTCTACCCTGCGCGGGATCGGCCCGACCTATCAGGACAAAGTGGCCCGCCTCGGCCTCCGCGTCGGTGATATTCTGTCGGCCAACTTCCGCAAAAAATACGATACGCTGGTTTCCCTGCACAAAACGACGCTCGATCACTATCAGTTTGATTATCAGTCGGTATTACCACAAGCCGAAGACGATTTCTTCTCGGCAATTGAGTTCATGAAGCAATTTCAGCTGACCGACAGTGAATATGCGGTCAACGGTGCACTGAAAAATGAGCAGCGCGTACTGGCCGAAGGCGCTCAGGGCTCCCTGCTCGATATTGATTTCGGTTCATACCCGTTCGTAACCAGCTCCAATACCATGACTGCCGGTGCCTGTACGGGCCTTGGCGTCGCCCCCCGTCAGATCGGCGAGGTATACGGCATTTTCAAAGCCTACTGCACCCGCGTCGGCAGCGGTCCGTTCCCAACGGAACTGCACGACGAAACGGGCGAAGCGATCCGTAAGGAAGGCCGCGAGTTCGGTGCGACTACCGGCCGTCCGCGCCGTTGCGGCTGGCTCGACTTGCCCGCGCTGAAGTACGCGATCATGATCAACGGCGTATCGCAGCTGATTATGATGAAGGTCGATGTCCTGAACATCTTCGATACCATCAAGGTGTGTACGCACTACATCCTGCCCGACGGCACCCAGACCGAGCAGTTCCCGTATGACCTCTGCGACGTGGACGTGATGCCGGTTTATAAAGAATTTAAAGGCTGGAATACCTCACTCGACGGTATCCGCGCATTCGACGACATTCCGGCCGAACTGGCGGAGTATGTAACCTACCTCGAAGCCGAGCTGAACCTGCCGATCAGTTTCATCTCGACCGGCCCCGATCGTGAGGCTATCATCCATCGTCAGGCTGTCGCGTTGTAAGTCTTCCATTTCCTTTACGGCTAAAGGGATGTGTTCGCGTCAGGTGACCACATCCCTTTTTTTTCGCGTATTTAGCCAGCAGGGAATTATAAATCTGCTTTTTGTCTCTTTCCTTACTATTAACTCAATTCTCAAATTATGAAACTTCTTCGCTTCGGCAACCCCGAAAACGAAAAACCTGCTGTTGAACTTTCAGAAGGCAAACGCATCGACGTATCAGCGTTTGGCCAGGATTATGACGAGACTTTTTTTGCTACCGGTGGTATTGACCAACTGGCTCAGTGGCTGGAGTCGAATGCCGCTTCATGCCCGGAAGTACCCGCTGATGCGCGGCTGGCTTCGTGCGTAAAGCGCCCGTCGAAAATTGTTTGCGTGGGCCTGAACTACGCCAAACATGCGGCCGAAACCAACGCTCCGACTCCTGCCGAGCCGATTCTGTTTTTCAAATCGACCACGGCGCTCTGCGGCCCTAACGATAATGTAGTGATTCCGAAGCGGTCAGAAAAAACCGACTGGGAAGTTGAGCTGGCGATCATCATCGGCAAAAAAGCAACGTATGTGGAAAAAGACGAAGCCTTTGACTACATCGCCGGCTATGCAACGCACAACGATTACAGTGAGCGCGCCTTCCAGATTGAGCGTGGTGGTCAGTGGGTAAAAGGAAAGAGCTGCGATACGTTTGCACCGCTGGGCCCATACCTCGTTACGAAAGACGAAGTAGCCAACCCGAACAGCCTGCGTTTGTGGCTGTCAGTAAACGGCGAAATGCTGCAGGACTCAAACACCGACGACATGATTTTCGACGTACCGACGCTGGTCAGCTATATCAGCCAGTTCATGACCCTGCTGCCGGGCGACGTCATCACGACCGGTACACCGGCGGGTGTGGGCCTGGGCCTTAATCCGCAGCGTTTCCTGAAGCCGGGCGACGTGGTTGAACTCGGTATCGACCAGCTGGGCAGCCAGCGCCAGACGGCCATTGCCTACAGCTAATTATATGCATCCGGTACGGTCTCACAGCCGTACCGTTTTTTCTGTTTTCCCATGACCATTGACGCACATCAGCACTTCTGGCTTTATAATGCGGAACGTGATGCGTGGATTACCGAAGAGATGTCGGTGATCCGGCGCGATTTTTTACCGGCCGACCTGGAGCCGGTCCTGGCCGAAAACGGTATCGACGGCTGCGTAGCCGTGCAGGCCGATCAGTCGGAAGCCGAGACCATGTTCCTCCTGTCGATGGCCGACGCCTATCCGATTGTGCAGGGCGTTGTCGGCTGGGTCGATCTGCGGGCCACTAACCTCTACGACAAGCTGGAATACTTCTCGCAGTATGAGCTGCTGAAAGGCTTCCGGCACGTGGCACAGGCCGAAGCCGATGACTTTCTGGCGCGGCCCGACATCATCAAAGGTATCCGCCAGCTGACGGCTTTCGACTTTACCTACGATATTCTGATTTACCCGACGCAGCTCAAAGCCGCCCTGCATCTGGTGCGGGAGCTGCCCGACGTAAAGTTTGTGATCGATCACATTGCCAAGCCCTATATCAAGGACCAGAAAATCAATACCTGGTCGAACTACATGGCCGAGATCGCGAAACAACCCAACGTTTACTGCAAGGTATCCGGCATGGTGACCGAAGCCAACTGGCAGGGCTGGACAACCAAAGACTTTTTCCCGTACCTCGACGTGGTATTCGAAAGTTTCGGCCCCGACCGGATCATGTACGGTTCCGACTGGCCGGTTTGCCTGGTAGCAGGCAGTTACGGGCAGGTTAAAAACATCGTGGAAGAATACGTGGCGCCGTGGGGCACTGAGGTCCGCGACAAGGTTTTCGGCCAAAACGCCGTGCAGTTTTATAACCTGTAATGTGAAGTAATAGCAGACAAATAGTCCCTGAATGCTTCACAGACACAGTGCAGGAGATTACCTGATACATCATTTTTCACCACATAGCCACATAGTTAAACAAAGAAGTCTTATTCTCACATGTGCTCTATGTGGCTATGTGGTCAACCAACTTTTTAACGCATGAATCTGAACCTACAGGATAAAATCATCATTGTGACCGGTGGTGCCAAGGGCATCGGCGAAGGCATCTCAACCGCACTCGCCGCCGAAGGAGCCATTCCGGTTATCGTTGGCCGGAACGCCGCCGACAACCAGGTAGCGGTCGACAAAATCGTGGCAGCGGGCGGCAAAGCCTTTGCCATCGAGGCCGAGCTGACTCAACCGGACGCCTGCAAAAAAGCCGTTGACGAGACGCTGGCCCAATTCGGCCGGATCGACGGGCTGGTCAACAACGCCGGTGTCAACGACGGTGTCGGGCTGGAAAACGGCAGCTACGAAGCCTTCATGGCCTCACTGCACAAAAACGTGGTGCACTACTACCTGATGGCCCACTATGCCTTGCCGGCGCTGAAAGAAAGCAAGGGGTCTATCGTGAACGTAGGCTCGAAAGTGGCCGAAACCGGCCAGGGCAACACCTCCGCCTATGCCGCGGCCAACGGCGGCCGCAACGCCCTGACCCGCGAGTGGGCCGTGGAACTGCTGCCCTACGGTATCCGGGTAAACGCCCTGATCGTGGCCGAGTGCTGGACCCCGCTCTATGCCAACTGGATCAAAACGCTGCCGGATCCGGACGAAAAACTAAAGGATATTGTCAGCAAGATTCCGCTGGAAAAGCGCATGACCACAGCCGAAGAAATCGCCAACATGATTGTGTTCCTGCTGTCGGATAAATCCAGCCACACAACGGGTCAGCTGATCCATGTCGATGGTGGCTATACGCATCTCGACCGGTCAATCACCTAGTGATCGTTTTCCGTCGCCGCCCCGGTTCACCTCCGTGCGGCAACGCCATTAACAAAGCCCGTTAACCCTCTTACCAACTTACTTTATGGCCTCGATTTCACCGTCGGCATCCGCAAAAGCCACCTCGGCCCCACAGGGTAATACCACCCTTGCGTTTGCGCTGGTTACCAGTTTATTTTTCCTCTGGGGTTTTGCCATCAGTATGCTCGACGTACTGAACAAAAAATTCCAGCTTGTGCTTAACCTCTCCAAGTCGGAATCGGCGTGGGTGCAGGTTGTTACGTTCGGCGCCTATTTCGTTATGGCCCTGCCAGCCGGTTACATGATGAAACGGTTCGGCTATAAGCGGGGTATCCTGATGGGCCTGCTGCTGTACGCAGCCGGCGGTCTGCTGGTGTATCCGGCCGGCGAAGCCCAGTCGTGGACATTTTTTCTGATTGCGCTCTTTATTCTGGCCTGCGGCCTGGCCTTTCTGGAGACGGCCGCCAACCCCTATGCGTCTGTGCTGGGCTCGCCCGAAACATCGGAGCAGCGGCTTAACCTGGCTCAGTCGTTCAACGGGCTGGGAGCCATTACCGGTCCGGTAATCGGTGGCTGGCTAATGTTTGCCGGCAGCAGCAATACTTCTGCCGAAGCGGGCTGGGATACCATCCAGCTTCCGTACATCATCGTCGGAATCATTGTCCTGGTCGTTGCCGCTATTTTCTACCGCACGCCGCTGCCTGAAATTCAGGAAGAAGCGCTGGTAACGGACGGTCATGCGCATTCGGGCAAAACACTCTTTCAGCACACGCATTTCGTACTCGGTGTGTTTTCGCAGTTCCTTAACGTAGGGGCGCAGGGCTGTATCTGGGGCTTTTTCATTAACTACGCGACAGAAAGCGCCCACATCTCGGATCAGGAAGCTGCCTACCTGCAAGGCATTGCGATGGCGTTCTTCATGGTAGGTCGTTTTGTCGGTACGTTCTTCATGCGCTTTACCCGCGCCAACGTGCTGCTGGGCATTTACTCCGTGATCATGGTAGCCCTGCTGTTTGTGGTGTACCTGCACCTCGGTCAGGTATCGCTGTATGCCCTGATGGCCTTCTTCTTCTTCCAGAGCATTACGTTCCCGACCATCTTTGCGCTGGGCGTAAAAGATCTGGGCCAGTTTACGAAACAAGGGTCATCGTACATCATCATGGGCATTGTGGGTGGTGCCGTCTTCCCGCCGATCATGGGTATGATTGCCGACAACACCAACACCGCCACCTCATTCCTGCTCCCTGCCGCCTGCTTCGCCTTCATCGCCTGGTACGGATTTAAGGGATCGCAGATTAAAAATTGAGTGATTGAGCGGATGAGTGATTGAGTGAACAGAAACACCCAATCGCTCATTCGCTCAATCACCCATTCACTCAATAGCCTATGCGTTACTGTCTTGCGCTTGATCTGAAGGATGATCCGGCATTGATTGCCGATTATGAGCGCTATCACGAAAAAATATGGCCGGAGATCGAGGAGAGCATCCGGTCGGCGGGGATTACCAACATGGAAATCTACCGCATCGGGCCACGGTTGTTTATGATCATGGAAACCGACGACACGTTTTCCTTCGACCGCAAAGCGGAGGCCGACGCGGCTAATCCGAAGGTGCAGGAATGGGAAGCGCTGATGTGGCACTACCAGCAGGCCCTGCCGATGGCGAAACCGGGCGAAAAATGGCTTCTTATGGACCGCATTTTTGCCCTGTAAGCCCGCCGTTTGCCGCCAAATTACCCAAACCGGACAGTTGTCCGGTTTTTTTATGCCGTTTACGAAATAGGCATACGAAAAATATGACCACTTCGTTTGACTATTTGTAAAGTAAACTTTACTTTTGGACAAACAAACTTATACTAGTCCGCATGAACACAACACTCTTATTCCCGCATTATTTCCGGTACATAGGCTGGGGACTAATCCTTGCCTTTTTGGGCACGTGGGGTTATCTGGAATTACATCCGGACTCCGGCATTGACGGCTACCTGACCATCCACGTCAGCAATGACTGGCTGTCGACATTCTATGACACCACCAGCCTTGATTTTACGGACGAAATCATGTGCATTGCCCTGATTGCCGGTTTGCTCTTTATTGGTTTCTCCCGCGAGAGACTTGAAGATGAGATGATTAATCAGCTACGGCTGAAAGCCCTACAGGCAAGCGTCTACCTGAACTACGCATTGCTGATGCTGGCCATTATGCTCATTTACGGACTAGGATTTTACAACATCCTGATGTACAATATGTTCACTATACTGCTCTTCTTTATCGTCTATTTCCAGCTCACTTTACGCAAAAACCGGCGTATGGCCCGACGCATGCTGGCCTTTTAACCCTGCTAACCAACAGTAAACATCATGAACACGAACCTCTTATTCCCCCATCGCTACCGCCTCATCGGCTGGATAATTTTTATCCCGTCGCTGGTGCTGGGCTTACTCTATTTATACACTGAATTCCGGCTCAGCTTCCTGACGTTTGGTAAACCTGATGATAATGCCTCTATCGGGGCGCTATTCGGGCCATGGCCAATCAACCTGACAGACGAACTAGCCGCGCTCGGCCTGATTATCGGCCTGTTATTTATCGCCTTTGCGCGGGAGAAGCATGAAGACGAGATGATTCAGCACCTGCGGCTGGAGTCTTTGCAGTGGAGCGTATACGCTAACTACATCATTCTGAGTCTGGCCATTATGCTGATCCACGGCAGTCCGTTTCTATCGGTTATGATCTACAACATGTTCACGATTCTGCTGGTGTTTGTGATCCGGTTCAGAATTTTACTGTATAAAAACAGCCGCGAGCTGGAGAAGGAGGTTAGTGTATGAAGAACCGCATCAAAGTTGCCCGGGCCGAAAACAACTGGTCGCAGGCTGATTTAGCCGAGCGGATCGGCGTGAGCCGCCAGACGATCAACTCCATCGAAACCGGCCGTTACGTCCCTTCCACCATTCTCGCCCTCAAAATGGCGCATGAGTTCGGCAAACCGGTCGAGGAACTGTTTATGCTGGAAGAAGGGGAATAACACCCATTTGCTAAACAATAATCTGATTTACAGCGATATAACTCACCACATAACCACATCGAAAGCATAGCTTTTCTGTACTGGTTATGTGGTATTTATAGTATGTCTATTTACTCTTTATTCTCCTCAAAATCGTCAAAATAGGTAAAATCTTTTACGATGAGGCCATTTTCGATCGTAAGTATCGTGCATATCGGCAACTCAAACGTTACCTTATCCGGACCGGTTCCGCTTGAGGTAAACTCGACAATAATATGCTTATCACCTGACGGGTATATCTGAGTAACCTCATCGTGTAAATCGGGAAATAGTTTTGTCAACTCTGTATATTTCTTAATAGTCTGCTGCCTGGTTTGTTTGACAATTCCCGGCCCAAGCGTTGGGTCTTTAAACTCAGCTACTTCAGCATACATAGCTGTCATTTTCACAAAATCATGCGCATTGAAATACGTAAAATATTGTTTTACTAACCGCTCATTCTCTGTTGAAGTCACTGACGGATTCGTACAAGATGTCAGTATGAGAATTGACGCCAGAACGCCGAACAACTGTTTCATGATCAGGGCTTTTTATCAGGTTATCAATCTGTTTTATATGAAAGGGTGGCAGATAATACTTTCCTACCTTAATTGTTTATCGACAACGACAACTCTTTTCCAACTCATTTGATCTACCCTCTTAGCCGCAATCCCCCCCTACAATTTCTGCTTCCGCAGTAACGCCTCCAGATAGTAATAATCGGCATAGGACAACGGCACATCGACCTCGCTGTTTGCCGGTTTAGACCCGGTGCTGTGTAGCAGTATAAAGCCGTGGTTCCCCCCTTCCGGCGACACATAGTTTTTAGCCAGATTGGCGATGATCCGGTCAGCCTTTGCGCGGTACATAGTTCCCTGTTTGCTGAATGCCGATAATTCATAGAGTGCCGATGCCATCACTGTTGCGGCCGACACGTCGCGCGGTTCGTCCGGAATCTTCGGCGCATCAAAATCCCAGTACGGAATCAGGTCGGCAGGCATCCGCGGATGCTGCAGGATAAACACCGCCACCTTTTCGGCCTGTTCCAGAAATGCCTTGTCGCGGGTTTCACGGTAGCACATCGTATACCCGTACAATGCCCACGCCTGCCCGCGCGCCCAGGCCGACTCGTGACTGTAGCCCTGATGGGTATTTTTCTGAATGACCTTCCCCGTCAGCGTGTCATAATCCACGACGTGGTAGCTGCTCATGTCGGGACGGAAATGGTTTTTCATCGTCGTTTGAGCGTGTTTTACGGCAATGTCGGCAAAGGTCCTGTCGCCCGTCAGTTTCGTGGCCGCAAAGAGCAGTTCCAGGTTCATCATATTGTCGATGATCACGGGGCATTGCCAGACATCCTTGTGGTGATCCCACGACCGGATGATGCCGGCCGCCGGCTTATAGCGCTTAATGAGTGTCCGCGCCGACTGGATAATTACGTCCTTGTATGCCGGATCGTTGGTAAGCCGGTAGCCGTTGCCGAAACTACAATAGATTTTGAAACCCATGTCGTGGGTACCGGCATTGAGTTTTTCGTTCTCAATTTTTGCCGTGTACAGGCGTGCCTGTTTCAGCCATTCCGGATTGTGGGTGTATTCGTACAGGTACCAGAGTTCGCCGGGGAAAAAGCCGCTTGTCCAGTCGCGGGCGGGCACAAGCTGGAGCGCCCCCGTCGGGCTGAGGGTACGCGGAGAGACGGGCACCGCTTTCGCAGTAGCCGGTGTGGCGGCCGGTATATCAGCCAGCATCACCTTTGCCTGTTTCTCCGCCAGATCAAACTGGCTTTTAATCAAGGCTTTCTGAGCAAAGACGCTGCTGTTAAAGGCAGCGAAAGTAAGGGTAATAAGTATAGTTTTTTTCATGAGTAACGGGATGTGTAGTATTCTTCTCAGGGTTCACAACCAAATGACCGGATTACGGACGGGCAGATTCCGCAGCACTTCCTCTACCTTCGGGTCGTGCTCCAGCGATTGCCATGTTTTCAGCCAGGCCGGTTCCTGAAACTGTACAGCGCCGAGCACCAGAAACGGATGCGCTACCGGCCAGTCGTTCCAGTACATCACATCGGGCTTCAGAGGCCAGGCTGCCTTGTCGGCTACAAACGGATAGAGGTAGCTGATGCCTTTACGGATCGAACGGCCGTCGGCAGTCTGGTAGTGCCAGAGGTCATCGGCAGGGGTCGACAGGATCCGGCAGATCATGGTCATCGCGTCGAGGTTAAACAGCGAGTAGCCATAGGGCTTGGTGCGGCGCAGTTCCAGCGGAAAACTTCCGTCGGCAGCCATCTGGTTGGGCAGTAACACCGTTTTGTAGCGGTTCCGGCAAAACGCCATCAGGGTTTCATCGCCTGTCAGTTTAGCGAACGAAGCGACCTGCATGACCCAGCAGGTACCGTGGTTGTTTTTGGCCTCCATTTCGTCTTTGCCATACGGATGGGTCGTCAGCCAGACCAGGTACTCAGCGAACCAGTTACGGATTGCCGCCACCTGCCGTGGATCGGCCGGTTTCGCCTTTTCCATGACCAGCACGCACTGTGCCACCTCCATCAGGTGAATGGTGTCAATAATGCCGATCCCCCGTCCGGTAAACCGCCCTTTAATGGCCTGCGCATAGGTCAGCGACGGATTCATCCGCGTGGTGGTATCCACAAACCAGGCGTTCAGGTGACGGAAAGCCTGCCGTACATAACGGTCATCTCCGGTGAGCTTCCAGGCCGATGCCAGGGCACCGACAATCCGGCTGAAACGGATCATGGCTTGCCGGTGCGCCACAAAATTATCGGGATTCGTCAGGCCGTCGCGCTGGATATACGGCCCATTCAGGTTCGTGGAATCGGGCCACCAGTAATCGCCTTCTGAGAAAAAATCATGCTTCCCGCCCGCCGACCGCGGACTACGCTGCGCCGTTACGGTGACGGGTTGCTGCTGCATGGCCCATGCCGCTTCAGTCAGGATATGCTGCTTCAGGGTTTGAGCGACAATGCCGGACTGCGCATTAGCCTGCTGATACAGCCAACCAATAACGATCAACAAGATAGTTAACAGGTATTTCCGTAAATACGGTCGATTCAGAGTAAACAAAGTATATCTCTTTTTTTAAAGGGTAAAGAGCTCCATTCTACGTTACATACTCATGCCGGCATGGTCAATAAGCATAAAAAAAGCCCGGCAACTCGCCGGGCTTTTTTCTTCAACAAGTATGGGTTATTTTATCTTGACTTAGTTTTCTTAATCACAAAAGGTACACAGAGATTTGCCGGACAACATTCACCCTCAAAGACAATAATCGGGCAGCAACCTTCAGCCGGACAGGTTCCGACAGTTGTCAGATAAGTATATGTCCCCGGTTCTCGGATCGTATATGTACGACCTTCCCCTACCTTGATCCCATTCCGGAACCATTGCACACTGGTGACACTCGACGGAGTCGACACCTCAAATTCATCACCGGCACACATCGGAATCGGTACAGTCACACAAGCTGTTCCCAGGTCGTCTTCAAGGTAAGAACCGTTGTTAGGTATCGAATTCGGATCGCTCTGATCGACTTTTGTAATTTCGGCTTTATTGAAAAGTGGTCCGTAGGCCATTACTCTGGCCTGTAGAATCAGCGATGTCGATGTATTTGCCGACAGGCTGCTTACTTTCCATTGGGCGATACCATTCACAACTGTTACGTTCGGTGTTGCACTGACAAACTGTAGGCCGGCTGGCAGTGTATCGGTTACCACCACATTTGTTGCGGTATTTGGCCCCTTATTCGTCAATGTCAGGGAGAAACTCACAACGCTATTCATCGTAACCGGCCCTGTCGCCAATGCTTTCTTTCTCAACGATAAGTCAGTAGCAACTGAAGAACATAACTGCTGCGGACAAATATTCAGATTATCATAAATCGTACCAGTTGGCACGGTAACAAGCGAGAAGGTATTTGCTCCGGTGATGGCTACTTTATTCATGATTGTAACC
Source organism: Arsenicibacter sp. R0_47 (assembly GCF_057652235.1). Taxonomy (NCBI): domain Bacteria; kingdom Pseudomonadati; phylum Bacteroidota; class Cytophagia; order Cytophagales; family Spirosomataceae; genus Arsenicibacter; species Arsenicibacter sp. R0_47. The sequence goes on along the minus strand of NZ_JBYFCJ010000027.1, from coordinate 52,457 downwards.
GGAACCGGATCTGTTGATTTTCGCCAGTCGATAGTAAAGCAAGGGGCGGTACTGCTACCGATGTAGTCAAACTGAATACAGGAAACCGTCGTCCAATCGGTTGATACAGCTTTGGCAATGGTTACGCTGCCAGGCGGACTGAATTTTACATTAAGCGAAAGGATACCAGCTGAACCGGATACGGCAGATCCATTCAAATCCTGCGGTGTATAGCCGTTATTGGAAGCGGGAGCATTGCTGGAATAATTTTCTTCCAGTACAATCTGCGGATTCGTCAGCATAGCGGCGCTGTAATTAAACCGGAAGTTAGCATCTCCCATCAGGAACGTGCCCGAATTTGGTGATGTTGACTTGACCTGCACCCGCATAGTTACTTTCTTCGTCACACAGTCGAATGATTTCAGGTTAAGCCGTACCCCGTAACTGTCACTACAGTACTGGTTCGGACATACATTCAGATTGTTGTGGGTAACCGGCGTAACATCGCTGGTGGTGTAGGAAAATGAGTTTCCGCTGGCAACAATTACCTCGCTCATCCCGGTAGCCGGAAAGGTTGTATCCCACCGCAAATCGAAGCAGGTAACCAACTGTTTAAGCGTAAACTCAATGCAGGAAACGGTCATGTACGACGTTCCGACGCGGGTTGGATTCGGTCGCCCGCCATAAATGTTGTTCAACACAACCCGGCCCGTTGTCGGGCCTTCCGTTGATCCGTTCAGGTTCTGGCTCCCATAAGCACTCTGACTGGCCGGCGCATTTCCCGAAAAATTTTCCTCCGAAACGATTCTGGGATTTGTTAAGATCGTTGAGGGGTAAGTAAACCGGAAATTACCATCTCCCATTAGAAATGTAGAGTTTGCATCAGGAGCTTTAACTTCTACCCTGATTACAGCTTTCATGGTGGAACAGTCCACCGATTTCACAGTAAAGCGCACATCAAATTTACCATTCTGCGCAAAACCAGCATAACCCGCCAAGGTCAGCAAACCAAATAAAAATAATCGTAAACTTGTTTTCATGGTCACATAATTAAATGCCTACGGTGTTCTTTTTCAGAATTTTTATGCTTGATCTTAGGACGTATAACCAGATCAATTAGTATCAATTACACGACCATTTTTTCATTTATTATTATCTCTTTCACCAATGACACAAATAGTACATTCAGTTATCTATTTCATATAATAAATCATTGTTTTTGGCACACTAATGATTTTTTGAGTACGTTTAACTTTCCAGTATTGGTATAGTTGTTGCCAAAAGCAAAACAATTACCCATGATTTAGTTGCCATGATTTCTTTTGCACTGCATATACCTCATCTTCTCTGACTTTCAGATACATCTCATAAAAAATCCGTGCGCTTTCAGCCTTTTCAGCATCTTCTTCGCGGGGTAGCTGTGCGCGGCCGTGTGCCCCGCTCCGGCCTTTCTGATCTGCCGGTACCGGGCCATCGTATTTCTGCCCTGACTTGTGATTGGCATATCGGCGGGCACGGGTATAGCCCATCTGGAGAAACTTACGGGCCATATCCATGCCGATGAAGTCACTGTTCTCCTTATAAGCCAGAAATAGTTTATAAATGGCTTCCGAGGATTCCCGGGCGATGTCGGGTGTTTTAAAACGCCAGTGGGGTAAAATCTCCGATTTGTACGGTTCTACCAGCAATACCCCCTGCTCGCCCTTGCCTACCCGGTACAGGTCAGGCTGTTTACGGAAATCAGTATTTTTAAAGTCAAGGCTGTAATCAAACGGTTCTTTTGCCATTGGTTTTAATCATTTATCCGGCTACTACTCTCCTAACCCGGCTGCGACGCAACGCTCACAAACTATTTATTTACTAACTTGTACCCCTTAATCGTTTTACTCAGATCACTTCACCAATGCGCAAGCTGCTTTTAGTAGGTGCTTTATTAGCTGCCTGGCTTTCGGGTTCGGCCCAGTCGGGGCAGGGAATCCGCTGGTCTGCCGACGGGAACGCGTATACACAGGTCCGTAATGCCGGCCTTGTGAAAGTCGATGTTGCCACGGGCCAGGAAACCCCGCTTATCACCCGTGACCAACTTAAAAAACCCGGCACCGACACGCCGCTTCAGATTGCCGGCTACTCCTTTTCAGCCGACGACAATACGGCCCTGATTTTTACCAATACCGCCCGCGTGTGGCGCTACAATACCCGTGGCGATTATTGGGTCCTCGACCGCAAATCGGGACAGCTGCGCCAGCTGGGCAAGGGCAAACCGGCTCAATCACTGATGTTTGCCAAACTCTCACCCGACGGCACGAAAGTGGGCTATGTCAGCGAGCACAATATTTACGTGGAAGATGTAGCTTCCGGCCAGATTACCCCGCTGACTACCGACGGCACCCGCAAACGCATCAACGGAACGTTTGACTGGGCCTACGAAGAAGAATTTGACTGCCGCGACGGCTTCCGGTGGAGCCCCGACAGCAAACAGATTGCCTACTGGCAGGTCGATGCCAGCGGCATCCGTGATTACCTGATGCTGAACACCACCGATTCGATTTACTCGTATACCATTCCGGTGGAATACCCGAAAGTCGGCGAAAGTCCGTCTCCGGCCAAAATCGGCGTTGTGAGCGTCAACGGCGGGCCAACCAGCTGGATTCAGCTGCCAGGCGATCCGCAGCAGCACTACATCACCCGCATGGAGTGGTTCCCGGCCGTCAATGACATCATTCTGGAGCAACTCGACCGCAAGCAGCAGGTCAGCAAGGTATTTATCTGCCAGCCGGCGACCAACACGATCAAAGCCGTTTACGGCGATCTGGACAAAGCATGGCTCGACGGCAAACACCGCTGGGGTACCGGCGATCCGTCGGGCTGGGAATGGCTCGAAGGCGGTAAAAGCTTCCTGTGGGTATCGGAAAAAGACAACTGGCGCCACCTTTACAAAGTAACCCTGACCCGCGACGGCATGAAGGAAGTACTGCTGACGCCGGGTCAATACGAAATCGGCACCATCAGCCACATCGACGAAGCGACCAACTACGTCTATTTCATCGCCTCGCCCGACAGCCCGATTCAGCGGTATCTGTACCGCGTGAAGATGGACGGAAAGGGTAAACTCGAAAAGGTAACGCCGGCCGGACTGAACGGAACCCACGGCTACAACATTTCGCCGAACGGCAAGTGGGCCATCCATACGTTTACCAGCCATACAGTACCGAACGGACGCGAATGGATTAAACTACCTGAGCACAAAGCGCTTAAAGAAGCCGAAAGTCTGGCCGCCACCATGAAACCGGTCCCCGACCGCAACATTAAGTTTTTTAAACTGACTACCGACGATGGTGTAACACTCGACGGCTGGATGGTGAAACCGGTGCCGTTCGACAGCACGAAAAAATACCCGGTGGTCTTCCACGTATACGGCGAACCGGCCGGCTCAACGGTCAACGATGTGTATTCGACCGGCTTCAACAACCTCTTCAACGGGGACATGGCCAAATCGGGGTACGTGTATGTGGCACTCGATAACCGCGGTACGCCGAACCTGAAAGGCACGACCTGGCGCAAGTCGATTTACCGGCAGATTGGCCGCCTCAACATCCGCGATCAGGCGATGGGCGCGAAGAAACTGTTCCAGCAACATGCCTGGATCGATACCAGCCGCGTGGCCGTCTGGGGATGGAGCGGCGGCGGTTCAACGACCCTGCACCTGCTGTTCCAGTATCCGGAGATTTACAAGACCGGTATCTCGATTGCGGCCGTTGGCAACCAGCTGTTCTACGACAACATTTATCAGGAACGCTACATGGGTATTCCGCAGGAAAACCGCGAAGACTTTGTACTGGGCTCGCCGATCACCTACGCGAAGAATCTGCGCGGCAACCTGTTGTACATTCACGGTACCGGCGATGATAACGTGCATTATTCCAATGCCGAAGTGCTGATCAATGAGCTGATTAAACACAATAAACAGTTCCAGGTCATGCCGTACCCGAACCGCTCGCACAGCATTTCGGAAGGGCCCGGTACCAACCTGCACCTACGGACATTGTATACCAACTACCTGTTGCAGCACTGCCCTCCGGGCGCGCGTTAATTCCCGTTGCAACATCATTAAAAAGGGCTGACGAACATCAGCCCTTTTTTAATATCGGATCGTAGTCGTTTTATTTTCCTGACTCTTTTTTGGCAACGGCCGTTTTTTTGAGCGTGACGAATATCACCCCGTTTACCGCATCAGGCCCGTAGGCCACCACCAGCGCCGGTTCGTTTTTACGGACATCGATACGCTCGATCATATTCGGATCAATCGCATTCTTCTTCTTAACCTCATCCATCGCCATCACCTTGCCATCGATGACAAGAATTGTTGGCATCGGCGCCGGCTGTACACTGGCTCCAGCCACAGGCTCCGGCGTAATTCTAGTGTTATTCGGGCTACACCCGGCCAGCGTCCCTACCAAGGCTACGGCTAAAAGAGCGTGTACGTTTTTCATACGGTGATCGGTTAACTATGTGATTTGTAAGCACGTAAAGATAGAAAGATTATATAGATCAGGATATCGTAAAACGTAAATTTAATCGCTGCCCACAACACTTCATAAACCCAAACCAACCGTCAGTCGGTGTAACCGTGCAGTTCGTGAAATGCCCGTGCACCATAGCTACAGGCGTGGGTAGCTTTGCTCAAAAGAGCAAAGGATATGAACCCATACAAGATTAAAGGCATCACGCTGGCCATTGCCCTGCTGGGGGCTCAGCAGGTAAACGGCCAGGGACTTTTCCAGAAACTGAAAGATAAGGCAGAGGCCGCTACCGGATCCATATCGGGCAGCGGTGGCCAGAAACCCACAAAAGCGCTGTTCGAGAAACAACAGGCCGACGCGGCGAAAACCGTTCTGGAAGGTAAACTGCCGGCCAAAGACAAATACGGCCTCACCGGCATTTACTACTGCCGTGAGCTATTTGTGTGCGGAACAAAGGAAGACAAACCCGATATGGCCATCGGTAAGTTTCTGGTTACGTTTGAGAAAGGCACGAATGAGGTGAAGGCAGTACTGACCCCTAGCTACGGCGTGGAAGCAGGCGTAGCTCCCCTGATGATCGGCCGGAACGACTACCCCGCCGACCTGGTCCTGAAAATCAGCTCGGCCATTAATCAGCCCCGGTTTGACGCGACACTTGGAAACGGCAGCTTTTATGGATTTTACGCCAAACAACGCATTGTGAAGGACGGTCAGGACGTGAAAGATACCAAAGAGACGTTGCGCAATGGAGCAGGCCTGCACCTGGTCCTGATTGAGCCGGGCCTCATCCTGATTACACCCGGCAGCGGCCTGTATTATATCCCTAAAAACGGCCGCGCGCCAGAAGATGTCGCGAAGGAGAAGATGGATCCGGTTGCGGTACTGTACAGCAAAGACAAGGAAGCTAAGGCGAAAAACCTTACCGATGAGCAGCTTTACGACCTCCTCGTTACCCACCAGAAAGCCTATCAAAAACGGGATGCACTGATGATCGACGGCCAGAAAGAAGCGTACAAAGAAATTGATGCCGCCAATACGCACCTGTTTAACGGCAGTTCGTCCGGGAAAAGCAGCAGTACCAAAGAGAGCAGTACGGGTGCGGTTAAACCCTTCAGGGTTGAACTCCAGAACCTGACCGGCGACGATGTTTATTATACCCTTCAGGGTATGAGCAACTCGCTTCAGCGGATCGGCAATAAGATCATTACCAGCATCACGGTAAAACCCGGCGTCAGTATCGTCTCGAAAAGCGGAAGGGTGATCGCTACCATCACGGAAAGCACCAAACCAGGCTCCCGCATCAAAATCGAGTAAAACGGGCTGAAGCTGCCCCTGAGTGACTATATGTCAGTCAGGGGCAGTGCTCCACAATTGCAGTGAAACGGAATAGCATTCCGTTCTACATTAATTCAGTTCCAGAACCGCTACTGAGGCCGCCGGCAGCGTCACCGTCAGCTGATTGCCCTGTACCTTTGCACCGGTAAACGGAGCCGGTTTAATTTTCGACGGATTCTCGAAGGTGTTATGGTCACGAACATTGCCTGATGCCAGTATCCGGCCGGTAACGCCCGCCGCCTTTACCGATCCCAGCGACAGCGTAATCTGCTGCGGCTGCTTCGGATCGATGTTGGTCAGTGAAATGTGGACACGGCCGTTTTTATCCTTCGACGCCGATGCCGAAATGGCCGGCAGTTTAATGTCGCCAAGCACATAGTCGTTGGTTTTTACCTCCACCGGCAGCATCAGCGCATCCTGGTGCACATTGTACATTTCGAGTACGTGATAGGTCGGCGTCAGGATCATCTTTTCTTCGTTCGTCAGAATCACCGATTGCAATACGTTGATCGCCTGGGCCAGATTCGCCATTTTTACCCGCTCACAATGTTTGTGGAAAATGTTGAGTGTTGCACCGGCCAGTACGGCGTCGCGCATGGTGTTCTGCTGATACAAAAAGCCCGGATTGGTGTTAGGCTCGACATTGTACCACCCACCCCATTCATCAACCACCATCGCCACTTTTTTCTGCGGATCATACTTGTCCATGATCGCAATGTGTTTAGTCAGGTAGTCGTCCATCAGCAGCGCCTGCTTCATGGTTTTGGCATATTCTTCGTCGGAATACTGGGTGGCGGAGCCTTTTTTGCCTTCATCCCAGGTCAGCACCGAATAGTGGTGTAAGGCAATGCCTTCCATCAGACTCGTTGGAATATCGCGCATCATCACCTCCGTCCAGTGGTAGTCGTTCGAGCTGGCCCCTGACGCCACGCGGAACAGCTTCCGGGTCGGCGAGTAGTTGTACATAAAGGTGGCATACTGGCGGTAGATGTTGGCGTAGTATTCCGGCTTCATGTTGCCGCCACATCCCCATGCCTCGTTCCCAACGCCCCAGATCTGCACATCCCACGGCTTTTCGCGGCCGTTTTGGCGGCGCAGGTTCGACATCGGACTTTCTTTCCCGAAGTTGACATATTGCACCCAGTCGGCGAGTTCCTGCACGGTGCCGCTGCCCACATTACCGGCCAGATAAGGTTCTGTTCCGATGAGCTCGCACATATTCAGGAAGTCGTGTGTACCGAAGCTGTTATTTTCCGTAACACCGCCCCACCACGCATTCACGATTGACGGGCGGTTTGCTTTCGGACCAATGCCGTCTTTCCAGTGGTAAGTATCGGCAAAGCAACCACCCGGCCAGCGCAGGTTCGGGATTTTGAGCTTCTTCAGCGCATCGACCACATCGTTCCGTACCCCGGCCGTGTTGGGGATCTGCTTATTATTTTCGCCGACGTAGAACCCGCCATAGATACAGCGGCCAAGGTGCTCGGCAAAATGCCCGTAAATATGCCGGTTAATGGTGTGCTTCGCCTCTTCGGCCTTGAGCGTCACCTGATTCTGGGCAATGCTCAAGCCACTGCTCAGCGCCAGCCCTATGAGTAAAAGTGCTTTTTTCATTGTAACATGTATTTAAACAACCACTGAGTTTATATGAGTGTTGCACGGAGCTACACGGAGTCATTCATGCCGGAAAGTGTGTAACTCCGTGTCTGAAACTCCGTGGAACGCTGTGGTTAAATCTTAAAAACCAATCGAATTTCCTCCGTCTACCGGCAGCGAGGCACCGGTGATGTAGCGGGCTGCTTCCGAGGCCAGGAACACGGCAGCATAGCCGATGTCGGCGGGTTTGCCGAACTTCGCCATCGGTGTCCGGCGCATAGCACGGTCACGGCGGTCGGGGTCGCTGTTGAAGGCGGTCCGGCTCATGGCGGTTTCGATAAAGCCCGGCGCAATGGCGTTCACCCGGACACCTTTACCCGACCACTCCGATGCCAGAATCTTCACCATACCTTCGACCGCCGATTTCGACGCCCCGTAAGCCGCCACACGGTCGATGCCGTAGTAGGCCGCCATCGACGAAATCATGATGATTGACCCGCTCTGCCGCTCCACCATGCGGCGGGCACAGGTCCGCGTCAGGGCAAATACGGCGTTCAGGTTGGTTTGAATGATCCGGTTAAAATCCTCGTCAGATACTTCCAGCGCGGGCTTTTTCATGTTAATCCCGGCGTTATTCACCAGAACATGAATCGGGCCGTGGGTCGCTTCGATTGTTTCGACCAGGGCCTCAAGGCTACCGAGTTCGGTTACGTCGTTGGTAAAATAAAAGGCCTGTTCGCCGCCCTGATTCAGTTCGGCAACGGCCTCCTGTAACGGCTGCTCACGGCGGCCCGTGATGACGACACGCGCCCCGGCCTGCACCATACAATGGGCAATGGCCAGGCCAATGCCGGTGCCGCCGCCGGTAATGAGAGCGAGTTTACCGGTGAGCGAAAAAGGGGTTTCTACTAGTATGTCTTCCATGTTGTTTCGTATTTAAATCAGGCGACCACGTAATGCATCAAATTGGGCGACCACGTGGGGTCGCCCGTACGGGGCGGATCGGGGCGGGATAAAATCAGCGCATTTGATAAATATCCACAAGGCGTTTTACCTCTTCGAGCGTCCGGTCGGGTTTCTTGAACGGCGCGGGTATCGGCTGCTTGGCAAAGGTCTGGAAATAGAGTACACAGGCATCGCGCCACCAGATGGCTTCGCGGTGCTGCGTGGCCAGCCGACCGGCGACATCCGCGTAGAGTTCAGGATCAATCGCCGGTTTGGCTTGTGCCCACTGTTGCTGCATCCAGCCCACGGCATCCGCACCGGTATAGTAGCGGGTACAGATTTCGTCCCACAACGACCGGCCGGCCGGCAGTTTTTTGGTCCAGGCCACATGGTGGAACCACAGCAGATACGGCAGCGGGCAGGTTTCCGGATTATTCCACTGCGCCTGCACCTCCGGTTTGTACTGGCTCAGGGCATTGCTGCCGCTGGCCGTCCGGTCAAACCCGACACCAATGGAATCGGCACGGTGGTAATAGGTGTGCCGCCAGTCGGGCCGGGGGGCGCGGTCCAGCCACGGCTCAGGGCCGTAATGGATGCCATAGCCCATGATATGGTGTAGCCCCAGCGGATTCGTATAGTCTACGTAAATCTCGCGTGACCGCAACATCATATCGGTAATGGCTTTTGTGGCTTTCGGTTCGGTAGTCAGCGTCATGTTCACCCACTCGCGGGCCAGCGTTTCCGAGCTCAGGGTGTGGTCCCAGGCCAGCCGGCCAAAGGCATACCAGTTCGCCTGCCCCATCGGGTTGCCCGTCCAGTTGCGGTCAGAACCGGTATTAGCAACCCCGGCCATAGCCGACAGCGTGTAGTTACCAACGGAGCCGTCGATCACCTTTGCCACCGTAGACCCCTTACCCTTCTGCCACGTATCCGAGTCCAGACACTCCTTAAACAGCGGTGCTTCAAAAACCGAATGCGTCGCAAAGCCAAGATACTCCTGCGTGATCTGGAACTCCATTGCCAGCGGCGTTTTGTCCATGGCGCCGAACAACGGCGAAAACGGCTCCCGCACCTGAAAGTCGATCGGGCCGTTTTTTACCTGCACAATCACCTTTTTATTGAATTTGCCGTCAAGCGGCTTAAACTCCTCGTAAGCAGCCTTGAAGCGGTCGCCTTTGGGGTCGGCCTTATACACAAACGACCGCCACAATACGATGCCGTCGTGATCGCCCAGGGCTTCGGCCAGCATGTTCGCGCCGTCGGCATGCGTCCGCCCATAGTCCTGCGGACCGGGTTCGCCTTCGGAGTTGGCTTTCACCAGAAAACCGCCGAAGTCCGGAATCAGCCTGTAGATTTCGGCAACCTTGTCGGTCCACCACGCTTTAACCTGCGGATCGAGCGGATCGGAGGTCTTGAGGCCGCCCACCACTTTCGGGGCAGGAAAATAAACTGACAGATACACGCGGATGCCATACGCGCGGAACACCTTCGCAATGGCCGCCACCTTTTGCAGGTATTCGGCGGTCATGAACCGGGCACTCGCGTTGACATTGTTCAGCACCGAGCTGTTGATACCCAGCGAGGCATTTGCCCGGGCATAGTCGCGGTAGCGGGGATCGACGGTTTCGGGCAGTTCGTACCACTTCCAGAGCGTGCCACCGGCATACCCCCGTTCGATGGTTCCGTTTACGTTATCCCAGTGATTCAGCATCCGGTAACGGACTTTCGGGCTGCTGCTCTGCGGCAGTCCGGCCAGTGGCTGGCGGGTCTGCAAATGGCGCAGCAACGCAAACGCGCCGTACAACACCCCTGCATCGGTTTTGGCCGAGATAACCACATTGCCCCCTTGTCGGGTCAGCTGATAGCCTTCGGCGTTGGGCAAATCCACTGCCTGCGAAACCGTCAGCACGATGCCGCCGGTTTTGTTGCCCGACGCCACAACCGGCACCGGCTTGCCCAGCAACCCCTGCAAACCGGCCTGCAACTCACCGGCCGCCGAGGATAGAACCTCGCTCCGGCCGTTTACCTGAATAAATCCGGCCTGTGATGCATAAGCGGCCCGCAAGCCGGCATCGCTGATCAGATCGTATTTGAGCCAGAGCCGGTAGCCGTCATCAGCTTTCGCGGAAAACGACACCATCAATACTGCGAGCAGACAAAGCCAGTTGCCCGCCGTTTGCACGAATGTCCTCATAAAACGTTGTGTTTGTTATACGTTATGGATTCAGGGACCGGGTAATGCCCAGCTCCAGGCCGCGCAGTTCAGCCAGCCCGCGTAACCGCCCGATGGCCGAATAGCCGGGATAGGTTTTCTTCGCCAGGTCGTCCATCATCTGGTGGCCATGGTCGGGGCGCATCGGAATTGACGTGACGCCCTCACCGGCTGCTGCCCGCCGCTGTTGTTCTTCGACAATGGCTTTCACTACGGCATACATATCCACATCGCCGTCCAGGTGGTCGGCTTCAAAAAAGGACTCGTACCAGCCCTCGCGCGTTGTCGGCTCCCGTTTTGTGGTCCGGAGGTGGATGAAGTGAATCCGGTTGCCAAAGCGCTGAATGATACCCGCCAGATCGTTGTCCGGCCGGATCCCGAGCGAACCCGTACAGAACGTAATCCCGTTGGCAGTCAGGTCACAGGCGGCCATCAGTTGCGCCAGATCCGCCTCCGTACTAACCACACGCGGCAGGCCCAGCAACGGCATCGGCGGATCATCGGGGTGAATGCACAGATTGATACCAACCTCAGAGGCCACCGGCGCTACCTCCCGAATGAAGTAGTACAGGTTTTCGCGCAGTTGCACATCGCCGATTTCAGCGTATTCGTCCAGCAAGCCCTGAAACGTTTCCAGCTCAAAGGCTTCTTCGGAGCCGGGTAAGCCCAGCAGTACCGTATTACGCAGCAGCTGAATCTCGTCAGGTGTCATCGCAGCAAACCGCGCTTTGGCAGCTTCCTGCACAGCCGGGGCATAATCAGCTCCGGCATTGGGCCGGTTCAGGATGCAGAGGTCAAAAATGGCAAAGTCTTCCCACACAAACCGGAGTGCCCGTGAGCCGTCCGACATCACATAGTTCAGGTTTGTCCGCGACCAGTCAAGCACCGGCATAAAGTTGTAGCAGACGGTCGTAATGCCGCAAGCCGCCAGGTTCCGCAGCGACGTTTTATAATTGTCAATACAACGTGAGCGTCCCGGCCGTGCTTTTTTGATGTCTTCGTGAACAGGCAGACTTTCTACGACGGCCCAGTGCAGGGGCGTAAAGCGGTCATTGCCGGCTTCGATCAGGCTGATCCGCTCCTGAATGGCGTCAACCGGCCATACCTCGCCGACCGGAATCTGGTGCAGGGCAGTGACCACACCCGTACAACCCGCCTGCCGGATATCCATAAGGGAGACGGGATCGTTCGGCCCGAACCACCGCATGGTTTGTAGCATCATAAGGGGATAAAAAAAGGCGGTCAGCGTTTTTCACCCTGACCGCCGTATTGAAGGCTAGAAGAAAATAATCCAGAGAACAAGCAGCATCACACCCAGAATGATCGATGCTACCAGGTTTTGCCGGCGACGGGCCGGATTTTCAATTTTATAGTCCTCACTCATATCCACGTTACCTGCATATTTGAAGGTAAGGCCGTTCAGTTTTTCCTGCGTTGGCTTTTCGGTCATCACACTGACCACGATCAGCAGGAACACTGAAATCACGAACAGGATAATGGCAAAGTGCATGAAGTTCATCTCGACCATCGTCTTGATAAACGGGTTCGTAAACGGACTGGATTTGTGAACCACCTCCAGTACAAACCGGAGCAGACCCAACACAAAGCCGGTCCAGAGCACAACAGTAGCCCCTTTGGCGTTGGCGCGCGGCCAAAGCAGACCCACCAGGAATACGCAGGCAATCGGCGGGCTGATGTAGCCCTGCACGCTTTGCAGGTATACGTACAGCTGATCAGACAGTACCGTCACAAGCGGCACCCAAAACAGGCTCACCGCCACCAGCACTACAGTTGAGATCCGGCCGAAGTTTACCAGTTGTTTCTCCGACGCCTGCGGGCGGAATTTCTGGTATACGTCGAGGGTCATCAGGGTAGAAGCCGAGTTAAAACAGGCGGCCAGCGAGGCCATCAGGGCCGCCAGCAGCGAAGCAACCACCAGCCCGCGGAAACCCGTTGGCAGTAAGTACTTCACCATCACCGGATATACATCGTTTGGTTTCAGTTCCTGACCGGGCAGCAACAAACCCTTCTGGTGCAGCGCGTAGGCAATCAGACCAGGTAACACAAGGATAAATACCGGCAGGATTTTCAGGAAACCGGCCATTACCGTACCCGATTTGGCATGGTCAATGTTTTTAGCGGCCAGAACCCTCTGCACAATGCTCTGATCGGTACACCAGTACCAGATACCGACAATATAGGGCGCTATAATGACCCCCGTCCATGGAAATTCAGGGTCCGACATGGGCTTGAACATGTTGAAATGCTCAGCCGGTACATTGCGCACCAGTTCATCCCAGCCACCGACTTTATCGAGGCCGATCCACGTAAGCGCAATAGCCCCGATCAGCAGGATAAACGTCTGGATCAGTTCGGTATAGATTACGGCGCTCATGCCGCCGGCAATGGTATAAACCCCCGTAACGACCACGAGCAGAATCGACGATGTGTAAATATCCCAGCCCATTACCTCTTTCAGCAGGATGCCCGCCGCGAAGAGGTGAACCGAAATTTTGGTCAGAATGTAGGCAACAATCGATACCGAGCTCAGGTACCAGCGGCTGGCCGAGTTATAGCGGCGTTCGAGGAACTCCGGCATCGTAAACACCCCCGATTTCAGGTAGAACGGCACAAAGACCCAACCCAGAATCAGCAGACAGATACTGGCCGACCATTCGAAGTTACCCGTTGCGAGACCCGAGGCATACCCCGTCCCTGACAATCCGATAAAGTGTTCAGTTGAAATGTTCGAGGCAAACAACGACGCCCCTACGGCAAACCAGCCTACGTGCCGGCCGGCCAGAAAGTATTCGGTACTACTCCGCTCCTGCCGGGCAAAGTAAAAACCGATCGCAAATACGATCAGAAAGTAAACTGCAATGATCGCGTAATCCAGAACACCGAATTCCAGGTTCATACAAATAAATAGTAAGGTTGGGTTTAATGACTACGATACCTACTCAGACGGCAAAGATGCATTTTTTCAAAACAAGCCGGCACTTTTCCGTGCAATAGTTTCGTTGGCCCGGACATTGATTTCACCCTGTTTATTCCGGAAAAATGATTTTTAGAAAAATATCTGCCGGAAACAGAAACAACATGAAGCAGGCGCTGAAAAAGTTGGTCGTTGAAGAAAACAGGTTGGTTGTCGTACCGGCGTTACCGGTCTTTTTCCGATCAAAACAGCACTCCCGTCAGTGACAGGAGGCTGTCGAACAACTTACTTATGGTAATACCTATCAAATGAATACTGTATAGGAACAAAATAAACGTTAATTTCTACTGATCTTAACGCAGCATTTATTTTATACGGGTTCATTTCTTTCGGTGATGATACATAAAAAACACTGCTCCCCGTCCATCTCCAGACTGCACGCAGCATGGAACAGGACGGGGGTAGTCGTCACTCAACCTTGTTTTTCAAGACCAGTTCCTCACACGTACCGATCACCTGTTTTCGGGCCAGATTCCGGGCGCAGTGCGTGTGTGCTCTGATTCCGGTGCTAAATTTCAGGGATTATATTTATTCTTGCAACCGATTGCACAAAAATTTATGCCATTTTTTGCTGATAAAATATAAAACTATGGTTTACCCCGGGGTAAATTATCCGAACTTATTAAGCAGAGAGTCGCAATTTTATAAACCATATATACACGCAGATAAACAAAAAGGCCCGCTAGCCATGGCTTGCAGGCGTTCGAGGAGAAATTTTATCATTTATGTTGGGAAAATCTGAAAAGTAATGTACAAATTGCAATCGATTGCAGACTACATAGATACACCCCGACCGGCGTTATTCGGGCAGGCGAATGTGGATTTTACGGTCTGTACTATTCAACGCTTTGACGATACAGCCAGTCCCGGCCTTTTTGACGATTATTTTCATGGATAAAGACGTTACTATTTACGATATAGCCAAACTGCTTAACCTGTCACCGGCAACCGTAAGCAGGGCTCTCAATGACCACCCTTCCATCAACGCCAATACCAGGGAACTGATCACGGCCAAAGCAGCTGAGCTTGGTTACCGCTCCAATGCGTTTGCCAGCAACCTGCGGCGGCAGCGTACCAACACCATCGGGGTTATTGTGCCGCGGCTGAACAGTCATTTTGTTTCCAGTGTACTGTCGGGCATGGAAAAAGTAGCCAATGAACGAGGTTATAACCTGATTATCAGCCAATCGCAGGAGTCGGTAAAAAAAGAGAAGGCCAGTGCGAAAACCATGTTCAACGGACGGGTTGACGGATTATTGGTTTCGCTTGCTTACGATACCGAAGAGATTGACCACCTGGATGTATTCATCAAAAAAGGCATTCCGCTCTTGTTTTTCGACCGCGTCAGTACGCATACCAAAGCCACAAGTGTGGTGATTGATAACGTAAAGGCCGGTTATGCTGCAACGACGCACCTGATTGAGCAGGGCTGCCAACGGATCATGCATGTAACGGGCAACCTTAAACGGAATGTGTATACCGACCGTCTGAAAGGCTATAAACTCGCCCTCATTGACCATAATCTTCCTTATGATGAATCGCTGCTGGTTGTTAACGACATGAGCCGCGAAGCCGGTATCGATGTGGCAAAGCAAATCAGCAGCATGTATAATAAGCCTGACGGGCTGTTCATTACCAATGACTTATGTGCGGTTAGCTGCATGGCAGCCCTCAAAAAGGAAGGATTCCGGATCCCGCAGGACATTGCCGTTGTGGGCTTTAATGACGATCCGGTGGCGCAGGTCATCGAACCCAATCTTACGACCATCCATTATCCCGGGGAAGAAATGGGTGAAATTGCCGCGCAAAGCCTGATAAATCATCTGAACGGCTTGGTTAATATCCAGACAACCAATACCATTGTCCTGCATTTCGAACTGGTTGTCCGGGAATCTTCGGTACGCACTACGGGGTAATCTAAGCTTTTTCTAATCGGCAGCCGGAGACGAAAACGCATGGTTCAGAGTTAATCTATTGTCAACTTGCTGCCAATATGAAGAAAATACTGATCATCGAAGACGACCGGCGCATTGCCCAGAACATCAGCCGGGGCCTTCTGGATGAGGGTTACGAGACCGAAATTGTTTATGAAGGGACCAACGGCCGCCAGATAGCCCTCCAGCAGGATTTTGATCTGGTACTGCTCGATATAAACCTGCCGGGCCTGAACGGCTTCGAAATCTGCCGCAGCCTGCGTCAGGAAAAACCGGCAATGCCCATCATCATGCTGACGGCGATGGGTGAGGTTGAAGACAAAATCGAGGGTTTACAGCTCGGGGCCGATGACTACATTGTTAAGCCATTCGATTTCAGGGAATTGAGTGCCCGCGTAGCCACTTGTCTCCGGCGCGCCGATCTGCTCCGGAAAACCGACAGCGATGATGTTCTGCGGATTGCTGACCTGACCGTTAACGTATCGACGAAGGTGGTAAAACGCCAGAACCGTTATATTGACCTGACAGCCAAGGAATTTTCCCTGCTCGAATGCCTCCTCCGGAACCGTGGCCGCGTGATTTCAAAAATGGACCTTGCCGAGCAGGTCTGGAATCTCAACTTCGATCCGGGCACCAATGTGGTTGAGGTGTACATCAATTACCTGCGTAAAAAGGTAGACAAGGACTTTGACCAAAAACTGATTCATACCCGTCCGGGGCTGGGCTATATGATAAAGGATGAGTAAACCATGAAGATCAAAAACCGGATTGCCCTGCAATTTTCGATTATCGTAGCGTCGATCCTTTTCTTTTTCTCCCTCATTGTCTACCTGACCTCATCGACCTACCGGCGGGAAGAATTCTATGAACGGCTGAAAAAAAAGGCACGGACAACCGTCCGGTTTCTGGTTGAAGTACAGGAAGTCGATACGAAGCTGCTGAAAATCATTGACCGCAACACCATGACGGCCCTGATTGCCGAAAAGGTGCTGATCTTTAACGAGCGGAATCAGCTGATTTACAGCAGTGTCGATGATCAGGTGATCCGGTTTAAGCCCTCATTGCTCGAACAGGTACGACAGGAAGGCGAAATTGAGACCTTTTCCGATGAAAACGAGCTGGTCGGCATTCTCTACACCGATAACGGGCAGAAACTGGTCGTGCTGGCATCGGCGGTTGACCAGTTTGGCCGGAGCAAACTACGGAACCTGCGGAAGACACTGGCCTGGGGACTGGTCATCGGCATCGGGCTTACCGTCGGACTAGGCATCTTCTTCGCCGGTCAGTCGCTGCACCCCATCAGTGTGATTAACCAGCAGGTTCAGACGATTACGGCCAATAATTTGCGGCAACGGCTACCGGAGGGCAATCAGCGCGACGAAATTGACCAGCTGGCCATGAACTTCAACGTTGTCCTCGACCGCCTCGAACAGGCTTTTGAACAGCAGCGGAGTTTTGTTTCCCACGCCTCCCACGAGCTGCGCACACCGTTGGCCGCCCTTAAATCGGAGATTCAGCTGGGGTTGCGGAAACCACTCAATCCGGATGAGCATGAACTGATGATGCACAACCTGATGGAAGATACCGAGCGGCTTATCAACATCACCAACAGCCTGCTGTTTCTGGCCCGGATTCAGAACAACCTTGAGCCGTCCGCCCTCACTACCGTCCGCCTCGAGGAACTGATTTTCGACGCCCGCGACGAGCTCCTGAACATTCATCCCGACTACCAGATTCATATCGATTTCCAGAACATGCCCGATTCTGAAGACGAAACCAGTGTAAAAGGAAAACCCGACCTGTTACGCCGGGTTTTGCTGAATCTGATGGATAATGCGTGTAAATACAGTGCTGACCACACAACCCGCGTCAGTATTTCGACCAATGCCACCAACTGCCAGGTAGCCATTCAGGATAAGGGCATCGGCATTCCGCCCGAAGAGCTGGGGACGATTTTCAGTCCGTTTACCCGGGCGTCAAACTCGCTGGGTTATGACGGGTTCGGCATGGGGTTGTCGATCTGCCGCCGCATCGTTGAACTGCATCACGGCAAACTGACCGTTAGCAGCCGGCTTAATCACGGCAGTACTTTTTTCATGAGTATTCCGCACCTGCAATCAGCTACTTAGCCGAGAAACGGTATACTGTCGTTGTTTTATAGGTTTCACCCGGCCGCAGCGTTGTTGCCGGAAAATCCGGCTTATTCGGCGAATCCGGGAAGTGCTGGGTTTCGAGACACAGGCCGTACCGGCGCGTAAACGGCACACCTTCGCGGCCCTGGAATTTGCCGTTCAGGTGGTTACCGGTATACAGCTGCACGGCCGGTTCGGTCGTAAACATCTCCATGTACCGGCCGCTTTCGGGTTCATACAGCGTTGCACCGAGTCGCAGGGACGTTGGCTTTTCGGCAAATACCCAGCAATGATCATACCCGTTACCAAACCGGATCTGCTCTTCTGCCGTATCGTTGACCCGCTCGCCGACTACGGTTGGTTTCCGGAAATCGAACACCGTACCGGCTACCGGCCGCCGCTCCCCCGTCGGGATCTGCGTATTGTCCGTTGGCAGGAAATGATCGGCGTTGATAGTCAGTACGTGACTCATCGCATCGTGTTTCATACCCGACAGGTTGAAATACGCGTGGTTGGTCAGGTTCAGTACCGTCGGCTTATCCGTTGTTGCCTTATAATCAATCCGTAAACCGTTGTCTTTCTGTAAGGTATAGGTCACATCGACCGACAGGTTACCGGGATAGCCCTCCTCCCCGTCCGGCGACGTGTAGTGCAGGGTCACCGCCGGTTCGGCGCCGTTTGTTTCGGTAGCTGACCACAGTTTTTTATCAAAACCAACCATGCCGCCGTGCAGGTGATTCGCCCCGTTGTTGACCGCCAGTTTGTATTCCTGCCCATCGAGCGTGAAGCGCCCTTTGGCAATCCGGTTACCGAACCGGCCGACAACCGGTCCCAGATTCGGTGTGCCCTTCAGGTAATCGGCGAACGTCGGTACACCGAGGGTAACGTTTTCAAACTTGCCCTGCTTATCGGGGGCAGTGCATGAGACAATGTAAGCGCCGTAGTTCGTCACTTGCACTTCCATGCCGGCGGCATTCCGTAGTGTAAACAGATACGCTTCCCGGCCATCAGGCATTGTTCCGAAAACGGTTTTCTGCACGCCGGGTTTTGGTGCCGATTCCGCTTCTCCGTTAGTTGACATCAACATATAACTGATTAATAAAACCCAATAATAGACCTTTTTCATGGAGCCGGAAATTCTGATGACAGTATTTTGCGGTAAGCAGGCTGAGAGAACAGAGTCCAAAAGCCATATTTATCCTGTAATACTGTCCGTAAAACACGTATTTAATTTTTTTCTAAAGTGCTTTTAAGGGGCATCTAAGGTGCAAGAGGCAGTTTTGTGGTGTATTTACTCACTGAACATGCGCTTTATTCTTGTTCTTATTGGCTTCTTCATTACACTGACCGGTTCGGCACAGGATACGCTGCGGCTATCCATGCGGCAGGCGGACAGTCTTTTCCTGCGAACCAATGTCTTATTACTCGCCGAGCGTTTCCGGATCGAAGCGGCTCAGGCAGAGGTTATTCAGGCCAGCCTGCTGGCAAATCCTACGATTTCGTTTGAGCTGAGTGCGTTCAACAGCGCATCCCGGACCAAAGTCCTTGACGTTGGCCGGCAAGGGCAGAAAATTGTCAGTGCCGAGCAACTGTTGTTTACCGCCGGCAAACGCAATAAACGCATTGCGCTGGCGCAGGAAGCCGCCCGGCTTACCGAATTTGAATTTACCGACCTGCTGCGCGGCCTGCGTTTCGAGCTCCGGAGTCAGTTCTACGACACGTACTTTCAGCGGCAGACCATTAACCGGTACAACCAACAGATTCAGACCATTCAGCAGACCGTGGATGCGTTTGAAAAACAGTATGAACGTAACAACGTGTCGCTGCGTGAGCTGCTCCGGCTGAAGGCGCTCCTGTTTCAGCTGCGCAACGACCGGACCGATATTCTGTTCCAGCTCGCCGAAAACCAGAAATCGCTGCGAACCTTACTGGGCACCGAATTTCCGGTAGTACCGATTGTGAATGAAGCGGGTTTGCTCGGCTACAGCATCAACGGTCTGTCGGCCGACAGCCTGCGGGATACCGCTCTGCGGCAGCGTTCTGACCTGAAAGCCATGCAGTCGCTGACAAAACAGGCGGAACTCAATTACAACCTGCAGAAAGCCCTGGCCAGACCCGATGTGAAACTGGCGGGCACCTATGATCAGGCGGGCAGCTACATTCCGCACTATGTCGGTGTCGGGTTAGCCATTGATCTGCCGGTGTTTAACAAGAATCAGGGAGCCATCAAATCGGCACGCAGCCAGATCAGCTACCAGCAGCAGTACGAAAAGCAGAAGCAGCTCCAGATCGCGAATGAAGTCAGCACGGCCTACGACAAAGTCGTAACGGTAGAACGCATGGTACAGTCGGTGGAAGGACGTTTTACGGATCAGTTTGAACAACTGAATCAAGGCATTATGACCAATTTCGGCAAAGGCAATATTTCGCTGCTGGAGTTTGTCGACCTCATCGAAACCTATAACGAAAGTATTCGTGAACTCAACCGCCTGAAGGCCGACCGGATCGGGGCGTATGAAGCATTAACCTACGCCGTCGGGCAGGATTTATTCAGCCGGTAAACCACCCCTGCCCCTCCCGAATCGTCGGCCCGGCCTGAAATCAGGGAAGGGGAGCACTAAAAGCCACCAGGCATAAGCCCCTCCCCTCAATTGAGGGGAGGGGTCGGGGTGGAGTAAACACATTACAGACAAAAACACTATGAAAAACACACTGATGTATAGCCTGCTCTCCGCCCTGGCGGTACTGGCCGCCTCCTGCCATACACCGAATGAAACGGAAGAGGCAAAGGCATTTATGCTCTCCGACACCATGATGCACCGGATTAAAGTCGACAGTGTGGTACTGGAACCGGTGCGCTCTGAACTCACGCTGGTGGGCAAGGTCGCGGCCGACGAAAACAAGGTTATCAAGGTATTCCCGCTGGTGGGCGGGGTTGTGGAAGAAGTGGGTGTTGAACTAGGCGACTATGTCCGCAAAGGGCAGAAACTGGCCCTGATCCGGTCGGGCGAGGTGGCTGATTTTGAACGCCAGATGATACAGGCCCAATCGGACCTGCTGCTGGCCCAGAAAAACCAGCGGGTGGCCGAAGATCTGTTTGAAAGCAAACTGACAGCTCAGCGCGAAGTGGTGGCCGCCCAGAAGGAAGTGGAAAAGGCACAGGCCGAACTCAACCGCGTGAAAGAAGTTTTCCGGATTTATGGCCTCGGCCAGTCATCGACCTACACCGTTAAGGCGCCGATCGACGGCTTCGTGATTGAAAAAAACGTGAACCGGAACATGCAGCTGCGTTCCGACAACGCGGATAACCTGTTCACCATCGGGCAGATCAGCGACGTGTGGGTGCAGGCCAATGTAAACGAAAGCGATATTGGTCGGGTTAAGCTGGGTATGTCGGCCGCAATTCAGACGCTCAGCTACCCCGACCAGCTTTTTCATGGCCATGTCGACAAGATTTTCAGCGTCCTCGACCCGAATACCAAAGCCATGACGGTCAGGATCCGGTTGCAGAATCAGGCTATGAAGCTGAAGCCGGAAATGCACGCCACGGTCAAACTATACTTTGACGAAGGTCAGAAAATGGCGACCGTCCCGTCGGAAGCGGTCATCTTCGATCAGTCGAAACATTACGTACTGGTGTTTAAGGACCGCGCCAACATCCAACCCCGCGAAGTGACGATCCATAAGGCGCTGGGCGACATTACGTATATACGCTCCGGCATCGAACCCGGCGACCGCGTCATCTCCCGCAACCAGCTTCTGGTGTATAACGCACTTGGCAATTAATCAGCGATTGGGTGATTGAGTGATTGAGCGGACAAGCTGTAGTGAGTACGTTCGCAGCTGGTCATTCCCTCCCGACACTCAATCACTCATTCGCTCACCCACTCATTTTTTATGAATAAACTCATAAAATCCATCGTCGGTTTTTCGTTGAAGAACCGGTTCTTTGTCTTTTTTGTCACGGCGGGGCTTATCATTGCCGGGGTGTTCAGCTACCTGAATACGCCGCTGGAAGCCTTCCCGGACGTGACAAACACCCAGATTATCATCGTTACGAAATGGAACGGCCGGAGTGCCGAGGAGGTCGAACGGTTTGTGACGGTCCCGATTGAGGTAGCCATGAACTCGGTGCAGCGGAAAACCAACGTCCGGTCAACAACCATGTTCGGTTTGTCGGTGATCAAAATTATTTTTGAGGATGATGTTGAAGATTTCTTTGCCCGGCAGCAGGTAAATAACCAGCTCCGGACGGTGTCGCTGCCCGAAGGGGCCGACCCCGATGTGCAGCCTCCCTACGGGCCAACCGGCGAAATCTACCGCTATACCCTCAAAAGCAGCCACCTGAACAGCCGTGACCTGCTGACGCTCCAGAACTGGGTCATCGACCGGCAGCTGCGGGCGGTTCCAGGCGTAGCTGATATTGTGGCCTTCGGCGGGCAGGATAAGATTTACGAGGTGCGGGTCAATCCGACACAGCTGGCAAAATACGACCTGACCCCGCTGGAAGTCTATCAGGCCGTTACCCGCAGCAACATCAACGTCGGCGGCGATGTCATTGAGCGCAACGGACAGGCGTACGTCGTGCGCGGGGTCGGGCTGCTGACCTCCACCGAAGACATCGGCAACATCATCATCGAAGAGCTGAACGGCAACCCCGTACTGGTCCGCAACGTGGCCGACGTGGCCGAATCAAGCCTGCCCCGCGTCGGACAGGTCGGCCTCGGCAAACAGGATGATATGGTCGAAGGGATCATTGTGATGCGCAAAGGCGAAAACCCGAGCGAGGTACTGACACGGGTAAAGGAAAAAATTACCGAACTGAACGAGAAGGTGCTGCCGTCGGATGTTAAAATGGAAACGTTTTATGACCGCGATAACCTGATTCAGTTCTGTACGCAAACCGTGCTGCACAACCTGACGGAAGGCATCATTCTGGTAACGGTCATCGTATTCCTGTTCATGGCCGACTGGCGGACTACACTCATTGTGTCGATTATTATTCCGCTGGCGCTCCTGTTTGCGTTCATGTGTTTACGGCTGCGGGGTATGTCGGCCAACCTCCTGTCGATGGGAGCCATTGATTTCGGGATCATCATCGACGGGGCCGTTGTGATGGTCGAGGGCATTTTTGTCTCACTCGATCATCTGGCTCACCGCGTCGGCATGAAGAAATTCAACAACATGGCAAAGCTGGGGCTGATCCGCAAAACCGGCGGGGAGCTGGGCAAGGCCGTTTTCTTCTCCAAACTGATCATTATCACCGCCCTGCTGCCGATTTTCTCGTTCCAGAAGGTGGAGGGTAAAATGTTTAGTCCGCTGGCCTGGACACTGGGTTTTGCCCTGATGGGTGCTTTGCTCTTTACGCTGACGCTGGTTCCGGTCCTTTGCTCAATTCTGTTGAAGAAGAACGTCCGTGAACGCAACAACCCGGTCGTCAATTTCTTCCAGAAATCGGTGTCGGGCGGATTCAACTGGACGTTTAAAAACCGGAAAATCAGCCTCTTTGCAGCCACGATTGCACTGGGCATCACCTTTATGTCGTCTACATTTCTGGGTACG
The DNA here is from genome assembly GCF_057652235.1 of Arsenicibacter sp. R0_47. NCBI lineage: Bacteria > Pseudomonadati > Bacteroidota > Cytophagia > Cytophagales > Spirosomataceae > Arsenicibacter > Arsenicibacter sp. R0_47. Next base: position 29,247 of record NZ_JBYFCJ010000027.1, on the reverse strand, counting down.
GAGTTTCTGCCGCAGCTCAATGAGGGCGCACTGTGGGTAACAGCCGAGCTACCGATGAGCATGTCGCTGCCGAAAAGCGTGGATATGGCCCGCACCATCCGCGAGGATCTGCAGACGTTTCCGGAAGTTAAACAGGTACTGTCACAGGTGGGCCGCTCCAACGACGGTACCGACCCCAACGGTTTTTACTTCTGCCAGTTTCAGGTGGATCTGCTGCCTAAATCAGAGTGGAAGCGTAAAATTACCGTCGATCAGCTGACCGATGAAATGGACCGGAAGCTGAAAAACTATTCGGGCATTCTGTACAACTACTCCCAGCCGATTATCGACAACGTGGCCGAAGCAGTGGCGGGTTATAAGGCCAACAACGGGATTAAAATCTTCGGGCCCGACATCTATCAGCTGGAGAAATACTCAAAGCAGGTAATGGAAGCCGTTCAGTCGGTCAATGGTATCCGCGATCTGGGGATCATCCGGAATGTGGGGCAACCCGAAATGAGTGTGCTGTTTCATGATCACAAAATGGCGCTCTACGGCGTTACGACCGCCGATGCCCAGGCCGTGATCGAAATGGCGATCGGTGGAAAAACAGCCTCGATTCTGTACGAAGGCGAACGGCGGTTCGACATCCGGCTGCGCTATGCCGAAGAGTACCGCAAAACCGAGGATGATATCATGCGGCTGATGGTGCCGACGCTGCACGGCAACAAGATTCCGCTGAGCGAAATTGCTACTATCCGCAAGATTACCGGACCGGCCTTTATTTACCGCGACCTCAACAAACGGTTTATCGGGGTTAAATTCTCGGTGCGCGGTCGTGACCTGGGCAGCACCATTGCCGAAGCCCAGCAACGGGTACGCGAGAAAATTCAGCTGCCGAAAGAATACACCATTGAGTGGGTCGGCGAATTTGAAAACCAGGTACGCGCCACGAAGCGGCTGGGTCAGGTCGTACCAATCAGTCTGGCGGGGATTTTTGTGCTGCTGTTCATCATGTTCGGCAATGCCAAAGATGCGGGCCTTGTGCTGCTGAACGTACCGTTTGCGCTCATGGGCGGCATTCTGGCGCTGCATACCACCGGCATGAACTTCGGGATTTCGGCGGGAGTCGGCTTTATTGCCCTCTTCGGGATTTGTGTGCAGAACGGGGTGATTCTGGTATCGGTCTTCAATCAGAACCGGAAAGAGCGTATGCCGCTCGATGAAGCCATCCGGCGGGGGGTGCAGAGCCGCATCCGGCCGGTAGTGATGACGGCCCTGATGGCGGCCATCGGGCTGCTGCCGGCGGCTATTTCAACGGGCATCGGCTCCGAAACGCAGAAGCCGCTGGCCATCGTTGTCATCGGCGGGCTGATCACGGCTACGATCCTGACGCTGCTGGTGTTCCCGATTATTTACCGGATTTTCTACCGGCACACGCATACCGTTCAGGCTGCGAAAGAGCCGGTCATGTAATTCTAATCATTTTATAATCTGATCCGTATGCAACTTTGCTGCATATAGTCGTTATTCATATAACACTCATGTTATGTACCCTTATGACCTGGTTAGATTATACAAAAATGATTCTTGACAAAGTCCGTTTCGACAAACGGCTGGTTCTTAAAGAACTACGTAAACTAATAGCCTATCTGTCACCAAGTGAGCGCTCGCAGCTGGTCATCTGGTGCCGGAAAACGTTAACGATCCGCATCTCGCTCCGTCAACCGCGACGATTTGCGTATCTGTATGTTTCCAGATAAAACACGTAGAGACGCAACATTTTGCGTCTCTTTTTTTACATCCCTGCGTTTTTTCCTACGCAAAAGAGCTGCAGCACAACGTACTGCAGCTCTTGTTTTTTTTGTACAAAGAAGACGCAACATTTGCGTCTCTACCGGATTTTATCCCTGCGTTTTTTTCTACGCAAAAGAGCTGCAGCACAACCTACTGCAGCTCTTTTTTTACTGTGCAAAGGAGACGCAAAATATTGCGTCTCTACGGGGTAATTTCCAGCACGAAAAACTTCTTCGGCCCGATCATCAGTTTATCCAGCGATACCCGCTGACCAGTCATTACATCCAGGGCAGTTGTTGCGCCTTTCAGCTGCTCGGCAAAACGTTTCAGGTCAAGCCCTTTTTCCTTCTCGCCGGTATTTGAAACAACCATGACCTTGCTGGTATCGGTGTACCGGAAATACACGTACATACCATCGTCGTACGGCATAAACTGCATGAACTTACCCTGCGTCAGGGCCGGCGATGTTTTCCGGTACTGCGCCAGGGTTTTCATGAAGTCATACAGCTCGTTTTCGCGCTGGTTCCGGCCACTTTTCAGGAATTTGTTTTCCTTATCTTCTTTCCAGCCACCCACAAAATCCTTGCGCACTTCGGCGTCGGTCGGGTCTTTAAAGTTCTTCACGCCCAGCTCGGTACCATAATAAATCTGCGGAATACCGCGGATAGTCATCAGCCAGGCCAGGCCCATTTTATACTTATCAATGTCTTCGCCGATGACCGACAGAAAGCGGTGTTCGTCGTGGTTATCGAGGTACGTAACCAGTAAGTCCGGACGCTTGTAGAGGTAATCCTGTACCAGCAGGTTATACAACCGGTTCACGCCGTCGCTCCAGCCGTATTTCTGGTTCAGGGCATCTTTCACCGCCACAAAAAACTGATTGTCCAGCGTCGACGGCAGGTTGCAGGCAAACGGCAGGCCATTGATGTTGTTGCGTACAAACGCGGCCTGATTGGCGACTGTCGTCGCCAGTGACTCGCCGAAGAGTAGCATGTTCGGGTACTCGGTAAGCAAGGCGGCGTTGCAGCGGTTCATAAACGCCATGTCGTTGTACATGTACGTATCAATCCGCCAGGCATCGATATTAAAGTACGCGACGGTCCAGATCGCGTGCTGGATCAGAAACTTCGCGACGAATTCGTTTTTCTGGTTTAAATCCGGCAGAAACGGCATAAACCAGCCATCCGACATAATCCGGCGGTCATAGGCTGAGGCGTGCGGATCCAGCACGGCGGGTTCCTTGAACGACGTCTGGGTAAAGGTATCCCACTGATTCAGCCAAGCTTTAAACGGCAGGTCTTTCAGAATCCAGTGGTTGATGCCAACGTGGTTATACACCGCATCCTGAATCACTTTCAGGCCCCGTTTGTGGGCTTCATCAATCATGGTTTTGTAGGCATCATTGCCGCCAAACCGCCGGTCAACGCTGTAATGATCGGTGAAGCCGTACCCGTGGTAGGCACTACGCTTCGTACCGCCTTCATCGGTGGTCGGCTGGTCGTTTTCAATGACGGGATTAAGCCATAACGCCGTCACCCCCAGATCGGTAAAGTAGTCGAGGTGATTCGTAATACCCTGCAAATCACCGCCATGCCGCAACCAGGGGCTGGTCCGGTCCATAAGCGGATCGGCCATGTCGGCAAATTTGTCGTTCGACGGATCGCCGTTGGCAAAGCGGTCAGGCATCAGCAGGTAAACAAAATCGGCCGGCGATACGCCTTTGGGCTGGTACGGATTTTTGGGTCGCAGCTCATAGGTCTGGGTAACGGTCGATTTGCCGCTGGTAAACACAAATTCCAGCTTTCCGGCTCTGGCATCCGGCCTGATCTCCAGATCAGCGAAAAGGTAATTCGGGTTTTCGACCTTGTGTACCTTCTTCAGTACCACCCCTTTGTAGGGCTTTAGCGTCAGGGTGTGGGTGGCGAGTTTATCGCCGTAAAACAGCACCTGCAATTCCGGTGATTTCATGCCGACCCACCAGTTGGTCGGGTTCATCCGTTTAACCGGCGACTGTTGGGCATGGGCCACTGACAGGGCCATGACCAGTAACAGAGACGTAATTAATTTTTTCATGGTTCATCAATAGGTATCCTGTAGAGACGCAATATATTGCGTCTCTACAAAATGGCGTAATATAACACAATATTGTGCAAATTATGCACCTAACCCATCGATTGAAAACACATCAATTACGCCTTTCCGGAAATTCCGTACCCGCGCAAACACGCCTGTACCGTTACTCGATCCTTTCACATCGGTATTACCTTCCAGTGTTTCAAATACATCGCCATCGATACCGGTAATGATTCCGGTATGAAACCAGTCGGAAACCGTTGCCATCCTGATCAGAAACACATCCCCCGCTTTTACTTTTCCGGGATCTTTCCGGACAGCTGCGTTATCAATCAGCCGTCCGTTCTGCTTACCTGCCATAGCCACCACATCGCAGCTCAATGTCTGCGGCATCAGGCCGGTAAAGGACTTGCCATGGGCCGTGGCGGCAATATCCAGTACCGACTGCACAAAGCCCATGCACCACTTAAACGGCGATCCATCGAACCCATCGCAATAGCTCCGGACCCACGGCCCGAGGTTCTGCGCATCGTCGGCCTGTAGCTCGATGGCTTTCAGTTTCAGATGATTCTGTGCAATCTGGAGTACCTGTTTACGGATATCAGTCTGTTTGGCCGGAATCGTGAATGCCTTTTTCAACGGCCCCGACAGTTCATTGAATACCGCTGCGGTTACGATACCGGTCTGCGGCAGCCCGGCGGCTTTCTGGAAGTTCTTCACCGCCTTTTCGGTAGCGCTCCCGAACTCGCTGTCGACGGTAGTGGCCAGCGCTGCGTCCGGGAAACGGGGCACCGACAGGTTCAGCCACTCCTGGACCTGTTTAACCGTTTTTCCCTTACTCCCTTTCTGACAGGTTCCGGTAAATTTCAGTTCTTGCTGGTAGGCCGTTTTGATCATGGTTACAGGCATTTGCACGCAAAATACCATGACTACATGAACAAATTAGTATCATTTTTATAATCCGTATACCATTTTGCCGGATTTTGTATAATGTATTGCCGGATGCGTTTCAACTCCTCTTCATTACGAACGACACGCTCATAATAGCGGGTTTGCCAGCCGAACTCAATCTTGTTATTACCGGCAAATTTGGTCACGCCGATCTTATATCCGCGAATAACTGATGCCAGATTCTGTCTTTGTGGTCCAAACGTATTTTGCTCCCATTGGCGGTCGTCCTCTTTTTGAAACCAAAGCAGGCCATGCACATGGTTTGGCATTATCTGAAACGTATCCAGTATTACGAATGGAAAATGCTCAGGAATGGCCAGCCAGCAATCAATTGCCTGCTGCCCGATCGGTGTTGGCACTAAACAGGCCTCATGGTCTTGCCCGACAATATCCCCGAAATAGTGGAGTTTATCACGGGTACAGATCGTAACAAAATAGCAGCCATTTGATCCATAATCATACGTGGCCAATCTGGCAGCATCAATACGGTATTTATCCTTAAACAACCCTTCGCCCATGATGTTTTTTAATACATCCAGACGCTGCTCCGTACCATTTGTCACCCCGTAGAGACGCAACATCTTGCGTCTCCAGCCACCACCGCGCGCATATGTTTCAATTGACGGCTACCATCGGATGCGTTCCTGCGCAATTCAGATATCGATCTATAATTTAGAGTTCTGAGACGCAAAATATTGCGTCTCAGACCACCGCCGCGCGCATACGCTTCAATTGACGGCTACTATCGGACGTTCCTGCGCAATTCAGATATCGATCTATGATTTAGGTCCTGAGACGCAAAATATTGCGTCTCTACGGGAAATCGCAGGGCCAATTAACGCAATACGCAGTAAACGTATTCATCGTAGAGACGCAACATCTTGCGTCTCCAGCCACCGCCGCGCGCATACGCTTCAATTGACGACTGCCATCAGATGCGTTCCTGCGCAATTCTGATATCGATCTATGAATTAGCGCTCTGAGACGCAAAATATTGCGTCTCTACGGGAAATCGTAGGGCACCTGATAATGGCTCGTTTTTTGATTTTGATTGGAATTTTGAGACGCAAGATGTTGCGTCTCTACGGGGGTTTGGTTTCTTTTGGGCCATGAATACATCCTCAACGGACTGGTACGCTGTCCGGAACCCTGACCAGGCGACATCGCCTACCCTGCTGATCTATCCTGACCGGGTGCTGTATAACATCCGTGAAGCCATCCGGATGGCAGGTGGCGCAGACCGGATGCGCCCGCACGTGAAAACGCATAAAATGCGGACAGTATCGGATATGATGCTGGCCGAAGGCATCACCCGGTTTAAATGCGCCACCATTGCCGAAGCCGAAATGCTCGCCCAGGCCGGTGCACCTGATGTGCTGCTCGCCTATGCCGCCGTCGGGCCGGCAATCGCCCGGCTGCACCAGTTGCAGGAGACTTACCCCGATACACAGTTTGCCTGTCTGACGGATCATCCCGACGCCGCAAAAGCGCTTTCCGACGCCTTTACCGACCAGCCGCTCACGGTTTACATCGACCTCAACGTCGGCATGAACCGGACGGGCATCAAACCCGAAAAAGCGTTTGACCTGATCGCTTATGCCCGAACCCTGCCCGGCATCCGGGTGGCGGGGCTACACGCCTACGATGGTCATCTGCGCGATACCGACCTGGCCGAACGCATCCGCAAAGCTGATGAGGCATTTGCCCCGGTCGAAGCACTACGCCGGCAAGTCCTTGAGCAACTGGACATTGACTTGCTCGTTGTCGCAGGCGGCACGCCGACATTCCCGTGCCATACCCGCCGCCCCGACGTAATCACCAGCCCCGGTACGTTTGTGTTCTGGGATGCCGGTTATGCAGCTCTTACCCCCGACCAGGCGTTTGACTGGGCCGCCGTACTGATGACCCGCGTTATTTCGATTATCGACGAACAAACGCTTTGCCTGGATCTGGGCCATAAAGCTATTGCCGCCGAAAATCCCCTGCCCCGCGTGGTGTTTCTGAACGAACCCGACGCGCAGCCTATCGGTCAGAGTGAAGAACATATGGTTGTCCGGATTGCCGGTGCGGATAAATTCAGGCCGGGCGATGTCTGGTACGGCATACCGATCCACATCTGTCCGACGGTCGCACTCTATAATTCGGTATTTGTGGTCGAAAACGGTGAGGTGATCGGAACGTGGGAAGTAACGGCGCGGGGTCGTAAACTGACGATCTGACGAGTGCTTGTCCGGGACATAAAACTTTCGGCGCTCTCCGGGGTTCTATTCAAAAAACAGAACACAACGTTATGAACCCGAACGAAACACACTATGATGCCGCCGATGATCAGAATCAGGGCGTTATCAGCACAATGGCCAAAAACAATGAATCGCATGATACCGAACTGGTCAGCACCCGTATTCCGCGGCTCGACCCGAATATCGTGACCAGCCAGAGCGGAGCTGCCATTGACGACGGTGATGAAGAATATGAAGACATTACTGTAGCCGAAGACGAGGATACCGCAACTGAAGGGGACGAGGCGTACGAAGACCTGACGGAAGTCGAAGAAGAAACCGACCTGACCGATCACGACCACCACCAGGACGATAATTATTCGCTGGGTGGCCATGTAACACGGTCGGGTGGTGTATAACAACCAACGTGTATATGCTTAATTTTTCTGCCAGCCAGCTCGCTCAGCTTGTTATCCGCCTCGGAATGGGTATCAACATGCTCATGCATGGTCTGACACGCATTCCCAACCTGTCCGGCTTCGTCAGCAAAATGGCGCCGGGGTTTAGTGAAACGGTTTTACCGGAACCCGTAACCGTAGCCTTTCTGTACGTGCTTCCCTTTGCGGAACTCGCCAGCGGGGCACTGATCCTGATTGGTGGCCGGTTGCTGAAATGGGGTTATGCCCTGGGCGGACTAATCATTGTCTCCCTGTTGTTCGGCACCACCCTGAAACAGGACTGGCAGACAGCCGGTACGCAGGTTATTTATATCATTGCCTTTTACCTGGCCTTGCGCGGGCTTGATGAGCCGCGGCGGGTTAGTTAACCAGAAAGCCCTGACAGATTGATTCCGTCAGGGCTTTCTGTTATTTATCGATCAAACACGATACACAACCGTATGAACCTGACTGATTACCCCGTAGAATTTCATCCGGAACGCCACCGGTTCGAACTGACCATCGACGGTCACCTGTCAATTCTGGAGTTCCGCCAGCTGAAAAACAACGCGCTGGCGCTTACGCATACTGAAGTAGACCCCGCGCTGGAAGGCAAAGGCGTCGGCTCGTATCTGGTCAAGAGCGCTTTTGAGTACATCGACCAGCAGCACTGGACTATTTTCCCCTACTGCCCGTTTGTGGTAACCTACCTGCGCCGCCATCCGGCCTGGTACCGGCTGGTATCGCCCGATTTCGAAGAACCGGAGGAGTTTTAACTAATCTGCTGCGCAAAGGCAGTCAGGTGATCGTCCGTAAAGTCGAGGTGCGTTACGAAGCGTACCAGATGTTTACCGAATGTTACCGCGCGGATGTCTTTTGTCGCCAGCTCCTGCACGTAGTCCGTTGCCAGTATCGTCTCCGGTAACTGTACGATGACGATATTGGTATCGACGGGCATCACCTCAACAACTTCAGGCCGCTGCGCCATGATCGCCCCGATATTCCGGGCACGGGCATGGTCGAGTTTCAGGCGCTCAATGTTGTGGTCGAGTGCATAGATACCGGCTGCCGCCAGATACCCCGCCTGTCGCCAGCCGCCGCCCATCATCTTCCGGAACCGGCGCGCCTGGGCAACAAACGCCTTGTTGCCCAGCAGCAGCGAACCAACCGGACAACCCAGCCCTTTGGACAGACAAATGCTGATGGAGTCGAACAACTGACCATACGCCAGTGTGCTCTCACCGGTTTCAATCAGGGCATTAAACAGCCGCGCCCCATCAAGGTGCAGGGCCAGTCCGTGCTCGTCGCAAACCTGTTTGATCGCCGCAATTTCGGGGATGGTATAGTAACAGCCACCGCCTTTGTTCATGGTATTTTCAAGACTGACGAGCCGTGACAGCGGACGGTGCGGATCGGACGGATTGTTAACCGCGTCGCGGACCAGTGCCGGCGTCAGTTTTCCGCGTTCGCCCGGCAGCAGCGCCACCGACGCAAACGCATTGACCGCAATACCGCCGCCTTCATACAGATATATATGCGAAAGCTGGTCGCAGATGACCTCATCGCCGGGGCGCACGTGGGTACGGATGGCCAGCTGGTTAGTCATCGTCCCTGACGTACAGAAGAGGGCGGCCTCCATGCCGAACATAGCAGCGGCTTTGGCTTCGAGAGCCTGTACAGTCGGATCATCGCCAAATACATCGTCGCCGACTTCGGCCGTAAACATGGCCTCCAGCATCGCCGGAGTAGGTTTTGTAATGGTATCGCTTCGTAAATCGATCAGCATAGAAAAAGCAAGGGTACAGCCTCCCGAATTGTTTGTTGTGAATTGCAAATGTCTGACTTTTCTTGGGGAACAACGTGTCAATAAACGTCGTTTCTTTGTAAGCTATGCAATTATTTATTACCTCACTTAACTCAGGCAGCAACGGCAATTGCTACTATGTCGGCAATGAACAGGAAGCGGTCCTGATTGATGCCGGCATTTCCTGCCGCGAAACCGAGCGCCGGATGCATCGTCTGGGGCTGTCTCTCCGTACGGTTAAAGCCATTTTTATCTCCCACGAACACAGCGACCATATGCTGGGCCTGCCTAAACTAGCCCAAAAATACCAGCTGCCGGTCTACATTACCCGCCCGACGGCGGATCACTCGCGGGTATCGCTGACAGGGCTGGCACTGCGGGATTTCCAACCCTACACGCCTGTTCAGATCGGTTCGCTTATGGTCACCGGCTTTCCCAAATATCACGATGCTGCCGATCCGCATAGCTTCATGGTGTCGGGTAACGGGGTTAATGTCGGTGTTTTTACGGACATCGGGGCGGTTTGTGAACACGTCATTACGCACTTTAAACAGTGCCACGCAGCGTTCCTGGAGGCCAATTACGACGAAGAGATGCTGGAAAACGGGCGTTACCCGATCTTCCTGAAACGACGGATCCGGAACGGGCATGGTCACCTGTCGAATCAGCAGGCACTGACCCTGTTACTGGACCACAAACCGGCTTACATGAGCCACCTGCTGCTGGCCCATATGTCGAAAGACAATAACTGCCCGCAGCTGACAACGGCATTATTTACGCCACACATGGGTAATACGGACCTGATCATTGCGTCGCGTCAGGCAGAAACCCCGCTGTACCGGATCATGACTCACCTGAACTGATCTGCTAATTGTCCCACCAACGGGGCTTGATGCCCGTACGATAGGCGCTTTCCACACAAGCCGCGCAACCGGCCAGCGCATCAATCCGGATTTTTTTGCCCACCGGATCGCCGACGGCATCCTTAACGCGGTCAATTTTAAGCGCCCTGACGGCTACACCTGCCGCCCCGAAATAACCATAGGCCGCTTCGTCGGGGTGATTTGTGCAGCGGATATTTCCGCCCAGCGATACCGGTGCTGCATCGAAAATGCCGCCCGTATTGCTGACCAGCTTATCGGCGGTGTTAAAAAACTGAAAGGCCCCTTTACTGATCCGCTGCTGTTCAACTTCAACATAGTACGTTGTCAGAGAAGTAAACGGGGCACTCATGATGTATTGCCGGCTGATCAGGTTGCCGTTAATGCGGGTATCGGAACGCAGGGAAATGCAGTTTGTGTAGCATTGATTGATATCCCAGCAAGGTGAACAGCAGGCCACACCCGTGTAATAGCCGTCTTCTGCCGCATCGGGGCTTACCCGGCACGACGACAGGGCTTCGTAGTTTTTCCATTGCCAGCGGTAGTAATCGCCGGTGGTTTCGGGGTCCTGCGTGTCGATGTATACATCCCACTGATTGCGTTTGTCGTTGGTGGATGCGGTCGGGTGGTAGGTATATTCGTAGTAAATCGCCTGAATTGGCGGCGAAGCTTTGAGCAGTTCAGGGGCCGATTCGTAGGCGTGGCCGTCGGTTGTTTTGACCGTTAGTTTGTACGACCGGCCGGCCAAGCCCCGAAGGCCGCCGGTACGCGTCTGGTATACGCCCGGACTTAACTGCTGCAGCACTTCGGTCGTGCCGGCATCGTCGGAAATCACCACGCTGGCATTATACACCAGATAGTTCAGGCTGGCAAACGAGTAATCCGTTGTGTAACTCAGTTTTATGACATACGGCCCCGGCTGATCGGTAATCATGCCTTCCACAATCAGCCGTTTTCCGATGGACGGTATATCGGGCGAATATTGCTTCACACACGCCCCTGCCCAGAACGCGCAGATAATCACTAACCAGCTGTTCGACAAAAATTTAGGGCGCATACTGTATGGAGTAACTGACTAGCGGGCGTTACCGCCGCCTTGAAACATTATCTGATGTCTGTACGCTTCTACAAGACCGAATGTGGCAAAGCCTACTTCTTTTTTTAATCTAACAAAAAAACGGCAGAATGCAGGAAAGTACATGATGGGTGCCTTTCGGATTTCGCCAATATTTACTGCAACAAAGTAAAGCCCTTACCAACTGCGCTTTTCCGGTAAAAAACGTACCTGCCTTTTCTTATCAGAATCAACATGAAAACACTGACTACCAGCACATTATTATCACTTGCACTCCTTTCGGGCATAGCCAGTGCACAGAAAGCACCGGCCAAAGCCAACGATTCGACAACGCCGCTGCATGCCCTGCAGCCGGACTATATCGTTCCGTATGGCAATCCGGGCGTCGACAATGTGACGAAAGTACTGAACCGCGTTTATACTTATCTGGACGCCGTAACCCCTACCGAAATCATTGATAAATCAACCGGAAAAACCATTACCGATAAGAGCAGCTTTAACCCGAATGCGGTGTTGAAACCGGGCGATTTCCGGCTGACGAGCTATGAGTGGGGCGTGACCTATGCCGGTATGCTGCTGGCGACCGAGGCCACCGGCGATCCACGCTATGCGGCCTATACCAACAAACGCATTGATTTTCTGAACAGTGTCCGGCCGTATTTCAACGGGCAGGTAGCCGCGAACCCCACCGCTAATACGTCGCTGCGGCAGCTGCTGGCACCGCATGCGCTTGATGACTGCGGGGCCGTCTGTGCCGCCATGGTCAAAGCATCGCTTGCCGGTGGGCTGAAGGTCGACCCCCGCCCGCAGATTGACACCTACATCAACTACATCCAGACCAAAGAGCACCGGCTCGCCGACGGGACACTGGCCCGCAACCGGCCGCAGAAAAATACGCTCTGGCTCGATGACCTGTTCATGAGTGTACCGGCGCTGGCGCAGATGGGCAAGCTGACCGGCGAAACAAAATACTTTGACGAAGCGGTAAAGCAAGTCCTGCTCTTTTCGAAGCGCATGTTCAACAAGGACAAAGGGCTTTACATGCACGGCTGGGTCGAAGGCATGGACACCCATCCGGAGTTTCACTGGGCCCGCGCCAACGGCTGGGCCATCATGACCAAGGTGGAGCTGCTGGACGCGTTGCCGGAAAATCACCCGGGCCGCCCCGCCGTGCTGGAACTGCTGAAAGCACACGCGAAGGGCCTGGCAGCCCATCAGTCGGGCATGGGCTTCTGGCACCAGCTCCTTGACCGGACCGATTCGTACCTCGAAACTTCGGCAACGGCCATCTACGCCTATTCGATTGCCCGCGCCATCAACCGGGGCTGGCTCGATCCGCTGGCGTATGGCCCGATGACCCTCCTCGCGTGGAATGCCGTGGCGACCAAGGTAAACCAACAAGGGCAGGTTGAAGGTACCTGCGTTGGTACAGGCATGGCCTTTGATCCGGCGTTTTACTATTACCGCCCGATCAATGTCTATGCCGCTCACGGCTACGGACCGGTTCTGCTGGCCGGTGCCGAAGTGATTAATCTGCTGAAAAAACGGTCGTTCGAGATGAATGATAGTTCGGTTCAGCTGCTGGAAAAACGATAACCCGTCACGAATGCGAATACTGCTCTTGTTATTGCTGGCCGGACCGGCGTTGTCACAAACAACGCCGATGGCCTTTGATTTTGGTTCAGGTAAGGTACAGAAAGGCTATACACAAGTCCTGCCCGAATCGGTTTACAGCCAGGAAACCGGCTTCGGTTTCACCAAAGATGCGCAGCTAACCGCCGTTGACCGTGGCGGCAAGGACCGGCTCCGGAGCGATTACTGCACCAGCGACCAGCCGTTTTACTTCACGGTTGATGTGCCGGAGGGATCATACGATGTCACCGTCACCCTGGGCGATGCCGGGGGTGAATCGGCTACCTTTATTCGCGCCGAATCGCGCCGGTTGACGGGTGGAGCGGTGAAAACGGCGAAGGGGCAGTTTGTCACCCAAACCTTCACCGTCAATGTGCGGTATCCGGAAATCAGCGCGCAGGAAAAAGTCCGGCTAAAACCCCGCGAACTGGCTTACCTGAACTGGGATCATCAGCTGACACTGGAGTTTAACGGACCGGCCACCAAACTCTGTGCCCTGACCATTACCCCGAATACAACCGCCAGAACGGTTTTTCTGGCCGGTAACTCCACCGTAGTCGATCAGGACCGCGAACCGTGGGCCGCGTGGGGGCAGATGATTCCGTACTTTTTTAAGCCGGGCAACGTAGTAATAGCCAACCATGCCGAATCGGGCGAGGCCCTGAAAAGTTTTCAGAGTGAAAAACGGCTCGTTAAAATCCTGAGCCTGATGAAGCCCGGCGATTACCTCTTTATCGAATTTGCCCACAACGACCAGAAGCCGGGCGGCGCACACGTCGACCCGTTCACAACCTACAAAGAGCAGGTAAAATACTACATCACCGAAGCCCGCAAGCGGGGCGGCATTCCGGTGCTGGTAACATCGATGCACCGCCGCGACTTCGACTCAACCGGCCACATCCGCAACACCCTCGGCGACTACCCAGCGGCTATGCGGCAAACGGCACAGGAAGAGCAGGTGGCGCTGATCGACCTCAATGCCATGAGCAAGGTCCTCTATGAAGCCTGGGGGCCGGAAGCTTCCCTCAAAGCCTTTGTCCACTACCCTGCCAACAGTTTTCCCGGACAAACCCAGGAATTGAAAGACAATACCCATTTCAGTACGTACGGGGCTTACGAAATCGCCCGGTGTATTGCCGAAGGCATCAAACGCACCATTCCTGATCTGGCCAAAGAGCTGAAACCGGAGCTAACAACCTTTGACCCCGCCCGGCCCGACCCGATTCAGTCGTGGTACTGGCCGCTGAGCCCGATGATTACCGCCATTAAACCCGATGGCAACTAACCTAACGTACGTTATGAAAACCCGTAGTCTTTTCGCCTGCCTGCTGCTCTTGATCACCACTGTTGCGCAGGCACAGCGGCAAATGGAACACCTCAGCCGCGGCCTGATTGCCATCCCGCAGGCCGGCAACAGCGTTTATGTCGGCTGGCGGCTGCTGGGGACGGAACCCGATGCCATTGCGTTTAACCTGTACCGGACATCCGGCAACGGTAAAGCGGTAAAGGTCAATCCGGCGCCCATCCGGCAGAGTACCAATTTCGTGGATCAGGGTGTTGATTTAAGTCAGTCTGTCCGGTATACAGTCAGGGCGGTACTGAACGGAAAAGAGCAGGCCGACAGCAAACCGGTTACCCTGGCCGCCAATGCGCCGGTGCAACCGTACATTAATCTGCCGCTGCAAACCCCCGACGGCTATGTCCCGAACGATGCCTCGGCGGCCGATCTTGACGGCGACGGCGACTATGATCTGGTGGTGCATCAGACCAAAAACGGCCGCGACAACTCTCAGAAAGGCCTTACCGGCGCGCCCGTTCTGGAGGGCTACAAACTGGATGGCACCCTGCTCTGGCGCATCAACCTAGGCACCAACATCCGCGAAGGAGCCCATTACACCCAGTTTATGGTCTATGACCTCGACGGTGACGGACGCGCCGAAGTGGCCTGCAAAACCGCCGACGGCACCATCGACGGCCTCGGTAAGGTCATCGGCGATTCCAGTAAACACTGGGTTGACCGCGACGAGAACAGCCCCCGCTTCGGTAAGATCATGGACGGCCCCGAGTACTTCACCATTTTTGACGGTAAAACCGGGGCAGCCCTTATAACAACAGACTACATTCCGTCGCGCAACCCGACCAATGGATGGGGCGGCGTTGGCGGTATCGGGGGCAACGATAACAACGGCAACCGCGTTGACCGGTTTCTCGCCTGCGTTGCCTATCTCGACGGCAAACGCCCGAGTGTGATCATGTGCAGGGGCTACTACGGCCGCACCGTTCTGGCCGCCTGGGACTGGCGCGATGGCAAACTCACTTCCCGCTGGGTGTTCGATTCAAAAGACATACCGGGCTATTCGGGTATGGGCAATCATAACCTGACGGTAACGGATGTTGACAACGACGGTAAGGACGAGATTATCTATGGTTCGATGGCCGTTGATGATACGGGCAAACCACTCTATACCACCAAACTCCGCCACGGGGATGCGCTGCACGTATCGGATCTTGACCCCTCACGGCCGGGTCCCGAAGCGTTTGGCATCCACGAAAACGAAGCGCGGATTCAGGGTTTTGAAAACGGGTTCGGGGCAGCCCTGTTCGATGCCCGGACCGGGGAGATTATCTGGGGTAAAATGCCGGGCGAAGACGTAGGCCGGGGCGTGGCCGAAGATATTGATTCGACCAATGCCGGCGCCGAAATCTGGTGGTCGGGATCGAACGGTTTGTATAATACGAAAGGGGAACGTATCGGCGACAATCCTTCCTCGACCAACTTCCTTGTCTGGTGGGACGGCGACCTGACCCGCGAACTGCTCGACGGCAACCATATTGACAAATACCGTGCGGGCCGGTTATTTACCGCCGAAGGATGCGCCTCGAACAACGGGTCAAAATCGACGCCCGCCCTGAGCGCCGACCTCTTCGGTGACTGGCGGGAAGAGGTAATACTGCGGACAACGGACAACAGGAATCTGCGCATTTTTTCGACGACTATCCCGACGAATCACCGGTTTTATACGCTCATGCACGATCCGCAATACCGGCTGAGTATTGCCTGGCAGAATGTGGCCTATAACCAGCCCCCGCATACCGGCTTTTTTCTGGGCCACGGCATGAAAACACCACCAAAGCCCAATATTACGTTAACCCGTTAACCGCTTTTACAACAACCAACCTCTGGACAAAAACCTGTTCTGTATATGAAAAAACTCCTGTTTCTCTGCCTTATCTGCTTTGCCTTCAGCCAGTTTCAGCAACGGCCTACCCTGTATATCATCGGTGATTCGACCGTCCGGAACGGATCGGGCAAAGGTTCTGACGGGCTCTGGGGCTGGGGCAGCGTCATCAGCCCGTATTTCGACACCACCCGTATCCATATTGAAAACCACGCCATCGGCGGACGCAGCAGCCGGACTTTTCTGACCGAAGGCCGCTGGGATAAAATCATGGCAGCACTCAAACCCGGCGATTTTGTGATCATGCAGTTCGGCCACAACGATGCGGGGGCTATCAATGACACAACCCGTGCCCGTGGCTCGATCAGGGGTATCGGCGATGAAACGGAAGAAATCGACAACCTGCTGACGAAGAAGCACGAAATCGTGCACTCCTACGGCTGGTACATGAAGAAGTACATCCGCGACACCAAAAGCAAGGGCGCAACCCCGGTTGTCTGTTCGCTGGTGCCCCGCAATGTCTGGAAAGACGGCAGCGTACAACGCGGTATAAACAGCTACGCGACCTGGGCAGCCCAGTGTGCGACCGCCGAAGGTGCCACGTTTATTGACCTGAACGAGAACATCGCCAGAAAATACGAAGCCGGTTATAACGAGGCAAAACTGAAAGCGGAGTTCTTCCCCGGCGACCACACGCACACAAACCTGGCCGGTGCGAAGTTCAACGCTGCCGCCGTGGTAGAGGGACTGCAACAACAACCCGCCTGCCCGCTGAATCAATACCTGAAGAAGTAAATAGTGGCTAGTGGTGGCACGAGCGTAGGACGCCCCCGTTTGACAGGGCCGCCTGTCGGTCGGGGACGCCTAGTCGGGGACGCCTAGTCGTTCCACCACTGGTTTAAACTAATTTAAAAATAATTACATCTTTGTGCTTCTTATTGTCTCCGTGCCTTTGTGGCACTACCCTATGACCATGATGAAGCAAACCCTTACCGTGCTGGCCTGCGCCGGTCTGCTCACGATTACCCGTTTCGGAGCTATAGCCCAGCCCGTTGCGCTCTGGCTGACGAATCCCGACGGCTCTGCCCTGTTCAAAAAACAAACTACTCCGCTATCGTTTCAAGCCGCGACCGTTTCCGGGCCGGTTATTCAGATCGACCCTACCCAAACCTATCAGTCAATGGACGGCTTCGGCTATACGCTGACGGGCGGCAGTGCGATGCTGCTGCAAAAAATGGGGGCTACACAGCGGACGGCCATCCTGAAAGAACTGTTTGCAACCGACGGCAATAACATCGGCGTCAGCTTTCTGCGGATCAGTATCGGCGCCTCCGACCTCGATGACCGGACGTTTTCGTACGATGACCTGCCCGCCGGTCAGACCGACCCAACCCTGGCACGGTTCAGTCTGGCTCCGGATAAACCCTGGCTTATTCCGGTTCTGAAACAGATTCTGGCCATCAACCCGGCCATCCGCATCATGGGCACGCCCTGGTCGCCGCCGACGTGGATGAAAACCAACGGTGAAACCAAAGGCGGAAGCCTGAAACCAGAATTTTATAAGACCTATGCGCAGTATTTTGTCAACTACATTCAAGCCATGAAGCGCGAAGGCATCCGGATCGACGCCGTTACCATCCAGAACGAGCCGCTGCATCCGGGCAATAACCCAAGCCTGCTGATGCTGCCCGAAGAGCAGGCGGCGTTCATCAAAAACAATTTGGGACCGGCATTTAAAACGGCGGGCATTACCACCCGCATCCTGCTCTATGACCACAACGCCGACCGCGTCGATTACCCAATCTCTATCCTGAACGATCCGGAGGCCCGAAAATACGTCGATGGTTCGGCGTTTCACCTCTATGGCGGGAAGGTTGAGGCATTAAGCGAGGTTCATAACGCCCACCCCGACAAGCACATTTATTTCACCGAACAATGGATTGGTGCGCCCGGCAACATGAAGGGCGATATGAACTGGCACGTCAAAAACCTGATTATTGGTGCTACCCGCAACTGGAGCCGCACTGTACTGGAATGGAACCTGGCCGCCGACCCGAAGCAGGAGCCGCACACCATCGGCGGCTGTACGGGATGTCTGGGAGCGCTGACGATTGACGGCAATACCATCACCCGCAATCCGGCGTATTATATCGTGGCCATTGCCAGCAAGTTTGTCCGGCCGGGTTCGGTCCGTATTGCTTCGTCAATGGCCGACAAACTGCCGAACGTTGCGTTCCGGACGCCGAAGGGGGAACATGTGCTGATTGTGCTGAACGAAGCGGCAGGTCCGCAGACGTTTTCGGTAGCGTTCAAGGGCAAAACCATGACGGCTTCGCTGCCGGCCAACTCAGCGGGGACGTTTGTGTGGTAGTTTTCTGACCACGAAGGCGGGAAGACAGAAAGGAGCACAACGTGTATAAAAACTTCGTGCCCCTTCAGTTCTTCCCGCCTTCGTGGTTCAAAAAACCTATATCTGTACCGTCACTACCTTAATGTCTTCCAGGTAAAAGCCGGTGTGCAGGCGCTGGTGATCCTTGTAGTTGAACACCTGCCCGTCTTCACGGACGTGGTCGAGCAGCGATAAATCCAGCGACTGAACGAGCCAGCCCGGCTGTTGCGGCGGCATGGTTTTTACGATGCCCTCTTCGGGCAGTTTTTTATCGGGGGCGGCGTAGATAGCGGCAAACCCGTAGTTCAGGTCAACGGCCGGCGACCACGGGGCCTCGCCAATCGTCTGCGACACAATCGTGTAAGCCTGATTTTCAAGGGCCCGCGCCCGTGCGCCCACGTGTACCCGCGTTGCCCCGCGAATGGTTTCCGTGCAGCTTGGGGCCAGAATCAGCGAGGCACCGGCACCGGCCAGCCAATGCGAACCCAGCGCAAACTCAACATCATAACAAATCTGAATGCCAAAGCTGCCCCAGTCGGCTTCAAACAGGGTCAGTTGCTTGTCAGCCGATTCAATACCCCACTCCTCGTCTTCAAAACGGGTCATGAAGAACTTATCCTGATAACCGACCAGGCCTTTCGGCGAAAACACATAGACACGGTTTACCCGTTTTCCATTGTCGATTACCGGCAGGCTGGGCGCCACAATCACCACCTGATGCATCAGTGACAGTTCGGCAAACACGTCACAAAACGCATCTTTCAGTGAATCCATTTCCTCCACCTGCTGCCGGATGTCATGCCTGACCGCTTCCGGAAAAATGCTGACCAGTTCCATAGAACCGTATTCCGGAAAAAGCAGGAGTTCGGCCTGCTGCGAAGCCGCCTCGTTGACCCAATGGCTAACGTGCGATTGCCAGGCTTCGAACGAGGTATGGCCGGTGATGGGGTATTGGGCCGTAGCCACGGTTACATTCATGATCAGAAAGGGGGATTTTAGGGGGTTAACGGCCGCATCCAATAGATCATTGGCTTTGGCGTTGAGTGGGTTTCACCGATATCTGGCCAGTCAAATGTACTTTGCAGGGCCGGCACCTTCCGGTAGCCGCGCTTGAGCCAGAAAGCATCGTTCGGGCGGTAACCGGCAGGTTGGGCCGGATGGTTTCCGCCACGGTCTACGGCGCAGAAACAAGTGGTCGTATAAGTACCGAAGCTACGGGCATGGCCTTCCCGTTCATCAAAAAAACGGTGTCCCAGACCGAGGCCACGGTAAGCTTTCAGCAGAATACTCTCACCAAAATAAAAAATCGTGTTCAGGTCCATGCCTGCCGTTTCGAACGGCTGCCGGACCTCCGCCGTCTCGTCGGCCAGGGGAATACAGGTGGTAGCCCCGACCATGACAGGCCCGTCATAGACTGCAAACAAAAATGCCTTATCAGCCCTGGCATATGTCTGCAGATAGCTTTTTTCGTACGTTACCGAACCTTCGTAGAGATATGGAAAATCGCGGAAAACAGCGATCCGCAGCGAGGCAAGGTCATCAAAAACCTCTCCGATGCCCGCTCCCTGTTTCCGGATGAACGACAAAGTCTCCATACCGTCCACTATTCAGAAACCAGCTTAACCCAGAGCGGTAGGTTGTAATAGGTCGTTACACGTGAGATTTTACCATCTGTAACGGCAACAAAGGCCGCTGCCGGCAACACATACGTCTGACCATGCGCGGGCGGCAACCCTTCCTCTCCCTGTTTGTAAATACCGTTTACAACAAACTCAACCGCGATCCGCGAGTCTGAAGATTCGGTGAAGAATACCATATCGGTCAGCGTTTCGTCGTAGGCAGTGTCCATCAGTTGCAAAAACTCAGTAAATTTTTCGATGCCGATACGAACATCTCCCTGATTGGCCTCATGCCTGATTTCCGGATGCAGCAAGGCCAGCATACCTTGCCAGTCTTTCTGATTGAAACACGCGTAATACTGCTGTACGATTTCTAAAGTGGTCATGTAATTGAGAAGGTTAACGCTATTGCCAGCGCCAAAAAAATAATAACTGTATCCGAAAGATACCCGTGAAGTACAACTTTACCAAAAAGCCTATTGGTTCCCGGTTTATTATTCCGGCCGGCAAAATTTACCCTACAATACTTCCCTCATCTCACCATCCACGAAAAGTAATATTCCCAACCGGTTGTTTTATGTCTTAATGACACTTATCACCTACTTAATAAACGGAATTCAGTAATTTACATACAAGATAATACAACAAATATGTATCGCTATTAACTAAAAACACAAAATATTATTCCGCCATTACTTTTTCACTCAAAATACTTTATGTTTAGCCCGTTAACCACCTATCATCTGTATTATGTTAAAAAATGTATTCACCTTATTAACCGTATTCCTTACGGCTCTTTCGGTTTCATTCGCACAAACCCGGCCGGTTTCCGGAACGGTAAAAGATGAAAAATCGACTCCGCTAGCCGGTGTCAGTGTACAAGTAAAAGGTACAAACCGCGGCGCAGTTACCGACAATGAAGGCAAGTATAAAATCGACATCTCCGACAATGCCACGCTGGTCTTTAGTTTTATCGGCTTCAAACCACAGGATGTTACGGTCAAGGCCGGCCAATCGGTTATTGATGTAACAATGGCCGAAAATGCCGAACTATTGAGTGAAGTAGTCATTGCGGTTGGTAGCCGAAACTCGAAGCGCACCATTACCGACTCCCCGATTCCGGTCGATATTCTGTCGGCTACAGACTTGCGCAGCACCGGCCAGCCAACCTTCGATAAAGCGTTGCAATACCGCGTGCCTTCGTTCAATACCGTAAATACACCCGTCAACGATGCCACATCGCTCCTTGATCCGTACGAAATCCGGAACATGGGCCCGAGCCGCACATTGATCCTGATCAACGGGAAACGGAAAAATACCAGCGCGCTGATGTACATCCAGACCTCGCCGGGCCGCGGCGAAAGCGGTGCCGACATTTCGGCCATTCCGCAGCAGGCCATCAAGCGGGTTGAAATCCTGCGCGACGGGGCATCAGCTCAATACGGCTCTGACGCCATCGCCGGGGTTATGAACATTATCCTGAAAGACAAATACGAATACGGCTCGGCTACCCTTTCGGCCGGTATCACCGCCAAAGGAGACGGGCAGCTGTTCGGGATTGCCGTTAACAACGGGGCCAATTTCGGTAAAGGCTACCTGAACTATACCATCGATTTCAGCCGTTCGGCCCTCGCCAACCGTCCGGGCAAGGTCAGTGCCGAAGCCGAAGCCGACCCTGATCTGGGATTCGGTGCACCGCTGGCGCAGGTAAAAGCGTTCCTGGCCCAGAAACCGGATGCCGGAAACATTAACGGGCAGCCGGAAACGACGTCGGCTAAGTTCCTGATTAATGGCGGCAATTCACTGAGCGACAACACAGAGTTCTACTACACAGCAGCTTACGTCTATAAGAAAGTCAACAGCTTTGCCAACTACCGGACGCCTTACTGGCGCACAACCGACGACGGGCTGCTGACACCGGCCGGTCAACCGTATATGGGCTATGTACCGACTTTCCAGGGCGACCTTAACGATTATCACGCCACCGTCGGCCTGCGCAGCGAAACCAACGGCTGGAAAACGGATCTCAGCTTTACAACCGGCGGCAACAAGCAATTGTATACCGTATCGAACTCGCGCAACCGCAGTCTGGGTAAGAACTCTCCGATCTACTTTAAACCAGGCGGCTACTCATTCTCGCACAACGTCGGCAATATTGACATTTCAAAAGCGGTTTCCGATAAGCTGAATGTGGCGTTCGGCAGCGAGTTCCGGGCGGAGACCTTTACCGTATTTGTGGGTGATACAGCATCGTATGTCGGCTCAGGGGCAGACTCTTTCCCGGGCATTACGCCGAACAACGCCGGTTCCAACACCCGGTTTAACTTCGGGGGCTATGTCGATCTGGGCTACGACATTACCAAAGACTTCCTGATCAACGGAACGTTCCGGGCCGAGCGTTACAGTGATTTCGGCAACGCTACGGTCTTTAAAATCAGCTCCCGCTACAAGCTTCTTGACGATAAACTCACCCTGCGTGCCTCGTATTCAACCGGTTTCCGCGCACCGCTGCTGCACCAGATTTATCAGCAGCTGGCCCAGGCAAGCTTTGTACCAGGCAAGGGTATTCAGACAAAGGGGATTGTTAACAACGTAAGCCCGCAGGCGTTTGCCCTGGGTGTACCGAAGCTGACACCGGAAAAATCGACCAACTTTACATTTGGCCTGGGTCTGAATCCAACCCGTAACCTGAGCATCACGCTTGATTACTACAACATTAAGGTAAAAGACCGGATTGTGCTCGGCTCAGAGATTGCCGGAACTGCCGCCGGTAATACGGCACTGGATAAAATCCTGACATCCAACGGCATTGTTGCCGTGAGTTTCTTCTCAAATGCGCTGAACACGACCACCTCCGGTCTGGATTTTGTGATTTCGCAGCGGAACCTGCTGCTGGGCGGTAATAAACTCGGAATCAACCTCGCAGGTAACTATACGTTCGAGAATAAATATACGTCAGTCAAAAATACGAAACTGATTGCCGACGCCGGTAAGTCGGTATTCGACCGCACGCAGGACGCCCTGCTGTTTACCTCGCGGCCAAAATATAAGATGATCCTTGGCTTTGATTATCAGATCAAAAAGATCATTTTTAACCTGAACAATACGCTGTTTGGCCCGACCCGTTTCCACCAGAATGGTCTGGACGACAATACCGATACGGAGTTTGTGCCCCGCGTCGTTACCGACCTGAGCGTTTCAATTCCGTTCTCGCCGAAAGCGACCCTGACCCTGAACGCGTCAAACCTGTTCAATGTCATGCCGAAGTGGAATTTCATCGACCTGAAAACCGGCGTGAAAACGCACTACAACGCAGACGACAACATACCGAGTCAGAAATACTTCAGCCAGTATAACCTGATTACGTTCAACGGCCGGTATTCAAACGTAACGTATGACGGGTCTCATTTCAGTCAGCTGGGCACTATTTTCAATGCGCAGTTTAACCTGAAATTTTAGATCAACGTGTAGAGCCGCAAGATATTGCGGCTCTTTTACTACAATCCGTACCCAACATCTGCATGACAATTGCCTGTCATTTCCGGTCCATACGTACGGCTCACACCGGCATCACCTGAGCCGCAATATCTTGCGGCTCTACGTTTTTGCGACAATAACATGCGTATCAAAGGCATACGACGCCTTAACAATCGTCTCCTCAATCGTAAAACCTGCTTCGTTTAACAGCAACTGCATTTCAAAAGGCAGAAATGCCCGCAGCGTCGCCAGATCACGGCCGATTTCCGCATAGGCCTCCTCCCCGTTTTGCTGCGCAACGCCTTGCCGGGCAACGCCTTGCCGGGCAAAATAAACCGAAGCCCAGTCCCAGGTCAGGCCCGTTGCCAGATTAGGGGTATACCGGCTCTCGCGCCGGTAATCAATTCCCCCGAAAGACGCGTTATGCACCAGTAGCTGATCAGGCTGCAACCGGTCAAAAAAGGAAACTGCTTCAATAAAGTCGAAGACCAGTAACCCGTCCGGTTTCAGTGCTCCGGCAATGTGCCGGAAGGCCGACAATAACTGCGGGTTAGTCAGCAGGTATGAAATGCTGCGGGCCGTAATCAACACGGCATCAACTGGTTCCGGAATAGTAAACGCCGTCATGTCTGCTTTCATAAACGACACACCGGGAGCATGCTGCCGGGCGAGCGCCAGCATATCCGCACTGATGTCCATGCCCGTGTAGGTCACATGCGGGCTCAGCCGGCTGGCCAGATGACCACTGCCGCACCCGATTTCGAGCACTGTCCGGCAATTGTGTTGCCGGAGCAGGCCGTGGTAAAACGTAAACTCCTCATCGTAATCAATGAAGGTACGATACATGGCATCGTAAACGGCTGCCAGCGTTGTATAGAGCGTTGTCCGGTGGTTTTCCATAGCACCGGCAAATTACACATTTACCAGGGCATCCGCCTGTTATCCTGCCAGAATCCGCCCGTTTCAGACAGCGGAACATCGGTAGCTATCCAGACAATGGCCTCCGCCCCTTTTTCGACCGGACGCGGGGCCGATGTGCCGCCCATGTCGGTGCGCGTCCAGCCCGGACTGACAGAATTGACGGCGATATTATGTTCCTTCAGCGATGATGCCAGTTGACGGGTTACGGCATTCAGCGCAGCCTTTGAAATACTGTAGGCCGGTGCATAGGTTTCCATATTCTCCAGCGACGCCACCCCGCTCGACACGTTAATGATCCGGCCGCCATCGGGACTTTTCTGCAAAAAGGGCAGGAAGTCCTGCGTTACCAGAATCGGGCCAATGGTGTTTGTTTTCAGCGTCCGTTCCAGCATTTCGGCGTTCAGGCACAAAATATCTTCACCGTGATCCTCCAGAATAGCGGCGTTATTGATCAGCACATCGAGGTGATCGGCCTTCTGCGAAAACGTCCCGACCGCCTGCCGGATACTGACCGGATCCGTTACGTCGAGCGGCAGACAGATGGCTTCGTAACCTTCCGAGCACAGCTCTTCGCAGGCCAAACGCCCTTTTACAAAATCACGCGAACCAATAAAAACGGCAAATCCGCGTTTACAAAGTTGTCGGGCTACCTCATGACCGATGCCACGGTTGGCCCCCGTTACCAATGCTATTTTCGACTGTTGGGTTTTCATGACGCTTTTCGTTAATATGCTCCTGCCCTGAGGGGTCAGGGTTCATTATCATAAATCCGTTTTCGTAACCAGATGTTTTTAACTCCCTACCGAATACTCAAAAGCGGTCACCTTTCACTCGGTCATCCGTTCACCTTACTCCAATATCTTGTAACATTGTTACCATTCAACTCCCGTTCTATCTAGTATGAAAAAGATTTGTCTTTCAGCAGTTATGATATGTTTGTCCGGCTCACTTGTGTTTGCGCAGACGACACCGGCAAAAAAAACAACAACAACGACGACAAAACCAACATCAGCAACCGGTACCAAACCGGCAGGCAGCGTCACCAAACCGGCTTCTACGGCTCCGGCGGCAACACCGGCGGCAACCACAACGTCCGGCGAAGGCTCTGAAAACCGCCTGCAGAAAATGTATGATGAATACCACGGCGTTAACCAGTCGAAACCGGGCGCAACCACACCGGCTAAACCAGGCACGACCGGCAAACCGGCACCAGCCAGCCGGCCAGCGACAACAACACCGGCTCCGGCACCTTCTGCCGTGGCCATGTCCGACGATGAAGCCGGTTTTCACGTTGGTTTCCGGGCAGGGGCATCCTACCTGCTTCCGCTCGAAACGGTTACAGGCGCTAAGCTTGGCAGCGAAGTGGGTTATGTCGGGGGGCTGGTCCTGAATTTCGGTCGCGGCCTTTTCTCATTCCAGCCTGAAATCAACTATAGCCAGCAGAAAATCAAGGCAACCGCCAGCGGTACGAACCTGGATTTAACGGTTACCGGTATTGAAAACCGGATCGAAGTCCCGCTCCTGCTTAAGTTTTCGTTTGGTGAGCCGGCGGCCACCCGCTTTTTCGTGAATGTCGGCCCTTATGGAGCCTACACGCTGAGCGGCCGGACAAAAGGTACGCTGCTCGGGGTACCGTTCGACGATAAAGTAACGTTTAATGGCTCTGAGGGACGGATTTCCTACGGAGCAGCCGGTGGTCTGGGCGTGGCACTGCCGCTGGGTCCGGGCCATCTGACAGTAGAAGCCCGTGCACTGTACCATATTGGCGATAACAGTCCGAAAGTCTCAACGCCAACCTCGCCTACCGAAGATCCGTCAACCATTAAACGGGCACTATTACAGGGAACTATCGGCTACCTGATTCCGATCGGCGGGCGATAATTAATGATATGTAGAGACGCAATATTTTGCGTCTCTTTTTTTATACCCCAATCAAACCTGAATACCAAACACGACAGTGATTTGAGACGCAAGATATTGCGTCTCTACACGAAGGGTAATGAATTGTTCCACAACCAGTCAACGTTCTGTGACGTGATGTCGGGGTTGCGGGTTGTTTTGGGTTTACAATCCTGAAAATAACCACCATTGTTTGCCGCGCCGATGGTTTTCAGCGGGGCAGCAGCCAGCCAGATGGACGTTTCGGCGCCCTTTTCCGGTGTCCGCATAAACGGCTGGGCGAGTGCCAGCGCTACTTTAAACAGACCGGTTGAGGTATTGGCAAAGTTCGTTTTCACCACGCCCGGATGTACCGAATAAGCGGTGATACCGGTGCCGGCAACGTCTTTTGCCAGTCCTTTTGCAAACAACAGGTTTGCCAGCTTACCGTCGCAATACGCCTGCAGGGTGGAAATCCCTTCAATCCGGCGGAACAGCCGTGCTTTACGCCCCATCTGATAGGCCGCCGACGACAGGCTGATTACCCGCACATCCTTTGTTTCGGTTGCCGTCCGTTTCAGGAGCGGCATCAGGTGGTGCGTCAGTACAAAATGCCCGATATGATTGGCAAAAAACGACTTTTCGATCCCCTGACCGGCTTTGCCACCGGTTACAAACTCAATTTTATCAGGCGTATAGCCGGCATTGTTGATCAGGACATCCAGCCGGTCGTAATGATCAATAACATAGCCCGCCGCCTTCCGGACCGAATCCAGATCCGATAAATCTGCCTGTAGCAGTTCAGCGTTGATCTTCGGATTTGCTTTTTTGATGTCGTCCAGTGCTTTTGCTCCTTTTTGTGCATTGCGGCAAACGAGGATCAGATTAAAACCCCGTTGCGCCAGTGCTTTGGCCGTTGCCAGTCCGATACCAACATTAGCGCCTGTAATCAGTGCAGTTTTCATAGTGAATTCGCAGCTATTATAAACCAACAGAGACGCATTGAATTGCGTCTCTGTTGGTTTATAACCCGAAAGGTTAGTATGTTGTTATGAGTAAATAGCTTTGTTACATGCTAAAACAGTAATTTCCACCCGTTAAAAAATAAGTCCTTACCCGGTTCGCCGCGCAGCTGACGCAGCATGTCGTTGACGTCAGACACCGGCTCATCAACAACCGGCTTTTTCTCCCGCACAATGGCCGTAATTCCCTCCTCTGCCAACTGCTGGCAAACTTCTTTTGTCATGGCACTTCCTTTTCCGGCCAGCAAGCCTATACATGGTTTGTTGTTTTTCATACCTTAAATTTGTTTGCACATACAACAATATTTTCAAAAAATTTATTCGCCTTCCAGCGCACGAACGGCACGGAATACCTGCTTAGCGAGGGCGTGGGCCTGCTCTTCACCGATTGCCGTCATATATCGTTCGCCGGTGCGGTCCCAGGCCGCACGGATGTCGTCTGTCATGGCAATTCCCTGTTCGGTCGGGTAGACAAATGTATTTTTGCCTTCTGCCTCCCGTTTTACCAGGTGTTTCTGTTCCAGCTTTTCAATCAGCCGCGTAATGGTTGATGGTGTCAGATACAGCGAGTTACTCAACTGCGAAGGGGTAATACCAGGGCTGTCGATCACCTCCATCAGCAAATACGCGTGTGAGTACGACAAGCCAAACCGCCCGAACTCCTCTTCCCCGATAGCCGTAATGGCGCGCGCCAATGCATTGGCCGAAAACATCAGGCATGCACTGAAACGGGTCACTGGCTTTTCAACGTCGGTCTTCATGGCTATATATTTCTGTTGATACAAAAGTAGCCCCTTTATTTGTATGTACAAGCATGTGTCTGAAAATAATTGATGCAGGCGGAAAATATGGAGGGCTAAAAAAAGCGGCCACGGCTAAAGGGCAACCATGGCTAAAAAAAGGGCCCGCGGCTAAAAAAAGGGCGACCACGTGGGGTCGCCCGTACGAAATGCAGCAATGCAAAGATGGGATTCAGCTATTTGCTTCGGATTCGATGGCGGTCTGGCAGGCAATGACGGGTTGTTCTTCGTCAAGGTCTATAAACGGCCGCTGTAGCAGATATCCGAATGTGGCGCCGCTGTCCGGCTCCGGATGCGTATCGAGGCCAAACCGGAGTTCATGCACGTTGAGGGTACGGAATGTACCGAAAAAGCGGTCCCAGATCGTCAGCACATCACCGTAATTACTGTCGGTATAGGGCTGCACAACATGGTGATGTACATGGTGAAAGTTTGGGGTCACAAAGACATAGCTCAGTGCTTTATCCCACTTTTCGGGTAACCGCAGGTGGGCATGGGCCGTCACATTGCTGATAATCTGCAGAAACTGTCGGGCCATCAGCGCCCAGAACGTGGCTCCGCTGATAAAGACAAACAGCAACAGAAACGTCAGCCGGATCGCTGTTTCGCCCGGATGCTCGCGCAGCACCGTCGATACATCTACGTTAGGGTCAGCATGGTGAATGGCATGAAACTTCCACAGATTCGCATAGCGGTGCATAAACACATGGTACACGTATTCCAGAAAATCCAGCACCAGAAACACGATGATAAAATGCCAGACCGGCGACTGCATACCCGGAATCGTATAGGCAATTCCCCAGTGGTGGTCGGCCACCCAGTTCAGGTCTTTGATCAGCAGGATACCAAATACCAGCTGAACCAGTCCGCTGACGGTAACAAAAGCAGCATTTGTCAGCGCATGATAGCGGCGGGCATACGTTAAACGCCAGTTTTCTCTTTGTTCCAGCAGCCAGAATGAGAACAAACTTAACACCAATACCGCGATCCGGTGGGAATCCGGCATAGTCGTAAAATAGTCAACAACGTCAGTTAACATACAGGGCTTTCTCATAAAACCCTATGCATGGTCATAAATTCGATTAGTGAGTTAAAATCATCCGCAAACTGATCG